>CALCCD010000116.1 GCA_937899645.1 uncultured cyanobacterium | reverse complement strand
AAAGATTCAGGGAAACAGCCGATAAAACGTAGGGGCGTCACGGCAGTGCGCCCGCAATATCGTTCCACCCCCGCGACATCCGGGCGCATTGCCATGCGCCCCTACCCGGAATGGACAAACACCCGAGACCGATCGCGCCACCGGAAAATACCAACCACGATCGACCGTCACGAAAAGATTCAGGGAAACAGCCGATAAAACGTAGGGGCGTCACGGCAGTGCGCCCGCGATATCGTCTCGCCCCCGCAACATCCGGGCGCATTGCCATGCGCCCCTACAGGGATTTTTAACGCACGATGAACACCCACCACCGATCGCGCCGATCCATCCGCCTGAAACACCACGACTACAGCCAAACCGGCTGGTACTTCATCACCATCTGCACCGCCCAACGCCAGTGCATCTTCGGCGAAATCAAAGTACCAAGGTCGATTAACTATGCAGCTCTCTCCCCTCAAAGCCTCCGAACTCGACGTCATCGAACTACTCCGCCCTCTGCCCGATCGCCAAATCCCCACAGGCAGCCAAGGCACAATCCTGGCAACCTACCCCAACGATCGATTCCTCATCGAATTCGCCAATGACGAAGGCGAAACCATCGCCCTGTGCGACCTAAACCGCTCCGACTTCACGATCGTTTGGCAAGCCGACGCCGAGCTTCACGGCTTGCTTTCGCCATCCTCAAAGGCGGTCGGAGTAGCCTCGTTAAACTCCACGTCCTCGTAAATATCGGCCAGGGCCAGAGAAACGCCCAGACTCTCGAGCGTGACGCTGGCATCGACCCCGGCGATCGCGCGATACGTCCAGTCGGTGTCGTTCTGGCGCACGAACTGCTCGACCTGGTGCGTGGTTTGGTCGAAGAGCAGGTATTCGCGAAAGGATGGGACGGTGCGATAAAGCTGGAATTTCTCGCCGCGATCGTAAGCTCCCGTTGATTTGGAAAGCACTTCGACGATGAGGCTCGGGTTGAGAATCGCAGTTTTGCGATCGCCGCGATAAATGGGCTCGCCACGAACCGCCATCACATCCGGGTAGAGGAATCGATCGAGTTCGGGCAGGAAAAGCTGCATGTCCGAAACGAAAACTCGATAGCCCTTCCCCTTCCGCTGAAAGCGCAGTGCAGCGTAGATCGCACCGAGGATATCGTTATGATTGGCGGTTCCTCCAGGCATTTCGACGATCTCTCCTCGGTGATACTCGTGTTTGACCTCTGAAGTTTCCTCGAGAGCGAGGTACTCCTCGATCGAGTAGCGGCGCGTTTCTGCTGCAACAACCATCAAACAAACTCGCGAAACTGACGACAAAGTGGAATACCGAGAAGTTCGGACTTTCTGGAAAAGTACGACTTCTGTGCCTAGGGGAACGAGCCCAGCAACGTTCTAATATTTGCGCTCCTTCGGCTCGAACATGCCCAGCGCCACCGGCATGTGGCGGATCTCCACGCCCGCCGGAGAGTAGTAGGCCAGCGTGTGCTTCAGGAAGTTCGGGTCGTCGCGATCGGGGAAATCCTCACGGGAGTGCGCGCCCCGGCTCTCCTGACGTTGCAGCGCCGAATTCAGGATCGTCTGCGCCACCACCACCAGACTCTCGATCTCCATCGCCTCGATCAGCTCGGTGTTCCAGACCGTGCTGCGATCGTCCAGCACTACGCGACCGGCACGCTCGCAGATTGCCTGCAACTTCGCTAGTCCTTCGCTCATCACTTCATCGGTGCGGAAGACGCTGCAATGCTCGCTCATGCAGTCCTGGAGATCCTGACGCACGGCGTCGATGCGCTCCCCGCCTTGGCGATCGAGCAGCCCCTGGATGCGGACTTTGGCCTCCTCGATGTACTTCTCCTCATCAATATCGAGCGCCTTGCGGGCCGGGAGATCCTCTGCGATCGCTGCGCCCGTTAGCTTGCCGTACACCACGCACTCCAGCAGCGAGTTGCTGCCCAGCCGGTTCGCGCCGTGTACCGACACGCAGGCACACTCGCCCGCCGCGTACAAACCGTCCGTCAGGCCGTCGGCACTCGATCGCACCTGACCGCGCGTATTCACCGGAATCCCGCCCATCGAATAATGCGCCGTCGGACGCACCGGCATCGGCTCTTCTGCCGCGTCGACGCCTGCCAGACGGTGCGCCTCTTCCCAGCAGAACGGCACGCGCTCCATAATCTTCTCGCGACCCATATGGCGCAAATCCAGATGCACGAACGGGCCACCGGCAGACCCGTCGAGGTTGATGCCGCGACCGGCACGCACCTCCATCACGATCGCCCGCGAAGTGATGTCGCGCGGAGCCAGCTCCATTTGCTTCGGCGCGTAGTTTTCCATAAAGCGATCGCCGTTGGCATTCCGCAGATACGCCCCCTCACCGCGCACCGCCTCGGAAATCAACACGCCCGCCGGATACAACCCCGTCGGATGGAACTGCACGAACTCCATATCTTCTAGCGGCAGGCCGCACTGCGCCGCCATCGCTAGCCCGTCGCCGGTGGAGGCATAGTCGTTGGAAGTGGTGTTAAACACGCGCCCGTAGCCACCAGTGGCGAGCATTAGGATTTTCGCCCGCATCACTTCGATGCGACCGGATTCGATATGGTAGGCCACCACGCCTTTGGCAACGCCTTCCTCGACGATCGCGCGCATCACGTACCACTCGTCGTAGAGCGTCACGCCGCTGCGGTGCAGATTGTTGACCAGCTCGTGGAGCATCGCATGGCCGGTCTTGTCGGCGGCGTAGCAGGTGCGGCGGTGGGAGTGCCCGCCGAAAGCGCGCTGGGCGATGCGGCCATCTTCGAGGCGCGAGAACAGCACGCCCATGTGCTCCAGGTCGATGACGACGCCGGGGGCCTCCTGGGTCAGCAGCGCCACGGCGTCTTGATCGGCAAGATAGTCCGAGCCCTTGACCGTATCGAAGGCATGAGCTTCCCAACTGTCGGTATCATCGACGTTTTTGAGTGTGGCGGCGATGCCTCCCTGCGCGGCGACGGAGTGCGATCGGATCGGGTGCGTCTTGGCGATTAGGGCGATGTCGGCATCGGGCAGCGTGCGAGCAATCTCAACGGCGGCGCGGGTTCCAGCGAGTCCGCCGCCGACAATAATAACGTCGTGGTCGAGCATGGAAAGTCTTCCCTGGCGTATGTGGGTGATGCGTTGAAGCTTGCAATCGATCTGCTGAGGAAATTGCGAAGATCGCTGTCTAAAGTATAACGAGAGCCAATCGCAGACTGTTAGAAACTGAGTTTTGACGAATCGATCGCATCGGTAACTACATAACGTGCAGAAACCAGCTTCCCGGTCGCTTTTCGCGTTGGTGCGATTGACGCCCAGAAAACCGGTTTCTCCTCCAGTCTCAACGGTTGACGGATTACCCTTTGAACTTGCTCGCCAGCATCATCGCGTCGGCAATATCCACATCGCCGTCGCCGTCTGCATCGAGGAAGCCCGACAGCACCGGATTGCTGCTTGCCGCCGCACCGGCTTTCGCCTGACCCGTTTTCAGGAAATTCAACACCAGCGGCACGAGGGTCGGCAGCATCGACTGGATCGTGTTGGCATCCACGCCCGTCTTCGCCGACGCGACATCGATGACCTGCTGGATTTGCGGCGTCGAGAACAGCGCCGACACCGCCGCCGTGCTGCTGGCCGTCCCGGCAAACTGGTTAATCAGCGCCGACACGTCCGTACCACCGGCCTGCTTTTCTTTGAGAGACGATCGCACCTGCGACCCGACGACGGAGAGCAATTTGCTCGTGCTGTTACTATCGAGATTTTGCGATTTCTGCATCTGCTGGAGACCGCTGGCGATGCCGCCCAACTGACCGAGATTGGCTTGCAGGTTCGGGTCGCTGACGGCTTTAGAAACGAGGTCGAAAAGTCCCATATGAATTAACGCGAGCTGACTGGCTCGGAGGCATGATATTCAGAAACGAGAATCGTCGTGCGATCGAACTGGTCGCACGAACTCCCTATCAGTATGAACGCTCGACAACGAACGATAGATTTCGTTTCGTTGTCGAGCGTCGATTGCCTTGGAACCAGACGGTAAGGCGTCGAGCGTCGCTACTCTTCTTCGTCACCCATCGCGTCCTCTACTGCGGGCGGCACGATCGCCACTTCCGCGATCGCGTCGTCTTTATCGAGGCGCTGGACGCGCACGCCCGTCGCCGCCCGCGACTGCTGGGAAATCGCCGATACCGACTGACGGATGATGATGCCGCGACTGGTCACCATTACGAGTTCGTCGTCTTCGTTGACGACGCACAGCGAGGCCAGCGTGTCGCCTTTCTGGCGATCTTTGAACTTCGTCGCGATCGTGCCTTTCCCGGCGCGGTTTTGCAGGCGGAATTGGCTGACCGGTACGCGCTTACCGTAGCCCGAAGTCGCGATCGTCAGCACCCACGGGCCTTCCGACTCCGTGACAGTTTCATCATCGTCATCCGTTTCTTCTCCCACTCCGACGCCTGCCCGCAGTAGCGTTTCGTTAGAAATCACGTCCATCCCGACGAGGAAGTCATTACCGCTGATGTTCATGGCCTTAACGCCGCGCGTCGCCCGACCCAAAGGCCGCAGCTGCTTGCCGTCCGCCTGGAAGTGAATCGCCATCCCCGAGCCGGAGCCGACGATGATGCTGTCGTCCTCGTGCGCCAGGCGCACCCAGCGCAGCTCGTCGTTCTCTTGGAGCGAGATCGCAATCAGGCCGTTCGATCGAATGTTCGCAAATGCCGACAGCGCCGTCTTTTTAATAAATCCAGTCCGTGTCAACATCACCAAATAATCTGTATCGGTAAACTCTGTCACCGACAACACCGACGTAATTTTTTCATCACGTGGAATCGGCAGCATTTGCACCAAAGGAATACCCCGCGCGGTACGTGAAGAAGCTGGAACTTGATACGCCTTCAGGGAGTAGACGACACCGCGATCGCTGAAGAACAGAACGTCATTGTGATCGCAACAAGTCAGGAAGTGCTCGATGCCATCATCGTCCTTCATTTTTGCGCCCGCTTTACCTCGCGTCGCACGATTTTGCGACTCAAAAGTTGCCACTGGCATGCGTTTGATATAGCCCTGCTTAGTGACCAAAATCATCGACTGCTCGTTGGCAATTAGATCGATCTCGTCGAGCGAACCGAGATCTTGCAAAATCTCGGTTCGGCGGGGCGTTGCGTACTTTGTTTTAATCTCAGAAAGCTCCGACTCAATAATGCTGAGAACGCGCTCGCGTCGCGCCAAGATGTCATTGTAGTCGGCAATTTTAGCCTGTAGTTCTTCGTGCTCTTGCTCGATTTTTTCAGCTTCTAAAGCCGTCAAACGGCGGAGCTGCATTTGCAGAATTGCATCCGCTTGATCGGCTTCGAGGCTGTAAGACTCGACTAGCTCGCGTTTCGCCGAAGCACTGTCGGGCGAGTGGCGAATCAGCGCGATCACGGCGTCGAGATTTTCTAAGGCAATCAGCAAACCCTGGAGCAGCCGATCGCGTTCTTCGGCTTTGCGTTTTTCGTACTCCGTGCGGCGACGAATCGTCTCGATGCGGAAGTCGAGGAACGTGTCGAGATAGTTCGAGAGTGATAGGTGATGTGGCTCGCTTTCGATTAACGCCAGCATATTCGCGCCGAAGTTATTTTGCAGCGGCGTTTGCTTGTAGAGATTGTTGAGGACGACCTGTGGATAGGCATCGCGTTTCAGCTCGATGACCACGCGCATCCCGTCGCGATCGCTCTCATCGCGAATATCGGAAATGCCGTCGATTTTCTTGTCGTTCACCAAGTCGGCAATCTTCTCAATCAGACCGGCCTTATTGGTCTGATATGGCAGCTCGGTGATGATAATCGCCTCGCGATCGGGAGCGCCGCGCCGCTCGATCGTCTCGATATCGGCCACGCCGCGCATGACGATCGACCCGCGCCCAGTGGTGTACGCATCGCGGATGCCCGCTCGCCCGAGAATCTGACCGCCCGTCGGGAAGTCCGGTCCCGGCACGTACTGCATCAGCTCCAGATCGGTCAGCTCGGGGTTGCGGATTTTGGCGATCGTGCCGTCCACTAGCTCGCCGAGGTTATGAGGCGGAATATTGGTTGCCATGCCGACAGCGATACCCGACGAGCCGTTGAGCAAAAGCTGCGGAACTCGTGCGGGCAGAACGATCGGCTCTTGCTGCGAGCCGTCGAAGTTGTCGGCAAAATCGACCGTATCCGAGTCGATATCTTGCAGCAGCGCCGCACTGCTCAGCGCCTGCAAGCGACACTCGGTATAACGCATCGCCGCCGGAGGATCGTTGTCGATCGAGCCGAAGTTGCCGTGCCCGTTAATCAGCGGCGATCGCATCGAGAAGTCCTGCGCCATCCGCACCAGCGCGTCGTAGACCGCCGTATCGCCGTGGGGGTGGTACTTACCGAGAACTTCCCCGACGACGCGGGCGCATTTCCGAAACGGGCGATCGGCCATCAGACCCAGCTCGTGCATCGCGTACAGGATTCGCCGGTGGACGGGCTTGAGACCGTCGCGCGCGTCGGGCAGCGCTCGCCCGACGATGACGCTCATGGCGTACTCCAGATACGACCGGGACATCTCGCCCCGTAAGTCTGTGGGTACGATCCGCTCTTCGGAAATGGTCATACGGGACAACGCTCCATAACACGTAAAAACTGACGTTTTTGCCGTTGCTTCCGTAAAAAAGAAGCGACTAAAAATGCCAATAAAAATCGCGCCCGAACGAGTCTAAAACGTGATGTTTCAAACGCATCTAGTTTTGAGTCGGGTCGGGGCGAGATTCAATTATTTTTATTGCCTTATTTTACCACGCTTAGGGGCATCGGTGAAATTGCTAGAATGCTTGCAGTGTGGCCGTTATAAGAGATCTGCGAGACAAGGAACGTTATGGTTTTTCCCATTCTTTACTCCGATCGTTTTTTGGAGCATGAAACGGGCGGAATGCACCCGGAACGTCCGGCACGACTGACCGCAGCGATCGAGGCGCTACGCGATGCGGCCTGGGCGAAGCAGCTCGACTGGCGATCGCCGACACCGGTCACGGCCGAACGGACGATCGCGGCGATCGAGCGCGTCCACACGACGGCCTACCGCGACCTAGTCGCTGAGACCGCTAGTAACGGCGGCGGAATGCTCGATGGCGATACACCGCTATCGGAGGCGAGCTACGATGTGGCGCTGCTAGCGGTAAGCGCTTGCCTTGATGGTGTCGATCTCGTTTGCGATCGCGGCACACCTGCCTTTGCGCTGGTGCGTCCGCCCGGACACCATGCTGAGCCACCGCGCGGAATGGGGTTTTGCCTGTTCTCAAACGTGGCGATCGCGACGCAATACGCCCTCGATCGAGGCTTGGCCGAGCGGGTCGCAATTTTCGACTGGGACGTACACCACGGCAACGGCACGCAGGCGGCGATCGAGCAAAATCCCAACGTTGCGTTCTGTTCGATGCACCAGCACCCGTACTATCCGGGAACAGGTCGTATCGACAACTGTGGAACTATCGGCAATATCCTCAACGTGCCGATGGCGTCGGGTTCGACGATCGAGGATTACCGCCGCGCGATCGACAACAAAGTTCGACCGTTCTTCGCATCGTTCCGACCGGACCTACTGATCGTCAGCGCAGGCTACGACGCCAACCGCGACGATCGACTCGCGGGGATCGATCTACTGCCAGAAGACTTTGGCGAGTTCACCCAGTTTTGTCTGGAGTTTACGTCTGAGATCTTGTTTGTTCTCGAGGGTGGCTATAACTTGCCGTCACTGGCCGAATCGGTCGTGCATACTGTTAGAGCTTGTCTTTACACTTTCTAAGGTGCAGACATCAAACCCAGATAAAAAACAAAATATCTGATTCAGTGAAATATGCTGCTGGCAATCATCGACCAAAAATTAGTGACTCCTTCTGAGTTCAAAATGCTGCGAGATGCGGGACAGGTACAGCTCGGATATCATCCACGATGCCCGTTATCTGGCGTTCAGCTGACTCCTGTGTCGGGTCATGAGTTCACAAGAAAATCGACGACACGGTGGAGATCTGAGCATTGGCGCTTTCCGAAGGGAAGCGAGCCTGTCTTGACAGACGTAATGCCCGACGATGATTTATTCAGCAAAGTTGAAGGTGGGATCAAGCACAGAAGAGAGTCTGATAAGCACCTATTGGGGAAATTTGTGATTTTTCAGGCATTAGCTCAGCTAGAAAAGCCGGGAAGGGAAAAAGTCAGATACGAATACACCATTGAGCTTGATTCTAGAACACACTCCAAGAAGATGAGGAGAGTTTGCGATGTCGCAGAGATCTTTGTAAATGGAGATGTCGTTTCCTACGAGATTCAGCTTTCTTCAATCACACCGATAGAGCTAGAAGAACGGAGTAATGACTATATGTCAAATGGTTGCAACGTTGTCTGGTTCTTTGGCTCGAATGCTAACTCAGTGAATAACCGAAAGTGGCATGAAAAGTTCTTTGGATACCCTGTTCAAGAAATCGAATTTTCAGATATGCATCAATCAGGAGAAAAGACGACAGTCCTTGAGGGTAACTCAAGCACTGGCATCTCATTCTACAGTTAGCGTTCGGTCTCGCTCAAGGCAGGAAGTTAGAGAGGAGATTGTGATACTGAGGACAGGGGTAAAACTAGTAAAAGAATTAGATACCCTTCTACTAAACTCCTTGATGGACGCCGATGGTGGAAAGAAAGTAGAAACACCCTTTTTGGGAGTTTCTCATTCCTCCATATACTTGAAAGTACTTTGGGAAAATCGACGAGGTTGGAATAAGCGGTATTTGCGCTGGCTTCCCCGCAAACCTTTATGGAGTGAAAGAAACTTACTTTCCCAGATCGGACTCTTTCGTTCCAATGAGTTTGAGCTGGAGACCCTACCCTGTACTATGCTCGACCTACTGTTTTGCATCCGTGATGAGTTTGCGTACCTCAGTAGACGAGGGTTCACAAGCAGCATCAATCCATTACAAATCAACGACTTCCTCGATTACATTTATCGATCTCACAATCTATCTTTTCGGGGCAAGCTGCTGGCATTCGAGCTTGGCCTGGATATTACAAGCCTTAAAGAATGCTTCCGGGACTGGAACCCAGCTGTGTCGCTAACTATGAGTCCGTCTCGGTTTACGAAATAACAGCTACACATACCAAGACTGCAGGCTACATCCCCAGCTTTTTCGCGACAGTTTGCACGTCCTTGTCGCCGCGACCCGAGCAGTTAATCACCACCTTCGTGCCATCTTCAAGCTTCGGACACAGCGCATCGAGATGAGCAAAAGCGTGCGCCGTTTCCAGTGCCGGGATGATGCCCTCTAGCTTCGAGACGAGCTGAAACGCCTCGAGTGCCTCATCGTCGGTGACGCTGTAATATTCGGCGCGCTGCGTCTCTTTCAGATAGCTATGCTCGGGGCCGACACCGGGATAGTCCAGACCGGCGCTGATCGAGTGTGCCTCGACCACCTGGCCGTCGTCGTCCTGTAGCAGGTAGCTCATCGCGCCGTGCAGCACACCCACCTGACCGAGAGTCAGCGTTGCTGCGTGGTGGTTGGTTTTGACGCCCTCGCCCGCCGCTTCGACGCCAATCATTCGCACCGACTCGTCGCGGACAAACTCGTGAAATAGCCCCATCGCGTTCGAGCCACCGCCGACACAGGCCAACAGCACGTCCGGCAGGCCGCCCCATTTTTCTTGGCACTGCTCGCGGGTTTCGCGACCGATGACCGCGTGGAAGTCGCGAACCATCATCGGGTAAGGGTGCGGGCCAGCGACGGAGCCGAGGATGTAGTGGGTGGTTTCGACGTTCGTGACCCAGTCTCGGATCGCTTCTGAGGTGGCGTCTTTGAGCGTGCCGGTTCCGGCGGTGACGGGCTGGACGGTCGCGCCGAGCAGCCGCATGCGGATCACGTTTAGGGCTTGGCGCTCCATGTCGCACTCGCCCATGTAGACAATGCATTCGAGGCCGAATCGGGCACAGGCGGTGGCGGTGGCGACGCCGTGCTGTCCGGCTCCGGTTTCGGCGATGATGCGTTGTTTGCCCATGCGCTTGGCGAGCAGGGCTTGGGCGATCGCGTTGTTGATTTTGTGCGCGCCAGTGTGGTTGAGGTCTTCGCGCTTCAGATAGATCTGGGGGCCTTTGCCGTTTTCGTCGGCATAGTACTCGGTCAGGCGCTCGGCGAAGTAGAGCGAAGATGGGCGACCGACGTAGTCGCGCAGCAGATCGTTGAGTTCGGCGTTGAACTCGGGATCGTTTTTGTATTTGTCGAAAGCTGCTTCCAGCTCGCTGAGGGCGGGCATCAAGGTTTCGGGGACGTACTTCCCACCAAACTGACCGAAGCGCCCGAACGCATCCGGCACGTTGGGGTTGTAGGCAGGGGCGTCGGTACGGTTGGGGTTGAGGGGAGTAACTGTCACGGCTGGCGGGGCGGCGATGTGGTGGAGTATTTAGATGAAGATTATAGTTCAGGACGATCGAGCGTGGCGCAGCGACTCAGCGGCGAGTCAGGGCAAACGCATACTCAATTTCGACAACCGAAAAACGATAAATCGAGCACTGAGCGTAGTCGCTGTCGTCGCCTTCTCGAAGCGAAGTCGCGCGGCCACTTTTCGCGAAAAACTCAGGCTATCGGCAAGCCGATGCTACGCGAACGACTCAGCTCGGCCTTCGACTGACGGCCTCTAATGACGATCGCGAGTATGCGTTTGCCCTGGGCGGCGGGTGGCGGGGCTCGGGCAAAATCCAATCGGCGTGAGAGAGATCGTGAGGGAATATCCGGGAAAATTGCGCTGCCGCCTGTACGGTGAGAGCGTACGACGGGCGAGCTTCCGCACGTTGCGCGATCGACATCAGCTCGTAGGTCGCGAGCCGATCGCGAAGCGACTGGGGTATGGCGTCAGGCTTTAATATGAGTTGAAAACCCGAACTTTCGGCCACTCCATGGAGTCGCGGCGGCACGAACTGCGCGCCAAGGCGGGCCGTTCGGCTTTCTCGTTTTTTCTCCCGATGCGCCCATGCGCCCCTCCCTTCCCGAAATCGACGATCTCAAACACCACCTCAGACAAGCTATGCGTCCTCTCAAGCCGAAGATGCTCGTTGTCGATGACGAGCCGGACAATCTCGATTTGCTCTACCGAACCTTTCGCCGGGACTTTCGGGTATTCAAGGCGGAGAGCGGTGCGGACGCTCTCAAGGTGCTGGAGAGCGAGGGCGAGGTGGCGGTGATCATCTCCGACCAGCGGATGCCGGAGATGAAGGGAACGGAATTTTTACGCCGCACCGTGCCGCAGTTCCCCGACACGATTCGGATTATTCTGACTGGCTTTACGGATATTGAAGACCTCGTGGAGGCGATTAACTCCGGCCAGGTGTACAAGTACATCACCAAGCCCTGGGATCCCAACGAACTACGGGGCGTGGTCGATCGCGCGGCGGATACGTATCTGGTGCTGCAAGAGCGTACCGAGGAGCTGGCGCGATCGCGGGCGCAGGTGGCGGCCTGGTCGGGCATTGTGGCGGCGGCGGGAGAGTGCGGCGCGATCCCTGAGTTTTTGGCGCAGGCGGCTACGGCGCTGTCGCGGAGCAGCGAGCAACTCGAGTGCGCGGTCTGTTACGTAAAAGATGGCGCGGTAGCAGAGGCGGCGGCGTCGGCGGGCGTTTCGCTGGGCGCGGAGGCGCTCGCGGGCGATGCGCTCGCGGTGCAGGCGCTGGGCGAAGGCACGGCGCAACTGACCGCCGATATTACTCGCGATACGGCTCGGGCGGATTTGCAGGAGACTTACCGGGCGATCGGGCTGGTGTCCCACGCCGTGATTCCGGCGATTTTCCGCGATCGCGTCGTGGGTCTGCTGTCGCTGCAATGGCAGAGCGCCCAGAAGCACGACGTTGGCGAAGTCGATGCCTTCGGGCTCTACGCGCGGCAGCTCGCTCTGGCGCTGTCTTGCCTCGAGAGCGCATCGTGACGAGCCCGGCTTTAGAGCGCGCCTTGCAGGAGTCCGACGGTACGGAGATCGAGGCTGGCAGCAAATCTCGCGAGACAGAAGTAACGCCCGATCGCGTGCAGTCGATTTTCAACCACATCGCGCCGGTCTACGACAACCTTAACGATCGCCTCAGCGGTGGGCTGCACCACATCTGGAAGCAGATGGCGGTGGGCTGGTCGCGGGCACAGCCGGGCGATCGGGCGCTGGACGTGTGCTGCGGTAGTGGCGATCTGGCGTTTGTTCTGGCCGAGGCCGTGGGGAAATCCGGGTCGGTGACAGCAGTGGATTTTTCCTGTCAGTTACTAGATGCGGCGCGCGATCGCGCCCAGCTCGAACTGCCCGCCAGCGCGATCGACTGGCTGGAAGGCGATGCCCTGGCGCTACCGTTCGAGGCCGACTGCTTCGACGCTGCGACGATGGGTTACGGCCTGCGAAATTTGACCGATATTCCCCAAGGACTGCGCGAGCTGCACCGCGTCCTCAAGCCCGGAGCGACGGTGGCGATTCTCGATATGCACCGCCCGAGTTCGCCGGTCTTCCGCGCGATTCAGGACTGGTATCTCGATGCGCTCGTCGTGCCCGCCGCGACGGAGCTGGGCGTAAAGTCCGAGTACGAATACATCGCGCCGAGTATCGATCGTTTCCCAACTGGCGACGAGCAGGTGCGGCTGGCGCGCGAGGCCGGGTTCGATCGCGCCGTCCACTACACGACGATCGGCGGCATGATGGGCTTTTTGGTCGCGACGAAGCGTGGAACGGAGAGAGAATAATGGGTCGGAAGAAATCCCGAGGTAAGGGCGGCGATCGGGTCGTCTATTCCGAGTTCGGGCAGCACGACGAGCCGGAAGCGGAAGTCGTCGATCTGCCGCCTACCGAACAGAAGATTACCGTTCAGGCAACGCGGAAGGGTCGCGGCGGCAAGACCGTGACGATCGCGAGCGGTTTTCAGCACGCTCCGGCGACGCTCAAAGCACTGCTCAAAGCGGTGAAAGGAAAGTGCGGGACGGGCGGTACGGTGAAAGACGCGACGCTAGAGATTCAGGGCGACGCGGCGGCGAAGGTGGCGGAGGTGCTGAAAAACCAGGGCTACACCGTCAAAATCAGCGGTAAAGGTTAGCCGTCCGCGCTGGGCAATTCGAGCTGCACTTGTCCCGTCACGGTCATCTCCGACGCTGGGGTCTGCCAGTCGCCCGAGAGGACGCCCTCGACGCCTGCTTCAACACGATCGAGATCTTCCGCTAACATCGGCGGCCACGCCACCCCGCGCTCGCGTCCGACCCAGAGCGCCCGCTGGCTTTCCCGCGCGAGCCGATACAGCGCCCGCGCCAGCTCGCGATCGATACTCTCCTCACCCTCCAGCTCCTTGTAGAGCACTCTCAGCGCCACCAAAATCGAGGTCATCTGGCCGGGGATCGGCGCTTCGCCGCGATCGAGCCGCAGCAGCATCGCGTCTGGGTTGCGCTGGGTCAGCGAGGCCGTGCCTTGATCGACGAGCAGTTTGCGGGCGGTGGGTCTATCCATAGCTGCGAGAAAAAAATCCGCGATGCCAATCGAGCGGCAATCGCGTCAAAATGGTAACGCGAACGTCCGAAGTCTGGCGATCGCCGTCTTTCCCATTCCCTTGCCCGTTTCCCCGCTCTTTCGCCCCCATTGCCCCATGAGCTTCCTCGGCAACGTCATTTGGCTGATTTTCGGTGGCTTCTTCGCCGGTCTCGGGTACATCATCGGCGGGCTGAGCCTGTGCTTGACGATCGTTGGGATTCCGTTCGGCATCCAAACGATCAAAATCGGCTTCGCGACGATGACGCCATTCGGTCGCGAAATCGTCGAAGTTGAAGGCGGCGAAAGCACGCTCGCGACGATTTTTAACGTGATTTGGGTGGTGCTGTTCGGCTGGGAAATCGCGATCGCCCACCTCGTTTCGGCGGCGATTTTGGCAATTACGATCGTCGGTATTCCCTTCGCCGTGCAGCACTGGAAGCTGTTATCGCTCTCGATTTGGCCGTTCGGACGGACGTTTCGCTAGGGGCTGTCATTAATTAGATTTCCAGCGCTTCTCCAGTCAGGGCTTCAGCCCCTAGTTCTATTTTTGGGTCGGGCGTTCAACAGCCTGTCCCGCAAGGGGTCTAGCGCTAATTGATGACACGCCCTAGGTGCAGCTAGCCGAAAATCCGCAAAAAAAATGCACGTTCTCGATACGTGCATCGGGGGATTCCCAAATTCGCGATTCCGATTTTTGGGAGGCTGCGCCTAGCGCTTAGCGATGATCCAAATGGCATGGACGATGCCCGGGATGTAGCCCAGAAACGTCAGTAGCAGGTTGATCCAGAAGTCTTTGCCGATGCCGACTTGCAGGAAGACGCCCAGCGGCGGCACGACGATCGCGACCAAAATTCGGATGATATCCATATCGATTTCTTGGGGTTGAAGACATCCTCACATTAGGTGAATCCCATGAATTCGGCCTCTACCGAGGGTGAGAAACGCCCTGGCGCGTCTCTACACAGCGAAATAGCCCGATTCGGACAGTTTGGCGGCGGCTACGCCTTCATAAAGTCGTCCAGTTCCTCCGTTGTATGGATGATGGCCGCCTCTGGCACCTCATAAGCTCGCGCCAAATCGATGCTGGCCTGAAGCCGTAGGGCTTCATTCTTCGAGCGATCGAACGCCGCATCCGTCAGGTCGCCGAGCTTGCGGAATTCCACCATGATGCTCGCTACGACCTTCGCGTAGGTACGATCGATGTCCGCTGTGACGCGATCGTAATAATCGTCCAGCTCCCGCTGAAGATCGGGCACTCGATCGCCGAGGTATTGCTTGCTGAAGTGCATCACCATGCGACTGGCGATCGTGCCGATAACCGTGCCCAGCACCGGAATCGGAATCAGCGCCTGCCCTGCTGCTGCACCAATGGCAACCATCGCCGACTCCGCGCAGGCAAGCCGCCCCAGCTCGAAAAACTCGTTCATGTCGATCTCGCCCTGCCGATATCGCCTCACCAGACTCGCCACCGAATATCCGGCGCTCAGGATCGCTCCGGCCAGCGGTGCGGACAGACCGGCAAAGTTGGTCAGCCCGTAAATCGTCGCTCCCGAGATGCCGCCGGTTGCTCCGCCTTCTACGGCAGCAATCCCCAGCTCTCGCCAGTCCGAGGTGGTGAACTGTCCCTCGAAAGGATTCTTATTTTCCTGAGTGACTTTCTCGACGAACTTGAACCCCGTTTTGAGAACTGCGCCAAAAGCAGCACCTTTCAGGGCAACCTGCGCCATTTCGTCAAAGCTGGGCTGGTGTTCTAGCTCGATCGCGGCGCGGCGCTCGGTGTTGCGATCGCGAATGTCCTCCTCATGGCTGTCCAGGGTCTTTTGCACTTCGCCCTGCTGGACTTCGGCGTACGACGAAACTCCCGGCTTGACGACTGCCCCGAACGGTTTGCCTGAGGTCTGCTCGATTTCCTGGATTTTCTGCTGAATGCTGCGAGCCGTCCGCGAGTGCAGCCCCGGAACCGACTCGCCGTTCGAGACCTTCTGAAACACTTCGTACTGGTCGCGGGGCAGATGGTAGTACGAGCCGTCGCGCCCGAAGTCATCGTACTTGCGCATGTGGTCGAGTACGTGATTCAGTCCCTTCGTCGCCCCGTTGATAAATTTGGATTGGACTTCGACGCCATCGATCGAATAGTCCGCCGGTGCGGTGCGTCCAACGCCCTCGAATGTGGCGGTAGGCGGTTGCCGATCGACGAGATCCCTGGCGTTGCGAATGCCGACTTCGACCTGCTCGGCGATTTCGCCATGCTTGGTCGCGGAGCTGCCCAAAATCCGATCCGGCATCCCGATGAATTCTCGGACGCCTGCAATTTGCTTGAGGGCATCGGCCAGTGCGCGGTCTTGGGAATTCAGCGATGCCTGGAGTTCTGCAAGGCGCTGCTGGTTCGCTTCAGCGACGGCGCTGCCGACGATCTGCGTCGTTTGGTGCTGGTTCTCTTTCACGGTTGCCGACGCCTACGCGATCTTTTTCTTGAGGAGCTTGGATAGAGATCGCATGTTGTTGATGAGGGCGGCGAGGGTCTGTTTTTGCTCTCGGCTGAACTGAAGGTAATTGCCGGGAGCCGAACCGCTCAGCTCTCCGAGTTGAGCGCAAACGCCCGCTGCGTGCGCGGAGGTCAACTCATGGAGCTGCGTGACTTTCATATCGGCAGCTTTGAGTTTGGCCGTTTCCGCTTTGACTCGGGCAGCGTGCCGCAGCGTTTCTTTCGCGACTTTTTCGTTTTGGCTGCTCGCCCCAATCATGCCCACCGTGACGGCGACGCTCCCGATCGTCCAGCCGACAGGCCCCGCCATGGCGAGCAGCGCCTGACCACCCACCATGCCGCTGCCTCCCGCTGCGAGGGCTCCACCGCCGAGCCATGCCAGGGTCGCATTCGTCGCTGCGGCTCCGGACAGGGTGGAAATTGCCGCGCCCGTGGAGGCCGTGCCGAAGGTCGTCGCGATCGCGATCGCCGCAGACGGCGCGAAGGCCGCAACCCCGACACCTGCCGCAACCCCCGCTCCAACAGTTGCATTGCGAATCTTGGCCTGCTCTTTGGCTTCAACCTCAATTTCATAGCTCAGCTTTCTAAACCGATCGTATTCCAGCTTGAAAGCAGCGACAGACTTGTCAAACTCTTTGGGCGAGTTCGCTAGAGTGTTGATATAACTTTCGCAGACGCGGATAATCCTGCGCGCCGTCGATGTTCTCAGATCGAAGAGTTTTTGGGCGTCGTGCGTAACTGTTTCGACCCAATCCGCATGATTTTGCTCGGCAGTTTGGAGCCGTTCGATGGCTTTTTCTTTCAGTTCGTGGTTCAGCATGGGCGATCGGTTAGCGGCAGATGGAGTAGGCGGCAATCGATGCGTCAATTCAGGGGAAGACACGCCTTCGATCCCAATTTAGGCTAGGTCAAACACGTCCGCTTGTCTGTCAGTGGGTTCACTTAAATTGCGGCTCGCCTCGAACGAAAAGACCGCCAATTTTTCACGTAAATTGACTCGCAGAACTCCCGCTTCCCACCGTTCGATCCCGATAAGCACATCGTCCCGCCATGCTCGACCTCAACCAAGTCAGTCGCTTCCTGCCCGAGATCGGCCAACACCTGCGCGATGAAGCCACCGCCGCCAGCAAACGGCTCGATCGCGCCCGTAGCCTAGTCGGTGAAGCCGCCGCCGATATCGATCGCTTGCTCGCGCTCCACGCCGCCTGGGGCGATCGACTGCCGTTCGCCGCCGCGACGCCCACCGAACCGCTCGATCGCGCCCACGCGATCGCGCCGCCCCACCTGCGCCACACCGTCATCGCCACCGACGGCTCGCAAATTTCCCCCAGCCACCACGAAATCGCCTATTGTTACCTGATTAACACCGGACGCATCGCGCTCCACTACGGCCAAAACCGCCACCCGCTGCTCGACAGCCTCCCCGAGGCGATTTACAAATCCGAAGATCTATATCTGTCGCGGCAGTGGGGCATCAGCACCGAGGAGTGGATGGGACACCGGCGGACGGTCTCCGAAGCGATCGCGCTGGCCGAGCTAGGCGAAACGCAGCGGGCAGAGTCCGGCGAAACCGCCGACGAGCCGCGCACCCTGGCGCTCACCGATGGGTCACTGATCTACTGGTTTCTCGATAATTTGCCGAGCGAGGCGCGCGATCGCGTTTTGCCGCCGATCCTCGACGCCTGGGACACGCTGGCCGATGCCCGCGTGCCGCTGGTGGGCTACCTGAGCGCCTCGCGAAGCGGCGAAGCGACGCACTTTTTGCGCTTGGCTGAACTCTCCCGTGATGGTGTTATCGACTTCGACCGTTTCGAGGTCGATGACGACGGCGATCGCGCCCAAAGCTTTCGCGCCTCCTTCGAGCCGATGCGCGACACCAGCCTCTGGGGCAGCTTCCTGGAGCCCGGTCAACGCAGCGCCCTGTGGAAATCTCACAACGCGATTTTGAAGCACTACGGCGATCGCCACGCCGTCTATTTTTGCTACGTTCACGTGGGCACGGAAATCGCCCGCATCGACCTGCCTGCCTGGGTCGCCGAAGACGACGCCCTGCGCGAATTCGCCCTCGGCGCGACGATCTCCCAGGTGCAGAAAGGCTACGGCTACCCGGTCTCGCTGGCTGAGGCGCACAATCAGGCCGTCGTGCGCGGCGGCGATCGCCAGCGATTTTTCGCCCTACTCGAGCAGCAGATGATCAAGGCCGGACTGAAAAATATCGGCACGTCCTACAAAGAGTCGCGCAAGCGCCGCAGCATCGCCTGAACCCCGAAAAATCGGGCCGAGCTGCCATCGAACGGTCGCAAAACTTTGCAAAACCGCGAAGCTCCGGCAGAATCGTAGGGAAATTTGCACCGCCCTGCACTCGCCCGCATTGGTTCGGGTGGCTCGCTGCCGTCTTCTCCTCAGATATTTGTATGTTCAAGCTGAAAAGATCCACCGGGCTTCTAGCCGGTCTGTCGTTACTCGCGGTTCCAACGATCGCCCTGGCGCAAGACGCCGAAGAGGCTGGCGGTTTCCTCGGGACGATCGACAGCTTCTTCGTCGCGCTGGTAGACTTTCTCAGCAGCATCCTATTTTTCAGCATTTTCGATATCCCCCTGATCGTCCTCTGGCTGATCGGTGGCGCGATCTTCTTCACGCTGCGGATGGGCTTCGTCAACTTCCGTGCCTTCAAACACTCGATCTTCGTGATCGCCGGACACTATGACGACCCTAGCGAAGAAGGCGAGCTGACTCACTTCCAGGCGCTCTCGGCGGCGCTCTCGGCCACCGTCGGCCTCGGGAATATTGCGGGCGTGGCGATCGCGGTGCAAACCGGCGGCCCCGGCGCGGTCTTTTGGATGACGCTGGCTGGGCTGTTCGGCATGACGAGCAAATTCGTCGAATGCACCCTGGCGCAGAAATACCGCCGCGTCGCATCCGACGGCCATATCTCCGGCGGGCCGATGTACTACCTCTCGGAAGGGCTGGAAAAGCGGGGCATGGGCGGGCTTGGCAAAGGGCTGGCAGTGCTGTTCGCCGTCCTCTGTATCGGTGGCTCGTTCGGCGGCGGCAATATGTTCCAGGCCAACCAGTCCTACGAAGCCGTGTCGAGCATTATCACCATGCCGAGCTGGGTTTACGGCATCGCGATCGCGGTTCTCGTCGGCCTCGTGATCCTGGGCGGCATTCAGCGCATCGGCTCGGTGGCAGCGGCGCTGGTTCCGTCAATGTGTGCGATTTACGTCGTAGCCGCGCTGTGGATTTTGCTGACCAACCTGACCGAAATTCCTGGCGCGTTCGGCACGATCTTCAGCGAAGCCTTCACGCCTAAAGCGGTCGAGGGAGGCTTTATCGGCGTGCTAGTGCAGGGCATCCGCCGCGCTGTCTTCTCCAACGAAGCGGGCATCGGCTCCGCCGCGATCGCCCACGCCGCCGCCCGCACCCAGGAGCCCGTTCGCGAAGGCATCGTCGCGCTGCTCGAGCCGTTTATCGACACGATCGTCATCTGCAACATGACCGCCCTCGTCGTCGTAATTACCGGAACCTACCTCGACCCCAATCTCAGCGGCGTCAACATCACCTCCGCCGCCTTCGGAACTGCGATCGGCTGGTTCCCGACGATCCTGTCGCTGGCCGTCCTGCTGTTCGCGTTCTCGACGATGATCTCCTGGAGCTACTACGGCGAGCGCGCTTGGACGTACCTGTTCGGCGAGGGGCAAACCCAGGTGTACCGGGTGATTTTCACGATCTGCGTGTTTGTCGGCTCGGTCGTCAACCTCGGCTCGGTGCTGGACTTTAGCGACATGATGCTATTGACGATGGCGTTTCCGAATATGCTCGGCGGCTTTATCCTCTCTGGCGAAGTGGCGGACGACCTCAACGACTACTTTGGACGCCTGAATCGCGGCGAGATGCCGGTCTACAAGTAAGTTCGGATTCGCCAGCCAGGGGCGCAGAAGCTACGGGCTTTCTACAGTAATGCGCCCTCGGGGATAGGACAGCAGCCGATCGAGCTGGTAGGGATTGGCCTGCCATTTCCCTACGGGAATATATCCGGGCAGATGTAACCGGCGCACCTCAAAGTCCAGCTCGGCGGCGCGAATCAAGCGGCTGCCCAGCGGAATCTTCGCGTCGTACACTCGAAACAGATTCGATCGCACGGAAGTCAGGTACCGCGCCACGTTCGTATGCTCGACAAAGGCGGGGACAAACAGCCGCTTCAGGCGATCGGAGCACATCGCCAGCGCCAGAGAAAAACTGCTCATCGCGATCGCCAGATTTGGCGCGGACAGCAGCAGCGCCGCGTCTTCACTCAATGAGCGGCTCTGTACCCGAGCCTGAGGATATTTCTCCAGCAGAGCCTGAATGCAGGGATTTAGCAGGTCGGCAGTGCTCGCCAGAATAATTTCGGAGTACTGGCCTCGCTCGATGATTTCTTCGTAAAAGGCCAGGGGCGGCTGCACGAACTCCCCGCAATTTGGCCCATTTTTGAAGATATCCCCCGATCGCAAGTGAATAACGAGCGTGTTTTCTGGAACCGAAACCCGCTCGATATTCTCAAATAGTTCCGCCGAGAGCGAGCGCAGTATTTTTCTGTAGTCCAGTACGCTGGGCTGCTGCGACCCGAAATAGTCGTAGCCCCAAAAGAAAGAGCTGTTGAGTATATTTTTTGTGCAAAACGCGAGATCTTTTTCTAACTCGTGAGCGACTCTTTCCAGCCGTCTCAAAGACCATTCCCGTGTCAACAGCGCTTCTTTTTCTTTTTGGAGAAACTTTACTTTTTTTTCGTGGAAACCGAGCCCCGAAATCTCTTCGTATTTCTGGAGCGGCAGGAAGCGGTGGGGCGGCAGGCTGAGGGTTGCGCCAGTCCGCCGAGCGAACCACTCTGCCGTCGCGATCTGAATGAGATTATTGCCCAAGCGGCCAATCCAGACCCGGACGGCAACTGTTCTCTTCGTTTTTTTGAGGCCGAGCCAACAAAAGCAAGTGACGTAGAGGCGGCGAAAAATTAGCAAAACAGAGATGTAGCTCTGGAGGCTGCGTATCTTAAATTGCTTCAGCGTTTCCAGTCGCTTAAAGACCTTCGCCTCGATCGATTCCTCTCTCATTCGGTGTCACTTTCCCACGAAGTACTCGAGAAAACATTCGATGCGACCCTGAGGCGAACGAGACTAGAAGCGTGCCCGTACACCCGATAGACTAAGTGTAGTTTTGCAGAGCGCTGGCCCGCAAGACACGGGTTTCGAGATGTAACCCGGCTCGCGATCGCCCGTAACGCACGCCAACCTGGGAGCCACTTTCATGTCTCAGTCCCCGTCCCAATCTCCCCTCGATCGGCCTGCCGATCGCGGCACGCCGATCGTCGAGCTGCGCGGCGTTACCAAGACCTTCGGCGATAAGACGGTCATCAAAGATCTCGACATGAAGCTCTACGAAGGCGACGCCCTCGGGGCGATCGGGCCGTCGGGAACCGGGAAATCGACGATTTTGCGGATTATGGCGGGGCTGCTCGAGCCCGACAGCGGCGAGATCTACATCCAGGGCCAGAAGCGCACGGGCACGATCGACGACGCCAACGACCCGATCGCGATCGGCATGGTCTTCCAACACGCGGCGCTGTTCGACTCGCTGACCGTCGGCGAAAACGTTGGCTTTATGCTCTACCAGCACTCCAACCTGTCCGGCGATCGCATCCGCGATATTGTCGATGACTGTCTGGCGCGGGTGGGCCTGCCGGATACGGCAGACTTGATGCCGTCTCAGCTCTCGGGTGGCATGAAGAAGCGGGTGAGCTTCGCACGGGCGATTGTCACGAATCCCGATCGCCCGCAGGAAAACCCCGAGGTGCTGCTCTACGATGAGCCGACCGCCGGACTCGACCCGATCGCCTCAACGGTCGTCGAAGACCTAATTCGCAAAATTAACCGCGAGTCCGAGGTGTGCAAGACCTACGTAATGGTGACGCACCAGGACAGCACGATCCGCCGCACGACCGATCGCATCGTCTTTCTCCATCGCGGCAGCGTCCAGTGGGAAGGCGGCGTCCACGAGCTGGATTCGACGCCGCATCCGATGGTGCAGCAGTTCTTGACGGCGAGTATCGAAGGGCCGATTCAGGTTGGGGCGTAGGGTCGCGATCGCTAGAACGCCACGCAGTCGGGATTCTCCGCGCGGAACGCTTCTGCTAACTCGTCAATGCGGCCTTTCGCCTGTGCCCACTCAATCAATTTGAAACAGGCGCTGATAGGGTTACGCTCGTTCGCGATCGTATCGAGCCGCTCGTCCAGCTCGTCCATTACAAACCGCTCCAGCGCCCCGAAATCGGGATACTCCGCCACGATCGCGTTTCGCAACTGTTTTTTGCGCTTCCCGTTCCACTCGCCAGACGCCGGTTTTGCCGGTGACGGCGTTGGCGACCCCAACGAAAATCCACCCGCACCAAAGGTTTGCGTCAGGCTGTCCAGGTTCAGTGTGCTGGAGTCGTTGAGGTTGAGCGAGTTGCGCTGGTCGCGATCGCCCGTCGAGTTCACGACCGTCGTCGGTGCGGTTGGCGTTGCGTCCGGCATGCGATCGCCCGCCGGTTCTTCCGTCGCTGGCGTCCCGGCCACCGTCGCAAAAGTCAAATCGGACGACGACCAGATCGCCTCCAGCGCATCGAGCGAAATCGCGATCGCCTCCTGGCCTTCCTTGTCGAGCTGGATCGCCGCGACTGCCACGACCCGATCGCTGACGAACACCGGCCCGCCGCTGTATCCGGGCTGGACGCGATCGTTTCCCTGAAAAGCGATACGCCAGCCGCGCACCGAATGCTGCTGCGAAGTCAACGCGACTTCTCTGCGGAGCCGACCGTCGAGCCACTCTGCAATGCGGGCACTTTTTACCTCGCGCGAACATTGACCAGCCACCCGAATCGCTGTCCCCTCACCCGTCCCGAACTCGAATCGCCCGAGCGGTAGCGGCTCGCGATCGAAGAGCCTCGGCACGCGCAACACCGCCAGATCGATCGCGTCCACCTCCCCTCGTGTCACGATTTCCGCTGCAAGGCTATTCACCAAAATTCGTGTCGCGTCGGTCTGCTTCGCTTCGATGTCGCGCAGGACGTGGGCGCAGGTAACGAGGTAGGAAAAGTTTTCGTCTTGGTAGATTACGAAGCCCGTACCGAAAGCCTTTGGAGCGGTGCTGCTGGAGACGAGGGCGATCGTGGTTGCCAGATTCATCGTCAAACTACGCTTCTTCTTGAGTTTCAGTCTGCTTCGGTTTCAGAATCAGCTTCACCGACAGGTTCGAGCCCGCCTTCGCCTTCGTCACGTAAATATTGCCCTCGCCCTCGAAGCTGAAGTTAATCGTCACTTCTGCTGACTCCATCTCCACTTCCTGATTCAGCTCGCTCCACACTTCCGCGATCGGCGTTACGGCCTTCTTCAAAAGCGGCTTGAGTTTGCCAAAACTGCTGTTAACTTTATCGATAACGCCACCGGAAATCTGCTGCGCTTCGTCTTCGCTGGCGTCAACCTCCACGATCGTGCCGTCTTCCAGTTCGATAAGCTTGGTCAGCATGATTACCCCTCGCGGTGCGGCTGGCTCGACTCTAGCAAAAATCCCGTGAAACCTTACCCGAAGCTGGCGAGACGCCAGCGCTACGGCGGAGAAATCTCTGAATATTCGTCGCGCAGCCGGGACGGCTGCTCGGGTTATGCCGAACTGTCCGAAGCGAGATACAGAAACATCGTCTTCGGCAGCGGCGTAAACCAACCGACGCGGATGCCCGCCACCTGCATGGCGCGACCGACCCAGTTATTGCAGGTATTCACGGCGCTGTAGTCGCCCACGGCCTCGAAAAAGGCGTCGCGATCGCCATAGTTCGAGCCGGGGATCGGTTGCAGCGTGCCGTCGGGATTGCGGCGCAGGCTGCGCCGCACGTACTCGGCCAGGCGGCGATATTGGCCGGGGCTGAGCTTGACCGATCGCTGCGATCGCGCCTCGCGGGTCAGATATACGAGTACGCAGCTCGGCGTCGGCCAAAATGCGGCGCGGATCGCCGTCAGCGCCCTGGGCTCGGGACGGGTGCGGGCGAAATAGGCGCGATCGCCCCAGCCAATCGTCACCCAGTTCGCGTCGCGGGTGTCGCCCGTGAAATAGTCTGGTAAAAAGTCTTGCCGCCAGTTAACGATGTCGTTCGCGATCGGCAGGACGATATCGGCGTGGGTCGCGGTGGAAGTGAAGCCAATTTCGATGCCGTTGGGGTCGGGCAAAAAGTCGGCGTTGCGCGGAATCAGGCCGATCGCGGCGCTTGCGAGATAGATCGGGATTACGACCCGCAGCGCCAGGAAAACGCGACCCCGCCAACGGCGAAGGCGGCGAGCGAAGGCGGTAGGTGCTTTTTGATAAGATTTGCGATCCATCGGTTACAATCTGTGACAAAGTCGAAATCGTTAATCGAGGCTATTACCCCGCGCACACCGCGCCTGCCTTCAGACTGGGCATCGCCGCGATCGCGACTGCACTTTTTTACTTCACGAGAACCTCCGCAACCTTAATATGTCTCTCCCGATCCGCAACGTGGCGATCGTCGCCCACGTCGACCACGGCAAAACCACCCTAGTCGATGCCCTTTTGCAACAATCCGGCATTTTCCGTGAAGGAGAAGACGTCCCGACCTGCGTGATGGACTCGAACGACCTCGAGCGCGAGCGCGGCATCACGATTCTCTCGAAAAACACGGCGGTTAACTACAAAGACACGCTGATCAACATCGTCGATACCCCCGGTCACGCGGACTTCGGTGGTGAAGTCGAGCGCGTTCTCGGTATGGTTGATGGCTGCATCCTGATCGTGGACGCCAACGAAGGCCCGATGCCGCAGACCCGCTTCGTGCTGAAGAAGGCGCTCGAAAAAGGTCTGCGCCCGATCGTCGTCGTCAACAAAATCGATCGCCCCCAGGCCGAGCCGTTCGGCGCGATCGATAAAGCCCTCGATCTGTTTATCGAGCTGGGTGCAGACGACGACCAGTGCGACTTCCCTTACCTGTTCGCTTCCGGCCTCTCCGGCTTCGCGAAGGACGAACTGGAAGACGAAGATAAAGATATGCAGCCGCTGTTCGAGGCGATCCTGCGCCACGTTCCGCCGCCGGTTGGCGATGTCGAGAAGCCGCTTCAACTGCAAGTCACGACCCTCGACTACTCGGATTATCTCGGTCGCATCGTCATTGGCCGCATCCACAACGGCACGATTAAAGCCGGTCAGCAGGCGTCGCTCATCACCGAAGACGGCAGCATCGTTAAATCGAAAATCTCGAAGCTGATGGGCTTCCAAGGTCTGTCGCGCATCGAGCTAGAGGAAGCCAGCGCCGGACAAATCGTTGCGGTCGCGGGCTTTGCCGACGCCAATATCGGCGAAACGATCGCCTGCCCCGACGAGCCGCAAGCTCTGCCGCTGATTAAGGTGGACGAGCCGACGCTGCAAATGACCTTCCTGATTAACGACTCGCCCTTCGCCGGACAAGAAGGTAAGTTCGTCACGTCGCGTCAGGTGCGCGATCGCCTGATGCGCGAGCTGGAAACCAACGTGGCGCTGCGCGTCGAAGAAACCGACTCGCCCGATCGCTTCGGCGTGTCCGGTCGTGGCGAGCTGCACCTCGGCATCCTCATCGAAACCATGCGCCGCGAAGGCTACGAATTCCAGGTTTCGCAGCCGCAGGTGATCTTCCGCGAAATCAACGGTCAGCCCTGCGAACCCTACGAGCTGCTCGTCCTCGACGTTCCGGAAGACGCGGTCGGTGGCTGCATGGAGCGCCTCGGCGAACGCAAGGGCGAAATGCAGGACATGCAGATGGGAACCGGGCGATCGCAGCTCGAATTCGTCATCCCGGCGCGCGGCCTTATCGGCTTCCGAGGCGACTTTATGCGCCTGACGCGCGGTGCGGGCATCATGAACCACAGCTTCCTGGAGTATCGCCCGATGACGGGCAACGTGGACACCCGCCGCAACGGGGCGCTGATTTCCTTTGAGGAAGGCGTCGCCACGTTCTACGCACTGAAGAACGCCGAAGATCGCGGTGTCTTCTTTATCGAGCCCGGAACCCGCGTCTACAAAGGCATGGTCATCGGCGAGAGCAATCGCCAGCAGGATCTCGAACTGAACGTCTGCAAAACCAAGCAGCTCACCAACCACCGCGCTTCGTCCGGTGACGAGCTGGTGCAGCTCCAGTCGCCGATGGAAATGAGCCTCGAGCGCGCGCTGGAGTACATTTCGGCGGACGAGCTGGTGGAAATCACGCCGGAGTCGGTGCGCCTGCGCAAGATCCCGGCTAAGAAGCTGGCGAAGCGCTAGACCCCAATGGTAAGGGCGCATGGCAATGCGCCCTGAATGTATCGCCGTTTCGGCCTGTCGGCTGTCGCGGCGATTTTTCGCGGGCGCACACCATGCGCCCCTACAGTGACGAAAATTTTCCTGTTTCAATGACCTTCGACCCGCCGCCCACCGCCGATCGCATTCACCTTCGCAACATCCGCAGCTACGGCTACACCGGCTTCCTGGCCGAAGAGCGCGCCCTCGGCCAGTGGTTTTCCGTAGATTTGACGCTCTGGATCGACCTGAAAGCGGCAGGCGCGAGCGACGAACTCGCCGACACTTTCGACTATCGCGCCGCGATCGAGACCGCCAAAACCACGATCGCCCAGTCGAAATACGATTTGGTCGAGCGTCTTGCTAAAGCTCTCGCCGCGCGGATTATCGCGATCGACCCAAACCGACTGGCATGCGTGCGCGTTCGGCTCACCAAAGAAGCCGCCCCGATCCCCGACTTCGGCGGCGAAATCGTTATCGACATTCACCGTACTCCTGCCGACTGTATGGACAGCATTGACAGCGCCGATTGCGCCTCAGGCGACACCGACCGATAATCCGCTACTCTGGGGGCGTCGATCGGCGAGCGGGCGGGTAGATCCGCGTGCGCCCGCCGGTTCGGGTCGATCGCTGTTGCTTTTACATTCCTTTTAATGTTTTCTCTTGCTGTTGGGTCGCTGCCCGCCTATTTGATGAGCGCCAGTGCCAGCGTATCGGGGTTCGCACTCAAAGACGCGCTGTTCGCCTACGTTGTCGTCGCGATCGCGCTGCTGCTCGGTCGTTTAATTCGCCAAAATATCCCCGTCCTAAAAGCGCTGTTTATCCCCAGCTCGATCGTTGCGGGCGCATTGCTGCTGGTGCTCGGCCCCGAAATCCTCGGGCGCATTGTCAGCGACGCTTCTCCCGCTGCCGGTGGCGCGTTCCCCGAAGCGATGCGGCTGGTCTGGCGACAGTCCCCTGGCGTGTTTATCAACGTCGTATTTGCCGCACTGTTCCTGGGCGAGACGATTCCCCGTCCGCGCGACATCTGGCAAAAGGCCGCGCCCCAGGTGGCGTTCGGACAAATTTTGGCCTGGGGGCAGTACGTTATCGGCATGCTGCTGACGATCGCGGTTCTCGTGCCGGTCTTTAAAATGTCGCCGATTGCCGGGGCGCTGATCGAAATTGCCTTCGAGGGCGGCCACGGCACGGCGGCGGGCATGGCCGACACCTTTGTGCAGCTAGGCTTTGAGGAAGGCGGCGACCTGGCGCTCGGTCTGGCAACGGTGGGCATCGTCTCGGGTATTGTCGTCGGGATTATTCTGGCGAACTGGGGACGCAGCAAAGGATTTGTCGCCGCCCAGAGCGGTGCGAAACAGGTGGCGGAAATTGCGGGCGAAGTCGAAAAAGCGGCCGACCTCGTCGATGAACTCGAAGCCGAGGAGAACGTACCGATCGGTCCGGTTCATCATGCCGAGCATCCCGATACGATCGCCCGTCGCGAACGCCTGAACCGCGACTTGCTGATCGACCCGATCTCGCTCAACGTCGGCTTCGTCGGTCTCGCGATCGCGCTGGGCTGGGTGTTGCTGCAACTGCTCGGTCAACTCGAAGCCCTGACCTGGGGACGCACGGGGTTCGCGATCGCGGCCTACGTGCCGCTGTTTCCGATGGCGCTGATCGGCGGAATTATCTTGCAGGTGGCGATGGTGCGCCTGCGCCTGGACGCACTAGTCGAGCGACCCCTGATGGAGCGCATCGCCGGAATTGCCCTCGACGCGACGATCGTCACGGCGCTGGCGTCGCTCTCACTGGCCGCGATCGGCTCGAACCTCGCGCCTTTCTTCCTGCTGGCGATCGTCGGTATTGTCTGGAACGTGTTTGCGTTCGTCGTCATCGCGCCGCGCGTCCTGCCGACCTACTGGTTCGAGCGCGGTCTCGGCGACCTGGGCCAGTCGATGGGCGTCACCGCCACGGGCATCTTGCTGCTGCGGATGGTCGATCCGGATAACGAGTCCGGCGCGTTCGAGAGCTTCGCCTACAAGCAACTTTTCTTCGAGCCGATCGTTGGCGGCGGCCTGTTTACGGCAGCAGCGCCAGCGCTGATCGATAAGTTCGGCGCAGTGGGCATGCTGGTGTTGACCTCAGTTCTGTTGGTCGCGTGGCTGGCGTTTGGCTTGGTGAACTTCCGCAAGCTGCAGCCCGGACAGCCTAGCTAGTCGATTGCAACAGCGAGATCGACTCGATCTCTCCATGTGCCACTCTCCGAAAACAACTTACGAACCAGGCGCTCGCGCGCGTCCGGTCTACCCCCTCCCCCTCAGCTGTTATCACGAGGGGGACTTTTTTTGGGAAGACGCGCGAGATCGACCCAAGCCTCTGATACGCAATCCGAGATGGCTATCTCAAGGTGGTTGCATTTGAGCGGAGGCCGCACTGCCTGCTTCGCAGAGGCTTCACCAAAGACTACGCTCAGCGCTCTTTGAGCCTTGTTGTGAGTTTGGGGTATCCATACCGGATCTGGTGTGAGATCTCGCTCCTAGAGGCCGACTCGGGGCTGTCATCAATTAAATTTGTAGCGCTGACTGCAAAAAGGGTGCAGCTTAACGTTGTTCTTCAGGTTGGGTGTTCCCCATAAAAATTCTGACGCTGATTGATGACACGCCCTGGGATAACAGACCTTTAACGGCAAGCCTGAGTTTTGCGCAAGCCCCGAATGATAAGGATTTTCCGCCCCTCCCTGACTGTTGACATAAACCATTACATAAAGTGAGAGAGGGACTCCCGTGAAGTTAATAAGAAGAAATCGAGTTTCGTTATATCTCACGATGCACGAAACAAATAAGAGAGTTATATTGTCTTCTGAAATATCTTTCTCTCGTTTTGTGGCACTTCGGTCGCAAGCATATCCAGTACGAACTTTTTACTAGTCGCTTGCACTGAGATTTACTGCCTATTACCACTGGGGCAACGATTGAAGGTGGATCGCTTAGTAGGAAATCGCGCTGCAGTTTTGCAAGCATAATGAAATTGAATTAGTAAATGCATATCGCGATTCCGTCGAATAGTAGGGGCTTTATATCCCCTCAAAGGGAGAGCAATAGTCGTTTTGAGGCGATGGCCCTTCTCTTAATTTATCTTCCGGGCGGAAGAGGTCAAGAATCTGCGATCTTCAGTAGTCTTATAAGACATGAAAGCCTCATTCAAGAGGCCACAAGGCCAAAGTATATTGGTGCAACATCTCAAGCCGAACGCTCGACTTCAACCCACTATTTGAATAGTTGAGGAGTCGAATACGCACGGCCCGAACGAGTCCATATCCTCAAAAGATTGATTCTTGCTTCCCGCTTCGCTATGAGTAGCCGCATTCCCCCATTTTTCCGACAGTTCGCCAACGTGCTGGTCACTGCTGCGAACCAGCATTTCAGCGGACGCCTGGAAGTGCGTGTCAACCATGCGCGCTGGAATGTTTTTTTTCACGTCGGTCGTATTTTTTGGGTCGATGAAGGCATCCATCCATTGCGACGCTGGCGCAGAATGTTCAAGCGCTTCTTGCCTCAGTGCGACGCGAACGCGATCGCGGCGATGACCCCGGCGGGCGATCGCTGGACGTACCTCACGCTGCGGGCGGCGCTCCAGCAGCCAGGCACGACCCGCGAGCAAATCCATGCGGCGATCGTCGATTGCGTGATGGAAACGGCCTTCGATATTCTGCAAGCCCTGGAAAAGTCGAGCTTTAACTGCATCTACCACGCTCGAAACGAGTCGATGCAGCCGCTGGCACTGCTCAAGGTCAATACTGTCTTCGGACAGGCGCTGCGTCAGTGGGAGGCGTGGCAGGATACCGATCTGGGTGACTATTCGCCCAATCTTGCGCCCCGCGTCGTTTCGATGGAGCGGCTGCGGGAGTTGGTGTCCGCCCAGGCCGCGACCCGCGTGGCAAAAATGGCAAAAGGCAACCGTAGCCTGCGCGATCTGGCGGTGATTCTCGATCGCGATTTGCTGCGTCTGAGCCGCTCGCTGACGGGCGGGGTACGTCAAAAAGCGCTGGCGCTGGTTCCGATCGACGATAGCTCGATGCCGAAGCTCGCGCAGCCCCTGACTCCGCTCTCTACAGGCACGGGCGCATCGAAGGCGTCTAGCTCACAGCCGCCTGGCGACGAGTTTGCCGATCGCGCGTCGATGCAAGCAGGGATCGAGGATATCTCTGACGATCTCGCCATCATTTCCCGGCCCGAGAACGGCAGCAAACCGACGATCGTTCATGTCGACGACAGTCCGCAGAACTGCGGCATTGCCCGCGCCATCCTCGAAGCTGAGGGGTATCGCTATATCGACGTTAACGATCCGCTCCAGGCGATCTCGACGATGCTACAAGCCAAGCCGCAGCTCGTCTTGCTCGATCTGATGATGCCGGTGATCAACGGCTACGAGCTGTGTTCGCAGATTCGCCGCGTTTCGAGCCTGGAGTCGTTGCCGGTGGTGATGCTGACCAGTCAGGACGGCATCGTCGATCGCATGCGCGCCAAGATGGTGAAGGCGACGGCGTTTCTGCCTAAGCCGATCGACCCGTCGAAGCTGCTCAATACCGTCAAGCAGCTTCTGCCCATCCCCAACCGCACGTCCTAACCTTCGACGATCGAGAGTGTCACGAGCAGCAGCGCCTCCGTCCACTCGACGATCGCGCCGTAGGTGTCGCCCGTATGGCCGCCCAATTTGCGCGCGATCCAAGCTCCCGTGCCGATCGCGAAGACCGCGCCGAATACCAGTGCGCCCACTCCCATCTGCCAGCGATCGGGGTGGGCGTTGAGGTGCGCGAGAGAGAGCGCAACGAGAGCGATCGCGCCGGGAAGCAGCTCGCGCGGCGCTTTGTGGGTTTGGTGGAGCGAGCCTTTGCCTTGGGTGCGCAGGTATGGGTAGCGGACGATCGCCACGACCTGGCCCCAGCGCCCCCAGCCTGCAGCGGCCATCAGCGCAAAGGCGCGATCGCCGGACAGATCCGCCAGCGCCGCCACCTTCAAGACAACGATCGCCACAGCGGCCATCACACCGAACGCCCCGGCGACGCTATCGCGCATCACCTCCAGGCGTCGCTGCGGATCGAGGACGGCTAGCCCGTCGGCTAGGTCGATCGCCCCGTCCAGGTGCAGCCCGCCCGTCAGCGCGATCGCGGCAACGACAACGGCGGCGCTCGCAGTTAGCGACGGCGCACCGGCGATGGTCAGCAGCGCGTCGATCGAGCCCAGCAAAATGCCCACGGCGATGCCGACGATCGGCGCGAACTTCGCCATGCCGCTGAAGTCCAGCGTCCAGCTCGCAGGGACGGGCAGGCAGGTGTAGAACACCAGCGCCGCGCTGAAACTGTGCCACTGGCGCACCCACCAGTTCGGATGGCGATCGCTCACGGCTCTAGCCCCTACGCGTTACGCACTGAAAACGATTCGAGAATCACGCACCGAGAGTTTCGAGCAGCGCGTCGGACATCGCCTGACAGCCCACCAGCGTCTGGCCTTCGGACATGATGTCGCCCGTGCGGAAGCCGCGATCGAGGACGGCCATTACGGCAGCTTCGATCTTGCTGGCCGCGTCTGGCTGAGCCAAGGCGTAGCGCAACATCATTGCGGCGCTCAGCACCTGCGCCAGCGGGTTGGCCTTGTCCTGCCCGGCGATATCCGGAGCCGAGCCGTGGACGGGTTCGTAGACGCCGGGGCCGTCGGCGCTGAGGCTGGCCGAGGGCAGCATGCCGATCGAGCCGGTCAGCATCGCCGCCGCGTCGGAGAGGATGTCGCCGAACAGGTTGCCCGTGACGATCGTGTCGAACTGCTTCGGCGCGCGAATCAACTGCATCGCGGCGTTATCCACGTACAGGTGCGAGAGTTCGACATCGGAATATTCGGCATTCAGCGCCGTGACGCGATCGCGCCAGAGCTGCGACACGTCCAGCACGTTGGCCTTATCCACCGAACAGAGCTTGCCACCGCGCTTTTGCGCCGTTTCGTAGGCGACGCGGGCGATGCGATCGATTTCGCTACCTTTGTAGGCCATCGTGTTGACGCCGCGCCGATCGCCCGTCTCCGCCGAAAAAATGCCCTTCGGCTGGCCGAAATACACCCCGCCCGTCAGCTCGCGCACGACCATAATGTCCACGCCTTCGACGACTTCGCGCTTTAGGGTCGAAGCATCGATCAGCTGCGGCAAAATTGTCGCCGGACGCAGGTTCGCAAATAGATCCAGACCGGCGCGCAGACCCAGCAGGCCGGTCTCCGGGCGCTGTTCGCGCGGCAGCACGTCCCACTTGTAGCCGCCGATCGCCGCGAGCAGCACCGCATCGCTTTCCTTACAGGTGTCCAGCGTCGCATCGGGCAGCGGACTGCCGGTCTCGTCGATCGCCGCACCGCCGATAAGCGCCGTCTCGAACTGCAACGTAAAGTCGAACTGCTTGCCGACGGCTTCGAGCGCGGCGACGGCCACGGGCATAATTTCGGGGCCGATGCCGTCGCCGGGAAGAAGAGTGATGCGGTACTGCTGGGTCATGTTTAACGTGAAGGGAGAACGATGGCAGGGCGGCGATCGGCGATCGGCCCGCGCGTCAGCGGTCAGATTCTAGCTCGAACGGGGGCCCGGACGGGCGGCTCGAACGGGAGACGGGCTCGCACACCCGAACGGCGCGCAAAAATCGCCCGACTCGCGCGCCATCGGGACGCAGAGCCGAGCGATTGCCAGATTTGCTAGTGTCCTTTCGGGGCCGTCCTAGATGGCTTCCGAACCTTTCTCGCCGGTGCGGATACGGATGATTTCGTCTACCGGGGAAACAAAGATTTTCCCGTCGCCGATTTCGCCCGTGCGTGCGGCTTCCGAGAGCTTGTTGACGACCATATCGACCTGATCGTCGTCGATGACGAGTTGAATTTTCAGCTTTTGCAAGAACTCGACGGTATACTCCGAACCGCGATAGCGCTCGGTCTGGCCCTTTTGACGACCGAAACCGCGCACCTCAGACACCGTCATCCCGACGACCCCTGCGTTCACCAAAGCGATTTTGACTTCGTCGAGCTTGAATGGGCGAATGATGGCTTCTACTTTCTTCACGAGCGAAACTCCTTAAAGATTCTAGAGATTGAATTCAAATCCAGCGGGCGGCAATGAATCCACACACAGCTAAAGCGATAGCGTTTGGACTTTTTGTTACATTTTATACTATTTACACTCTCGCGGGCGCAAAACCACGGGTCGGCGCGATCGTGAAAGCTCCGAGACGCCGCGCTACAGCTCGACTTCGGCCAAACCGAGATAGTGCAAGCCTTCCGGCGAGACGCGAAACCGGCAGGCAACGACTTCGACCCCAGCCTCGACCGCCTCGCGCAGCAACTGGCCGTACTCCGGATCGCGATCGTCCCCCGGCGCGAAACGCGTGCAGTCGTCTCGATTGATGAAATAGAGCATAATGCAGCGAGCGTCGTCGGGGCGATCGCGGGCGATCTGGGTCAGTTCGCGCAGGTGCTTCTGGCCGCGCGTCGTCACGGTGTCGGGAAATAGCGCCAGGTCGCCGTCCGACCAGGTGGTGTTCTTCACTTCGACGTAGATCTCGCGATCGCCGCCCTCGAGCAAAAAATCGACGCGGCTTTTGCCCTCCGTGCCGTACTTCACCTCCGATCGCACCGTCTCGTAGCCCGCGATCGGCTCGATCTGATGGCGCTCCAGCATGCCGCGAATCACCCGGTTCGGCAGGTTTGTGTTCGCCCCGACCCAGGTGCGCGTCGCGTCGCGCATCTGTACGGCCTCGAGGGTGTAGCGCAGTTTTCGCTTCGGGTCGTCGTTGTGGACGATCATCACCGGGCTATACGGGTCGCTGATGCCGGTCATCGGCCCGGTGTTGGGGCAGTGGGCGGTGACGACGCTGCCGTTGACCAGCTCGACATCGACGAAAAAGCGCTTGTAGCGCTTGACGAGCGTGCCGGAGAGGGTGCGCGGATAGCTGTGAACCAAAACTGACATGGGCGCTGTGTCGGGCAGAGCAAATCGTAGCGAGGCTTCTTAGTTTAGCGGTCGCGGATTCTAATTCCGTACTTTCACGGCAAGAATTTAAGTTCTGAAACCTTCGCACCCCGCGATCGCTTTTCGCTCGATCGCGTTCTGGTCGATCGCGTTCTGGCCGATTGCACTCCGCTCGATCGCCTCGGCATGGGCGCGCAGCTTGTTGCAGATCCAGTCGGGTATCCAGACCTCGGCGATCGCCCGATCGCCCGCGAACAGCTTCCCCGTAAAGCGCGGGATATTCAGCGCCGCATAGCCCGATTCCAGGGCGCGAAACAGATCGCAGTAGTTGTGCCAGACCGTGCGATCGGGCTCGTAAGGGTCGATGCAAACGTGGGCGAGGGCGAGGGTGCGTTTCGGGAGCTGGCCGCTGGCCTGTGCTTCGGCGATCGCGGTGACACGCGCGAGAACGACCCCGGCAATCCGTGCGCGATCGGCCCCGGTCAACTGCTGCTCTGCCGTCGGGCGCATTGCCAGCTCCAGCGCTCGCGCGAGCCGATCGCCCGTCACTGCACGACTCCGCGTCCGGGCGTCCCGCTCCGAATCTCCAGCCACGACCAAAGTTGCGGATCGTCAAAATGGGCGATTGTCAACGTCGCGCCCGCAACGGTCAGCGTTTCGGCATCGTAGGTCGTTCGCACCCCGAGCGTCGTCAGCCCTGCTGCCACCGCAGATTGCACCCCGGTGGGCGTATCTTCAAAGGCGATCGTCTCCGCCGCAACCGTTCCCAGCCGCCGTAACCCCTCCAGGTACGGGTCGGGAAACGGCTTACCACGCGGCAGCTCTTCGGCCAGGACGAGCGTCTCGAATTCGTTATCTTCTGGGCGATGGTCGGCAGCCATCAGCCCCAGCACGTCGAGCATATGGATGGCGTTATCGCGCGGCGCGTTGGTGACGACGGCGCGCCGGATCTCGCGATCGCGGCACCAAGCCAGCAGGCGATCGAGCCCGGTGAGGCGCTCCAGGTTTGCCGACTCGCGAAACTGCCGCTCCTTCAGTTCCGAAAAACTGACGGCCTCCGCCTCGGACAGCTCGGGCAGAATATCGGCCAAAATCTGTGCGTTGGTGCGACCGCTGACGCGTGCCTTATAGAAGTCGAGGTCGATCGTCAGGCCGCGATCGGCGAGCAGCCGCTGCCAGATGGCAAAGTGCGCGGTGTCGGTATCGACCAGCGTGCCGTCGAGGTCGAAGAGAATGGCGTTGAGCATGGCCGCATGATGCCGAAAAACGGTGCGGCTGGCAACGCCGAACGGTTGCATCACCGTGCCTTCAGGTAAGCCAAACCGGGCAGCTCGATCGCGAAGCGCGTCGCGATCGCCGCCAGCGTCGAGAGCCCCAACACCGCACCCGCTTGCAGCAGAAACGCCGCGATCGCCTGGGTCGTTTCGAGCTTGTCGAAATGCGGTAGTACCCCAATCGAAATCGGATAATGCCAAACGTAGAGCCCGTAGGACAGCACGCCCGATACCTCCAGCGCGCGCCAAGGGTTGCCCTTGCAAGCCGCGACGGATAGGTGGCGATTTTGACGAAAGCCGAGGTACGCGTCGCCCGCCTCGAACGCGACGATAAACAGGCAAACTGCAACGATCGTCAGCGTCGGCCCGATCGACAAGATCGCGAGGCTCCCGGCCACCTTCCAGGTGGTGCAGCGGATGAAGAGTAATGCAATTGCTGCGATCGCCGCTCCTTGCGCTAGCCGCTGCGTCCGGCGATCGGGCTTCCAGGCCGCCGCGATCGGATTCAGCAGCATCCCGCACGCGAAGGCATCGAGATTCGCCGCCAGCAGCGTATAGACGTAGCGAATAAAGTCGAGCTGAAAGCTGGCCGTCCGCCCGCCGTGGAGATCGAGCAAGAAAGCGACGATCGCCTCGCGCAAGCCGAACCACACGACCAAGGTCACCACTACCGCCACCAGCGCCCGCCGCATTGTCTTCAATATCTTCAGGCCGCGCACCAGCCAAAACAGCAGCGGCGCGATCGCGTAGAATTGCACCTCCGTCGAGAGCGCCCACAGCGTCGGGTTGAAACGCTCCGGCAGCGTGTGGTTGTAAGTAAACGTCAGGTAGCGCAACAGCACCCAGTCGTTGTCGGGGGCGGGCGTGAAGATCGACGGCGCGAGGGCGAGTGCGGGGATGGCGATCGCGGCTAGATATAGCGGAATCAGCCGCGCCGCGCGATTGCGAAGGTAGCGCCCCAGCCCGACGGGCGTCAGAGCGTAACGCCGCAGATAAAACCCCTTGGCAATCAGATAGCCCGATAGCGTGAAAAACACCCGTACCGCAATGCCACCGGGCATCGCTAGCAGCCAGCCCCAGCCGGTTTCCGCCAGCGCGGCGAGAGGCGGCTGACAGTGGGCGATAACGACGACGAGGCAGGCGAGGCCGCGCAACACCAGCAGGGCATCGATGCGATTGGTCGGGCGATCGGGCGCGATCTCCACTGGATTTGCCACCGAGCTTGCCATCGGCTTCGTCATTGTCTTTCGCACGTACTCGAAACGCCCGAATTGTACGACGATCGGCATCGCCTCCAAAGAACGGCGCGCCGCTACCAGAAGCCTGTTGGTGTGGAGCTATGCCGACGGCGCTGTGCCCGCCAGTGCCGCCTCATAGGCTTCCCCGGCGCGCTCCCAGGTGAAGCTGCGCTCGATTAGCGCTCGACCGTTGACCGCCAGCGATCGGCGCAAATCGGCCTCCTCAAAAATGCGCGAAATCTGCTCGACGTACTCCGGCACGCTGTTCGCCCGCAGCGCCGCTAGCGCGTTCTTTTCGCCATCCACTTCTAGCCCTTCTAGACCGGAATCGCTCGCGACCACCGGCACGCCCGCCGCTAGCGCCTCCAGCGTCTTGTTCTTGATGCCGTAGCCGATCCGCATCGACAGCACGCAGGCCGCCGATCGATGCAAGTAGTCCACCATCGACGGCACGCGCCCGGTGACTTCCACGCCGGGAACGCGCTCGAGAGCTTTGACCTCTGGCGTTGGGCTCGTGCCGACAAAACTCAGCGTCGCGTCGGGGTAGCGATCGCGCACCAGCGGAAATACATCCTTCGCCAGGAACGTGGCGCTGTCTATATTCGCGATCGTGTTCATCGCGCCGACGAAAATCAGGCGGTGGTTGTCCTCTGCAATGCTGTCCGGATCGCGATAGGGAAACAGGCTCAGATCGACGCCGTTCGGGATGATGTGGACGCGGCTGTCTTTGCTAAATTCGCGCATCTGCACGCCATCTTCGGGCGTCGTCGCGACGATCGTCGAGAATTTCTGGCAGTGCTGGCGTTCGTAGCGTTCGAGCAGCGGCAGGTTCAGGCGCTCGCGCAGCGGGTCGATCGCACGACCCATTTCGAGCTGCTGGCGACAGGATGCATAGATCGAGCTGTGAACGTCGATGACGGTGTTGAGCCGATCGCGCCAGGCCGGACGCACGAAAATTTCGTTGATGCTGTGCTCGCAGGTAATGGCGTCGTAGTTGCCGGTGGCGATCTCGCGATCGACCAGCGCCTGCATATGGGGCTGTTCGTAAGACCGCACGTAGGGCGGACGACCGTCGCGCATAAACTCTGCAAAGCGCTGCACCTTGCCTAGGACGCCACCGCCCGCGTTGCTCTCTCCTGGCGGAAATACTTCTAATCGTTCGACGTAGCGCTCGAGTTCGTGAACTTCTTCATCCGTCACGTGGCGCTGGCGCTGCGCGACGAGGGTGATTTCGTGGCGCTGACACAGATAATCCATCAGGTTGAAAGTGCGAACCTCCGTCCCGCCGCGCGTCGGCGGATAGGGAAACGGGGCGGACAGCATCAGGATTTTCATAGGGCGCTGCAAAGTCTCAGTCAGGCGATCGCGGGCGAATTTTCGTCTTTTCGGCTGTTGTCAGACCCGATCCGCACGAACTGTTCGCTTTTCATTCTAGTGATTCTCGCCTCACAGGAGAGCCTCTGCGCTCCGGGCACACCGCGAACTGAAGACCTGCGAGAACAATCCGAAAGCTAGCAACCCGCAAGCTAGCAACCCGCAAGCTCGCAACCTGCAAGCTCGCAACCTGCAAGCTGACAACTAACTGACAATCAGCTCCAGCAGCGCGTCCGCCGAGAGCTTGCCCGCCACGTCCGTTCCGTCGAGCAGACTGTCGGCCAGGTCGCGCTTCTGCCGGTGCAGATCGACGATTTTCTCCTCGATCGTCCCCTGCGACACCAGCCGGTAGATCGTCACCGGGCGCTGCTGGCCGATGCGGTGGGCGCGATCGGACGCCTGGTCTTCCACCGCCGGATTCCACCAGGGGTCGAGGTGAATCACGTAGTCTGCCGCCGTCAGGTTCAGCCCCGTGCCGCCTGCTTTCAGGCTGATGAGAAACACGTCGCCCTCGCCCGCCTGGAAGGCATCGACCCGCTTTTTGCGCGTCTTCGCCGCCGTGCTGCCGTCGAGATACTGGTAGGGAATCTGGCGATCGTCGAGGTAGTCGCGCACGATCGCCAGGTGATCGACGAACTGACTGAACACCAGCGCCTTGTGGTCGTTGTCGAGCAGCTCGGTGAGAATTTCGCCAAACGCCGCTAGCTTGGCGCTGCCCACCGGCGTGTCGGCCACCACCAGCTTCGGATTGCAGCACAGCCGCCGTAGCCGCATGATTTCTGCCAGGACGCGCAGATGTTTTGCTCCCGCGTTCTCGTCGTCAGCTTGGGTCAGCTTTTCCAGAGAGTTGCGGCGCGTGGCTTCGTACAGGGACTGCTCTTCGGCGCTCAGCTCCACCGGGACGGTGATTTCCGTGCGCGAGGGCAGCTCGGACAGGACGCGCGCTTTGGTACGGCGCAGCACGAAGGGCTGGATCAGCGTCTTGAGGCGGCGGCGGGCGTCTTCGTCATCGCCACGCTCGATCGGGTTGGCGTAGCGCTGCTGGAATTTCTCCTGGGAGCCCAGTAGGCCGGGGTTGATAAAGCGAAACAGGTTCCACAGTTCGCCCAGGTGATTTTCGATCGGCGTCCCCGTCAGGATGACGCGAAAGTCGGCTTTGAGTTTCATCGCCGCCTTCGATCGTTGCGTGGCCGAGTTCTTAATCGCCTGGGCTTCATCGAGAATCGCCGTCGTCCACTCGACCCCCGCCAGCAACTCGCCCACCTCGCCCTGTTGCAAGAGGCCGTAGCTGCACACCACCAGATCGCGCGGCTGTAGGTTCTCTAGAGCTGCCTGACGATCGCCCGCGCTGCCCAACCAAATCGGGTTCAAACTCGGCGCGAACTTCGCCACCTCGCTCAGCCAGTTCATTCCCACTGAAGTTGGCGCGATCGCAAGCGTCGGCCCTGCCTCCGCCCGCGCCAAAATCAGCGCCAGGGATTGCAGCGTCTTACCGAGCCCCATATCGTCCGCGAGGCAAGCGCCAACGCCCCAATGGGCGAGCTGCATCAGCCAGCGGTAGCCGTCAATCTGGTAGTCGCGCAGCTCGGCCTGGAGGTCTTCCGGCACGTCGGGCGAAATTTCGCGCATGGTGCGGACGCGCTTGACGTGGTCTTTCCAGGCTTTATCGGCGGTGAGTTCGCCAATTTCTGAGAGGGTGTCCTCGATCGCCAGCGACGCGAGCGGGTGCAGCCGGACGCCCTTGCCGCGCTCCTCGCCGATGCCGCGCAGATCTTCGAGCTGCTTGCGAAACTCCTTCGTCAGCGCCGCAAACTGGCCGTCGCCGAGCTGTACGAACCGACCGGGCGAGGCGTCGAGCAGGCGTAGGAGTTGCTGGAGGTCGAACACCGTCTGCTCGTCTACCCGCAGCTCGCCCTCGACGGCAAACCAGTCGCGCTGTCTGCCGACCGACATCTTCATGTCCGTGAGGCCGAGGCGGCGGCTGATGTGAAACTTCTCGCCTTCCGGCCACTCGACAATCGGCGCGACGATCGGATCTTCGCGATCGGGCAGCTTGTCGAGCAGTTCGAGCGCCAGCAGCGACTCCGTATCGCCGGACTCGATCGCCTCCACCGCCGACCGCATATCTTGCAGCTCGGCGATCAGTTCCAAACAGTCGATCGGCTCGCCGATCTGCCACTCGTAGCCCGAGTCCTCGGCGGGCAGGCGCTCCAGCGTCGGACAGGCGGCGATCGTGGTGCCTGCCAGAGCTGCTTCGGCCTTGAGATCGCGCTGGGTCTGCACCTGCCGCTCGTCGATCGCCGCGATCGCCGTTTCGCCGCCGCGACTGGGCAGGTAGTACGGCCCTCCCGTCGCGAACGGACGCACCAGCATCGACACGCGCAGTCCTGGCGACGCGGGTAGCAGATGCACGTGGGGCGTCGCGTCGGATGGCACGCTGTCGATATTCGCCACGCCGCCGATATCCGACTGGATGACGATATTACCCGCGACGGCTTCGATCGCCGCGAGTACCTGCTCCTGGGCGTGGGCGGGTACGCGAATCGTCGCCTCTCCGCCAAAAATCGACGCGATATTGCGGTGCTTGTCAGTAATCTCGAAGACCGACAGGCGCGTCATCGACTCGCGGGTTACGACCACTTCATCATCGCCCGCAAAGCTGGGCACGAGCGAGATGGCAAGCTGGCCGTCTTTCTCGTAGCGCACGGCGAGCTGCGGCTGACCGGCGACGATTTCGACGCTGATGTTGGGCGACTTGCTCCAGAAGACGTTGGGATGCCCGACCAGATCGAGAATCGCGCTAGAAGCAATCCAGTAGGTCGAGTCGGAGCCGTAGTAGCTGTAGCTGTACTCACGTTCGATGCGCTCGCACACGCGCCGATCGCGCCCGGTCAGGTAGTCAAACTTATCAGCGTCGCGATACAGCCGCTTGAGCGCCACCGCTCGCCCGCGCGTCCAGCCGCCCTTCGTGCTGAGCTTCTGTTCGCGTGGCTCGAGCGACACCTCGTTGTCACGCAGCTCGATCGCCCAGGCCATCCGCTTTTGCTCCGGCTTTTTCCCATCAGTCGGCGCATCGCCCTGGAGCGATTGCAGCGCCGCGAGCTGCAACTCCCACGCCGACTTTGGTCGCAGGTATTGGACTGCCGGGACGAACTGCTTCAGCTCGCTCACGTCGCGGATCGTCTCCAGCAGCTCGCCGAACATTTCATCGTCGCTCAGCTCGGCGAGGAGCGCCGTCGCCTCGAGGCCGAGCCATTCATAGCCTGCCTTGAGTGCTGCGGTCGCCAGCGGCTGGAGGAATCGCTCGGCGTGTTTTTTAGCCGCCTCGCGATCGACCCAGTAGAGCGAGAGGACGGCGAGAAACGTCTCGACGCTGCTCCATTGCCGGTAGCCGAGAACCGGACAGCCAAACAGGCGCTCTTTCATCTCGAGGTTGCCGAGCTGCACGTCGATCGCCATGCTCAGTACTGCGTAACCCTGCGCGAACATCATTCGCTGGCCGACGATCGAACTTGCCTGCTGGCGCGCTTGCCGCAGCGCCTCGGGCGAGCCCTCGCGCAACAGTGCCAGCGTCAGTATCAGCCCCTCAAAGCTATCGATCGTCGGCTGGCGCGAGAGCTTCGCCCCCGGTCTCAAAACCGGCTCTTCGAGTATCTCTGCCAGCGTCCGGCGATATTTTGCAATGGCAGCATCACTATCGCCTTCCATAAATGCCAGCCATCCTTGGGACAAGCCCACACCCGGAGCGCCCAGCGCTTCCATCTGCTGCAAGCAAGCGCGGGCCTCTCCCAGCCGTCCCTGACAGAGATACTGCTCGTACAGCACCGACCAGGCTCGCGGCGCGCGGCGGTAGCGATCGTCGTTTTCGCAGCGCTCTTCGAGAAATTCCAACAGCTCGATCTGCAAGTCGAGATCGAGAATGGCATCAAGGAGGACGGTCTCTAAGATCTGTCCGGCAATCTCCGGCGCGAGGCGCGTAAAAGCATCGCGATCGAACGGCTCGAAGCAGAGCTTTTGAAAGACATCCTTGGGATCGACGCCTTGAAATATGTTGAACGAAAACGCACGTTCGAGACGCGCGGGGTCGCCAGAATAAAGACCGATCCGCACGTAGCGTGCCGCCACGTCAAAGGCATCGAGCGCTGGATTTGTAGACGGCGCGTGCCGGTCAGACACCGTAACAAACTCATCAAAACGCCCGTCGTCGAACGCTTCGCCGGTGACGCACTCCACGATCGCGCGATGACACTGGACGCCGAGCTTGCTAGATTCCACCAAGCCCAGCTCGATCCAGCGATCGAGGAGCGGTTTCAGCAGCGTCGGCGTAAACTGACCGCCACGATCGGGACGAAAGCCAGCCGCTTTTGCGCAGGCAGCGAGTGCGTTGCGCGAGATCGGATGATAAGCGATCGACAAAATCTGAAGGATGCCGCGATCGCGATCCGGTAGTGCGAAATAGCGTTTGACAAGTCTCTCTGGTGTCAAGCGACGTGATGCGGTGGACATGCGCTTCTCCGGTTTTCAGGCGAGCAGCCGATTCTGGGGCTAGTGGAGTGACGATACAAGCGTGCGGTTCAGTGGCGGCGCATCCTAAAACTCCAGTATCTACGGGCAGTAAAGCGAGTCGCGCGTGGCGATACCCGTCTTGGAGTTCACGCCGCTAGCAATTTTGCAAAGCTGCTTGACCTGAATGCCGTCGAGCAACGCTTCAGAAAAGTCCGCGCCTTCAATGCTGACATCTTCCAGCTTCGATCGCAGGAACAGCACCCCGCTCAAGTTTGCATCATCGAAGTTCGCGCCGTGAATTGTTGCCTGGTCGAGCATCGAGTCGCTCAAATCCGCTCCAGAAAAGTCCACGTCCGTCAGCCAGGACATGCTGAACAGCGTCCCGCGCAGGTCTGCCTTGGAAAAATCCACCGAATGCACGGTCACACCTGCAAACTCCACGCGCGCCAAGTCTTGCCCCGAGAAATCTTTGCCGTTCAGATCGGCTTCGCTGAACGATCGCGCGGGCGGGTACAGCACGGCCTGCGCCAGTGGTGCTGAGACTTGCGGCAGGTCGATCGCCGCCCACCCGAAATTCAGCCCGAGATTCAGCCCGAGATTCAACATTGCAAAAAGCGCGATCGCAACCGTCGAGAAAGCCGAAACAACCATCAATTCGCCGTGCCGAGAAACGTCATTTCGTCAGTGTACAAAAAATGTCCGACCCGCACCAAACGCAAAACGCTCTGCCCGGATACCGGACAAAGCGCTCTACGAATGCATTCCTTCGGGACTTGCGATTTCGTCGTTAGCCGCCCAGTGCTTCCGCACCGCCGACCACTTCCAGAATCTGCTGGGTGATCGCCGCTTGGCGGGCTTTGTTGTACGACAGCGTCAACTTGCCGAGCAGGTCGGAAGCGTTGTCGCTGGCGTTGCTCATCGCCGTCATTCGTGCTGCCAGCTCGCTAGCCGCCGCTTCTTGCAGCGATCGTAGGATCTGGTTGTTCAGATACAGCGGCAGCAGCGCCTCCAGGATTTGCTCCGGATCTTGCTCGAAGATCATATCGCGCGGCAGATCGGCCACTTCCGACGAAACCTTGTCGCGGGTGACTTCAAAGTTGCCGTCGCGGCTGGTCAGGCGGAAGATTTCGTCATCCGCCGCTTCGAGACCTTGCGGATCGAGGGGCAGCAGCGTTTGGATCGCTGGGGTCGAGCTGACCAGCGAGACGAACTTGGTGTAGATCATCTCGACGCGATCGACCGTCTCTGACAAGAACAGCGACAAAAGCTCGTTACCGATTTCCGACGCTTCCGCCGAAGTCGGGATTTGCTCTAGGCCGGAGTAGGTGGCGTCGATCGGGTAGTCGCGGCGCTTGAAATACTGGATCGCCTTGCGACCGACGAGTACCATCTTGTAGCTGATGCCTTCGGCGGCAAGTTCGCCCGCACGGATTTCGGCCTTGCGGATGACGTTGGTGTTGTAACCACCGCAGAGACCGCGATCGCCCGAAATCACCAGCAGCGCCACCGACTTCACTTCGCGCTGTTGCAGCAGCGGTAGCTCGGCATCCTCAAACTTGAGGCGGCTTTGCAGACCGTAGAGAACTTGCGCCAGCGCATCGGCAAACGGGCGCGTGGCCGTCACCTGCTCCTGAGCGCGACGGACGCGCGCCGCCGCAACGAGACGCATAGCCTCAGTGATTTTTCGCGTATTTTTAATGGATTTGATTCGATCCCGAATCGCTTTTAAGTTAGCCATGACCTTAACCTGAGTCTCAAAAGTCACGAGCGCAGTTGGCCAGTGCCGGGCCGTACCCAGCCGCCAACTGCGCTCGATCGGGAGTTATGCCGAAACGAGGAACGACTGAGTGTATTCCTTGACGGCTTCTTCGAGCAGACCTTTCGCTTCGTCTTCGAGCTTCTTGGTGCTGGTCACCAGCTCGATGTACTTGGGCTTGCTCGTTTTCAGGTAGTCGCGCAGACCCAGCAGGAAGTCCACGACTTTCTCGGTCGGGATATCGTCGAGCAGGCCGTTGACGCCGCAATAGATGACCGCAACTTGCTCGGCCAGGGGCAGCGGAGAGTTTTGCGCTTGCTTCAGGGTTTGACGCAGGCGCTCGCCACGGCTGAGCTGCTGCTGAGTTGCAGCGTCGAGGTCGGAGGCAAACTGTGCGAAGGCTTCGAGTTCGGCGAACTGCGCCAGCTCCAGCTTCATCTTACCGGCCACCTTTTTAATGGCTTTGGTTTGCGCTGCCGACCCGACCCGCGAGACCGAGATACCGGGATTCACTGCCGGACGCTGACCGGAGTTAAACAGGTCGGAGGACAGGAAGATCTGACCGTCGGTAATCGAAATTACGTTGGTCGGAATGTAGGCCGAAACGTCACCCGCTTGGGTTTCAATAATCGGCAGGGCGGTCATGCTGCCGCCACCGAGGGCGTCGCTGAGTTTCGCCGCGCGCTCGAGCAGACGCGAGTGGAGGTAGAAGACATCGCCGGGGTATGCCTCACGTCCGGGCGGACGACGAAGCAGCAGCGACATTTGACGGTACGCCTGCGCCTGCTTGGAGAGGTCATCGTAGATAACCAGGGTCGCCTTGCCGTCGTACATGAAGTGCTCGGCGATCGCGGCTCCGGTGTAGGGCGCGAGGTATTGCAGCGTCGCGGGGTCGGAGGCGTTAGCTGCGACGACGACGGTGTAATCCATCGCGCCGTTTTCGGTGAGGGTGTCGATGACCTGAGCGACGGTCGAGGCTTTCTGACCGATCGCCACGTAGACGCAGACCACGTCTTCCGTTTTTTGGTTGATGATCGTGTCGATCGCGATTGCCGTTTTACCGGTTTGGCGGTCGCCGATGATTAACTCGCGCTGGCCGCGACCGATGGGAATCATCGCATCGATCGCCGTAATGCCAGTTTGCATCGGCTCGCACACCGACTTACGGGCGACGATACCGGGCGCACCCGACTCGATCAAGCGGCTATCGGTTGAGGCGATGTCGCCTTTGCCGTCAAGAGGACGACCGAGCGCATCGACGACGCGACCGATCGTTGCTTCGCCGACTGGAACCTGGGCGATTTTGCCCGTGGACTTCACCGACGACCCTTCCTGAATATCGAGGCCCTCGCTCATCAACACCGCGCCGACGTTGTCTTCTTCGAGGTTGAGGGCGATGCCGATCGTCCCGTCCTCAAACTCGAGCAATTCGCCCGCCATTGCTTGGTCGAGACCGTAGATACGAGCAATGCCGTCGCCGACTTGCAGAACCGTGCCGACGTTCGTGACTTGCAGATCGCTATCGTATTGCTCGATCTGCTGCTGGATGATACTGCTGATTTCGTCTGGTCTGATAGCTACCATTGTTTTCGTCCGTTGATAAATCCTCGATATTCAGTCGAGCACTCGACCCGGCATCGCTTGAGGCGAGACGGGAAGCCTCTGACTCAGGCGCGCCTAGCCGAGGCTCAGCGCCAACCGGCGCAGCTGACCGCGCAGGCTTGCATCGACCACCTGTGAGCCGACTTTGACAATCACGCCGCCAACCAGGTCGGGATCGACGCTAACCGAAACTTCGACATCGTTAGCATCACTGAAGGACTTCACCTTCTCTCGAATGGCGTTGACGTTGTCTTCGCTCAGTTCGCTGGCCGATGTAACTTCTGCCAGCGCGATGCCTTTCAGCTCGCGGAGGCGTGCCAGGTACTGTTCGCAAACCGCACCCAAAAATAGGACGCGACCACGATCGACAAGTAGCATCAAGAACTTCTTGGTCGAGTCGTTAAACCCCTCTCGGGTTAGCTGCGACAGAACGCCGCGCTTTGCTTCCGCACTCGCGATCGGGTTCGTCAAAAACTGACTCAGCTCGCTCGACTCGACCAGCATCTGGCGCAGGTTGCGGATGTCTTCTCCGATGGCATCGACCGTATCTTGGCGTTGCGCGATCGACATCAGCGCTTCTGCATAGGGAGCGGCGATGCTCGCACTCATTCCACTTTGCATGGCTTAGCCTCCGATCATGCTGATGCTACGGTCTACGAGCTGGCGTCGCACCGAATCGTCAACGCGCTGCGACAGCTCGCCTTCAACCTTTTCTAGTGCCAACGCCACCGCTCGAGCGCGCAATTCGCGCTCTGCACGTTCCGCATCAGCGCCCAGGTCTGCCTCGGCGGCTTCTTTCATGCGAGCGATTTCCCGAACGGAATCGGCCTCGATGGTTTCGCGAACTGACTCGGCGCGCGCTTTCGCGTCGGCGATGAGTCGATCGGCCTTCTTCTGCGCCTCAGCCAGGTTTTGCTTGGCTTCGTCTAGAGCTTGCTTCGCACCGCGCGCGCGCTTCTCCGACTGTGCGATCGCCGTCTCGATTTTGCTACGGCGCTCGGACAAAATACCGCCAATAAAACCGCGACCGAAATAAAACAGTACGCCGATAATAATTGCCAGGTTGACGAGGTTAGTGTCGAACACGTCTAAATTGAGTGCGAACCCCTCTTCTACTTCGCTGCCAGCGTTAGCCAGCCACAAAAAAGTCTCCACGATCTTTACCAATATGACTTTACTGCTTGGTCTGGGCTAACGAGTGCAACGGCGCGCTCGTTAAAGACCCAACTCGCTATCGGCTGGCGAGTTCAGATCCCAGGAGCTTCTCGAGCATCTGACGGCTCAAAGCATCGACCTGTCCCCGAAGGGACTCAAACGCCACCTGCTTTTGCTGCTCGATTTCTGCCGCTGCCGCCTCGCGCTTGCGAATGGCCTCGGCCTGAGCTTCCGACAAATCACGAGCCGCAATTTTGCTGGCTGCATCGCGTGCTTCTGCCACGATCGCCTGGGCTTGCTTACGGGTCTCGGCGAGTTCTTTTTCGTACTGCTCGGTAGCTTGCTTGACTTCCGCGAGTCGGTCGCGCGCTGCGGTTTCGTTGCCGCGCACGTAATCGTCGCGTTCGTCGATCGCCTTACCGATCGGCTTGTAGAACGTCGCGTTGAGAATCGCAACGAGAATGAGAAACTGAACTGCCATGAGGGGGAGCGTGGCGTCGAAATCGAACAGACCACCTTCCGCCTCAGCTAGTAATACCGTCCAATACATTAGGTATTTAGCCTCCGTTTGAAATATGTTTGGCAGCTAGAGCCAAGCGACAAGCCCGGCCCTCGCTGCCAACGTGCGGCTAAACCTTACGCGAAGGGGTTAGCGAACAGCAGAACGAGTGCGACGACGAGGCCGTAAATGGTCAGTGCTTCCATGAACGCAAGGCTGAGGAGGAGCGTGCCACGGATTTTGCCTTCAGCTTCCGGCTGACGGGCGATACCTTCAACGGCTTGACCGGCGGCGCTACCTTGACCGATACCAGGGCCGATTGCAGCGAGACCGATGGCGAGAGCAGCAGCGATAACCGAAGCAGCAGCAACTGTAGAATCCATGATTTTCTCCTGAAAAGATCGGAATTAATTTAACGTGAGACTATTTGCGTCCGGTGCGGCAGACGCGCAGGACGAGCCCGCCCGGACTTTGGAAAAGTCGCAAAAACGGGGCTCGAAGTCGAGATCTAGTGATGGTCTTCGAGCGCTTCGCCGATGTAGGCCGCAGCCAGGGTGGCGAAAATCAGCGCTTGAATGGCACTCGTAAAGAGACCCAGAACCATCACCGGCAGGGGAACGATCAGCGGCACGAGGAACACCAGCACGGCAACCACGAGCTCGTCTGCCAGGATGTTTCCGAAAAGACGGAAGCTCAGCGAAAGCGGCTTCGTAAAGTCCTCCAGAATGTTAATCGGCAGCAGAACCGGGGTTGGCTCGACGTAGCGAGCGAAATAGCCGAGTCCTTTTTTGCTGATGCCAGCGTAGAAGTACGCCAGCGAGGTCAGCAGGGACAGGGCGACGGTCGTGTTGATGTCGTTCGTGGGCGCGGCCAGCTCGCCTGCGGGAATCTCGAAGAGCTTCCACGGGACGAGAGCTCCCGACCAGTTCGACACGAAGATGAACAAAAATAAAGTACCGACAAACGGTACCCACGGGCGATACTCTTTTTCACCAATTTGAGTCTTTGCGAGATCGCGAATGAACTCCAGGCCGAATTCCATGAAGTTCTGCAATCCGCTCGGAACGCGCTGGATGCTTTGAGTTGCCAGAACAGAGGCTACCACCAGGACGGCGATAACGAACCAAGAGGTAAGGAAAACCTGTCCGTGAAGTTTCAGGCCTCCAATTTCCCAGTACCAGTGCTGGCCGACCTCTAGGCTTGCCAGGGTGACAGCGTTGAGGTTATTAAACAGGTTCGACATCGCGGGTGCGAAACGGTTACAGCTTGTTTGGGCGCGGCGGCCAACTCTCACGCAGGCCAATCGCAAAGCTATAGGCTAGCAGCGCGAACTTGTACGTGATGAAACCGAGGAAAACGGGAACGAGTTGGAGCCGTTCGACTTGAGTGGCGACAACAACCAAACCAACGAAAATCGCGATTCGGGCACTGCCTCCGGTACTCGCAGCACCTAAGCCCAAGCGTTCTACACCTTTCGCCAGCATCCTGAGATACAAAAGGCCGCAGAGCGATCCGATAAGGTAGCTCAGCGCGGTATCCGAAGAATATGCGAACAGCGCGACAATAGAGCCGACAGCCGTTATCGCGAGGGTTGAAAGGTATAGCGCTTGCTTGAGGGTGTAGTACTCCTGCATCGAGGCGACGGCGGCTTCTCGTGCGGACGCTGTGAACTCTTCCGTGACGGGGGCTTGCGATTTCGGCTGGGCGGGTTCGCCGCGAAGTAACTGCTTGGGTAAGCGATTTTCGTCGTCGATCCGTTTGAACCGGGGCAAGGTGTCGTCTCGGTCGATATCCTCACTGAAAAGGTCGTGCATGAGAGTGCGAGTCGTCGTTCTGAAAGTGCGCTCGACCTAGCGGCCATTTGGAAAAAACAGCAGTTTTATAGTTCCAGTTGGCGTGCTAAAAACGATTGGCACTCTAGAGAGCAGGAGGCTTAAAGACCCAAGCCAGGAGCAATAATATCACGGTGGTGTAGCAATTATTAAAAGAATCTACACGACGCGATCGCGACCCAAAAGCCTCGTGTTTTCGAGGGTTTGCGCGCCGAGTCAGTCGGGTCGTTCCGGTCGCGAACGTGCGATTTCCCGCTTGGGATTTGTGCCCGGTCTCGGTGAGTAGATGTTGTGGGGATCGCGGAATCTACACGCGAGCCCGCTCATGTCCTAAGGCGCGAGTAGGAGAATTTGTCGAGCGATGAGCTGGCGCAGGCGCTCGAGCGGCAGTGCGATGTCGCTGAGGATTTCGCTGACGCGGCGATCGCCCGATTCGCAGGCGCGCACGAACTCGAATTCAATCTCCGAGAGTTCGACGATCTGGTAGTCGAGGTCGAATAGCGACCGGCTCGGCCAGCCTTGGATGCAGGGCGACAGGCTCGGTCTCGCCGCCAGCAGGCGCGCGTCGTCGCCCCAGTCGGACGGCGTGAAGGGCGGCTTCGCTAGGAAAAATTCGTAGTGGCTCAGCTCGGGGTCGAGCAGTTCGATCAGGCGGTAGCGCTCGCGATCGCCGAGCTCTTTGGCCCGCGTTTGTAGTTCGGGGTCGGAGCCGAGCAGCCGATCGAGATCCCAGTAAGCGGGGTTGGAAAAGCCGACGAACTCGAGGCCGGAGGCATCGATTAGCTCGAACAGGGTTTCGACGTTGTAGTCGCACTCTTGGGGGTGGACGTACATATCGGCGAAGTTTGCGTCACGGTGGTTTTCCAGCGACCAGCGGCGCTTGTCTTCGACGACCAGGCGGTTGGTCTCCGGCAGGGCGGCGAACAGTTTGCGCCCGATCGCCACGCCGTCGGTGTAGTCGCCGCGCTTCTCGCCTTGGAGCATGGCGATCGCTCGTTGGGCTAGCAGCACCTCGCGCCGTCCCAGCTCGGAGTAGACAAAGATATGAAATAAGCCGCCCGGTGCGAGCTGCTTGGCGAGGGCTTGGATTCCAGCGATCGGGTCGGGCAGGTGGTGCAGAACGCCGACGCTGTTAATGAGATCGAACTGGCCACCCAGGCGATCGACGTCGTAGAGGCTGAGGTTGTGGAACTCAACGCGCGTCGCGTTCGAGCGGCGGCAACGCTCGCGAGCGACTTCGAGGGTTCCGGGGCTGATATCGATCGCCGTAATTTGCGCCTCGGGGTTCAGGTGGCTGAGGTATTCGGTGCTGACCCCGGAGCCGCAGCCTGCGTCGAGAATGCGCGCGTCTTTGCGATCGGGGCGGCGGCGGTAGCAAAAGTTGTAGGCCGCTTCCCAGTGCCAGCGCCAGTTGTAGCCCGGAGGCGCTTCGTCGAGGATTGGCTCGGGCGGAAATGGGTAGGTGTCGTAGAGCGAGGCGACGGCGTTGGTGGCAGCGGCGCGATCGGGGGTGTTTTGAGGAGCGTTGGCCGGATCGCCTTGAGAAACGTTGGCGGGGTCGCGATCGGGAGCGGGAAGGTTCATAACGGGCGGCAGGAGCGGAGTCGAGTTCGGGGCCGAGTTCAGAAAAGCACGGGACGCTAATCTTAGCGAGGGTTGGCGAACTTGTGCCGAATTTTTCTGAGTTCCCGCCCCCAGCACGCCGCGATACGTGGCCGACCTCGGCGCGAAAGTTACAAAACTTTTCGTGTTCTCATGTGGGCTCGGGAATCGAGGTACGATTCGCCCAACTGAGGTCTTAAACGAGAGACTGTCGCGACGGCATTTTTTTTAATAATCTAGCTGCGCGCTCCTATAGAACAGAAACGTTTATTGCCGAAAAACAGTGCTCGGGCGGATGTTCGGCAGCTTTGCCGAGGCTCCGTCCCCTCCATCTCCTGTCGTTTTTAATACAGAAGTTAGCGAATGAGTGTTAAGGCTAGTGGTGGCACGACAGTCGTGCGCCAGCAAATTTTTAGAACGGTTCCTGTTTCGACGATTTCCCAAGCCGAACAGCAAGATCGCTACCTCGGAGCCAGCGAACTCACCGAGCTCGACACCTTCTTCAACTCCGGCGTCAAGCGCGTCGAGATCGCCCAGATCCTGACCCTGAAGTCGGAGCTGATCGTCTCGCGCGCCGCGAACCGGATCTTTACGGGTGGCTCGCCGCTGAATTTCGTCGAGCGCCCCGCACCGGAAGTGCAGATGGCAATGGCCAGCTCGACGCAACTGTCCGCCGTTACCTACACTGACGACGACGGAAATGGAGGCATCCTCGATAGCCTGAAGGCGCTGTTCCTCGCGCCCGGTTCGGGCGCAGTCCCGGCGGGGTTCCGCCCGATTAGCGTCAGCAGCTACGGCCCGCGCAATATGACCAAGTCGCTGCGCGATATGGCCTGGTTCCTGCGCTACGTGACCTACGCGATCGTGGCGGGCGACCCGAATATCATCACGGTGAACGTACGCGGTCTGCGCGAGATCATCGAGAACGCCTGCTCGACTCCGGCGACGATCGTGGCGATCCAAACGATGCGTCAGGCTTCGCTGGCTTACTTCCGCGCCGATGATGAGGCCAGCCAGATCGTGGCGGACTACTTCGAGGTGCTGCTGAGCGAATTTAAAGCTTCGACGCCGTCGAACAAGCAGCGCCAGCGCCCCTCGACTGACCTCCAGGGTCTCGAACTGCCGCAGATTTATGCCGAAGCTTCCGAGAAGCGTCCGAAGTACGCGATGAAGCCCGGTCTTTCTTCGATCGAGAAGAACGAAGCCGTTAAGGCCGCCTACCGACAGCTCTTCGAGCGCGATATCTCTCGCGCCTACGGCCAGGGCGTTTCGTACCTGGAGTCGAAGGTCAAAAACGGCGAGATCTCGATGAAAGAGTTCGTGCGTCGCCTCTGCAAATCGCCGCTCTACCGCAAACAGTTCTTCGAGCCGTTTATCAACAGCCGCGCTCTCGAGCTGGCTTTCCGCCACATCCTCGGTCGCGGCCCCAGCTCGCGCGAAGAAGTGCAGAAATACTTCTCGATCGTCTCGGAGGGCGGTCTCCCCGGTTTGGTGGACGCCCTGGTCGATTCGCAGGAATACGCCGACTATTTCGGTGAGGAAACCGTGCCCTATCTGCGCGGCTTCGGCCAAGAAGCGCAGGAGTGCCGCAACTGGGGGCCGCAGTACGACTTGTTCAATTACAGCGCGCCGTTCCGCAAGGTGCCGCAGTTCGTCACGCTGTTCGCGGACTACGAAAATCCCCTGGCCGACCAGCATCCCTACGGATCGGGCAACGATCCGCTGGAGATTCAGTTCGGTGCGATCTTCCCGAAAGAGAACCGCGACCCGAGCGTCGCCCCGGCTCCGTTTAATAAGGACACCCGCCGCATCCTGATCCGTCGCGGCGCGGGCATCGACAACCAAAACAGCAATCCGTCGGCACGTCCCAAAGCGCCCGGCTCGCTCGGCCCCAAAGTCTTCAAGCTCGACCAGGTTCCCAGCACCATTTCGAGTTTCTCGGGCAACTCCAGCGTCCGCTACTCGGAAAGCTCGACCCAGAAAGTGATTCGCGCCGCCTACCGTCAGGTGTTCGGTCGCGATGTTTACGAAGGGCAGGGCGATAAGGTGGCCGAAATTCGTTTGGAGAACGGTGAGATTTCTGTGCGCGAGTTTATCCGCGCGCTGGCGAAATCCGACGCCTTCCGCAAGCAAGCCTGGACGTCGCTCTACGTGTGTAAGGCGATCGAATTTATGAATCGCCGCCTGCTCGGTCGTCCGACCTACGGCCGCAACGAGATCAACGCCTACTTCGACATCGCCTCGAAGCAAGGATTCTATGCGGTGGTCGATGCGATGCTCGATAGCGCCGAGTACAACGATGCCTTTGGTGAGGACACCGTCCCCTACGAGCGCTATTTAACGCCAGCGGGGCAGTCATTACGGGGGTTGCGAGCGGGCTCGATCGGCTATACCGGCACGCTAAAAAAGCCTAAGGGCACACCGCGTTTCCTAGAGCTCGGTGTGCCGAACAACCACGGTTTGCGTTCGGACTCCGCTCGCTTGGAGCACTCCGCGCGCGTCAACCAGGGGGTTAGCCAGCGGCGCGACCAAATCAAGGTCTTCAAGCTGTCTAACAATGAGGACGAAGCACAGCTTCAGAGCGTCGCGAAAGCGGCCTATCGTCAAGTGTTCGAGCGCGATATCGAGCCCTACGTGACGACGGCTCAGTTCGCGGCGCTGGAAAGTAAGCTTCGCAACAGTGAAATTTCTGTCCGGAGCTTCGTGGAAGCCCTGGGTTCGTCGGAACTGTACGTTCGCGAGTTTTATACGCCTTATCCGAATACCAAGGCGATCGAACTCGGAACCAAGCACTTCCTGGGCCGCGCTCCCCGCGACCAGGCGGAAATTCGCAAATACAACCAAATCCTGGCGACAGAAGGTGTTCGCAGCTTCGTCAGTGCGATAGTGGCTTCGCCGGAGTACGCTCAGGCTTTTGGCGAAGATGTCGTCCCGTACCGTCGTTTCCCGACGCTACCGGCGGCCAATTTCCCTAACACGGAGCGTCTTTACGGTCAGCTGACGAAGCAGACTGAGGCGATTAACGTCCCGAGCTTCGAGCCGGTGACATCGCTGAGCATTAACTCTCACTAATCTTTTGGGTTGGCGATCGCGCTTTGGTGAAAAGAAGCCAAAACGGGCGTTGGTTTTGCCTCGTTCTCTCCCTGCCAAACCGCGATCGAAATTCGCCGGAAATTGAGGGGTCTCTCCCCCCTGGGCGAGTCCTGCAAACCTGAATAGACTGTAGGCCAGTGACACAACGCAGATATTTTTTCAGAAATTGATGCGTTTGCCATTAAGGTGCATCTGGAAGAATTGGTGAAGCGAGGAGCTTGTCTCCTCGTTTTTTTATTTGGCTCTTATTGGGTGTGGCCGTTCTTCCGAAAAGCACACAGAATTCAAAGCGCGGCAAGCCTGAGGGCGTAAGATCGTCTGGCACATATCTGTCGGAGGCTGTGTCGATGTCGGACTCTCAGCGAGCTGCCCAATTGCGCGAGCGGCTTAACGATGCGAGCTATGCCTACTACGTTCTCGACGCGCCGACGCTCGAAGACGCGGTTTACGACCGTCTTTACCGCGAGCTACAGAATATTGAGACGCGTCACCCGGAGCTAGTGACGCCAGACAGTCCGACCCAGCGCGTGGGCGATCGAGTTTCGACAAAATTTCCTGCCGTTCCGCACGATATTCCGCTCTACAGTCTGGAGAATGCCTTCGATCGCGAGGAGCTGCTGGCTTGGGAAGAGCGCTGGCAGCGCAAGCTCGAAACGGAAATTCCTGACTACGCCTACACCTGCGAGCTGAAAATTGACGGCTCGGCGATCGCGCTGACCTATGAGGATGGCCTGCTGGTGCGCGGCCTGACGCGGGGCGACGGCACGATCGGCGAGGACATCACGACGAATATTAAAACGATTCGATCGATTCCGCTGCGGCTGCGAATCGACGATCCACCGCCGCGCGTGGAGGTGCGTGGCGAGGCGTTTTTGCCGATCGCGACGTTCGAGGCGATCAACCGCGATCGCGCCGGTCGTGACGAGGAGCCGTTCGCCAATCCGCGCAATGCTGCCGCCGGAACGCTGCGCCAGCTCGATCCGAGAATCGTGGCCGCTCGCCAGCTTTCCTTCTTTGCATACACGCTGCACTTGCCCGACGCGCCCGCCGATCGCGTGCCGCTAAGCCAGTCCGCCACCCTGGAACTGATGCAAACTTGGGGATTTCAGGTGAACCCGCACCGGGCGCTTTGCCCGTCGATCGCGGACGTGGCGGGCTACTACGATCGCTGGGATACGGGTCGCCACGATTTGCCGTACATGACCGACGGCATCGTCGTGAAACTCGACCGCGTCGCGCTCCAGCGCCAGCTCGGCTTCACGCAGAAATTCCCCCGCTGGGCGATCGCGCTCAAATATCCCGCCGAGGAAGCACCGACGATCGTCCGGGCGATCGTCGTCCAAGTGGGGCGCACCGGAGCGCTGACGCCCGTAGCCGAACTCGACCCCGTACAGCTCGCCGGGACAACCGTATCGCGCGCGACGCTCCACAACCGCGATCGCATCGCCGAGCTGGACTTGCACGTCGGCGACACGGCGATCGTCCGCAAGGCCGGGGAAATCATTCCCGAAGTGGTGCGCGTGTTGCCGGAGCTACGCCCCGCCGACGCGATCGCCTATCACCTGCCGGAACACTGCCCGGAGTGTGGCTCGAAAACTCTCAAGCCAGAAGGCGAAGCCGTAACCCGCTGCGTAAATTCGAGCTGTCCGGCGATCGTGCGCGGATCGTTGGCGCACTGGGCCAGTCGCGGCGCGCTGGATATCGACGGTCTCGGCGATAAGCTGATCGCGCAGCTCGTCGAACGCGAATGGGTCACCTCGATCGACCGGCTCTACGACCTGAGCGCCGATCTGGTGGCACGACTCGATCGCATGGCGCGCAAGTCGGCCATCAAGCTAATTACAGCGATCGAGGCATCCAAACAGCAGCCCTGGAACCGCGTGCTCTACGGTCTGGGGATCCGCCACGTCGGCAGCGTCAACGCCAAGGCGATCGCCAACCGCTTCACCAGCGTCGAGCTGCTGGCCAGCGCCACCGAAGACGAAATTGCCGACGTGTACGGCATCGGCTCGGAGATCGCCCGCTCGATCGTCGAGTGGTTCCAGCACGAGACCAATCAAAAGTTGGTCGATCGCCTGCGCGAACTCGGTCTCCAGCTTCAGATCGGTGTCGACGCCGACGAGTCTCCCGCCGATCGCCCCCTGGCTGGGAAAACATTCGTGTTAACTGGCACGCTGCCGACCCTGAAGCGCAGCGACGCTAAAGCCAAAATCGAGCGAGCGGGCGGCAAGGTTACGGGCTCGGTGAGTAAGAAAACGGATTTTGTTGTGGCCGGAGAAGCAGCGGGCTCCAAGCTGACGAAGGCTGAAAGCCTCGGCGTTGCGGTTCTCGACGAGTCGGAATTTTTGCGCCTGCTCGACCAACCCCCGGCCCGATCGAACTCGAGTTGAAATCTAGGTGAAGCCAAGTTGGCGGTAGCCGTCGTGCTGCTTTTGCATGTTTTTAGCGACTGTGCCAATAGACCTCTTGCACGAGTCGAAAAGGTCAGAATTCGAGCACTGAGCGGAGTCGAAGTGCGATCGCTTTTCACGATTTCACCCAGGCTATCGGCGAGGCCGACGCTACGCGAACGACTCCGCCCAGCCTTCGAGATGCCGTCTTTTCCAAACCCAAAATCTTCGCGCAAGAGGCCCAATCTGCCGTCGCGATCTGACGGCCCGCCCGTCAGTGGCGAGAATCCCGAACCCGACACTCTAGCGCTTCAAAGCCCTGCGCACAACGTCGCCATCGATTGCCCAACCAGATCGCTAATTGTGTCAAAGCTCGTACTAACCGTAGCAGTGCGCACGTTCAGGAATTTTACGTTTGTTTACATTGGGATATACTACTGAAAAGAACTTAAGGCGTTATCGTTATGAGTTCGCATCAGGCGAAGCCCGAGGAGGAAAGCGCGAACTGTCGCGCTTGCTGAGGGGTTCACTGTCATCAAAACGGCGAGGTGGCGACGGTTATGAAAACAGCTCAGAGTTCTACCGATTTAGTTCGCACCTATCTTCGCGAGATCGGTCGAGTTCCGCTCCTGACTCACGAAGAGGAGATTCTGCTTGGCAAGCAGGTGCAGCGCATGAACGCCCTCGAGCGCGTTCGCGAGGAGTTTGTCGAGAAAAACGATCGCGAGCCGACGCGCGCAGAATGGTCTGCGGCTGCGGAAACGTCCGAAACGACTTTGCGGCGGGAGCTGAAGGCGGGTGCAGCAGCCAAGCGCAAGATGGTTGAAGCCAATCTGCGTCTGGTTGTTTCGGTGGCTAAGAAGTATATCAAGCGCAATGTCGATTTGCTCGACCTAATTCAGGAAGGCACGATCGGTATGCAGCGCGGCGTTGAGAAGTTCGACCCCACAAAGGGCTATCGTTTCTCGACCTATGCGTATTGGTGGATTCGTCAGGCAATCACGCGAGCGATCGCGGAGAAAGGCCGCACGATTCGTCTGCCGATTCACATCACTGAAAAGCTCAATAAAATCAAGAAAATCCAGCGCCAGTTGACGCAGGAGTACGGTCGCTCGGCAACGATTGCCGAGATTGCCGAAGAAATGAAGCTGACGCCAAAGCAGATTCGCGAATATTTGGAGCGATCGCGTCAGCCCCTGTCGCTGGATCTGCGCGTTGGCGACAACCAAGACACCGAGCTAGCCGACCTGCTGCAAGACGACGGACAGTCTCCGGAAGACTTTGCCGTGCAGTCGTCGCTGAAAACCGACCTGCAAACGCTGATGTCGGAACTGACGCCGCAGCAACAGGAAGTGCTGGCGCTGCGCTTCGGCCTGCGCGATGGCAAGACGATGACGCTGGCGAAAATCGGCGATCGGCTCAACATCAGCCGCGAGCGCGTTCGCCAAATCGAGCGCGAGTCACTCACGAAGCTGCGTAAGCGCAAGCGCGATATTGGTGAGTATCTAGCAAGCTAGCGGGCGGCATCTCGCCATCGCGCTTGATTCAAGCATTAAAGCGGAGATCGATTCGATCTCCGCTTTTTTCGTTAGTTTTTGCGAACGGGCTCACCGAATGTGAACAGCAGCAATGCGCCGCAATCGAAGCTTTTTCCCCGTCCTTAATAGCCAGCCTCTTCCTCGTATTCCGGCTCTTTTTGGGGGATATTGACCTTCGGCGCGCGGTAGCGGTTGTCTTCGCGATCGGCCCACGCATCGTCTTCGAGCGATTCGTACTTCGGCTCCTCGTAGGGCTCTTCGTAGGCTGGTTCGTCGTAGGCAGCAGCGCGCGGCGTGGCGGCGGGACGGTCGTACTCGACGTAAACCGGCTCGGGCTCGGGCGCGGGGCGATCGTACTCTTCTTCGTCCCAGCGCTCGACGGGCGAGCGGACGGGGCGGCGGCGCTCGTCGCGAACCGGCAGGCCGCTACCGAGCTGGTTCTCCGGGCGTGCCGAGGGTGGGTAAAACTCTTCTTCATCCTCGCGATCCCAGGGGGCCGCGCCGAGACCGAGGCGCTCCATCACGCCGACACTAAGCTGAGTTAGGCGTTCTTCTGCGCCCTCGAAGACAATCAGACGTTCGGGACCGCTGCTGACGACTTCCTCAATCGGCAGCTCGTAGGTACTGAGCACCTGCTCGGGAATGCGGGGGAGACCGATCGAGGCAATGATAATTGAAACGAGCGCGCCATCGCGCCCATCGAACTTGAAGCCGCGTACCTTGCCGAGCAGCTCGCCAGTTTCGGTAATGACTTCACTACCCGTTAGGTTGCTGTAAGCATCGACATCCCAGTCGTCTTCAACTGCCGTATCGTCCTCGACGAGGATGACGTCGCCGATTTGGTGAATGCTGTCTAGAGGCATAAACTTCGGTAGCCCCGAAACCGCTAAAAGACTGCTGCGCATTCCGAGGGCAACGACCTCGCGACGATCGACATCGACCCACACTTGGCTGACGACGCCCAAACGGCGGCCCGAATCGCGGGTGATGACTTGCGTACCCAGAAGATCGGAGCGTTGACGGATGTATTCAGAGGTCATTTCAGTGTGGAGTCCTACCAGCTAGTCGCCGAGGGGTGTATTCGAGGGGCCTGCTGCGTCTCGGCCAGGGCTGGATTGTAGCCCCGCCAGTATAGACGACATCGGGCGCGCGTTTGCTGTAAATACTGGCCAGTATTGCACGGGAAATCGTCCCGGTGGGGTCGGTTTGAGGTCGGGATCCTACACCCGATATCGTGCCGCTCTCGTCGAAATCGCGGCGCGCCGATCGCAGCTCAGCCTCCGCTGACGGGCGGAATTAAGACGACTTCGTTGCCGTCTGCAAGGGGGGTCGTGCCTTCGACGAATTCGAGGTCGATGCCAAAGCGGGTGCGGTGGCGCAGGGGCTCGAGCTGCGGGTGCTCGCCCAGGCAACGGTCGAGCACGTCGGCAACACAGGCCCCGGACGCAAACGACCAGATAGCTTCCGGCACGCCATAGGCGTCCTGGTAAGCCGCAAAGAATTTCACCGAAACGGAAATTGAAGGAGAGGTCATAACCTGCGGCTCGCAATGCGCGTCGAGCTCGATCGAAACGATAGGGGCGATTGCTCCGGCGATCGCGACGAAATGTCAACAAAAGCGCAGCCTGGCGATCGTCTTTGAATTCAGTACGCTAAGATTTGAATACTGTATGAAATATCGGATGAAATACCGGGAGTAATGGCATGGGACGAGGAGGAAAACGCAACGGCGCGGGAAGACCGAAAGGTTCGGGGAAATACGGGGAGCCTACAGAAGCAATGCGCGTGCCGCAGAGCCTTGCCGAGCGAATCAAGCCTATTTTAGCGAACTGGAAGGCGACGCGAACGGATGTCGAGGCCGTACGCGATGTCGTGCGGCTGCACGTTCTCCCGTCTGAGGATTTGCTCGCGAAGAAACATCCAGAGCTGCGCTCGCTCGACGATGCGACCACGCAGCTGCTGCCACTGTACTCTCACAGCGTTGCAGCGGGGCTTCCGGCCCCGGTGGCAGACGACGTTGAGGCGATGCTCGACCTCAATCAAGAGCTGACTCGCGATTCCACGCGCAGCTTCTGCGTGCGTGCCAATGGCGATTCGATGATCGATGCGGGCATTAACGACGGCGATATCATGCTGGTCGATACTTCGATCGAGGCCAGCGACAGCGATATCGTGATTGCCGTTGTCGATAGCGAGCTGACCGTAAAACGGCTGCGGCAAACGCCCGATCGCCTTTGGCTCCAGCCGGAAAACACCAACTATCCGCCGATCGTCGTCACCGAGGCCACCGACCTGCGGGTGATTGGCGTCGTCACCTGTACGATTCGCCAGTTCGTCTGCTAGCCAGCGAGGGAACGAACGTCATTTCCTCGCAGTGACGGAGAGGTACGGCTTGAAGCTGGCACTTCTGTCGCGAGCGGCTTTTCTTGGCAAAGCTCTCTGGCGGGCCGCTTTCTCTCTTCCGAGCAGTCCTGGCAAGCTGCTAGATCGCATCGGAGTCAGGTTGCATCGAGCCCTGCTGCTGTAGCCAGTCGCGACCGAGGCGGATCGTCACGTCCGACTCGATATTGCCCGTGCTCTCCACGCGCACCTCACCGAAGCCGAGCGCTCGCTGGAGGTCTTCGGCCATTTGCAGATCGCCATTTTGCGCGACGATTTGCGTGACTTGGATCGGCTCGCTCCAAGGATAGTCCTCGTAGACGTTGCGGTAGCCCGAGTCGAGCAACTGGCCGATAAAGTTGCGGACGGCTTGGGGATCGTCGATCGCGCTTTGGATCGCCACGTTTGTATAGCTCGGGTCGGCCATCCAGGCATCGCGATTCTCCCGACCGCGCCCGAAATGTTCGGCCACCATCGAGTCGATCCTGTCGTAGTCCGGCAGCCAGTAGCTCGGGGACACCGACGTCGCAGGATTGTTGAAGCCTCCGGGCAACATCAGCATCTGGGCATCGGCGCGAGACAGATCTTTGGAGAAATTCAGCAGTGCCACCAGCTCTTCGATGCTCAGGTTCGTATCGATATAGTCCTGAACGACGGATAGAATTTTCGGCAGTCGAACCAGAGTCATCGGCCCGATTGCCTCTTCGATCAGCGCGCGAATCAGCACCTGCTGGCGCTGGATGCGACCGATATCGCCCAGGTCATCGTGGCGGTAGCGCATGAACTGAAGCGCTTCGTTGCCATTCAGGCGCTGCTGGCCTTCCTTGAGGTCGATGTAGAGGTGCTGGGTGTTATCGGTGTACTTCATGTCCTTGGGGACGTACACCTCGACGCCGCCGAGGGCGTCGACCAGTGCTTCGACCGCCATAATGTTGACGCGGATATAGCGATCGATACCGACGCCGTTAAGGAGGTCGCTCACCGTTCGCGCCGCGAGCCCCGGCCCGCCGATGTGGTTGGCTTCGTTAATCTTGGTTTCGCCGATGCCTTCAATGAAGGTGGCCGTATCGCGCGGAATCGACAGCACCTTCACCGCGCCCGAGTCCGCCTCAAAGCGCACGAGCAGCATGCTGTCCGAAAGGCCGTCGAGGGAGTTCACCGTCGGATCGTAGCCGGACTCTTCTAGCTCGCCGCCCAGCTCCGATCGCAGAACTTTCGTGCCAATAACCAGGACGTTAACCGGGCGCGTCAGGTGCGGCAGGCTCATATTGCCGTCGGCGATCGCGGCACTATTGAAGGTGTTGCGGTCTTCTGGGCGCAGGCGCGACTGGAGCAGCGAGGTGCTCGACAGCGACATCGCCAGTAGAGCGCCAGCCGTGGCCGACAGCAGCGCCACCCCCGTCAGGCCGAGGCCGAGGCCGAGCCATGCGGGCAGGTAGCGTCTGCGGACGGGAGTTTTTCCAGAGACGCGAGTCGCTTTGGACGAGGTTTTGTCTGTCGGTTTCGCTGGCTTGGAAGTTGGCACGGTGGGGAACTCGTTGGACGTGAACAGCTCGGAGGCGGGGGGAAATCAGACGATTCTGCGAAGTATGCCGCTGGCTCGAAATGCGCGGGCGTTTTGCTGTAAGCGTTTACTTGCTTTCTTTAATTTAAAGAATTTCGCGATCGCCGACAGTTTGCCGGTGATGTACTGGTAGCTTGTAAGTTACGTTGAATCGGCAGGGCTGACGAAGCAAGTTGGAGTTGGTGGCATCTCCCGTCAGCGCAAATATAGCCGATTTCAGGGTTGGGGCCGTGTTTTCGCCGCAGGAAAGCGGCGATCGCCAGCCCGCGATCGGCTCGTGAGAAAACGCGGTTTATTTTTACGTTTTCCGGGGGGGACAACGCGAAATCCCCAAACTTCTCATGCCATACTGGTATTCTCGCTGGGTTCGAGCAGCACGGCCAGTGACAGTACCCGGTGAGTACCAAATCGTTATCGCTCCAGAATCCAATGGCCGATATGCTAGGTCAACGCTGTCCGATGCGCATTCTAATCGCAGAGGACAATCAACTTAACTGGCGTATTCTCCAGCGGATTTTGCTGAAGTTGGGGTACGAGTCGCAGGTTGTCGAGAACGGCCTTGCGGCGGTGGAAGCGACGGAGGCGGCGCTGTCGGAGGCGCGCCCGTTCCACGTGATTTTGATGGATATTCAGATGCCGACGATGGATGGCATCACGGCAACCCAAGAAATTTTCAAGCGGCTCGATCGCGCCGATCGCCCGAAGGTCGTAATCGTGACGGCAAACGCCACCGATGAGTACGTCGAAGCGTGTAACAAAATCGGGACGCACGGCCTCGTGACCAAGCCGATCGACAAAGAGCGGATCGCGTCGGCCCTCGAGCACTGTTACGGCCTGTTGGACGATCGTTCGGAGACCGACGGAACCCACGGTTAGGGCGGCGCGAGTTCGTGACATCGTCTTTAGGAGCGGAACAGGCGCACGCGCTGGTGTTCGTGTTGCATGCTGGCTAGACTGAGCCCCCAGCCGCTGGTTTCGAGTTCGTCGTCGGTGGCGGCGATGGCAAAGTCGGCAGCGGCGACGATCGCACGATCGAGCCCGCGCAAAATTTTCTGGCCTTCGGTTTGGCCCAGGGGAACGAGCTTGACCCCCGCCCCGATCGCGTTGGTTGCCCAGCTCTGGAAGAAACCGATCGCGGCGGCGTGCGGGGCGATTTCGGCACGGGCAGCGGCGACTCCAAACCCCGTAGCGAACTGGAGCGCGCTGGGCGTGCGTGCGGCGGCTAGCCAGGGCGCTGCGCCCTCGTCGAGGGATTCGAGTAGGTCGGCGATCGCGCAGCCCATTTGCTCGCTCTGTTGGCGTAGCTCTGCCGTCTCTCGCAGCGCGCCGAGTCGTGCGTTCCAGTGTCCGATCGCCGGGAGGTCGCCCGCACGGACGGCGCGGTACACCCGAGTTGCGATCGCGCCGTCGAGCCGCACCGAGCCGCAGCGCAACTCGCGATCGAGCCAGCCCCGCAGGGCCGTGCCGCTGGCGATCTGGCCGGAGTCGATGGCGAACTCTAAGCCTTCGGAGTAGCTGTAGGCACCGACGGGTAGGGTCGCGCTGGCGATTTGCAGCAGCGAGAGCAGAGCGATCGGAGAAGAAGACGAACAAGACACGGGCGAGGACGGGCACGCCGCCATTCGAGGGTTAGCTCAATCGTCCCACGACCGGAGGCCAGTGTGGTGCATTTCGGCAAAGCGCCCGGTTCCAGCCAAATCGACACAGATCGGCCAGATCGATCGGATCGGTCAGACAAGAGGCAAACCGGCAGGTATGCTGAGGGGCGTCTGTTGCTCCCGCGTATTGCCCGCTGTCGCGCGCCGTTCATGACCGAAACATCCGCCCCTGCTCTCGTCGTCGCGATCGTCGACCGCGATCGGATTTTCAGTCTCGGACTACAAGCCTGGGTGAGCCAGCGGCTGGGGCAAGGGCGGACGGTGACGGTGGAAATTTTCGATCGTGCGGCTCCCCTATTGCAGGAAATCGACACCGAGGCGCTGAGCGTCGGGCTGGCGATCGTGGGCGACCTGCCCGCTGTCGAGCCTGCCTGTCAAGCCCTGAGCGAGCGCCGGGTTCCAGTTCTGGTTGCCGTGGAGACGCTGACCTCGGCGCGTCGCGAGCAGCTTATCGCCCTCGGGGCGCGCGGCGCTTTTCGTAAAAGCCTCGACGCCGAGCAGATTCTGGCGGCGATGACGCGGGTGCTGGTGGGCGAGACGTCCTGGGGCCGTGCGGATGCCGCGATCGACCTCGATCGCCTGGTGGGGCTCGACTATATCGACGCTGCGATCTCGCGGCTCGATCGACGGCTGGAGCGAGCGGGTCTCTCGCGGGTCGAGCGCCTGTTTTTGCAGGGTCAGCGCCGCGAAGCACGGGCCGCCCGCTGGATCGCGCGGCGTCTGGGCTTTTCGCCATCGCCCGTTCCCAGCGAGACCGAAAATGCGACGCCCATCCCACCGGAGCGCGCGATCGTACCGGTGACGACAGCGGCCTTAACGACCCCGACAGAAGTGCGGGCGACCTGCGTCGATCGCGTGCTGGTTCAGCTCCAAAGCTCCACGACCAACCTCTCGAACCGTCCGCTAGAAATCGACATTCTCAGCGAAGACAAACGGCGCGAGCTGTTGGCGATCGTCCTGCGGCGCTTCGATGAAACCCTGTCGAAAGCCACGCTCGAGGACGCCAGCGTCGAGGCGCTCTACGACAACCACCGCCGGATCTTAGCCGATGTCTGGAGCGAGACGGCAGCGACATTTTTCGGCTACTACCGCACGGCGTCGATCGACGGAGAGACGATCGCGATCGTGGACAGAATCCTCGAGCGCCGCACCTTTGCGAAAAAGACCGTGCTCGATCGCATTCCCTTCTTTCCCGAGCTGTTAGCCTACTTCGTTTGCGGTGCGCCTTTAGTGGTCGATAACGCCACCTACACCGCCGACACGACCGAGGCGCTGTACCGCGGCCAGATGCTGCTGGAAAACGCGATCGTCCACGTTGCCAACGCGATCGTTCAGCCCCTGCTCGAATGCTTCGGCGACGTGGAGGCGATCAAGCGCGACTTCTACGATCGCCGCCTGTTGACGACGCGCGAGATCGAGCGCTTCCGCAACGACCTGTCCTGGAAATATCGCTGGCAGCTCTACATCAGCGACCCGGTGGCCATCTACGAGAGCCGCCACCAAATTTACGTCCTCGGCGAGCGCGGCATCCGCTACGTCTCGATCTACGCGCCGCGCCGCCGGGAGATCGCCAGCCTCAGCAGCCTCCAGCAGGCCGTGACCCTGGTGTTAGAAGGGCGCGACGCCCTGGCTCCGCGCGTGCGGCGGATCGTCTCGGTCGTCGGGACGGGGCTGGTGTACGTGCTGACCCAGGTCGTGGGACGCGGCCTCGGCCTAGTGGGGCGCGGCATCCTCGACGGCATCGGCAACGCGCGGCTCGATCGCGGCGGACGCACGGATCGCCCTCGCGGCGGCGATTAGTCTCCGGTCGAGCCCGCTGTCGCGCAGGTGGGCGAGCGGCCGGGATAGAGATCAAGAGCCGCGCTGGCCGGTGACGATATAAGTAACGCGCTGGCCGATATTTGTGGCGTGGTCGGCCATGCGCTCGAGGTGGCGGATAATCAGTGTCATCAGGACGATCGGCTCCAGGATGCCCTGAAAATTTTCTTGGTAAGCCAGACGACGATAGAGGCTCTTGTAGGCGTTATCGACGATCGTGTCGCGCTTTTTCATCTCCGGCCCGGCGCTGCCGTCGAGTTCGACCACCGCCGCCAGACCCATCGCCAGCATTGCCTGGGCCTCGCGCGACATGCGCTCGATATCGCTCATGCAAGGGTGCTTTGGGTAAGGGAACAGCTTCATGGCGATCGCGCCGAGGTCTTTGGCGTAGTCGCCGATGCGCTCCAGGTCGCGGATTAGCTGCATCAACGCCCCGAGCTGTCGGCTGTCGTGGGCGACGGGAGACTCGAGGGTCAGCAGCATCACGCAGTCTGCCTCGATCTGGCGGTAGAACTTGTCGATTTTTTTATCGAGGGGGGCGATCGAATTGGCCGCTTCGAGGTCGCACTCGAACAGCGCCCGGTGGCTGAGGCGAACGGAATGTTCGACGAGCGCCCCCATACGCAAGACATCTTGGCGCAGCTTCGCAAGTTTGCGCTGGAGCTGCGTGCGGCCTGGGTGAAGTTGGACGATCCGGTTTGGAGAAGGCTGGCTTTGCACGGTTCGTTTGGGGCACGAGCTCAATGCGGCCCTTGGCTTGGGATAGGTATAGATCGACTAAATTGGCGTAAATCGCTCGGTGCCATACGAGTTCCTAGAGCGAGGGGCGGCTGTTAACGAGAGTCGTACTGCTTGTTTCTTCTGGGTCACAGCGCTGTTTCTCGGGCCGAGACCGTCATTGCTTACTCCGCAAAGAGGCTGGCGCTAATTGATGACATGCGCTAAAAATCAGCTCGCCTATCTAGAATGATCTGTCGCGGCCACGTTTGTAAACGTTTACAGATGTGTCGTGCCTAAATTTTTACGGGGTCGTTGCGGGAAGGTCTGCTACCGTCGCAACATTTAATCCACTCTTAAACCGTTTTGGAACCGGGATCGCGAGCGCTGGGCACGAGGCCAACAGGCTCGATCGCTGGGCCGCGTCGTTCTCGATCGGGTTTGACGAGATGCCGGAGAAAGACCGCACTAGCTCGGCGGTGCGTCGGCGGACATCGGCAAACTCACCTGGAGCCACGCGCCGGGACGTTCGGGTCGGTTGCGCGCGACGATCGTGCCGTCGTGGGCGCGGACGATCTGCTCGGCGATCGCCAGCCCGAGGCCGCTGCCGCTAGTGTGTCGGGGAGCGACGCCATCGTCACCGACGGTTCGGGCACGCGATCGATCGCCGCGATACATCCGCTCGAAAATGCGAGGTAGATCGACGGGTTGGAAGCCCGGCCCGGCGTCGAGAATATCGACGGTGATGCAGCCGGAGGGGTGCTTGAGTGTGGCGGGCGGCGCATCTGAGGCCAGCGACCCCGAACCGTCCGCGAGCCCAGCCTGGTTCGGAGCCACGATCGCCGCTTCGGTAAGGCCATTCTGGGTACGGCCATTCTGGGTAAGGCCATTCTCAGGGCGATTATCCTCGGGGCTGCGAGCCGAAACGGTCACGGCGATGGTCGCGCCGTCGGGGCTGTACTGCAACGCGTTATCGAGCAGATTCAGGAACACCCGAAACATGCGATCGCGATTGCACGAGACGCTCAGCGGGCCGCAGTCGGAAAAATCGAGGCCGATATCGCGTCGCTGGGCGATCGGCTCTAGGATCGCCCAGACGTCGGCAACCAGCTCGGGGATTCGCACCAGTTCGCGATCGAGGTGACGATCGGTTTCCAGCTTGGTTAGGTCGAGCCAGTCCTGGACGAGGGCGATCAGGCGATCGGTCTCGGAGATCGATCGGACGATCCAGGCGCGCATCGTGCCGTCGAGGCGCTGCTCTAGGGTTTCGGATACGAGCTTGATCGAGGTCAGCGGCGTGCGCAACTCGTGAGCCAGATCGCAGACCCAGCGGTTGCGCGAGGCGCGTAAGTCGGCCAGCTCCTGCTGGTTTTCCAGCCAGACGCCGATATGCCCGTTCGGCAGCACGAAGCCGCGACCGCAGAGGGCGAAAGGCTGGCTGCGTTCGATCTCCGAAACGTTATCGCTGGTGGGGTGGAACGTCCAGTAGCGGGTTTGGGGGACTTGGGTTCTGCGCGTTTTTTCAATCAGCCGATCGAGTTCGTAAGAGCGCACGAGTTCGAGCAACAGGCGCGGCGTCGCGATCGCGCTCGGCGTCAGCCCCAGCAGCTCGCGAGCCACGGCATTCGATCGCTTCAGATAGTTGTCGCTGTCTACTTGGAGGTAGCCGATCGGCGCAGACAGGGTCGCCGACTTCCAGCAATCGGCCTCCAAATTCAGCCGTTCGTTGCTTTCGCTCAGCCAGTTGACGCCGCGCCGCAGCTTCCAGATGGGCGGGAGGGGCGTATCTTTAATGTCGGCAGGAAAGGACGTATGGATTCGCGCGAGCGCGCGCTCGGTTTTCAAGCGCTGCAAGCCCGCGATCGCCATCCCAAGACCCAACCCAGCGCAGAGGAAGAGAAATTCCCGCATACAGTTTTACTGGGAGAAGCTTTATTGTAAGGCGCGCTCGAGGTGGGCCTCAACCGAGACGGTAGCCGAAGCCGCGTATGGTGACGATGTACTGCGGGCGGCTGGGGTCGATTTCGATTTTTTCACGCAGCCAGCGGATGTGAACGTCTACAGTCTTGCTGTCGCCGACGAAGTCAAAGCCCCAGATGCGATCGAGGAGCTGCTCGCGCGACCAAACCCGGCGCGGCGACTGGACGAACAGCTCCAGCAGGCGGAACTCTTTGGGTGCGAGGTTGACCTCTTCGCCGCGTACGACGACGCGACACTGCTGCGGGTACAGCTCGATGCCCTCGAAGGCGAACACTTCCGGCGTATTTTGCTCCCGATCGGTGCGCGCGCGACGCAGCAGCGCCCGACAGCGCGCGATTAGCTCCCGCATCCCGAACGGCTTGCAGAGATAGTCGTCCGCGCCGACCTCCAGGCCGAGCACGCGATCGGTTTCGCTCGCCTTGGCGCTGAGCACGAGGATGGGAATCGGGTTGCCTTGTTGGCGCAGCACCCGGCACAGATCGAGGCCGTTGATATGGGGCAGCATGATGTCGAGGACGATCAAGTCGAAGGCGCGATCGTCACCCTCGGCACGTCTCCCCGTCAGGCAAGCCAAGGCATCGCGACCGTTATCGACACAGGAAACGCTGTACCCCTCATCTTGCAGCGCGAGCGCCACCATCTCGCGGATGAGTTCTTCGTCTTCGACGACGAGAACGCGCTTCGGCTGGCCGAAGTCGGCTGGCGTCTGCGGGGTACTGACATCAATGGCAAGCATGGTCGAAGAAGTGTTGTTGGGGGGGGCGGGGAAGGCGAGCGCCTCTCGATCGACAGTTTGTAAGTCTCTGGCGCGACGGCGCGGCCCGAACGATCTCGCTGTGCGGCGCGGCAGGGCGCGATATCGCAGCGATCGGCTTCAATGGCCGTCAACATTATCGGAGCTGGGGCTGCCTTTCGCGGACTCACCCGGTTAACCGAAGATTAAGTTTCGCTATATTTCAGATTAAAAGTTTGCGGCCAATATTTGTGCCGAGCTGGCCGGTGAATTCTGTCTGATAGGCGCGCTGGTCGGTGGGCGCTGGCTGGCAGACATGGACTGTAGCCTGCTATTGCAGGCCCGTCGCCGTCGGGTCGAGCCAGCGGGCGACCTCGCGCTTGAGATCGTCGAGATCTTGATAGACGCCCTGACGCATCCACTGGCCGACCGCATCGAGGGGCGAAAAGCTCTCGCCGACCGTCCAGCGAAGATCCTGGCCGACGGGGGTGAGGTGGTTGCCGTTGAGGGTGCGGTAAGAGACGAGCTGGCCGAACTTTTGAACGAGCAGCTTGCGCAAAGTCAGGGTTTGGTCGATCTCGTCATCGCGGAAGCGCAGCAGCAGGTTGCGGCGTACCGGGTAGTCGGCGGCGACGATCTCGAGGGTTTCGGCAGGGCTGGGGACGAACTCGATCGCGTTGGGGTCGATTTGCTTGAGGCCGTCTTTGAGGCCGTCTTTGAGGCCGCTCAGGCCAGCTTTCCAGTCGGCGGGGACGTTGTCGGCGAGCCGAGTCTCGGCGATCGCGTCGCGGGCGGCCTCGCGCAACCGGGCAAGCGGGTCGGAGAGACCGTCGCTGACGCGCTCTAGGAAGGGAACCGAGCGCTTGGCGGGAAAGTTGTTGTAGGCCAGAAAAATATTCCCGGCGCGATCGACCTCGAACAGGCTGGCGATCAGCAAGTGGAGCTTGCAGCCCATGCTGTGGCCGAGGCCGTATACCGGCAGATAGCCCGGCCCGAGCTGGCCGTTGCCGCGCAGCCGTGCCAGGGCCTGCTCGAAGCTGTTGAGGGTGGCCTTGGCGATCTCGCCGTGGTCGAGGGTGTTGTTAAAAAACGGGGTGGCGACGATCGCAAAGCCGCGATCGGCCAGATATTCGAGCAGCAGCCGGTAGGTGACCTGAGGCGCAGTTGCCACGAAAGCGCCGCCGAGGAAGTGGATAACGCCTCGGATGCTGCCGGGGGGGACGAGCGCGCTGCTACCGGCGATCGTTTGCCACACGTATTGGGTCATGGGAAATCGGGGGAGGGCGATCGGCGGGCCAGTCGGGAGATCGATAATTCGGGGCCAGTCGGGCGGGTCGATCGGTTAGGCCGACAGCCGCTCGAGCCGGTCAATCGGGCGAGTAAGGCCCGAACGAGTAGAGCCACAGAGCCAGCACGCATTCAGAAGCACGTAGCAGTGCGGTGCGTTTGTCTCTGGCGTCCCCATGTATTGCGGCAAGTATACCAACGCCCGCGTGGCGGGGATTCCGCAATTTCGCACACCACCTCTGCCCAGAGGACTGCGTGAGAGCGCTGTCGATCGCATGATTTTCTTCCGGAGGCGGCCCCGAATTGTACGTAATACGAAACTTGCATTTCTGGCCGACTTCGCGGCTCAACTACATTCTCAGTGGGACCGACGGGTGCGTTTACGATTTTGCCCGATCGCCCGGAACGAGCGTGGAGGGGAGCGAATCATGCCAGCCCGAGATCGCACGACCAGTTGCATTACATCCCCGCCATCACATGTCGATCGCCCTGTCCCCGTCCGAACGTACTCCGTCCCAGCGCGCCGAAAACTCGCCGCTGCTGGTTCTGCTCGACGGACGCATCACCGATCGTGCCATTCTCCGTGAAGCGGCGCACCCGAACGCGCGTATCGTCGTCGTAGAACGCGATCGAGACGGCCTAGACGCGCTTGCGCGCGCGGTCGAGACCGCCGATCGTGGCGCTTACAGAGCCGTTCACTTAATCGGTCACGGCGAGCCGGGCCGGCTCTGGCTGGGGCGATCTCCGCTGGATCTCGCCACGATTGCAAACGGTGCGATGCGGCTGGCGATCGGGGCCGAACGCTTGCATGAGGACGCGGCGATCGCGGTTTACGGCTGCGAGTTTGCGGCGGGCTCGACCGGCCTCCAGTCAATTTCGCAACTGAGCGCGATCTTCGGGCGTCCGGTGTTCGCTGCCAGCCACCGAGTCGGCGCAACCAGTGCCGGTGGCCGCTGGTCGCTCGACCTGCGCTGGGATCGGGCGGGGCTAACGAACCTCACCGGCCAAGCGGCGATCGCTCCGATCGCCCAGGCGTTCTGCCTCGATCGCCTCGATCGCTTTGCCCACAGCTTCGCACCGCCGAACCTGCTCTACGGCTCGGGATCCGGCGGCGAAATCTTTACGATCGACCTGACCACCGGCGCGAGCGCTCTCAAAACCTCGAGTCTGCCGTTCGGTCGCGTGGTCGGTTTGGCCCGTACCTTCGGCAATCCCGGCACGCTCTACTACAGCGGCGGCGGCTCGAGCGGCAACGTGAACTTCGGTCAGTGGAATCCGGGCGATAGTGTCGGAACCTCGCTGCCCGCCATCACCCGCGACTTTCCCGCCACCGACCCGAGCGGCGACGCGCAAGGATTTTTCACGCGGCTCGGCTCGGGCAACGACGGCAAACTCTACACGCTGCCAAACCTGCCCAAGAACAGCACGTCTAACGCCTACCTTTACGAGATAGACCCGGGCGACTCCAGCCTCGATCGCGTTGCCAAAATTGAATTTAACGGCACGATTTTTCCCACGGGCGGCGGCGGCGACATCGCTTTCTCGCCCACCGATCCCGACCTGCTGTACATCGTGCGGACGTTCTTTTCTGAAGGGGACGAAAACGATCCGAACGACGACATCAATCAATACGAGCTGTACAGCGTCGATCTCGGCGGCGTTAACGCCAGTACCACTCCTCCGACGGCAGCCGCACAGCTCCTCGGCTCGATCGTCGATTCCGGCAGCGGCGAAACGCTATCGGCATTGGGCGGCGGTAGCCTCGGGCTCGGCGACGATGGCGACCTCTACATCACCGAAGTCGTCAAGGACGACGACGGTAACAGAACCGACGACACGACGCTCTACCGCATCGGCATCGCCGACGTTAACAACGGCAACGGCACGACCCTCGATGCCACGGCAGTCGGAAAAGTCGGCAAGGCCGTGAGCGATCTCGCGTCCTTCCCCGTTGCGATCCCGCAGCTCGACCTCAACGTCACCAAAACGGACGATGCCGACAGCATCCGCGTTGGCGAAGTCATTACCTACACCATCACGGTCACGAATCCGGACACCGTTGCCGCTCCGTATATCCCCTTCTCGATCGAAGGCGTCGAGATTACCGACAACGTCTCGACTGGTCTCGACGACGTGACCTGGAGCGCCGAGTTCACGACCGGTACGGGCAGCTTCGGAACCGACTCCCAGAGCGGCACGGGTTCGGTGTTCTCGACGGTAGACCTGGGCATCGGCGCGACGGTGACTTACACGATCAGCGGCCTGGTGACGCCCCGTGCTTATAACAATGGCGTTAACAGCAAGCTGACCAACACGGTCTTGGTCGATCTGCCGTCGGGCTTCACGCCAATTACGCCCGACCCGACGACGCCGAACGACTTCCAGGGCCAAGACGATACGGCCGTTCTGCCGGGAGATGTCGATTTGAGCATCACCCAAACGGACAACCTGGCGGAGATTGCCCCCGGTCAAACGACGAGCTACACGATCGCCGTTACAAACCCCAGCAGCCTAACCGTTCAGGGCATCACGGTCGAGGAGCTGTGGCCGGACGCGCTGGCGGGTGTGACCTGGGAGCGATTTAACCCCAACGGTTCGTCGGCAGCAGTGGGCACGACGGCAGATATCGACGACACCTTTACGATCGCGCCAAACTCGACCGTTACTTACCAAGTTCAAGGCACGCTGAGCGAGACGGCCACGGGCGTCCTGACGACGACGGCCACAGTGGCGCTGCCGACCCAGGGCTACATCGACTCAAACCTGGCGAACAACACCGCCGAAGACACGACCAATATTCTGAGCGGTGGTTTGACGCCGACGCCGGTTCCCACGCCGGTTCCGACCCCCACTCCAACGCCGGTTCCGACTCCCACTCCGACGCCAACCCCGACGCCAACCTCGACCCCCACTCCGACGCCGATCGCCAGCCTGCCAACGGAAGTTCCGGTGACGATCGACACCAGCACGCCGTTTAACGAAATCGACCCTGGCGTGACCGTTGACGGCCTGATTCGGCGTCTGGACAATCCGAGCCTGGGCGGCAGCGGCAGCGCGGGCTTTATCTACGACGCTTCGGCAGCAAGCTTTACGCCCTCGGACTTCTGCCCGTCCGCACCGACGATCGCGCCGCTCGACTTGACGATCGCGCTGCCCGAGTTCGTGATGCCGGAGACCGATCGCGGCGAGTTCGGCAACGACCTGGCAAACGATCTCGACGGCGAAGCGAGCGGCGATCGCCTCTACGGCTTTGGTGGTAGCGACACGCTGCAAGGCAACGACGGCACGGACTTTATCCTCGGCTACGGCATCGACGACAGCGACCTCGAAGCGCCGGAAACCGATCGCGACTGGCTGGCGGGCAACCGGGGCCGCGACGTGCTGGCGGGCAACCGAGGCGACGATACGCTGTTCGGCGGCCAGGAAGACGACTGGCTGTTCGGCGGTCGGGAAGACGATCTGGCCTGGGGCGATCGCGGCAGCGATCGCATCTTTGGCGAGCGTGGCAGCGACACCCTCGTTGGCGACAACCGCAATATGCAAGGCCCCAATGGTGCGGGCGAAGACTGGATCGACGGCGGCGCGGAGGATGACTTCCTGTTCGGCAATGCGGCCAACGACACGCTGTCCGGCGGCGACTCCGACGATCGCATCTGGGGCGGGCGCGATCGCGACCTGCTGCTGGGCGGTGCGGGCGACGACGGCCTCAGTGGCGATCGCGGCGACGACACGCTCGACGGCGGAACCGGCGACGACACCCTCGCCGGGCTGGACGGCAGCGACTGGCTCGGTGGCAACGCAGGCGACGACATCCTCCAGGGCGGCATCGGCAACGATACGCTCGCGGGGCAGACCGGCAACGACACGCTCGACGGTGGTACGAGCAGCCTGACGAACCCGGACTCGGGCGACGACTTGCTGAGCGGCGGCTTCGGCTTCGATCTGATCCTCGGCAGTCGCGGCAACGACTCGCTAATCGGCGGCGCGGGCGGCGATACGCTCCACGGCGGTCGCGACGATGACGAACTCTGGGGCGAGGCGGGCGACGATTTCCTGATCGGCGATCGCGGCAGTGACGACCTATGCGCCCACGGCGGTGACGATACGCTGGTCGGCGGCACGGGCTGGGTGACGAACACCGAAGACGGCGGCGATCGCCTATCCGGCGGCGACGGCGACGACCTGGCGTTCGGCAATCGCGGTCGCGACCTAATTCTGGGTGAAGCGGGCGACGATACGCTGTTCGGCGGTCAGGAGAACGACACGCTGATGGGCGGCGCGGGCGATGACTGGCTGAGCGGCGATCGCGGCGATGACCTGCTGTTGGGTGGATACGGCGCGGATACGTTCGCGATTCACCCAGCGACGGGGCTGAGTACGATCGCGGATTTCGATGCGACGCGGGATTCGATCGCGCTGTACGGCGAGCGGAGTGCGGTGTCGTTTGCGGCGTTGGGTGGCGGTGTTTCGATCGCGATCGGCGGAGAGCAGCGTGCGGTGGTGCTAGGGGTTAGCGACGTGACGCAGGTGGCAGCGCGGATCTCGTTTGAGACGATTTAGCGGCGCGGTTCGGCTAATCGGCCTGGAGTAAGAAGGCGAACCCGTCTATGCGCTGGGACGATCCGGCGATTCAGGGATTGCTCGAAACTCAAGATCCGGTGCGGGCGTTTGCCAAGCTGCGCGGGCGCAAGGATATGTTTTAGTTGCGGGTTGGATGAACCGTCTGCCTCCAGTCAAGCGTGAATACATCTCAGCCATCAAAACGGTCGGTCACCGACCTTACAGCTTTCTTCGCGCAGCGAAATAAGAAGGTGCTCGCTAATCCTGTGATCACCTTTTGCACCTCAGAGTTCGGACATTGAGTGGCATTGACCAAGCCAGCAACTCCAGTCTTATGAACTCACATGTTGTAGAAATACGTGCCGCTGGTACATGTACGTTAATTTGTGTGTTGGCTTCCCTGTCCACAAGCGGGTCAAGTTAAATAATTGTGGTCGTACTGTAGAGATAACAACACTCAAATCCATTTTTTACTGAAATTCTAAACACATGAGATGTCGTCTCCTTACTTGGCTACTCGGGATCGACATCAGAATTTGGATCGTCTTGACCGCTATCTGAATTTTCCATAGTTTGGATATCGTCAAAATCTGAATCTGTGGCTTCATCTAGATTGGAACGTAATGAAGAAATCCCTGCCAGCTTCTCAAAGTTAGGGAATGACGATTGGTATGCTCTTGCCAAATCGGACATCCGACCGAGACTAGCTATCGCATTATTCATCTGCGATGAATTACCCATCATCTTCTCGAGGTCAGGCAATGAAGATTGGTATGCTCTTGCCAAATCGGACATCCGACCGAGACCAGCTATCGAATTATTTATCTGCGATGAATTACCCATCATCTTCTCGAGGTCAGGCAATGAAGATTGGTATGCTCTTGCCAAATCGGACATCCGACCGAGACTAGCTATCGCATTAT
>CALCCD010000115.1 GCA_937899645.1 uncultured cyanobacterium | reverse complement strand
CTCGGGCTCGGGGAAGGAGCCGGTGCGGGACTCGGGCTCGGGGAAGGAGCCGGTGCGGGCGACGTGCTGCCGACGATCGTCTCGAGGTCGGTGAAGGCCGTGCGATCGTCACAGCCGATCGCCTCGCTCGACAGCGCTTCCGACAGATCGCTCGCGAACACTGCGCGGTAGTCGAAGGGACTGCCGCCGACACACGACATCACGTCGCGATCTTCATCCAGCGGCGAGAAAAACGAGTCGCCTTCAAAGACCACAGAATCGTTAACTAGCGAAATACCCGTGGGTCGGAGGGAGTTGGTCTGTCCGGCATCTGGAGTTTTGGCCGTAATGTACGTACCCGTTTCGGCCAGCCCGCTCAGCGGATTGAGCTTGAGAACGACGCTAACCGCCGCGCCGCCACCGCTGCCGTAGTTGGGCAGCCAGCCGCCTTGGGTGAAGCGCTCGAAGCCGTTGCCGCTCAGCGGGACGCCCCCGTCGATCGTCATCACCGCGTAGAGCGCGTCTGCGCCGTCCCAGACGAGACCGAGCCCTCTGCTGTCCGGGCCAGAGGTTTCGTAGTCCGCCTTCATCCAGTCGAGGACGCCGTTCGTGTAGCTGGCGATGATGACGTCTTGATCGACGGAAGTGCGCTGGTACGTACCGATGTAGATCGTCGTATCTCCAAAGGAGACCGAGACCGCATTGCTTGCTTTGATACTGCTCTCGTCGCTTTGCGGCGTGAACTTCCGCACCGTCGAGTCAACTGTTCCCGTAATCGTTCCTGCGCTAGCGATCGCGCCGCCGCCTAAAACTAAGGCAAAACTCAGAGCGCCGTTCTGTAGAAATTTATACACGGTGGAAGTCCTAATTTTTGAGATTTTGACTAGTAGAAAGATGCGCCTTCTCTTGCTGAATCTTTCTCTCAAAGACTCACAGGTAGAGACCCGTAAATTTGCGGCATTGTTCCCCGTAAATTTATCTCTGTATTTTGTGTGTCGAGCATGACAAAAATACGGAGACTCGATGTCCGGAGATATTAAACAAAATTTAATAAATAGCCTGCCCCGAGCATTTATACCGCATTTTGACAAATGGTGTAAGAATTTGCGGATTCGGATATCGTTTCACGACCTGAGTCGGTGCTACTTCGCTTAATAGGCCGCTAATTGTCAATCTCAAAGCCGTTTAAGGCAATGACCAAAATGCGTAATTACCTGTAGGATTGCCAAAAATAACCATCATCTCCAGCATTGTCTCGGTGAGAATTAAGTATCTAACAGGTGTTGCCTGCGTGGATTGCTTACAAAGTATCGAAGCTCCTCGAAGGCTCTACGTGTAAACACATAAAAAACGGCAATCCCGAAATTGGAATGCCGCAGCAGTTGCTTTCGTTGGAGTCAATGCTGTCGATCGCGATGCTCGACTCTAAAAAATCTACGGCCGAAGTTGCCGACCCGATCGGACAGAGAATTTAATCGATCGAATTGCCTTTACTTATCAAGTTGCGACGCTACCGCGATCGATACCGATCGCCAACACGAGGTGTTGCGTGTCGCTCGCGATCTTTCGGTGTTCGAGCGGACTCGATCGCCGACAAACGTACTACAAAAAATGACGTTCCCTACAAGCACCTAGGCGCGGTAGACCGGCAGCGTGAAGTGAAAAGTGCTGCCGCAGTCCGGGCGGGCGTCCACCCAGATGCGACCGTAGTGCGCCCGAACGATCCGCTTGCAGAGCGCCAAACCGAGGCCGTAGCCTTCGGTGTCCTCGTCGCGGTTGAGTCGGAAGCGATCCTCGAAGATCTTCGTTTGAGTTTCGGCGGGGATTCCCGGCCCGGTGTCGGAGATGCTGATTTGCAGCTTCTCGGCAGTGCGGTGCAGGATGGAGATCGCGATCGTGCCGCGATCGGGGGTGTATTTGATCGCGTTATCGAGCAGATTGCAAAAGAGCTGGTGGATGCGCGCCTTATCTGCGTAGGCGTGGGGTAGATCCTGAGGAATATCGGTGCGGATGCGGTGCTGCTTGCGTTGGAGGTGTTTTTGCTGCTGGGCGAGCACGTCGTGGCAGAGGGCTGCCAGGTCTAGCTCCAACGGCACGATCTGGAAGCTGTCGCGCCCACTGCCCGAGGTATTGAGGATGTCGGAAATCATTCGCTCGATCTGGCGACTCTGGGTGCGAGCGTGGCGAAAAAGTTGCGCGGCCAGCTCGGGGCGATCGTCGAGTTTCTTGTCTCCAGACAGGCTCTCGAGAGTTTCCAGGGCGATCGAAATTGCCGTCAGCGGGTTACGCAGGTCGTGAGCGAGAACGGACATCAGTCGGTCTTTAAATTTGAGACGTACCTCTAGCTCGCGCTTTTCTTTATCGAGTTGGAAGACGCGATCGGAGAGCTCGAACATCTCTGAGGCGATCGCCAACGAGCCGCCTTTGAGATCGAGCCGGGGGTCGGACTCATCGTCTGGCAGTGCGGTCTCTTCGGCGATCGTGTCTTCGGGCAGTTCGAGGCGATCGCGACTGACCGTATCGCGCCGGTTGTCGCTGGCTTCGCTGGCGAGCTTCTGCCAACGCGACCAGTAACGCTCGAGCTGGACGACCAGATCGCTACCGGCCAGCATCTGACGCGGCTCGGGGTAGAGTTTTAGGAGGGTCGGCGTTGCGATCAGCTTGAAGTGCTCGGCTAGATACGGCTGCTTGCTAACGTCAATGACTTCCAGCGAAAAATTCTGTTCCTCGACGTGCTCTAGGTAGCGACGGATGTAGCGCATCTGCTCCCAAGAACTCGGACGACGATCGACGAAGAGCAAAAGCTGGATGGCCGCGTCGAGATGAGGAGTGTCTCCGGCAAAGTGTATCGTCGTTCGATCCGAATCCGACATGGGCGCTTCACGGTTTGCGGGTGCGCGATGGTCGAGAGCACATGGTTTAGAGCACATGGTCGAGAACACTGGGACAGAAAACCCGCAGGGGGACGGATTGAGCTAACCTGCGCTGTATCGCACCATTGCGCGCTGTGATGTATTGATTATATCTTAATGCCCTCTTTAGAATTCGGCTCGCTCGCGGCGTCCTGCACGCCCGACGGTATGGCAGCAAGATTCTGAAGACTCTGGCATTTGCCTTTAGGCTCGATCGTCTTCGGCCCGATGCCCAGATCTCTCGCCCCCGCGCCCGCCGCTGCCTCGTCAACCATCCCAGAAGACGCTTTGAAAGACGCCCTCTCTTCTTCCGCCGAGTCAGCTCCGACGACAGCGCGATCGCCCCTGGCCGACCTGCGCGATCTGGCTGCGGCCTACCGCTGGATCCTGACGATTGCAGCGATCTTCTTCAGCCTGTCGCTGGCGCTGCTGCTGCACCGCTACTACACCTTTTACTCGTCCTACGACCAAGGCATCTTCAATCAGGTGTACTGGAACAGCAGCCACGGGCGTTTTTTCCAGAGCTCGCTGTCCTCGGCGCTCTCGACGAACGTCGTTCACCAGGGCGCGTGGCCGGAGGTGATGTACCACCGGCTCGGTCAGCACTTCACGCCTGCACTGATGATTTGGCTGCCGATTTACGCCCTGTTTCCGTCGCCGGTGACGCTGAGCGTCATTCACCTGGCACTAATTAGCCTGGGCGGACTGATGCTCTACGTGCTGGCGCTGCGCTACGTCGAGAAGCCGCTGGCCGGAGCGATCGCCGCGAGCTACTACGGCGCAAACGCAGTCGTGGGGCCGACGATCGGCAACTTTCACGATATTTGCCAGCTGCCGCTATTTGTCTTTGGGGCGCTGTGGGCGATGGAGACGCGGCGCTGGTGGCTGTACTGGCTGCTGGCCGTGGCGATCGTGCTGGTGCGCGAGGACGCGGGTGTCAGCTTATTCGGTGTTGGCGCGTATCTGATCGTCAGCCGCCGCCATATCGGACGTGGCCTCGCCACTTGTATCTTGGCCTTCGGCTATATGCTCGTGCTGACCAACGTGCTGATGCCGCTGTTTTCTGCCGACATTTCCGAGCGGTTTATGATGGAGCGCTTCGGGCAGTACGCCACCGGCGATGAGGCGACGACGCTGGAGATTATTGGTGGCATCTTGAGCAATCCGTTCCGGCTGATCGGCGAGATCTTCACGCCGTTCGATCGCACGATCGCCTATTTGCTCGGCCAAACCCTACCGCTGATGTTCGTGCCGTTCGTATCGCTGGGGGCTTGGGCAGTGGCCGGGTTCCCGCTGCTGAAGCTGCTAATTGCCCAGGGCGACTCGGTGCTGGTCATCAATATCCGCTACGCGATGACCGTCGTACCGGGGCTGTTTTATGGCGCGGTGCTGTGGTGGTCGCGCCATCCGGGGCAGTTCAAACGGCGCGGCCTTCGGCGTTTTTGGGTCGGCTGCGTGACGCTGTCGCTGATGTTCACCGTCGTCTCAAACCCGAACCGGACGCTGTATTTCCTGATTCCCGACTCGTTCGAGCCCCGCGTTCACGTGACGATTCCGCAGCAGTGGTCGCACGCCCGCGCGGTTCACGGCTTGATCGATCGCATCCCCCCGGATGCCAGCGTTGCTGCCACGACCTACATCGTGCCCCACATCTCCAGCCGCCGCGAGGTGCTGCGCTTCCCGCAATACCAGCTCCTAACCGATCGCGGCGAGGTCGAAACGACACGTTTCATCGCCTTGGATATTGCCCAGCTCGTGACCTACGCGCCCGCTTTCAAGGTCGATCGCGAGCGCCTGCAAACGATCGTGCCGTTCGTCGATCGCCTGCTCGAAACCGGCGAATATGGCGCGATCGGCTTCGCGGATGGCAGCGTCCTGCTCGAGCGCGACGTGGCCAGCGAGCCGGAAGCCCTGACGAACTGGCAAACTTACCGCCAGTCGATCGCCGAGGCCGTGACGCCTGCTGATGCCTGACGCGCCTGTATGCATGAAGTGGTCGGTGCGATCGTAGAATCGAGCCAGTGGAAGGAGTGTTGGCAACAGTAGGAGCGTCACGACAGTGCGCCCGCGAAATCGTCGCCCCCATGCCCGCCACTCCCAGCCCTGCGATTTCATCCAAGTTCTATGACTACGCCGTCGATCGCCCGCCCCCTGCAACGACTCGCCACCGCGCTGCTGTGCCTGTGCGCCGCCGCGATCGTCTGGCTGCCCGCAAGTGCCGCTGAAGCGCTTATCCCCGTCGAGCTGTCCGACATCACCTACGCGCCCTGTCCGGCGGAACTGAGCGAAGGCATGGTAGGCACGGGATCGAGCAGTGCGGCCAAGTGCTTTATCGTCAGCGGCAAAACGACGAACAAGTCGGGCAAGCCGGTGAAAAACGCCGACATCTTCGGGCGGATCTTCGACGCGACCCACAACACTGTCTTCCCGAACCGCAACCGCATTGGCTCGATCGAGTACGTCGATCCGGGCGAGGGCGAGTTCAGCTTCCAAATCACTGTCGAAGCGAACCTCAAAGAGCCGCTGCAATTCGAGGGTTTCAAAGCGTCGGGCTTCAAAGGTCGCGTCCGTCGCTAGCTGGCGATCGGCACTCACCCCCGATGACCCGAGCGGGCTGCTCCGTCCTCGCTACTGGCCTCTGATATCAGCGAGGTCATGGCTGTGCCCAAAGCTCGATGCCCAAAGTTCGATATCCTCCCTCAACGCGCGTGCGAAGAATGTGAGTTCTTTTCGCGATGTGGATTAGCGATCGCCAAAACCGCTGGGGCGAAGCGGAGCGACATCTGGTGCGGGCGCTAGAGATTCGGGCGCGAGTCCTGGGCAAGGCGCATCCTAATACGCAAAGCTCGCTACAAAGCTTGGAACTTTTGGTTCAACGAGTAATCCAGAAAAAACGCACCGCCGAACTCTCCGACCACCCCATCACCCAAACCCTCCTCGCCCAGCTCCGCACCAATGAGCGTTGAGCGGAGCCGTTGGCGTAGCCTCCGCACAGCGAGTAGTGCGGCCTTCGCTCGAGCACGACAACGCCAACATCCCCAATCCCGAGCAGCTTTCCCCACACTGAGCCTAGACAACGCAACGTCTAAACAAGCCAGTGCATAAGAACGAGCGACCATGCCAGCCAGAGACATCTACCACAACGAAGTCCGCAACGCCCTCATCAAAGACGGCTGGAACATCACCGACGACCCGTACACCCTCGAATACAAAGGACTCCGTCTCTACGCAGACCTCGGCGCAGAAAAACTACTCGTCGCCGAACGTGGCCAACAAACGATCGCTGTCGAAATCAAAAGACTTGTTGCGAAATAGCTTCCAAAATCACTGAAACCCTTACTAAGTAGAGCTTTCAGGGGTTGTGGGTTCGAGATCGCCAAAAGCCATATACAGCCAGAGTTTGAGCTATTTTTGAGCCGTAATTCACAACAAGTCTAAAGTCTTCAACAGCCCTTCACCCGTTACCGAACTCCAAAAAGCGATCGGGCAATACAACATGTATCGCAGCATCCTGCGTCGCCTCACCCCAGACCGCAAACTCTACCTCGCAATTCCCCAAGACATACACCAAGACTTCTTCCTCCAACCCGCCATCCAAGACATCACCAGCGACCAGAACCTACAGCTCATCATCTTCGATCCCGATCGGGAAACGATACTGCAATGGATACCCGCCTGACCCAACGCCAAGCCCTCACCCAAATCATCCAAGCCCACGCCCAATACCAACCCAGCCACGACAACATCAACACCGTCGCAATCTGCGACCCTCAAGCCGATAACTATCTTCTGATCGACCTCGGCTGGAGACCCACCGAACGAGTCCACGATGTCATCATCCACGCCCGAATCATCGACGACAAAATCTGGATCGAAATCGACGGAACCGAAGCGGGGATCACCCCAGAACTGCTCGAACTCGGGATTCCTAAAACGCAAATCGTACTCGGTTTCCTCCGTCCGAAGCGACGCCACCTTACAGAATTCGCGATCGCCTAACGCACCAGCCACTCACCCAACCGACCCACCATGCAATCCACCCTCACCCAGTGGACTGTCGAAGATTACCACCGCATGATTAACGCCGGAATCCTCGACGATCGCCGTGTCGAACTCCTCGCCGGAGAAATCCACACCATGGTTCCCGAAAGCCCCGAACACACCTACCGTGGCGAAACCCTAGCCGATCGACTCCGCAAATCCCTTCGCGATCGCGCCTATCTCCGCGAAGCCCGCCCCATCACCCTTGCAAACTCCGAACCCGAACCCGACATCGCGATCGCCCGTGGCAGCCGCTCCGATTACGCCACCCGACACCCTAACGGCTCCGATCTACTGCTCGTTATCGAAATCTCCAACACAACCCTCCGCACCGACCTGACCAAAAAACGCGACCTCTACGCCAGCGCGGGCATTCATGAATATTGGGTCGTCGATTTGCAAGATCGCTGCTTCGTCATCTTTCGCGAGCCGGACGGCACGACCTACCGACAGCAGCAAACCGTCACTGACGAGCCGATCGCCCCGATCGCTTTCCCTGATATCACCATTCCTCTCCGCGAAATCTTGAGCTAGACGCGCGTAGTGCCTCCTCCCTGAATTCGCGATCGCCTAAATTAACCGCCATGCCCCAACTCAGCCCCGAAACCATCCAATACACCACCCCCCTCGACGCCCTCATCGCCCTCACCAAATAACTCACCGCCAACGAAATTCAACACCAACTCGATTCCGCCGACTTCTACCAGCGCTACACCCAAGGCCAACTCAACGATCGCGAAGACTTCATCAACTGGGCAAACGACTACCAACACTACCTCGCCCTCCACGACGAACTCGCCAGCCGCGTGACAATCTAATGGACACCATTCAAGAACAACTCCGCCAACTCCTGCCGGAACTCCACCAAACCTACGGCATTACTCGCCTCGGGATCTTCGGCTCCTACATTCGCGGCGAACAAACCGCCTCTAGTGACCTCGATCTCCTCGTCGAATTCGACCCCAACCGCCGCTTCGGCCTGCTGACCTTCTGCGCGATCGAAAACCTCCTCAGCGACACCCTCAACCTAAAAGTCGATCTCGTGATGAAAGACGGCCTCAAACCCACAATCGGCGATCGCATCCTCGCCGAAGTGCAATACCTATGAGCCGAGATATTGCCGATTACCTGCAAGATATTCTGGACAACATCGAAATCGCCACCGACTTCCTCGACGGCTCCAGCCTCGAAGACCTCGAAAACGATCGCCGAACCACCTACGCCGTCGTGCGAGCCATCGAAATCGTCGGTGAAGCCGCCAAAAGCATTCCCACCGATATTCGCCAGCAGTACCCCGAAATTCCCTGGCGCATCCCGGTCAGGCTGCGCCAGGGAATTTCGTTCACCAATACTTCGGAGTCAAGCTTCGCGTCGTCTGGGACACGGTGAAACTTAACTTTCCGCAGCTCAAAATCGCGATCGCAAAAATGCTCGACGAGACCGGGCGCTGATAGCCTCGCTTGAGAAGCCTTTCAGCGCTAAGTCCTTTCGCGACGCGACGCCGCCCTACAGTCGCTCCAACCGCTCCGCCAGCATCGCCACCTGCGTCTGCGCCTCCGCCAACGCATCCCGCGCGCCCTGCACCACTGCCTCCGGAGCCTTGCTGACAAACTTCTCGTTACTCAGGCGACCCTCGATCGACTTCACCCCACCGCGAGCCTTTTCGATCCTGTTCTCCAGCTTAGTGTTGCTCATGTATCGCAGTGTGGAGGAGCGATCGTCGATGTTGTTTGCTTTTGTGTGCGATCGCAGAACTTGCGGGCTCGAACTACGCTTCGTCGAAGCTGGCAGTGAGGACGTAGTCGAGGTCGAAGGGTGGTTCGGTGGGGAAGGTTTTGGCGGGCAGGTTGGTTTCGACGATCGCGAGGAGTCGGCCTTTTTTGTAGCCGTCGGCGAAGGCTTGCGGGAGGAAGGGTTTTAGGCTGGGGTTGTCGCGCAGGAGGTCGGCGATGTCGTCACGCTGGACGGCGATCGTGGCTTCCCAGGAGTGGCTACGGCGTTGGGGTTGGTAATGCCATTTGAGCAGGTGGCCGAGGAGGACGCGCAGTCGATTGATGAGTTCTTTGCGTTCTTGGCGTCCCATTGCTTCGATTTCTTCGGCGAGGTTGTCCCAGTCGAGCTGCTGGGGGTCGCGGCGGCGGAGGTGGGCGCTTTGGGTTTGCGTCCAGGCGTAGAAGTCGCGATCGTAGTCGTTCATGTTGATAGTGGCGTCTGACTCGGGGCGATGCGCGGGTCGCTCAGTACTCATGCTTTCAGCATAAGCATCAACGAAAGCGAACCACCTGGAGCGGGTGAGACTTACTAACAGTTTGGACGATCGCCCGAGCGGTTCGTTACCTTGGCAGTAGTTAGTGAATATCGGCGTGCAGCGATGAGTGACGAACGCAAGATCGAAACGAGCGGTGGCGACTATCGCGAGGTCAATACGAACGATCGCGGGCAGTATGCGGAGCGCGATGTCCGCAACGATCGCAACCAGCAGGGCATCATCGCCAACGATAATGCCACGATTAACATCGACAAAGCGGAGCTGAATTTTGCGCCGAAGCTGGCGGAACGGACGGGAACGATGCCGCCGAATAACTTGCAGTCGCGCGGGATTCTGGAATCGGGGCAGTTTGTCGGTCGGGAAGATGCGTTGCGGGAGCTGCACGAGCTGTTGAACCAGTCGTCGCAAGTCGCGATCTCCAGCGCTAAAGTTGCGGGCGTGACGGGAATGGGTGGTGTTGGGAAGAGCGAGCTGGCGGTGCAGTACGCGCGGCAGCATTTGGCGGAAACGTATCGCGGCGGGGTGGTGTGGCTGGCGGCGGATCGTGCGGGATTGGAGTTGGTGGGGTTTGCGAAGTCGTCGTTTTTCCCGACGATCGATTTCGCGCAGTTGGGCGATTTGCCGGAGCAGTTGAATTACTGCTGGCAACACTGGCCTGCGGAGAAAGTGCCGCCGGAGTCGGTGTTGCTGATTTTCGATGACGTGACGGACTATCGATCGCAGGTTGTGCCCTGTCTGCCGAGCGATTCTCGGTTCCGGGTGATGCTGACAACGCGGGAGCGGTTGCAGGGGATTAGCCGTCTGGATTTGGATGTGTTGTCGCCGAAGGCGGCGTGGGTGATGTTGCAGAACATCATCAGTGAGGAGCGGATGGCGGCGGAGTCGGAAACGGCGGCGGCGCTGTGTGAGTTTCTTGGCTTTTTGCCGTTGGGGATTGAATTGGCGGGGTATTACGTGTGTGAGGAGGAGTGTTCGCTGGCGGAGTTGTTGGCGGAGCTGGAGGCACGCAAGCGAGAGGTGCTGAAGCATGAGGCGCTGAAGTATCCGGAGCCGACGATGACGGCACAATATGGGGTGGAGGCGGCGCTCGATTTGAGTTGGGAGCGGTTAGATTTGGATGCGCGTTTTTTGGGGTCGTACCTGGGGTTGTTTGCGGCTGCGCCGATTCGTTGGAATTTGGTGGTGAAGCCGGAGGAGGTGACGGAAACGGTTTATGAGGCGTTGCGGGTGGCACGGCGGAAGTTAATTCGGTTGAGTTTGCTGAAGAAGGTGGGGGAGTTTTTTCAGTATCATCCGCTGGTGAAGCAGTTCTTTTTAAGTAAGTTGGAGTCGGATGAGTTTGTGATTCCGCCGGAGCATCAATTAACAGAAGGGTCTTCAGGACTTATGAACTTGTTGGGAATGTCTGGCCACAGTTAGTCCATTTCCCTCAGCCTATCCAGGGTATTGCAAATGAATTTTCGAGAGCAAGCTCAGATTGAGCAAAACAATGGCCAAGAAATTTCTCCCAAGCGACCTGCCGATTTGCTAAAGCAAGCATTCACGCTCAGACTACTATCTATTGCCCAGAGTGTCTCACAAACTCCGACTGTGAGTATTTTGGAATCTGTACGAGAACACATTCCACACATCCAAGAGTCTGCAAAATATGGATGCTTTCTAGACGAAGAAAATTGTGCCTGGTCACTTACAGCCGTTGCCCGCTTCCACGAAGCTCAGAATTCATTCTCCACCGCAGAGAAATACTACACCTTATGCATTCAAAAAATCGAAGAATGTTTTGGCGAGGATAATGTTGCCGTCGCCTCTGGATTTAACAACTTGGCCTTGTTTTATGATAATCAAGGCCGATATGAAGAATCAGAACAACTTTTCCAGAAAGCTTTAGCCTTAAGAAGGAAAAATCTAAGCCCCGATCATTTCCGAATTGCAACTAGCCTACACAACCTGGCTATCTCTTATCAATCCTATGGCAGGTATGAGGAAGCTAGCTTACTTCTTGAGGAGGCGGTGAGAATCAGAAAGAAAGTTTTGGGAATTGACCATTTCCGAACTGCGACCAGCATTCAGGCTCTAGGTATTTCATACATGAGGCAGGGTAAATATGATGCTGCAGAAGATATGTACCTCGAATCGCTAAGGATCAGAGAGCGCAATCTTGATAGCGAACATCCTCACATTGCTCAGAGTTGTCACAACTTAGCAGCGTTGTACAAGATTCAGGAAAAATACAGCTTGGCTGAGCCTCTATACGAGCGTGCCTTGAAGATTAGAAGAAGGCAGCTGGGAGAAGAGCATCTTCATACGACAGATACCATGCACAACTTGGCAGCTTTGTACAAGCGTCAAGAACGGTATGAATTGGCAGAATCATTTTACAAACGCTCTCTACACATTCGAGAGAAACATCTGGGGAAAGATCATATTTACATTGCCGACAGCTTACATAACCTAGGCTCGCTTTATAAAGAGCAAGGCAAGTATCTTCTAGGAGAAGCATTCTACAAACGTGCGCTCGATATTAAACTCCAAAAACTTGGATTGAATCACCCTCGAACGGCAAACAGCATACATAACTTAGCCACTCTTTATAAAGTTCAAAAGATGTATGTCTTTGCAGAGCCTCTCTACAAACTTGCTCTCGAACTCAGTGAGCGCAGTCTAGGTGCAAAACACTTACAAACTGCCCTGAGTCTCAATAACCTGGCAGTGCTTTACTGTGAGCTTGGCTATATACCTAAGGCAGAGAGACTACTTGTAAAAGCTCTACAAATTCGGCTGGATCGTTTGGGAAAGATGCATTCAGATACATTAAGCTCGCAAGATAGCTTGATGTGTCTAGTTAGAGATGCAATTAAGCAAGGGCGAATTTCAGAACTCTCCGAGCATCCACTTACTCAACAGACTCTTGTTGACCTTGGCTGGTCAAGTGACTAGCGAGTCTATGTGCTACTCCAGAATAGCCAGAGTTCGTTATAGCGGTGTTACTCTCTGTGCGATACACCCGAATTTACGAATTCATGGGTTCTCAGCCTACGTGAGTGTCACTCATGACTTCTGAAACCGCTATATCCCTCTTTTGTTAGTCTTCAGAAAGGATCGCTGGATGCTTACTCCTTCGTTGTAATTCTCATTTAGCTAATGGCTGAAACAACGCAAATTCGTTGAGTTTCCGGAGAGTGGCAAAAGAGGGATATGTACAAATGTCCAGAGAATATCTCTCGATTCTTCTCATAGAAACTCGCAAGCGTGTGGTATTTGGGAGGTCTACAGTCGCTCCAGCCGCTCCGTCAGCATTGCCACCTGAGTCTGCGCCTCCGCCAACGCATCCCGCGCCCCCTGCACCACCGCCTCCGGAGCCTTGCTGACGAACTTCTCGTTGCTCAAGCGACCCTCGATCGACTTCACCTCACCGCGAGCCTTCTCGAGCCCCTTCTCCAGCTTGGCGCGAATCGCATCGAGATCGACGCCCGCCAGCGGCAGCAGCACCTGTACCGTCCCGACAACACCGGCAATATTGCGACCGAGATCCGCCGGAAGCGCTTCCACCACCGTCAGCGTCTCGACCCGCGCCAGATTCTCGATGTAGGGTGTGGTGTCGGTGATGATGCGACGCTCGCGATCGCTGTCGCTTTGGAAGATCGCTTCCACCTTGGCGCTGGGCTTAATCTCCACCTCCGCGCGCAGGTTTCGCACCGTACGAATCGCGCCGAACAGCAGCTCGAAGTCCGCCTCTAGCTCGGGGTCGATCGCTGCTTCATTTACCTGTGGATACCGCTGCACCGCGAGGCAATCTTCATCGCCCGTTTGCGTCAGCGTGTGCCAAATCTCCTCGGTGATATGGGGCACGAACGGGTGCATCAGCTTGAGGATGCCTTCCAGAACATTGGCGATCGTCTGTTGCGCCACGCGGCGCTTGTCGGCATTTTCCTTATCTTGCAGGCGCGGCTTGACCAGCTCGATATACCAGTCGCAGAAGTCGCCCCAAACAAATTCGTACAGCGCTTTCGCCGCTTCGCCCAGCTCGTAGGCCGCGACACGATCGCTAATGGTACGGGTGACGGCATTGAAGCGCGAGAGAATCCAGCGATCGGCCAGTTCGAGATCGCCCGCGTCCGCCGTGCCGAGCTGCGCCGGGGTCTGCTCGTCGAGATAGAGCATCACGAACCGCGCCGCGTTCCAAATCTTGTTGGTGAAGTTGCGCGCCGCTTCCACCGAAGCCGACTCGTCGGTTTTGCGATCGTAGGCCAGACGGATATCCTGGCCCGCACCGGCCACCTCGCGGACGATCGAATAGCGCAGCGCGTCCGTGCCGTACTTGTCGATCAAAATCAGCGGATCGATGCCGTTATTCTTCGATTTCGACATCTTCTGGCCGTGCTCGTCGCGCACCAGACCGTGAATGTAGACATCTTTAAAGGGCATTTCGCCGGTGAAGTAGCCCGCCATCATCGTCATCCGCGCCACCCAGAAGAAGATGATGTCGAAGCCGGTGACGAGCGTGCCGGTGGGGTAATACTTCTGGAAGTCAGCGGCGTTTTCGTCGGGCCAGCCGAGGGTCGAGAACGGCCAGAGCCCGGAGGAAAACCAGGTATCGAGGACGTCGGGGTCGCGTTCGAGTTTGACGTCTGCACCGAATTTCTCGACGGCTTTGGCGCGGGCTTCCTCGTCAGTTTTCGCCACCACAAACGGCGTCGTCGGCGTAATTTCGCCTTCGGTTTCGCTGACGGCGTACCAGGCCGGGATTTGGTGACCCCACCAGAGCTGACGGGAAATGCACCAGTCTTTGAGGCTAACGAGCCAGTCGCGGTACACCTTCGTCCAGCGATCGGGCACGAAGCGCGGCGAGTTGTGTTTGTCGAGGGCTTCGAGGGCGAAATCGGCCAGCGGACGAATCTTGACGAACCACTGGGTTGAAATCAGCGGCTCGACGGGGACTTTGCCGCGCTCGCTGTAGGGCACAGAGTGGGTGTAGTCTTCGGTTTTGACGAGCACCCCTTCGGTTGCGAGGTGCTCGACCAGATTTTTGCGAGCATCGAAGCGATCGAGTCCGGCGAACTCGCCCGCGTGCTCGTTCATCGTGCCGTCTTTGTTCATAACGGTGATGAAGGGCAGGTCGTGGCGCTTGCCCATCTCGAAATCGTTGGGGTCGTGGGCGGGGGTGACTTTGACGCAGCCCGTGCCGAACTCGCGATCGACGTGTTCGTCGCCAACGATCGGAATCTCACGACCGACCACCGGTAGCGTCAGAGTTTGGCCGATCAGGTGTTTGTAGCGATCGTCCTCGGGATTCACCGCAACACCGGTGTCACCGAACATCGTCTCGGGTCGGGTGGTGGCGACTTCGAGATAGCCGCTGCCGTCGGTGATCGGGTAGCGCATGTGCCAGAGGTGTCCGGCCACTTCTTTTTGATCGACTTCGAGATCGGACACCGCCGACTGCGATGCGGGACACCAGTTGACCAGGTACTGGCCGCGATAGATTAGCCCGTCATCGTAGAGCTTGACGAAAGCATCGAGCACTGCCGCCGATAGCCCTTCGTCCATCGTGAAGCGCTCGCGGCTCCAGTCTACGGACACGCCGAGGCGGCGCAGTTGGTTGACGATCGTACCGCCCGACTCCTCTTTCCAGGCAATCGTGCGATCGAGAAATTCTTCGCGCCCGATCGCAAACCGATCCGTGCCTTCCGCCGCCAGCTTCTTATCGATAATCGACTGCACGGCGATGCTGGCGTGGTCGGTTCCCGGCAGCCAGAGCGTGTTTTTGCCCTGCATCCGCTGGTAGCGCACGATCGTATCCATCAGCGTTTCGCCGAAAGCGTGACCCATGTGGAGGCTGCCCGTCACGTTCGGCGGCGGGATGACCATGCAAAACGGGTCGGCCTCGTTTGAGGGGTCGGCTTGGAAGACGTCGCGCGCTTCCCAGTAGGCTTGCCATTTGGCTTCGCTGGTTTTCGGGTCGTACTGGGAAGGGAGATTAGCGCTCATGCGAGATTGCGGGCGATGTAGACGAAGATTGTGCGCCTACGATTATACGAGGCAAATCCGCCCTACCCGCCTTTCTCGCTGCGTTCCGTGCGATTTGGGAAACTAGCGGATTTTCCAGACCATTTCCTTTTGCTCGGGCGTCAGATACTGCTGGTAAGTATTCAGTTCGTTCGCTGAGAAGTGTGGGTCGCAGAAATCAGGATGCTTGGGATGACGCGAGGCGTATTTATAAATTGCGGCGAAACGCTCGGACTCGGTGGGAATCTTGCCGCGATGGAAGCCATTAGGCTCGAAGAAGATAACCGTTCCGCTCGCGCCCGTGCAGCTTTTCCACTTGTCTGGGCTGACGAATTTAGACATCTTATCGTCGCTCATGAAGTTCTTTTTATAAACTTTTGAATACCAAGTTGGCAGAAAGAACGGCGTGACGGTGTGTGGCAAAAATTGGAATGGGCCACCGGCCTCGTTAACATCGTTAAAATAGACCGTGACTTTTACATGACGACGATCTTGCGTGTCGCGATGCCAGCAGCGAGACTTCGAGTTGTCGCCATCGGGCTTACTGCGCAACAGGCCGACACCAAGGTACGAGATCGGCAGGCGAATGTACGCTTCGACGATCCGTGTCAGCTTGGGCTCTAATCCCCAAAGGAAGAATGAAGGGTTCGCGATGCGCTGCTCTTCGCTGGGTAGGACGAAGAAGTTGTTCTTCGCGCCGACTTCACACATTTCGTCGCGGACGGCGAGGGCATCTTCAATCATCTTTTGTGAAGATGGAATCCCGAGAGCGTCGAGCGAGGTGATACAGATTCCTTCACGATCGAGCGTATCGACGATCGTCGCTTCGTCCTGTGCGAGCTGCGGCAGAGAGGTGCGGTGTTCCGCGACATCTGACAGATAGCGATACTCGCTGGTGGTTTTTCTAATGCCTTTCTGGAGGAGATTTGCCACGATTTCGAGGTTTGAATGAATAAAGATCTGGAAGGTCAGCCGACTTCGATGAGCGTCTCTCTTACTGATGAAAGTGAGTACGACTCGCAAACACAGGATTCGAGCGTGCATTCATCGTAGCAAAGCCAATTTCAGCCTTTACTCATTCTGAAGATGAGTTTTCTTAATTTCTGGCTTTCGTGCCGTACCAAATGGCCTCGATTTGCCGCGCGACGCTCAGCGCCCGATCGCGCCGTGCTGCCGTTGTCTCTTCTCCGATCGAATCGAGCGTCACCGTCACGTGTCCGAGCTTGCGACCGGGACGCGACGCTTTGCCATACCAGTGAACTGTCGCATCGGGCATTGCGGCGATCTCCGCGCGGCGGCGATCTTCATCGCTGCTGCCATCGAGACCGAGCAGGTTCACCATCAGCGCGCAGTCGTGCTGGAGCGACACGTCGCCTAGCGGCAGACCGGCGGCGATACGGACGACCTGCTCGAACTGCGAACAATTACAGGCTTCGATCGTTAGGTGGCCGGAGTTGTGGGTGCGCGGTGCGATTTCGTTGACGAGGACGCGGTCGTCTTTCGTAAGGAACAGCTCGATCGCGAAGACACCGACCGCATCGAGCTGCTCGACGAGGGTATGGGCGATCGCGGTGCACTGCTGGATCGCGGACTGGGAGATAACGGCGGGCGCGATCGCGCGGCGGCAGACGCGATCGACCTGTTGGGTTTCGACGATAGGGAAGACCGCGACGCTACCGCTACGATCGCGCGACACGATGACGGCTAGCTCCGACTCGAACGGCACGAACTCCTCGACTTCGACCGACGGGCGACCCCAGCGTTCCCAGATTTCCGCCACGTCCGCCGCCGATCGCGCGATCGCCGTGCCTTGACCGTCATAGCCGTGCCGCCGCGCCTTGACAACGACGGGATAGGAGCCGCCTAGCGCTGCGATGTCGAAATTGGCCGGATCGCTCAACTCGCAAAATTGCGGCGTCGGCAGGCCGATCTCGCGCATAAAGCAGCGCTGCTTGTATTTATCCAGCAGCGGGCGCAGGGAGTGGATCGGCGGCACGAAGGTGACGCCGCGATCGGCGAGGGGTTGCAGGGCGTCGAGATCGACGAACTCATTTTCAAAGGCGATCGCGCCGCAGCGATCGGCCAGCTTTGCCGTTGTTGACGCATCGTCGATATCCGCCGCGAACCAGTCCGCCGCTTCCGAGACCGCCGGATCGCTCTGGCGCGGTGCCTGCACCAGCAGCAAGATGCCGAGTTTTTTCGCCGCGATCGCCATCATCCACGCGAGCTGCCCGCCCCCGACTGCGCCGATCGTCCCCACCGCGCGATCGGGCGTAACGGCTTGGGGAATATTTGAGGAAATCGAAGAAATCATGGGGAAAGACGAGCGCGGGCGGACTGTAAATCAGTTTGTAAAGTTGATATTACAGCTTGATATCACAGCGCGATCCTACAGCGATACGCCAGCGCCCGGGGTCTGGCAGGCGGGTTTGCGGGTCGTGCTGACTCGTACGGATATTGGCTTGGATATCATAGAAGTCAGAAGCGAATCGCACCCGTTCGCGGGCGAAGGACAGTTAATGACTATGGCGAATTGGATGTGGCTGTGGCTGGCGATCGGGCTGGGATTTTGCGCGATGGAGGTAATCCTGCCGACGGCGTTTGTCGAGATGTCGATGGGGGTCAGCGCTTTGGTCGTGGCGCTGCTGACGGCATTTGTGCCGGGGCTCAACTTACAGATCGGGCTGTGGATGGTGCTGTCGCTGCTGTCAGTGATGGCAGTGAAGCGCTGGTTGCCGCAGGTGCGATCGCTGCCGATCGATGACGAGACCGAAGCGGAAGCGCTAACGGCGATGGAGCCTGGAGAACTGGGCCGCGTCATATTTGAGGGGAATTCCTGGCGGGCGAAGTGCGAAGGCGATCGGGCGATTTCGCCGAGCGATCGGGCGATCGTGGTCGGTCGCAAGGGCAATACGCTGCTAGTGATGCGCGACGATTTTTCCGGCTAGCGCTGTTGGCCGCATTGCGCGAATCGATCTTGCCGCAACATAACGCCACACAAGGATCGAGCCTTCCACAACCCCCTACAATGAGAAGCTATCTAGCAGATTTTTACGTAAATCTATGACGATTCTGGCAACGCTTCAGACGGCCTTCGATCGAGGCCAAGCCCTAAAAATCATCAGCGGCCTGACGAACTTCGACGCCACATCCGTTGCGCGCGTCGTCAAAGCCGCCGACCTGGGCGGAGCGACTTTCGTCGATATTGCCGCCGATGCGAAGCTGGTCGAGCTGGCCAAGAGCCTCACCGACTTGCCCGTGTGCGTCTCCGCCGTAGAAGCGGAAAAATTCCTCGCGCCCGTCGCTGCCGGTGCCGACGCGATCGAAATCGGTAACTTCGATGCGTTCTACGCCAAGGGCATTCGTTTCGATGCGCCCGAGGTGCTGGAGCTGACCCAGCGGACTCGTGCGATCCTGCCCGAGATAACGCTGTCGGTGACGGTTCCGCACGTTCTGAATCCCGGCGAGCAAGTGCGCCTCGCCGAAGCGCTGGTCGAAGCCGGTGCGGACATCATCCAAACCGAAGGCGGCACGAGCAGCAGCCCGGTCAATGCCGGAACCCACGGCCTAATCGAGAAAGCGGCTCCGACCCTGGCGGCGGCGGCGGAGATTTCCCGCGCGGTAAACGTGCCGGTGCTGTGTGCGTCGGGCATCTCGTCGGTGACAGCTCCAATGGCGATCGCGGCAGGCGCGGCGGGCGTCGGCGTCGGTTCGGCAGTTAACCGCCTGGAGAGCGAAGTCGAGGCGATCGCTGCCGTGCGCGCCCTAGCTGAGTCGCTGCAAGTTGTCAGCCGCAATCGCGTAGCGGCACGTTAAGCAAAAGCTCAGTAAACGTAACGAAAAACCGAGTTTCTGCAAGCAGTATGTCGATTGAGGCAGGGCTGACCGCAGAGATTCGGTTTTTACGTTAGGCGATCGCGAACTGTGCGTCGATGAAATCCAGCGTTGTGCCGAGTGCGGGGCGAGCGTCGCTGCAAAGCCCAAACCGACGGCAGCTCGGGCATCGATCGGTCGCAGCGGTCTTTAGCTTCCGAGCGCGTGTGCTCGCTTGGGTCGAGCCCTAGCGATCGTTCGCCAAAGGTAATGCTTTCCCCTAATATTGTTGTAATTCATAGCTAGTCGTTACAAAAGCTAGCAATAAGAAGGAGATATAGGAGGCAATATGGCTATCGTCCCAATGCGTTTGCTGCTCGACCACGCGGCAGAAAACGACTACGGCATCCCGGCGTACAACGTCAACAATATGGAGCAGATCCAATCGATCATGCAGGCGGCTGACGAGACGAACAGTCCCGTCATTCTGCAAGCATCGCGCGGTGCTCGTTCCTACGCAGGCGAAAACTTCCTGCGCCACCTGGTCTTGGCGGCTGTGGAAACCTATCCACACATTCCCGTCGTCATGCACCAAGACCACGGCAATAGCCCCGCCACCTGCTACTCGGCAATCCGCAACGGCTTCACCAGCGTCATGATGGATGGTTCGCTGGAGTCGGACGCCAAAACTCCCGCAAGCTTTGAGTACAACGTAAACGTCACCAAGCAAGTGACCGATGTCGCACACTCGGTCGGTGCCAGCGTCGAAGGCGAACTCGGCTGCCTCGGTTCGCTCGAAACCGGTAAAGGCGAAGCAGAAGACGGCCACGGCTTTGAGGGCGAACTCAGCAAAGACCAACTGCTGACCGACCCCGATGAAGCAGTGGAATTCGTCGAGCGTACCCAGGTGGACGCTCTCGCACTGGCGATCGGCACGAGCCACGGCGCGTACAAATTCACCCGCAAACCGACGGGCGAAATTCTGGCAATCAGCCGTATTGAAGAAATTCACCGCCGCCTGCCCAACACCCACCTCGTGATGCACGGCTCCTCCTCCGTGCCGAAAGAGTGGATCGACATGATCAACGAGTTCGGCGGCGAAATCCCCGAAACTTACGGCGTGCCGGTTGAGGAAATCATTAAAGGCATCAAGAGCGGCGTCCGCAAAGTCAACATCGACACCGACAACCGTCTGGCGATTACGGCAGCAATCCGTGAAGCGGCACAGAAAGATCCGTCGAACTTCGACCCCCGCCACTTCCTCAAGCCCTCGATCAAATACATGAAGCAAGTGTGCGCCGAGCGCTACGAAGCCTTCGGTACTGCGGGCAATGCGACCAAGATCGAGCAAGTCGGCCTCGACGAGTTCGCAGCGAAATACGCCAGCGGCGAGCTGGCAGCGAAAACTGCCGTTACGGCCTAATTAGCTCCAAGATCGCTCGAGTCCGCCCGTAGAGGCTTCCTTTGCGGGTACGGTCACTTGTAGCGAGCTGGCTCAGTGTGAATAGAAGGCAAGAGGTGGGGAATTTTTCTCTGCCTCTTTCTGTGTCTGGCGCGATCGCGCCGTATCAAGGTAATGCTGTTTTCCCGCATCGTCGTGGCGCGGGGTTTGGAGATCGACACTTCATGATCTGGCTCGGAATTACAATCGCGCTCGTGGTGACAGTCTTCGGTGGCCTGAAGATGCAGCGTCGCCGGAAGTCGCAGCAGGCTCGCGATGCGCGCGAGGCACTGGCTGCGACAGTCGATGCGCCGCTAGCCGATCGCCCGATCGCCGATATTGCCGACCGGAGCGCCGACCGGAGCGCCAATCCCGCACCGCCCGAGCTGCAGCCCACCGAAGTCCAGCCCACCGAAGCCCAGCAACTCGAAACGGATTACCAGTATTTACAGACCCTGCTCGACGAGCAGCGCTATGAAGAAGCCGATCGCGTCACGCTGCGAATCTTCTTACAGCTTGCCAACGTCGAGCAGCGCGGCTACCTGGAACTCGACGATCTCGATGAAATTCCTGCCGAGGGCTTGCGGAACCTCGATCGGCTCTGGCAGGCGTGCAGCGGTGGCCGCTGGGGGTTCGCCCGTCAGGCTCAGATCTATGCCGAGCACGACTGCAACTATTCCGACCTCGGGAAAGAGGCAGGCTGGATGGTGAACGGGATTTGGATGGAGCCGGAGTACGCCATTTACGATCTCGATCGTGCCCCGGACGGCCACCTGCCGCGAGAGCTGTGGCGAAATTTGCTAAACGTGTTCGGGACGTTCGGGCTGTCGATGTGCGTCGATACGTTCCTGGTTCGCGAGTCGATCTGCGACCTGCCCGAAGCGCCCGACGGAGCTCGCGAGACGGAAGCTTACGATGCTGCTGAAGCTCGCGACGCTGGTTAGACGCGAATTTAGCCAATTTAGCGAATTTAGAAGACCGGCGCGCGATCGACGCTCACCAGACTGCCGACGGACTGAAGTGCGAGGGCAGTGGCGTTTTGCAGCACTCCAGTGAAAGGGCGCGGGCTTTGGTGCCGAATTCTGGGCTAGCCAGCGACACAGTCCAACAGCGCCTGGAAATTGGCGAGGGTGCGGGTGTTTTCGGCGGGCGTGCCGATCGAGACCCGCAGCCCGCCGCCAGTGTAGCGAATGAGCGTACCGCGCGATCGTAGGTCACTGGCGAGCTTCGCCAGGTCGATCGCCTCACCTGCCGCGCGCAAGTAGATAAAATTGGCCTGACTCGCCCACTGCTTCAGCGCCGGGAGCCGCGCGAAAGCCGCCACGAGCCGATCGCGCTCGCCGAGGATTTTGTCGATAACGGTTAGCAGCTCGCGTCGGTGTGCCAGTCCCGTCAGTGCGGCGGCCTGGGCCGTGCTGGGCAGGTTGTAGGGCAGGCGGATTTTCTCGAATATGGCGATCGTCTCGGGGGCGGCGACGGCATAGCCGACGCGGTGAGCGGCCAGCCGCAGCGCCTTGGAGAACGTGCGCGTCACGACCCAGTTATCGCGTTGCCGTCCGACGAGGGTGTGGCGGCTGAACTCGTAGTAAGCTTCATCGACGATGACGAGGATATCGTCGGGAACCGTTTCCAGCCACGCGATTTCTTCCGCTGTTAGGGCGTTGGCCGTGGGCGAGTTGGGGTGGACGACGAAGATGGCGCGCACGGGCTGGCCGTCGCGGGTGGCGGTAGCGATCGCTAGGTTGGCAGCGTCGGGGTCGATCGACCAGTCGGCCTCGCGGCGGGCGACTTCGATGGTGTTGACGCCCAGGGTTTTTGCCAAGATGCCGTACATCGAGAAGGTGGGCGAAGCGACCAGGATCGAGCTGGGGCGACCGAGGCAGGTGGCGATCAACACGGAGCGGATCAGCTCGTCGGAGCCGTTGCCGACGGAGATATTTTCGGGGGTAACTGATTCCGAGTTCGATTCGATACCTGCCGACTCGTTGACGTAGCGGGCGATCTCGGCTTTGAGCGCGGCGTGGCTGCCGTCGGGGTAGCGGTTGGTTTCGATCTGCTCGATATAGGTTTTGGCGATCGCCTGTTTCACGGACTCGGGCAGATCGTAGGGGCACTCGTTGGTATCGAGGCGATCGAGCGGTACGTCGGGCGCGTCAGTGTGGGGATTAGCGGAGTAGGCTTGGAAAGCGAGCAGGTCGGGGCGAACGAAAGACGGCATGGCGGATTTTAAAAAGGGCTGCGGGATAAAGGCGTTAGCGAGTCGATGAGACCTCTGGGGTTCTGAAAACTCATGAAGTCTTGCGCTCTGCCGATTCTCGGGACGTCGTAGCGGGCGATGAGAAACCGAGTTCCTGAAAGTTGCTGGCGGCCGTTGCGATCGAGCCGTAGAAGCCCAGTGTCTAGCAATTTCTGGCGATTTCTGGTGGTTTCTGGCTAGCCGCGCTCGACAGATCGTCGGGAAGCTCGGGCGAAGTGCCCGTCTAGATATTAGTCCAAATGTCGAAAAGCCTCGACGGCGGCTTCTAAGGCGATCGCCACCTGCGTCCAGTGTGCGCCTCCCTGACAGAAAGCCACGTACGGCTCGCGCAGTGGCCCGTCGGCAGAAAACTCCGACGTACTGCCGTCGATAAACGTGCCGCCCGCCATCACGAGTTGGCTTTCGTATCCCGGCATTTCTCCCGGTACGGGGTCGAGGTAGGAGCCGATTGGGGAATGGTGCTGGATCGCGGTGCAAAGCGCTTCGAGCTTTTCGGGCGAACCGAGCTTGACGGCCTGAATCACGTCGCGGCGTTCGGCGTCCGGCGCGGGCTGCACCGGATAACCCAGCTCGGCGAATACCATCGCCACCAGATGCGTTCCCTTAATCGCTTCGGCCACCATCTGCGGCGCGAGGAAAAACCCCTGGAACAGCAGCCGGTTGAGATCGAACGTCGCCCCGCCCGCACTGCCGATGCCCGGAGCCGTCAGTCGGCAAGCCGCGCGCTCGACCAGGTCGGCGCGTCCGGCGATGTAGCCACCGGCAGGCGCGATCGTGCCACCGGGGTTTTTAATCAGCGAGCCCGCCATGAGGTCGGCTCCAACTGCCGTCGGTTCGCAATCTTCGACGAACTCGCCGTAGCAGTTATCGACAAAGCACACTACGTCTGGATTCTGGGCTTTTACGAGCTTCACGAGGCGCTCGATCTCGTCGATCGCGAGGCTCGGACGCCAGGAGTAGCCGCACGATCGCTGGATCGTTACGACCCGCGTATTCGGCGCGATCGCCGTGGCAATGGCCTCCCAGTCCGGCGTCCCATCCGGCAGCAGCTCGATTTGCCGATAGGAAATACCCCACTCGGCCAGCGATCCGCAACCCGTGCCCCGCAGCCCGATCGCCTCCTCGAGCGTGTCGTAGGGCGCGCCGACAACCGACAGCAGTTCGTCGCCCGGACGTAGGATGCCGTACAGGGCGCAGGCGATCGCGTGCGTCCCCGACACGAACTGCAAGCGCACCAGCGCCGCCTCAGCTCCGAAGACCTGCGCGACCACGCGATCGAGCGTTTCGCGCCCGAGATCGTCGTGGCCGTAGCCCGACACGCTCGCAAAGTGCCGATCGCCGACGCGGTGGTGGCGAAATGCTGCCAGCACCCGACGCAGCTTGTCTTTCGTCTTCCGGTCGATTTCGGCAAAGCGCGGCTGAAGCGATCGCGCCGCGCGATCGACCACCGTCTCGTCGTAACTCATGCGAGATTTTCAGGTGTTAGAGCGTGAATCTTCAGAGAAGTGGTGTTAAAGTGTCGGCGTTGCGACTGTACTGGCCGCGCGAGCCACTCATCAGTCGCACCGGAATACCGATACGGTTACCGTAACAGAAATCTAAAACGAACCTGACTGCGGTCGCGACTGTCGAAATTTCGATATCTCGACCGGGATTTTCCCCTATGCCGCCACGGTGGCGAGTCTGCTCACCATTAACCCATAGTTTGTTAGAATCCATCAGGTTCAGACAAAAATTCACAGTTACTCAAGGTCACTGCATGACGATTGCTTCCACAGAGACACCCAAGGCGAACTGGTACGCCATTGTTTGGGTAAGCATGCTGCATCTAATCGCAATTCTTGCTTTCTTCCCGCAGTTTTTTAGCTGGTCGGCAGTTGGTGTTGCCATTTTCCTTCACTGGCTTACCGGCGGCGTTGGCATTACGCTGGGCTGGCATCGCCTCGTCAGTCACCGCAGCTTCAAAGTTCCCCAGTGGCTGGAGTACTTCCTCGTCCTTTGCGGAACACTGAGCTGCCAGGCAGGTCCGGTGAGCTGGATCGGCCTGCACCGCCAGCACCACAAGTATTCCGATACTCACCTCGATCCCCACGACTCGAATAAAGGCTTCTGGTGGAGCCACATCGGCTGGTTTTTTGAAGAAGTCCCGGCGGACAAAGACGTTCCCCGCCTGGCCAAAGACATCTACGACGATGCTTTCTACCAGTTCTGCGAGAAATACTTCATCTACATGCAGGTGGCGCTCGGCCTGTTGCTCTACGCGATCGGCGGCTGGTCGTTCGTCGTCTGGGGTATCTTCATGCGAATCGTTGCAGTGTTCCACTGCACCTGGTTCGTGAACAGCGCTACGCACAAGTTCGGCTACAAGACCTACGAGTCGAAGGACGGCTCGCGTAACTGCTGGTGGGTCGCTCTAATCACCTATGGCGAAGGCTGGCACAACAACCACCACGCCTTCCAATACTCGGCACGTCACGGTCTGCGTTGGTGGGAAATTGATGCAACCTGGATGATGATCCGTACGTTGGAATTTTTCGGTCTCGCCAGCAAGATCAAGCTGCCGCCGGAGAACGCCAAGCCCATTACCGGCTGATTCTGGAAGCGAATCGTCATCTAGTACGGCGTTTTAACTGAGATATTGTTGAACTGACCCCGCAGTGGGTCAGTTTTTTTGTGTTCGATAGACAGGTGATTGATGGGCGAATTGCGCTCGATTTGTCGGTCTTCTTGGAGGGCAGCAGGGATGCAGGCGGGCTTTTCCTGTAGCTGCTCTGAAAACACTCTCCTGAAAGCGCTTTCAATCCCGCATGTTAAACGCCGAAATCTTGCCGCCCACCCGAACCATAAACCCCGCCGAGGCTGTTTCGCTGCGGATAAATTCGCTCAGGCTGTGTTCGGAGACTTCTACGTACCACTCGCGTCTGCCGCCATCCCAGCGGTAGCCCCGCGCTTTGGCCAGGTCTTTTTTCTCGAAGCTGACGTTGGCGACAACGCGGTATTTCGACTCGAAGGAGACGCGAATCGCCTCGCTTAGCAGTGCCTCGAAGCCGTCCACGCGATCGAACAGCGCCGCCACGAGCTGGCAGTCGGCCAGAGCGCGGTGGGCGTTGCTGACGCCGATACCGTGATTGAGGGCGGTGGCGATCAGGTTGGTGGCTTTTTCGTTGAGCGGCCACTGGAAGTGCTCGTAGGTGCAGAGCCAGGGCTTGTCGCTGGCGGGGGTGGGCGGCTGGCCGAGCCACTGCCGATCGAAGCTGGCGTTGTGGGCTACTAGGTAGTCGGCGCGATCGAGCCAGGTCTGAAACAGCGCCATCGCTGCGGCGCTCTCGGCTTCGCTGACGCCGCGTGAGGCTTCGGCGGGGATGCGGTTGATGCGCTCGGCGGCGTTGCCTGCGGCGATCGGAATCAGTGTTGAAAGCTGTGCCAGGGTCGTGCGGTGCGGCACGGAATAGAGGATCGCCCCCAGCTCTAGGGGCTCGTCATCGGCGGCGTCAACGCCGGTGGTCTCGAAGTCGATAATCAGAAGCGTTTCGGCGGTGGGGTAGGTCACGATCGTGATGTTAAGACAGGGGCAGCGACATTAAAAAGCCGTGGCGTTGTCTTTATCAAGACGCAACCACGGCCAGCTTGCAATCTCGCGGGCGATCGTATGGTGGCGATCGCGTCACGCGGCTAAGACACCGACACCGGCGCTTTTTGCTCGCTGAAGAACGCCTCGCGCACGGTTTCGGCCATCTGCGGCGGCAACAGTCCCAGCGCGGCTTTAGACTGATCCGGCGTCGCGTGATCGACGAGGATGTCCGGTACGCCGATCGCCTTCACCGGCACAGTGATGTCGCGCGCCGCCAGTCCTTCCATCACTGCCGACCCGAAGCCACCTATCAGGCAGCCTTCTTCGAGGGTAACGACCTTGCCGATCGACTCGGCTAGCGGCGCGATTGTATCGAGATCGAGGGGCTTAACGAAGCGGGCGTTAACCACCGTGGCGCTGACGCCGTGCTCGCTGAGGATTTCGGCCACCTGCATCGCCGGGTGCACCATTGTGCCGTAGCCGACCAGCAGCACGTCATCGCCGTGGCGCAGGATCTCGCTCTTGCCGATCTCGAGCGGCTCCCAGCCTTTCTCGGCGATTGCGACGCCGTAGCCGCTGCCGCGCGGATAGCGCATGACGATCGGGCCGGTGTGGTTGATGCCGGTGACGATCATCCGCTGCATTTCGGCTTCGTCCTTCGGAGCCATCACCACCAGGTTGGGAACGCAGCGCATATAGGCGATGTCGTAGAGCCCTTGGTGGGTCGGGCCGTCCGCACCGACGATTCCGGCGCGATCGAGACACATAAACACCGGCAGCTTCTGGATGCAGACATCGTGAACGACCTGATCGAAGGCGCGCTGCATAAACGTCGAATAGATCGCCGCCACGGGCTTCATACCGCCGCAGGCCAGTCCCGCCGCTAGGGTTACGGCATGCTGCTCGGCGATGCCCACATCTACGCACTGCTGTGGTAGCTTCTTCTGGAGCTTATCGAGGCCGGTTCCCGTGGCCATTGCGGCGGTGATGCCGACGATCGTCGGGTCGTTTTCAGCTAGCTCGATCAGCGTTTCGGCGAAGACCTTGGAGTAGCTGGGCGGCTTGGGCTTCTTGGCCGGGAAGGCTTTACCGGTCTCCAAATCGAACGGCGACTGGGCGTGGTAGCCCACTTGGTCTTTTTCCGCGATTTTGTAGCCTTTGCCTTTCACCGTGGCGACGTGAACCAGGACGGGGCCTTCAATATGATGTGCCTGCTGGAAGGTTTCGATCAGCTCTTTGATGTTGTGACCGTCCACCGGGCCCATGTAGGTAAAGCCCAGCTCCTCGAACACCGCACCAACCTTTGAGACCGCAAGGCGCTTCATGCCCTCTTTGAGGCGCTCCATTTCCGGCGTGAAGTTTTCGCCGAAGAAAGGCAACTGCTTGAACTGCTCCTCGAAGTTATCGGTTAGAAACTGCACCGGATCGCTCAGGCGCATTTTGTTCAGGTAGCGGGGAATTGCGCCGACGTTGGGCGAGATCGACATCTCGTTGTCATTGAGAACGACCATCAGACGCGTACTCGGCAAGTGCCCGGCGTGGTTGATCGCCTCCAGGGACATGCCGCCGGTGAGCGCGCCGTCGCCGATGACGGCCACGCACTTATGGTCTTCGCCTTTCGCATCGCGGGCCAGCGCCATTCCGAGGGCGGCGGAAATACTCGTCGAGGCGTGACCGGCACCGAAGTGGTCGAACTTGCTTTCAGTGAGTTTGAGGTAGCCTGCGACGCCGTCCTGCTGCCGCAGGGTGTGGAAACGGTCGTAGCGTCCGGTCAGTAGCTTATGCGGATACGCTTGGTGGCCGACGTCCCAACACACTTTGTCGCGATCGAAGTCGAGCGTTTGGTACAGGGCGATCGTCAGTTCGACGACACCGAGACCGGGGCCGAGGTGGCCGCCACTGGTGGCGATCGTCTCTAGATGTTTGTCGCGGATCTGCTGTGCGATTTCTTCTAGTTGGGAGATGCTGAGCCCGTGGAGCTGGTTCGGATGAGTGATGTCACTCAAATGCATGTCTATGACCCTCTTCGATCGATTGGAATAGGCGGCGCGGCGGGCATCGGAGCGCTGGGACGGTCTGGGAGTCCGGCGATGGCTCGGAATTCCGGCGGCCTCAAAATCGGAAGCAATGGCGGCGGCGCAACGGTGGAGCGCACCACGCAAAAGACCGGTTTAAGTTTTGTTAATCTCTATTAGTTTGACTCAGTATTCCAAAATAGTACAAACCTCCGAGCCTCGGAGCGTCGTCGTTACAGTTTGCAAGTCCGGCAGAGTCGGGCCGTACGGTCGCGCTACGGCCAGATTTGCGCCGAGAATCACCAGGAGCAGCAGGCAATGACTCAGATCGCTGAAGTTTTCGTCACGATCGCCAGCGTGGAGCTATCGCGATCGGCAGCGTTTTACCGAGATTTTTTCAATCTGGAGTTGGTGGCGCACAGTCCGGAGCGCTACGCGGAGTTTCGGCTGCCCGGTCTGCGGCTGGCGATTTTCTGCCCGAGCGCGGCGCACCGTTCGGAGTTCGCTCGCTCGGCGGGGTCGGGCCTGAGTTTTTGCGTAGAGGTAGCCGACCTAGACGAGGCGATCGCGCGGCTGGTCGAGATGGGCTACCCGCCACCGGGAGAGGTCATCGTCGCGTCCCACGGTCGGGAGGTTTATGCCTACGACCCCGATGGCAACCGTCTAATTTTGCACCAGGGAAAAGCCTCGAGCTGACCGAGCGTCCCGCATGTCAGACCTCTGGCACGATTCAAACATCCGGAGCCGCCGAGACGGCTGCGCCACGGTAAATTCGGACTTTTCATTTTTAGCGCTGGCGTCTCGCCAGCTACAGCAACGCTTTGGCCACTCGTGCAAAAGAACTATTGATAAAAGCTCGCAGTTTGGCGAAGTTTGCGGTCTGCCGTACGCTCCGGCGACTGCTGGAAAAAGCCTTTGTCTCCAGAATCTGACGTCTTCAAAAAGCCGAACTTCTCAGCTATTGTGAAAGATTCTTACTTTTTGGCTTTGCTTTTTGGGGTAGTAATGCAGCGTAATGCTCCCTGACTGCTGAAACCGTCGCGATTCGGCAACTTAAGCCGGGAATACCATTACGGTTGCATCACTACCCTTTTTGGCTCTCTTCTCGATTTCTGGCTCTTTTCGATGTCTAGAACTTGCTGAGATCGCCAGCCACAAATAGCGCACAGCGGTGCGCCGCCACCAGAAACTCCAAATTTTGGCTTTGTGTAGCGGTAGGCTCAGCCCGCCTCCGCCAGGTTCCGCACCGCCAGCGTCGCCCGAGTGGACACTGCGACCTCGCTATCCGCTGTCGCCACCTTTTGCAGCGCTATCGCCACTCGATCGCGCAACTCCGTCCCCGGAGCACTGGCAAACTCTATCGTCCCCATTGCCAGCCCCTCCAGGCCGACCACCGACGCGTAGCGCACCACCCACTCGTCGTCGCACAAACTCTGCGACAGCGCCTCCAAGATCTGGCCGCGCATCCCATCGAGCTGACCTGGCTCCACCGCTTCCCAGAGCAGCGACCCCAGACCCTTTGCCGCTGCGCGCCGCACGCTCAGCGAAAAATCCACCAGCGCTTCGAGCAACACCGACAGCCCCCTCGGGTCGCCGATCTGCGACAGTGCCCGCATCGCCCAGGCCCGCGCGCCGTAGTTGTAGCCGTCCATCAGTTCTAGCAGCGGCAGCACCGACGGCTCGCCGATCGCCACCAACCCTTCCACTGCCGCTACCGCCGCACCGGGATTGTTATAGCGCAGCACCTCGATTAGCTTGACGATCGCACCCGTCGATCGCGTTTGCGCCAGCGCCGCCACCGCGCGCAGCATGCCAAGCGACGAGTCCGCTGCGTCCACCGCCGCGATCGCCCGTGCCAACTCGAGAGCGGCCTCAGTTCCAGAAGTCGTCATTTCATTCACACTCATCTCTCCGATCGAAGTGCACCGCTGGGTGCCTGCGATACCGCAAACTATCGCGCGTCTATTGAAATCTACAGCAAATCATCCATCAGTTTCAGCGTCTCGACGGTCTGCTCCGAGAGCGCATCGCCTCCGGCTTCGCGAACGACGCGCGCCAAAATTCCCTGCAACGAAATCAGCTTTAGGCTGTTTTCTGCGAGCGTCTCCGCCACTGGACGCGCCGCCGGGTAGTAGCCGATCGCCCCAAGATCGAGCAGCGCCGATCGCCGTAGCTGCAACTTCTTACCCTGGAGCGCCTGCACCAGCACTTCCGCATAGCGCGTCTCGTCCGTAAGCTGATACATCGCCCGGTGCGCCGAGTAAGACACCCGCGCTGTTTCGTGCTGGCAAAACGGCTCGACCGCCGCAATTGCGTCCCGCGCGTTCAGTGCGCCCAGCGCCTCGAGGATCGCATCGTAGGGCTGCACTAGATGCGGCTTTCCAGGCACGGCCACCGCCGCCGCCACGCCGCCGTCCAGTAGCGCCACCAGCGGCGCGATCGCCCGCGAATCCTTCAGCGCCTCCAGCGCTCGCGCCGCCGACTCGCGCACGTAATAGTCGTCGCAGCCCAGGCAGGCGATCAGAGGCTCGACCGCCGCGCGATCGTCCAGCTTGCCCAGTGCCTTGGCCGCATTGCGTCGCAGCGGGTAACCACCATCGGGAGAGCGATCGGTTTCGTCCCGCAGCGCCGCAATCAGCGCCTCGCGCGCCGCCAGATCGGCGACGCGCTGGTTGCCGATCCACCAGGCCGCGTAGTAGCGCCGACTCGTATCTTCCGTTTGCTGGAGGTCGGCGATCGCGATCTCCGGCGACATCTGACGCGGCGTGCTGGCGTCTTGCGATGCAGAATCGGGATTAGTCATAGAGAGGCCACAGACGTAAAAATCGCACGCACCAAAGGCACGCACAAAGCTTGCGGTTCGTTCGCGAGCGACGAGAAAAACTCAAAAAATATCGCCCGGAAGGGGAAACAAAACAAGCACGGCGGCCAATTTTGCTTACCCGTCCGGGCGACCTAGGGGAGGCCGTTAAGACCCCACCGGAACTAGCTCAGCGCGTTGATCGCGTAGTTGAGGTAGTTGTTGGTTTGCACGGCAGCGTCGCCGGACAGACCGTGGTTCGCTTGGATGTTCTTCAGTGCTTCGACGTACCAGCTGGGGGACAGCTCGAAGGTGCTGTTGATTTCGTCGATACCTGCAATCAGGTACTCATCCATGGGGCCGGTGCCACCAGCAACGAGGCAGTAGGTGACCATGCGGAGGTAGTAGCCGATGTCACGAGCGCACTTGTCTTTACCACGCTGGTCGGCCGCGTAAGCCGGGCCTTGCATTTGCGTGGTGTAGGGGAACTTGGTGTAGACCGCTTGAGCAGCACCGTTCACCAGCGAATCCGACTGTTGGGTCAGCGCTTTAGCAGCTTCGAGAGCCGTTTTGGCGTACTCGAAACGACCGAAAGCCGACTGGAGCTCGGTGTTGCTGAGGAAGCGGCCTTGCGAATCAGCAGCGGACACTGCTTCGGTGAGAGGGGTTTTCATGGATTCTATCTCCTGGATGTTTTAGAGAAGCGTGCAAGGTGAGAGGCACTCAACCACTTGCTTCAGCTTCTTTGCTTTGAAAAATTAGAGGCAAGATGACGTCGGCGATGCAATACGTGCAACGCTTGGCACACCTTCAGTCGAGGGGGCTTACGAAACCGAAGCAGCCGCGCGATCGAAGTAGGTGCCGATTTCCGACATCAGGCTGCTGCAGTCACCTTTGGTGATGCCGTTGGTGTCGCCAACGATTCCCAGAGCAGCTTCCTTCATTTTTTGGACGCCGACTGCAACCGAAGCACCGGGGGTACCCAGAGCAACGTAGGTTTCGCGCAGACCGTTCAGGCAGCGATCTTCGAGAGCGCTAGCATCGCCCGAGAAGACAGCGTAGGTGACATAGCGCAGGATGATTTCCATGTCGCGAAGGCAAGCAGCCATGCGACGGCTGGTGTAAGCGTTGCCGCCGGGAGCAATCAGCTGGGGCTGCTCTGCGAACAGCGAGCGAGCAGCGTTAGCGACGATCGCCGAGGAATTGCTGGTGATGCGGTTCACGGCGTCCATGCGCTTGTTGCTGTCAGCAACCATTGCGCTCAGCGCGTCGAGCTGACCTGCTGCCAGGTATTCGCCGCGAGCGTCTGCTTGCGAGACGACCTTGGTGAATGCGTCAAACATGAAATTAATCTCCTAGTTAATATTCCAGGCGAGCTGGACTAGATTTTGAAATCAGCTCCCATCGCGAGGCAGAGCTGAAACTTTTTAAGCGGTGATGACGACCCCGCCCTGGCCTCGTCGCCTTGCTACTACTCGAACCCAAGTAAAAATTCTTAGAGAAACCTGAGAATTTATAGAGCCCAGATGAGAGAGTGCAAAATCACGAGTAGCCCGAGGCTTGGCTGCCATTTATGCCCTTCGGTAAAATTTATACAATGCAGCCGAATGTTTTGTAATTACATTTTGTTAAGGCCGGGGCGTTGCTGTAGCTTTGGCTTCTGCGAGATCTTTACTGTCGTGCGTAACCGCACCGCAAACGACGCTGTACCGTTATTTTGAGCCTCGATCGCGCTGCTTGGGCGCGCTTCAAGCTTTGCCCTGAAACTTTACGATTCCTTACAGTGAGGTTCACATTCGGCTTTACATTTGATGTCGCTGCACCTGGCCCGCTGGGCTGTCAGGCTCCTCGGGTCAGGTTCGAGCTAGCTTCGGGCGATCCGGGTTCGAGGACGCGCTCGATCGGCCGCAGTTGATTTTGGTAAAGCCAGAATCGAGCTAAAAAATCCCGGCTGAATCTTTTGCGCGCTCCGCAGGCCGTAAGTCTGAACTCTCGGAGGCAATGGCAGCACATCTGCTTGCCGTTCGTCGCGCGAGCCGGAATTGGCGAAGGCAAACTCTCTGGAGTCGCTCGATAGGGATGGCGGGGCTCGAACCCGCACGCCATAAAGACAGTGGATTTTAAGTCCACAGCGTCTACCATTCCGCCACATCCCCGCAGCCGAGCGTCTGGCGCTCGGCGAACTTGATGGCATTTTACCACTGTCGAATTGTGCGGTTGTGGCGGTGCTCGTCGCTCGCCTACGCCCTGTTGCCCGCAAATAGCTCCGGTACGCGCGCCTTCAGGTCGGCATTCAGCTCGGGCAGCCGATCGCGCATTTCCAGATACCACTCTGCCCGCTCGCGCGCGTGGTTCTCCAGCAGGCGGTGCTGCGTCACCCAATCCATCGCGTCCTCACTCAGGCGCTGGCGCAGCTCGGTATCGACGACGATTTCGCGCAGCTTGTCCTCAAACTCGTCGGGCGATCGGTAGACTAGGCCCGTCTTGCCCTCTTTTATCGTCTCGCCGTAGACCACGTGGCTCGCCAGGACGGCCAAGCCGTGTCCGCCGCATTCGAGGAACTTGAGGTCGGATTTCATGCGGTTGCGCGCGGTGTTCGCCAGAGGCAGGATGGCGACGGTGCAGCGCTTGAGGATCGCTAGGTAAACGTCGTAGGGTGCGAACGGCGTGAAGTTCTTGTTGCGGGTTTCGATCGCATCGAAAAAGGCGCGATCGTGGATGACCTCGACGCGGACGAAGTTGCCAGTCTCTTCGATGACGCGGTTGAGTGGCTCAATGATTTGCTTCCAGTCGGCCTCGCGATCGATCGCGCCGAAAAAGATCGTCGCCCGCTCGAACTCCGCCGGGTTGCGCCGTATCGGCGTCTGCGTCAGATGATTTTGAAAAACTTTGACGTGGGGGTTGTACTGGCGCAGGAGCTCGGCCAGCGGTTCGCTCGAAGTTTGGACGCAGTGGCAGCTCCGATAGGCGAAATAGTCGCTCTTTGCGATTTCCGGCCAGCGGGACGGGTCTTCGTCGATTTCCGCCACGGTTAGATAACCGCGATCGATTAAGTTGCGCTGCTGCTTCAGGGCGCGATCGGGCGTCAAAATCGCTCGCTGCCAGACGAACACTTTTTCCTCGTCTGCTTCGGCGGCGCTTAACACGGCGTTTTTCTTCGAGGTGATGGCGCGCACGCCAGGAATCTCGCTCAAGCAGCGGCTCGGCTCGATCGCCCGCACGTCAGCGCAGGCCGCCGGAGCCATCAGCAGCGTCTGCACGAACAGCTTGCGATTCAGGTCGATCGGTTCGTACGGATTCGCTGAAGGCGAGGGGTCGCTATCTTCCGCCTCTTCTGCAACACCTGACTCGGCAGACTTCACCGGCGGCTCGCCCATGCGAATACGCAGGATGTTTGCCCAGGCTTTGAGGGTCGTGCGCTCTTCGGCCGCGTCGGAATAGGTGGTGTGGATAAAGTTTGAGGCGTGCTTGCCGATCGCTTTCAGCGTCTCGGGTTCGGTGTCCCACATTTCCAACACCCGCTCGACGGTCTTCGCGAAGCCGACGATGTCGCCGTACTCGATCGGGTAGCCGTATTCCGGCGTGAAGAACTCCAGCCCGCCGACGCCGTGATAGCCGATCGCGATACTGCCGCAGGCCATCGCCTCTGCTGGCGGCAGACCGAAGCCCTCTGGATAGCCAAAGCTCATGAAGATCAGCGACTCTTTCAGGATTTCCGCGACTTCTGCCTCGGATTTGCCCTCAATAACAACTACCTCAACATCACGCAGGGCATTGCGATATTTCAAGATATTCAGAACTTGCTCCGCATCCTCCTTATTTTTTCGGGGCATATAGCAGATCTGACGCTTCTTCTCAGGCACGTAGGAAAAAACGTCGGCGTCGATGCTGTAGTAAATCCGGCATAGCGGCAAGTTGGGAAATGTATGACTCAGATACTGAGCGCTCGCTTCCGAAACGGTCAACACGGCAAGCGCATCTTCGTGAATATAGGGACTGTCTCGTATCTCTGAGAGTGCGGGGGAATGTTGATGAAACGTATAAAAACCGTTCTGGTTGCAGACCACCTTCGAGACACCAGGAACGATCCGGGCGATATTCGCGCCCAGCACCTCTGGAACCAACATGATGTCGTTTATCGTGAAGCCCGGTTCTTCCGCCCAACAGGTCACGGGCGTCGAGTTCTCGAACCAGGTGCAGCGAAATCCCGGACGCTGGTGCAGAATCTTGGCCGAGACGCCGTTTTTGTTGAGCAGGTCTACTTGGCGATAGAGCTTCTTAATGCCGCCTGTGGGGCTATTGTCGTCAAAGCAGTAAACGTAGACCGTGCCGGTGTAATTTTGAGGCAGCTCGACCATAGGGGGTGCAGCGCAGAGAACGGGGGCAGAGAGTAACCGGCTCGATCGCGCCAACGCAGCGAGCGATCGACCAGTGACAATACGTTACGCTACGCCAGAACAAATTCCGTAACGACGATCGCGATCGCCAGCAGCACCGACGCCCCCAGCGCCAGCCGATCGCCATTGTGCGAAGGCGGCAAACGTTTGTGTCCCGACTGCTGGCCGTAACCCCGCAGCCGCATTGCCCGATAGATTTGCTCCGACTGCTCGTAGCTTCGTACCAGTAGCGTCCCCGATAGCAGCGCCATCACTTTAATATCGCGCCAGTTGAACTTGCGCCGCTGAAAGCCCCTCAGCCGCATCGCCGTTTGCATCGTGCGAAACTGCGCGACGGTATCGCTCAGGTAACGGTAGAACAGCAGCATCGTATCGGTCAGGAAAGCGGGCAAGCCAAGGGCGCGCATCCCCGCCAGCGTCTCGACGATCGGGTGCGTCGCAAACAACACCAGCGTCACGGTCAAGATCGCCAGGAAACGCACGACGATCGACGCTGCCGCCAAAATCCCTTCCTGCCGCAGCGCCAGAACGCCCAAGTCGAGCAACTGCGTCTCGCCCGTGGTGAATGGCAAAATCAGCACCACGAACCCTAGGAAATAGCCGGGATAGCGCAGGCGGCTCAACCAAAAGCTACGCGGTAGCTCCGATAAGCCGTAGAGGATCGCCGCAACGACCGCGATCGCGCCCAGCAACCAGCCGTCGCGCACGCAGGAAAAGGCAAACACCAGCGACATCAAGCCGACCAGCTTGCAGCGCACCTCCCAGTTATGAATCGGCGAGTCGAGTTTGGCGTAGCGATCGAGTCCGTTGGTCATCGCACCACATTAGAGACACATTGTTGGGATTTTTGGGACGCACGGCAGCGCGCCCGCACCGTCACCGAATCTCCGATCGCCCGACATCATGTCGATCGCTCAGGCTTCGTTGGCAACCGCGTCGGTTTCGACAATTTGGAAATGGATCTTATCTTCGCGCGGATCGGCGTGGGCGACCCGAAGCGAAACGCGATCGCCCGGATTGAGTCCGTTGGGAATTCGCCAGACAAACTCGAGCCCGAGGTCTTCGAGCAAAATCGAGCCGAGGCCTTCGTCCTCGCGAATCCAGCGCAGCACCAGCGTCGGCCACATTTCGTCCGCGTGGCGGCGCAGATACTCGATCGCCCAGTAGCGATTTGTCTGCCGCTCCACTAGCGTCGCTTCCTTCACCGACGAACCGAGGCTGAGCAGAATCTGCTTGAGTTCTTCTGCCGAGAACGGCAGCGCGTCGCCGCGCAGGTGGGCTTTTATTTGGAAGTGGCCGATCAAATCGGAGTAGCGACGAATCGGTGAGGTGACCTGAGTGTAGCGATCGAGCCCCAAACTCGCATGGCGCACCTCGAACAAGCCCACCTCACTACGCGGCATACAGCGCCGAATCGCGCAGGCGCGCACCGGCCCTGGCGGTAGCTGCAACAGCTCTTCTTCTGGCGGTAGCTCCGGCTGGGGTTGGCCGCGAAACAGTACCGGTAGGTTATTGGCCGCTGCGAATGTCGCCGCAACTTCGCCGGTCAAGATCATCATCTCCGCCACCAGTCGCCGCGACGGGCTTTTATCGATGATTTCGATTTCCACCTCGTCGCCGTTCACCTTCACCGAGTTCTCGGGCATGTGAATCGAAATTGAGCCCTGGGACTGTCGCCACGCATCCCGCCGCTCGGCGTAGTTCAAGAGCGCGGCGATTTCCGGCTCGTTGACGAGCTGGAGCTGAAGCATCTCGTCCACGTCGTCGTAGGTGAGGCGATACGTGGGCTTGATGGTGCTGGGGTGAATGCTGTAGTCGGCGATCGCGCCGTCGTCGTCGAGCGTCACGCAAAAGCTCAGCGCGCAACACTGTTTCCCCGAATTAAGGCTCATCGGCCCCGTCGCCAGCTCCGCAGGCAGCATCGGCACCATCCCCGTCGGCAGGTACACCGTCGTGCAGCGGCGGCGCGCTTCGGTATCCAGCGAATCGCCGGGAACCATCCAGCGGGTCGGGTCGGCGATGTGAATCCAGAGGCGCTCGCTGCCGTCTTCCATATATTCGACACTGAGGCCGTCGTCGATCTCGGTGGTGCTGGCATCGTCGATCGTAAAGACTTTCAGATGCGTCAGGTCGAGGCGATCGGTTTCGGTGTCGGGTGGCGGATTGTCCAAACAATGCTGCGACACGTCGAGAACTTTCGTCGAGAAGTACGTTGGAAGCTGGGTACGCCGCAGGTGCAGGTTTTCGTGTTCGCTCCAGATGCCGAGATCGACGAGTAGATGAAAGGCGGCTTTGGCGTGGGTCGGACGTCCGACGCTGTCGAGCAGGTCTACGGCGGCGGCGCGGTTGGGACAGTCTTCCCCGAAGGCGGCAAGGCGCTCGATCGTCTCGATGCGCGTGCGATCGCTCTGTTCCCACTCGATCGTCTCGCCTGCTAGCGCCTGGTGGACGCGATCGACGAAGCCCTGACGCTCGCGATCGCGCTGGGCGGCAGCTTCCATCTGGTGCTTGAGGTCGGCGACCTGGCTTTCCGGGCGCGGTTCGTAGCGATCGCCCTTCTGCTTGAAATACAGCTTGTCTTCAGCCAGCAGGCAGTGGGCGGCGTAGCAGGGCGCGGGCGCGCTTTCGCTAAACAGCAGCATCGCCAGATCCGCCGGGTTCGTCGATTCGCCGTCTTCCGACAGCAGCTCCCAGGCCACCTCTAGCCCAGACGGGTCGAGGAAGACTTCGACTTGCTCTAAAAACTTGGGAATATCGGTCGGCTTAAACGGCTCGCCCGATGACGCTACTTCGTAGGTCACTTGCTTCGGCGCGATCTTCCGCTCTTGGCCGACGGCGTCGATCGCCACCCAGTTTTTCTTACCCTCGGGGCGATCGAGCACCGCCAGCGTCCGAACGCCGTGTAGCCGAAATTCAACGAGCCTTCCTTTTTCCACCGATATTTACGCGACGAACAGTTACTACAACAACGACCACAGGCGTCGGACGCCCTCAGCAGCCACTCTATTACGGAACTACACTAACAACGACACGAGCCGCCCGCAGATAGACAGGCGACTCGCAGTCGAAAATACATGTAAATCTGCGTCGGGGCGCACTACCTGCGCCTTCGCCGAGATCTCGTCTCTAACCTTCTTTGTTTAAGAAGGGTAGCAGCGCCAGCAGACGCGCGCGCTTGATGGCGGTCGTCAAGTCACGCTGCTGCTTGGCGGTCAGGCCAGTGATGCGACGGGGCAGGATTTTGCCGCGCTCGGTGACGAACTTACGGAGCAGATCCACATCTTTGTAGTCGATCGGGTCGCCCGGTTTGATCGGCGATAGGCGACGGCGGTAAAAGCTAGCCATGTTTCGGGGGAAAAGTAATTTAGGTGTGGACGTGAAGTGGTCGGTCAACGATCGAGTCGCGGCGTTTCGGCGATCGGTCTGATGAAATCGATGGAGATCGCAACAGCGGTAATCCGCGATCGCGCGATCCCGAACCGCCCGCGACGCTCCGGCACGCAAGCCGGGGAAATTAAAGCAAGTCAGAGAGAAACAGGTCGAACGAGCGAGCCCGTCGCGATCGGCTCTACTTCGTTTCTTTGTGGACGGTATGTCGGTTGCAGTGGGTGCAGAACTTCTTGAGTTCCATGCGACCCGTGGTGTTGCGGCGGTTTTTCTGCGTGGTGTAGCGTGAAACGCCGTTCGAGCGCTTGCTCACGTTGGTACGGCACTCGGTGCATTCGAGCGTAATCGTAATGCGGACGCCTTTCTTAGCCATGACAGTCGTTTTCCTCTAACTGCTTACAAATTCAGACACAAGCGCCTATCTTTTCATATTCGCCATCCCAAAGGCAACCCATTTCTTGACCTTCAAATCTAGGGAATAGCCGCGACGGGTGGCGACGACGGCGGTGTCGGCCACGCGATCGTGAAATGCCGACGGATCGGTCGGTTCGAGCCATGCTGCGCCCACGTCCAGCGCCAGCGGCACGAGAAACAGCAGGTAGAAGGCATTCTGCGAGCCCAGCGACAGAAAGCCGGTGTACGCAAAGAAGGCCGCATTCCCCGCGATCGCCTCGCGCTTGAGCAACTCGCCAAGCAGGGGCGTGCGCTGGTAGCGCATATCGATAACGCGCATGTCGAACAGCCAGCGACCGGGGCTCTGGCCGTAGTTACCCGAGGTTACGATCGCCCGGATTGCCAGCCAGCAGAAGTTAAACGTCACGAATTGCGCGAGGGAGCTGCCGTTACTCAGCAGCGTCGCGAAGAACCCCGCGATCGTGCAGTCCGCCGCGAAGGCGCAGCCGCGACGCCAGCGGGGAACGCGGGGTGCGCGAGTTTCCAGGCTGCGCGGACGACCGGGATAGCCGTCATCGTCGTCGTCAAACCCGTCGTCATACTCGTAGAAGCCATCGTCATCACCATCCGAGCGATAGCGATTATCAAATTCTTCCGGCTCATCGGGGCGGCGTCGATCGCGCATGGCATGTCTTAAGTCGGCGGGCAAGCGCTCGGCACAGCAAACCGAACCCTTACAATATGCCAGCCAATATGCCAGTCCCATTGCCCCCTTTGCTGCTGCTCGTATGGACTCTCCTTGGAAAGACTCGAACGTCATCGCCTGGACGCAGGTTCTACTCGCGAGCTACCGGCAGCGCCTGGGTCGCGCATTATTCGAACCCACACCCGACGCCAGCCCCGATGCGATCGCCCGCGCTCTCTACGAAGCGCCCTTCGTCATCGTCTCCCACGGAACCCAAGCCGACCCGATCTTGAACTACGGCAACCGCACGGCGATCGCACTCTGGGAAACAACCTGGGACGACATCACGCAAATGCCCTCGCGCCTGACCGCCGAGCAACCCAACCGAGAAGTGCGCCAGCAAATGCTCGATCGCGTCCAGCGCGACGGTTATATCGATGACTATCGCGGCGTACGAATTTCGGCAACGGGGCGACGTTTCGAGATCGACGATGCGGTTGTCTGGAACCTGTCCGACGCAGATGACAAATTTTGTGGGCAGGCCGCGACATTCAATCGCTGGCGATTTCTGAAATAGCGTCTGAAATAGCGATCGCACAGCTGCCCACTCAGTATCTGACGTTAAAGAACTTAAGAAATCCTTGCCTCGGAGCCGATCGCGCTACCGAAGCCGCCATTTGCCTGATTTTTCGCGCTGACGGAGACCGGGATCGCATCAAATTTTTTGTTTGTTTTCGACCTCGTGCGCGGGCTCAAACCCCCGACAGAAAATGGCTTCAAGCAATCCCGATATCAACTCCGAAAAACAAAGTGCAGCGCCGAATCGTGCAATTTACAAACCGACACGATAAATTAGTTGCAATCTATTCTCATCTAGTGTTTCATTGAGCTTAGTGAGTTTGATTCGCAATAAATCTTCCATCCTGCGAAGGGAATTGCATCTAGCTCGCAATATCGCAATCAAAACCAATCACTAGCCAATCGCAATGCAAACCTACGACAGAGAAGAGGTTACATTCGACTGGTGGGCTGGAAATGCCCGCTTTGCCGACCTCTCAGGTCTCTTTATTTCCGCGCACGTCGCGCAAGCTGCTCTCATTACGTTTTGGGCAGGGTCGTTCACGTTATTCGAGCTGTCCCGCTGCGACCTGAGCATCCCGCTCGGAGACCAAAACCTAATTCTGCTGCCCCACCTTGCCACCCTGGGCTTCGGGATCGAAAACGGTCAGCTTGCGGATCCCTATCCGCTGTTCGTCGTCGGTGTCCTGCACCTGATTTCTTCCGCCGTTCTCGGCGCGGGCGCGCTGTTCCACACCTTCAAAGGCCCCACCGATCTTTCGATGGCTGAAGGCCGTGCCAAGAAGTTCCACTTTGACTGGGGCGACTCAGACAAACTGGGCTTTATCCTCGGACACCACTTGCTGTTCCTGGGTACTGCGGCACTGCTGCTTGTTGCAAAGGCAACAACCTTTGGCGGTCTATACGACTCGACCACGCAGTCTGTCCGTCTAATTGAGCCGACCCTCGACCCTCTGGTCATTTACGGCTACCAGGTCAACTTCGCCAGCATCAGCAGCATGGAAGACCTCGTCGGCGGTCACGTCTTCGTGGGTACTCTGCTGATCCTTGGTGGCGTGTGGCACATTCTCGTGCCGCCAATGCCCTGGGCCAAGAAAGTGCTTTCCTTTTCGGGCGAAGCTGTTCTCTCCTATTCGCTGGGTGGGATCGCTCTAGCGGGTTTCGTCGCCACTTACTTCTGTGCGGTGAATACTCTCGCTTATCCGACTGAATTTTACGGAGCACCTCTCGAACTCAAGCTCGGTATTGTTCCTTACTTTGCCGATACTATCGAGCCTGCGAACGGAGGTCATTCCGCACGGTGTTGGCTTGCCAACGCACACTTTTTCCTGTCGTTCTTCTTCTTGCAAGGTCACCTCTGGCATGCGCTACGAGCTATGGGCTTTGACTTTAAGCGAGTAGAACGAGCGCTGGATTCAACAATGGAACCCTCTAAGTAGTCGTTCCATTATCTCGATGTGGTGGCTTTGGGATTTCGTTATCGGTCAGTTGCGAAATGCTCGTCGGGTTGGGCTGTTAAAGGTCTGATATCCCGCGAGGTAAGGTCTGAGACCCTTACTGTGAGAGCGTTTTGATTCTGAGCCGAGTGCGAATCCCGGTTCCCCATCACGAATAACCGGATGTAATTGCGGCCTAGCTTAGCTGGTCTCCCGCTGGGCTAGGTTTTCTTACCTCTCGGTTTTGCGCTTCGGGCACGGCCTGAGGTCTTACGGAAAGTCGCTAGCCGCCTTTCGTCTAGATCGACGGTTTGCCATTCAACGGAGTGTAAATATACCGCTCACTCTACAGATCCATTTCAAGAAGGAAATCATGGCAAAGGTCGGATTGTTTTTCGATACGCAAACTGGAAACACGGAAGAAATCGCCGAGCGCATTCAATCAGAGCTAGGCGGTGATTCCGTTGTCGATCTTCAAAGCATCGGCGATGTCGAAGTCAGCGCGATCGCCGAGTACGACAACATCATCATCGGCTCTCCCACCTGGGACATGGGCGAAATGCCCGGCGGCTGGGACGGCGTGTATGAAGATCTCGACGAACTCGATCTGTCGGGTAAGAAGGTCGCATTCTTTGGCCTGGGCGACCAGGTGGGATATTCCGATAACTATCTCGATGCAATGGGTAACCTTGCCGCAAAAATTACCGGCTGTGGCGCAAGCGCCGTGGCCGATCGCGTGTGTGCCGAGTCGGACTACGAACACGACGCTTCAACTGCCGTCAAGGACGGCTACTTCGTCGGTCTGGCGCTCGATCTCGACAATCAGCCGGACGAGACGGACGCACGTATTCAAGCTTGGATCGAACAGGTGAAATCCGCCTTCGGTCTATAGGTGTCTTGAAGCAATCGCTTTGAGCCCATGTCTAGGGAAAATTCGTTTTCCCGATCCTCTCTCTAAAACTTCGGTGGCAGACATTTGCGTAGCCGCCCGCGATCGCACCGTGACTCAAGCGGTGTCGAAACGCTGGCTTTAAGCGCAAGAGTCTTGCCACCTTTTTTTGTCTCGATCGCTTCAGCTCGTGCCGCAGTCTACTAGCCCGTACCGCGACTTGATGGAGTCAGAGCATGCTCTCGCAGTTCTCGCGGCTTTGTCTGCGGCTGACACCGGACTTTTTTGCAAGAATACTCTCGGGATAGCATTTGCCTAGCTCGGAGCTGTCTACTGGTGAACGATGGAGATCGAACTGCCTTATTTCGACATGCTGCTCGATGCGATCGCGCAGGGCGATCGCGATACGATCGACTCCTTTGGTACACACGTCCACTGGGGCTATTGGCCCGAGCCGTATCAAGCCGACGGGACGGTAGCCGATTTTGCCTCTGCTGCCAAGCGCCTGAGCGAGTGCGTCTACGAGGCGGGCGGCATTAAGAATGGCGATCGCGTGCTCGATGCGGGCTGCGGTTTTGGCGGTACGACGGGTTGCCTTAACGAGCGCTACGAAAACTTGCACGTTACTGGCCTAAATATCGACCGGCGGCAGCTCGATCGCGCCGAATCACTCATCAAGCCTATCAATAACAACGCGATCGACTGGATTTGCGCCAATGCCTGCGAGCTGCCTTTCCCCGACAACAGCTTCGATCGCGTTCTCGCCGTCGAGTGCATTTTTCATTTCCCGAGTCGCGAGCAGTTTATGCGCGAGGTCAAGCGCGTCCTCAAGCCCGGAGGCACGCTGGCGCTCAGCGACTTCATGCTTTGGCCGATCGCCGTACCGCTCTTCAAGGTCTTGAACTTCTTCGCGAGCGAAGGCATTCAGCAGCTTTACGGAGACGTGGGCAGCACTGACTTTACGGTTTCGGCCTATCGGCGTTTGGCGACATCCGCAGGACTAACGCTCGAAACGGACTTCGATATCACCAGAAAAACGCTGCCAACCTATCCGGTCCTCAAAGAGATTTGTCGCCGGTTTTCGTTTGCGGATGCCGAGCGCGTGGTGGAGGGCCAGGAACGCGCCAGCAAGTTCGGTCTGGTGCGCTACATCGTTCTTTCTTTTCGATCGCCGAGCTAGACCTCTGGATCTTCACCCTAATGCCGTTCTGTGCAGCCCAAAATAATTGAGACTATGCAGGTCGGATTATGCAAGTTGAGAGTTCCGGCAGAACAGGGGGTTGGGCATTGCCCACAGCAGAATAACCATGCTTTATTGTCTTGGGCTACTTAGCTGTATTGCAGCTCTAATGTCGCGTCCATCGCACAGGTTAGGTGCAGGCCCTCTAGAATGCCGCTCGACAGACAGTAGCGACCTTCGTCGAGGCGGTGCAGGGTCTCGAAGCCGCTGCGGCGTTGCCGATCTCCGAGGGCCCAGTAGCGCTGCACGATCGAGTCGGGCGTGATCCAGCCTTCGCCTTCCACTTTTCCCAGCTCGGTGTGCTGTAAGACGAACGTATACTGGCGTTCGCCGCTGTCGAGTCGCCCGCGATATTGCAGCGTGATGGCTTCGCGCTCGGCTTTTGGGAAGGTGAGCTGCGTCACCATGCTGAACCAATCGTCCTGACTCCAGGCTACGATCGAGCGACCCGTCACCTGTACGGGCGGAGAATTGCGCTCGAGCCAATTTCCTTGGATTTTCCAGCGGCCTTGTTCGAGGAGAAAGGTGTGGGACACGGTGATGGAAGCGCGGGACGATGAGCGGTAGGGAGAACTCGAGGCGAAAGTGCGATCGTTGCAAGCTAGGGACAGTTCGGGGCAGGCGAGGCGCATCGTCGGTTCGCGCCGGGGCCTTCGCGAGATGGGCGGTTGCGTCCTCGACTCAATGCGACAGGGGCTGCGATCTTGACGGAGTTGAGGTCGCAGGTTCGCACGAGGGCAGCCCCAGCGCGCGCTGACATGACAATACGCGCCGAGATGGGCAGCGGAGTGTCTTGTCTCGGAGCGGCAGAGCGATCGCGATATTCGTGTTGAAAAAGCTTTCTGAGAAGCTCGATTTTGGCAGATAGACCCTATCCGGAATCTTACGAGATTTAAGGCGATTCTGCTAGACGAAAGCTAGACGGAAACGGGGTCGAAGGCAGGAAAGTGCAGCTCGCCGAGCACCACCGAGCGCGCGGCTCCGGTGACGTTGGGCAGATTGCCGGGGATGTCGTACCAGCGCCAGTAGGCGAGGATGGCGAAGGCGATCGCTTCTTTGCTGTCGGCGTCGATGCCGACTTCGTCGGTGGTTTGCACGCAGCAGGTGGTGCCCAGACGCGACTGGATGCGCTCTTTGAGGTAGGTGTTGCGACTGCCGCCACCGCAGAGCAGGACGCGATCGGGCAGGGCGGGCAGGAAGCTTCGGTAGCTCTCGACGACCGAAGCGGCGGTGAGTTCGGTGAGGGTGGCGAGGGTGGAGGCGGCGTCGAGATCGAACGACTGGGCGTCGGCGATGCAGCCTTCGGCGAAGGCTTTGCCGAAGTATTCACGACCCGTGGATTTCGGCGGCGCTTTGCCGAAGAACGGGTCGCTCAGCCAGCGATCGAGCAGCGGCTGGCAAATCTGACCGGTGGCGGCCCAGGCTCCACCCCGATCGTAGGTCTTTTCGCCATCGCTGAAGTGGTGCACGGCCAGGTCGATCGGCAGGTTTCCCGGCCCGGTGTCCCAGCCGAGAACGTCGTCGCCGAACTCCCAGCCCGCGAATGCCGCCGCTTGGGGCAAGATGCGGCGGGGGATGTAGGCCACGTTGCCAATGCCGCCGATATTTTGGATGCAGGTGGTCTGGGTGGCGTGGCCGAGCAAGCAGGCGTCGATGCGCGGCACGAGGGGTGCGCCCTGCCCGCCTGCGGCCAGATCCGCCGCCCGGAAGTTGCTAATTGTCGGAACGCCGGTAAGCTGGGCGATCGTCGTGCCGCGTCCGAGCTGGAGGCTGTAGCCCAGGCGGGCGATCGAGTTGGCGGGATTGATGGGATTGGCAGCATTATCGGCAGATGTCGATAATGCCTCGGACTCGCGGTACTGGGGCGGCTGGTGGTAGACCGTCTGGCCGTGAGAGCCGATTAGTTCGACATCGCCACACTCCTCTTGAATAACGTTGGCGGCGTCGGCAAAGGCGATCGCGATCGCGTCATCGAGGTCGGCTAGCTCTGGCAGAGAAATCGCAGCCCCGCTGGCGAGATCGAGGATGCGCTGACGCAGGGCGGGCGCGTAGGGGACGGTGCGCGCCTCGATCGGCTTAACCTTCAAATCGCGATCGCGACCCTGCAAATCGACCAAGGCCACATCTATCCCGTCTACGGACGTACCGCTCATCAAACCGATCGCGCGCATAGTTTTGAAAGTTTTAAAAACAGCGTAAGTGAACAACGGAGCGGAGATACTCGCCAGGGAAAGTCCCGCAGACCCACTTCCCATACATACACATACCGTGACAAATGCATCGGAATACGCGGGGTATGACCTTGCAATTGCCTCTCTCGACTCGTCGATCGTCAGGGCTGATGTTGAGGTCGGTTTCCGCGCGAACCTGGCGAAAAAACGGCGAAACTGCATCGCAGACAGCCGCCTGCGAACCGAGACGCTCGGCAATCGCTTTGAAGCGCGACGGACGCTTTGGGAAACTGGGCGCGCGGAGGGTCGAAATAACGCCCGAGATCGGCCCGATGGCGGACTTTTGGTTTGAAGACAGAGGCGCTAGAGTTAACAATCAATTGCTTTCGCCCGTTTCGCTCCACGGACGGCCCTTTTTTTAGCTTCTTTCCTAGCGCGAGCTCGCTCGCCCCATATTTCCATCATGGTAGAACTGACCCCCAACCCGAGTTATAGCTTGACAGTGCGCTGCCAAATCCCGAATAAAGCCGGGATGCTCGCCAACATTGTCAATGCCGTCGCCTCGGTGGGCGGCAGTCTCGGCCAGATCGACTCGATCGAGCAGAACCATAACATCGCCATCCGCGAAATCACCGTCAACGCCTCGAGCACCGAGCACGCCGATCGCATCGTTGACGCAATTAAGACGCTGCCGGAAATCAAGCTCGTCGATGTGTACGATCGCACCTTCGACCTGCACCGGGGTGGCAAAATCCGCATCGACAGCAAGCTCTCGCTCAAGCGCCAGGACGATCTGGCGATGGCCTATACGCCCGGTGTCGGTCGTATTTGCCGGGCGATCGCCGAAGAGCCCGAACTCGTCCACACCCTGACGATCAAGAGCAATACCGTGGCGATCGTCACCGATGGGAGCGCCGTCCTCGGCCTCGGCAACCTCGGCCCAGAGGCGGCGATGCCGGTGATGGAAGGCAAGGCGATGCTGTTTAAGGAGTTCGCGGGCGTCGATGCCTTCCCCGTCTGCCTCGACACGCAAGATGTGGACGAAATCGTCGAGACTGTCTGCCGGATCGCGCCGGTGTTCGGCGGCGTCAACCTCGAAGATATCGCTGCGCCCCGCTGCTTCGAGATCGAACGCCGCCTGCGCGAGCGCCTCGATATTCCCGTGTTCCACGACGACCAGCACGGCACGGCGATCGTCACCCTGGCGGCGCTGTTCAACGCCCTGCGCGTCGTCAGCAAAGACCTGAGCGCGGCGAAAATCGTTATCAACGGCGCGGGCGCGGCGGGCGTTGCGATCGCCTGTCTGCTGGAGAAAGCCGGAGCGGGCAAAATTGTCATGTGCGACTCGAAGGGCATCCTCTCCGAGACGCGCACCGACCTCAACGACCAGAAGCGCCAGTTCGCCTGCGATGAAACTGGAGCGCTGGCCGACGCCGTGCGCGGTGCGGATATCTTTATCGGTGTCAGTGCGCCGGGTGTCCTAACGAAGGAGATGGTGTTATCGATGGCCGACAAGCCGATCGTGATGGCGATGGCGAACCCGATCCCCGAGATCCAGCCGGAGCTGATCCAAGGCAATGCGGCGGTCATCGCCACGGGTCGCAGCGACTACCCGAACCAAATCAACAACGTGCTGGCCTTCCCGGGTATCTTCCGAGGTGCGCTAGACTGCCGCGCGGTCGATCTGACGACGAATATGTACCTGGAGGCAGCGTCGGCGATCGCGTCGCTACTCTCGCCGACTCAGGTGGCGTCGGACAATATCGTGCCGTCGGTATTTGACGAGCGCGTGGTGGTGGCCGTGGCGGCGGCGGTGCAGCGTGCAGCTCGTCAAGAGGGCGTCGCGCGCTGCTAGGGGCTGCCCTCAAATCAAGCTTGCAACTTTTGCCCAGAGCTGGTTTCAGACCCTCGTTTTATTTTTGGGTCGGGCGCTAATTGATGACAGGCCCTAGTTTTCTGGGTCGATCTTTAGGCGTCCGATTTGCGATCGAAATCCCGCTCGATCGCGAATCGGGTCAGCTCGATGCGGTTGCGAGTGTCGGTTTTATCTAGCAGGCGGCTGACGTATTTTTCGATCGTGCGCGGGCTGAGGTAGAGCCGCTCGCCAATTTCACTATTGGAAAATCCTTCCACCAGCAGTACTAAGGTTTCGCGCTCGCGATCGGTGAGCTCGAGGGCGGCGGGTTCTTCGGCGGGGGCGTTCTCCGAGTCGGGCTCCGGGCGATCGGGCGACGGGCTCGTCTGAGAGAGGCCGACGAGCATAGCGCGATCGAGCAGATTGCGGACGATCGCACCCAACTCCGGCAAATCGACAGGCTTTTGCACGTAGACGTCTACCCCGGCCTTGTAGCCTCGGATTCGCGCCTCTACCTCCGTCCTCGCGGTCAGGAAGACTACCGGCAGCAGCCGGTGCTGGGGCTGCTGCCGCAGGGTGCGAATCAGCTCGAATCCGTCGAGTTCGGGCATGCGCGCGTCGGTGACGATGAGCTGCGGGCTGGCGGCTTCGACCTGGTGCAGGGCTTCTTTGCCGTCCGCCGCCGCGATCGCCACGTAGCCTTCTAGCTCGAAGTAGCTAACGAGCGCATCGCGCAGGGTCGCGTCGTCATCGACAACCAAAAGGGTGAGCGGCATGGGGTAAAAAACAGGGCGGCGGAGAGGGGTTAGGACCGACGGCCAACTTCTGGATCGGCCTCTGGATCGGTTTCTGGAGCTAACTCGAGACCTGGCCTGCGGTCGGCGTTTCTTCTAGTACCAGCTTCGATCGCTTCAGCATCTCCGGTACGGTGACGGGGTAGTGGCCCGTGAAGCACGCGGAACAGAAGTGGTCGGGGTTTTGGTTTGTCGCCGCCAGCATTCCCTCCCAGCTGAGGTAGGCCAGGGAATCGACACCGATCTGTTCGCCGATTTCCTCGACAGTTTTTGTGGCGGCAATTAGCTGGTCTTGGGTATCGGTGTCGATACCGTAGAAGCAGGGGTGGGTCACCGGCGGCGAGGACACGCGCATATGGACTTCCGTCGCGCCCGCATCGCGGATGGCTTTAACTAGCTTGCGGCTGGTGGTTCCCCGAACGATCGAATCATCGACGATCAGCACCCGCTTGCCGTCGAGCACGTCTTTGAGCGGGTTGAGCTTCATCCGGATGCCCGTTTCGCGCATCGATTGGGTGGGCTGAATAAAAGTGCGCCCGACGTAGCGGTTTTTGATCAGCCCCTCGGCGTAGGAAATTTTCGACTCGCGCGAAAAGCCGATCGCGGCGGGTATTCCCGAGTCCGGTACGCCGACGATTAGATCGACATCGGCGGGCGACTCGCGGGCGAGCACGTGGCCGATACGAACGCGGTAGCTGTAGAGGCTTTCTTGGTGGTTGGCGCTGTCCGGGCGCGCGAAGTAGATCATCTCAAAGACACAGAGCTTCGGATCGGCCTCTTTCCAAGTCATGCTGTGGACGCCGTCGGCATCGAGGCGGACGATTTCACCCGGTTTGACGTCGCGCACGTATTTCGCGCCGATAATATCGAGGCCGCAGCTCTCGGAGGCGAAGACGTAGCCACCGCGCTCGAGCTGGCCGAGGACGAGGGGACGCACGCCGTTGGGGTCGCGTACGCCGTAGACTGCGTCGGGCGTGGCAATCGTCAGGCTAAATGCACCCTTGCAGTAGTTTAGAGCGGCCTGAATGGCGTCTTCCCAGCTTTTGTCCTTGTCGCGATCGAGCTCGACGCCGATCCCCAAGGCGATCGCCTCGGAGTCGCTGGTCATACCGAAGTCGCAGCCTAGCTCGTCGAGGTGAGCGCGCAGCTCTGGTGTATTGACCAGGTTGCCGTTGTGGGCCAGAGCGAACTTGCCGATGCGGGTATCGACGACCGCCGGTTGGGCGTTGCGCAGGTGGCTCGAGCCGGTAGTGGAATAGCGGTTGTGACCGATGGCGTGGGTGCCGACCAGCTCTGCGAGGATGTCTTCGTTGAACACCTGAGACACGAGACCCATGCCCTTGTGGCAGTGGACTTGGCCGCGATCGAAGGCGGCGATTCCCGCCGACTCTTGGCCGCGATGTTGCAGCGCGAAGAGCCCGAAGTAGGTGAGCTTGGCGACGTCTTCGTTAGGCGCGAAGATGCCGAATACGCCACAGGCTTCCTGAGGTTTATCGTCGAGGAGGTCGTGGCAGTACTCGAAGGAGTCGTTAGGAATCATGGATGCAGAGAGGGGTTGAACGGGACGCAGCCGATCGCGTGGGTCGGGGAACAGGGCTGCTAGGAGGGGTGAAGCGCCGTTTCGGCCGGGCAATCGCGGACTCGGTCGGGGGCGATCGCGTGGGCAACTCTCCGCAAAAGGGGAAGGTTCGGGGCGGGGACTCTGGGGCGAATCGACGCCTGACCACTCTAGCGTTTGCATTTAGCCGGATTGGCGGCTGAGCGGGGAAATCGGCGGGCGATCGACGCATCGCGATCGAGGTCGCCAATTCACCGCCATTTGGATCGAATTCGTGGGAAGTCTTGATATATGTTCGAGAACATCATAGGAGCGAAGCTGCCCGTGGGTGAAAACGCACGTTAACTCCTGCGGACTTTTTTGCCGCTGTCGCCCGCTGCCGACTGCTGTTATCGACCCGCAACTGACCCATCTCGGCGCTGGCCGACTGCGGGCGGAAAATTACGCCGATCTGGCCCGATCGCGAGCGTAAGCTGTTACACCATTGAAGTGAGAACACGACAACTGGCCGCCGATCGCTCCCTTTCCGCGACTCGGCTTTTTGGGGATCGACGAACAGACGCCTGACGAACAGACGCCTGACGAGCAGACGCCTGACGAGCAGATACAGAAGAGACATCGAGGAGACATCATGGTTTTTATTCCCGTTATTCTGGCGGGCGGCAAGGGCGAGCGCTTTTGGCCGCTGAGCCGCCTGGCGCGTCCGAAGCAGTTCCTCTGCCTGGACGGCGGCGGGCGCACCCTGATGCAGGCCACTGCCGATCGCCTGTTGCCGCTGGCGGGCGGCTGGGAAAACCTCTGGGTGATTACGGCTTCGCACCTGGAGTCGGGTTGTCGCGAGCAGCTTCCGGAGATGCCCGTCGAAAACTTGCTCGTGGAGCCGGAGGGTCGCGACACCGCCGCCGCCGTGGCCTGGACGACGCTCGAGATCGCCAAGCGCTATGGTGACGACGCTGTCATTGGCTTTTTTCCCGCCGACCACTGGGTTGACTCCCAGGACACCTTCGAGGCGACGCTAAAAGCTGCTGCCGAACTCGCCACCGATCGCGAGGCGATCGTCACCCTGGGTATTGCGCCCACCTACCCGTCCACCGGCTACGGCTACATCGAACAAGGCGAAGCTGCCGGACAGGTGGGTGGTCTCGATGCTTATACCGTCAGCCGCTTTACCGAGAAGCCCGACCTGGACACCGCGAAGGAATTTCTCGCTAGCGGGCGCTTTAGCTGGAACGGCGGCATCTTTGTCTTCCGCGCGGGTGTGGCGCTCTCCGAACTCAGAAAGTACGTCCCCGATCTAATCGCCCAGCTCGAAGCTGAGGGCGTCGCGATTTACCCGACTCTGGAGAAAATCAGCATTGACTACGCGCTGATGGAGAAAACTGACCTGGCCTACGTGCTGCCAGTGACGTTTGGCTGGGACGACCTGGGCGACTGGAACGCGATCGAGCGCTTGATGCAACTCCAGGCCAAACAGGCGGGCGAGCCGGAGCCGGAGAACGTCGAACTCGGTCAGCACATCGGGCGCGATACGTCGGGCGCGATCGTTTATGCCGGTGACGAGTCCGAGGTGGTCGTAACGATCGGCTTGGAAGATGTGGTTATCGTCCGCGACGGCAACGCGACGCTGGTGGTTGCCAAGGAGCGCACCCAGGAAATTAAAAAGGTGCTGCAAGTTCTCAAGGCCGATCCGAAGTACCAGTCGCTGTTGTAGAGATACCACCTTCCCGAAAGGGGCGAGTCTCCAGTGGGATAATAAAGGAGCGGCGTGCGGGTCTGGCTCGCACCGCGCCTTTTCGGGTCTTCCGCTGCCTTATATATGCTTTCTTTTTCCATTCGCCGATCGCTCTCCCTGGGGTCACTGCTGCTCGTGCTTGCGAGCTGTGCCAGCGTCGAGCCGCCCGACACCGAGGCTCCCGACCCGCAGGCCAGCGCGCCCGCAGATGTCGCGATACCGGAAGCCACCGTCCCGCCCGGTGAGGTCGATCGCGGTGACGGCTCAAACTCCAATGCAAGCCCCAGCGCAGATCTCGACGTCGCTCCTAACTCGAGCGCCCCAGCTCCAAACACCGCTACGAATCGCGCGACTGCCGACGGCGCTAGTAACGCCGACAGCGACGGCGTGCGCGTTCTGAGCTGCCAAATCGGCGGTGGCCTCGTCAACGACCCGGACGGCCCGCTCAATATTCGCAGCTCGCCCGATGCGACGGCGAATAACGTCGTGGGAACGGTGGCGGACGGCGCGCCCGTATCGATCGTCGGCGCGCAGGACAACTGGTGGCAAATCGACGCGCCGACAGCGGGCTGGGTCTCGAAGAATCTAGTCGATAGCGCCTGCAACGAAAAAATTGCGCGCATCGAGCTACCGGAAGGTCGCGATAACGTGACATTTGGCGATCGCTTTATCGGTACGGGTTACCACCACTACGAGTTCGACGCCCGCGCCGGACAGCGCCTGGCCCTCGAGGCGACGGGCGAGAGTCCGCTGCCTTTCGTCCTCGCGCCCGACGAGCGCGAAATTACCGACGGGGCGGCCAACGGCGGCGCGCGTCTGTGGTCGGGCGAGCTGCCCGAAGACGGGCAGTATACGCTGGTCTTCGACTCGAACTTCCGAGGATATACTTACGAAGTTACGCTGGAAATCCGGTAGGTTTCGTTTACTTAAGTTTTTTGCTAAAACGCCCTTTGGCTGATGGATTGAAGGATTTTACAAACGTTCGCGCATCGGGTGGCAAGCGACGGGGAAAAAGAATGCTAAATTCTCCGATGTAGACAAACAGGGTAGTGGGTCATGACAGATTTTCCCGTCGAGCCAATCGAGCCCACTCAGCATAACGAGGCGATCGCGCCGGTGCATCCCGCGTTGACTGTGCAAAACACCCCAGCGCTAATGCCGATCGCCGATTTGCAGATGCAGTCGCGCGCCTGGGTGGAAATCGACCTGGATGCGATCGCGGCCAACGTTCGAGCTTTGCGGGAGCGGCTCGTGCCGGATACGACACTGATGGCGATCGTTAAGGCCGATGCTTACGGACACGGAGCGGTTCCGGTGGCGCAGGCGGCGCTCTCGGCGGGGGCGAGCTGGCTGGGCGTGGCGACGGTCGGGGAAGGGGTGTCGCTGCGCGAGGCGGGAATCGATGCGCCGATCTTGGTGCTAGAAGCAGTGTGCGATCGCGAGCGGGCGATCGTGGCGCGCGACAGCGCCCTAGAGCTGACGGTCGCCTTTCCCAAGCAGGCGATCGCCCTGTCAGAAATCTTCGCCGGGTCGGAAATCGCGCTGCCCGTCCACGTCAATATCGACACCGGTATGTCGCGCCTGGGCTGCGATTGGACGCAGGCGGCGTCGTTTGTCAGGCTGCTGCGCTGCCTGTCCGGCCTGGAGCTGAAGACGATTTACTCGCACCTGGCGACAGCGGACGAGCCCGACCCGGGCACGGTACGCGAACAGCACCAGCGCTTCGAGACGGTGCTGGCCGAGCTGCGCGAGAACGAGTGCGATCCGCCCGTCCATCTGAGCAACTCTGCCGGAGCGATCGCCTTTCCCGAGCTGAGCTATGACATGGTGCGAATCGGTCTGGCGCTCTATGGAATTGCGCCCGCCCCCCACCTGAATGCGGCGGTGTCGCTACGCCCGGCGATGAGCGTGCGCGCCAAGGTCACGCAACTGCGGACGCTGCCGCCCGATCGCGGCGTGAGCTACGGCCACCGCTTCGTCACGACCCGCGAAACGCAGATCGCAACGGTGGGGATCGGCTATGCGGACGGTGTTCCCAGGCTGCTGTCGGGCCAGCTCGAGGTGGCGATCGCCGGGCAGCGCGCGCCCCAGGTGGGAACGGTGACGATGGATCAGATTTTGGTGGACGTGACCGACCTAGACGAGGTTCGGGTGGGCGATACGGTGACGCTGATCGGGCGCGATCGCGATATCGAGCTAACTGCCCAACGCTGGGCCGAGACCCTCGGCTCGATTCCCTGGGAGGTGGTCTGCGGATTCCGCCAGCGTTTGCCGCGCTTGTATTGCGGAGAGCTGGCCGAGGCGGCACGCACCGATTGCAACTCCAAGCGCGCACGTCGAGGCGCTCGCGGCCTCAATTGCGACGGTCGAAACAACTCGATCGCCTGGGACTGGACAATATGACGGGGCTCCTGACTTTTCGGAACGACCGGCAAGAACGACCGCAGGGGCGACCTCACGACTAGCGCTGCGTGACGACCAAAATTACGCCGAGGACGATCGCGCCCAAGCCCACCGCCTGAGCTGCGGAAATCGTCTCGCGGAAGGCGAAGTAACCGATGGCAACAGATGTGACGTAGGCCAGCGCCGTCGCAGGCCCCGCCACGCTGAGATCGACCCGCGACAGTAGGAGAATATAGGCGATCGAGCCGCAGCCGTAGAAAAATAGCCCCGCCACCAGCGTCGGCGTTGTCGCGATGCCGAGCAGCGCTGCCCAGAGCGACGATGGCGCGCTTTTGCCCAGATCGTTCGCTCCGGCTTTGAGTAAAAACTGGCCGATGGAGTTGACCGCGATCGCGATCGCGAACAGACCAATATCTCGCGCGTTCATTCCAGTCCTCGCCTCGCTCTCGCCCACAACACAGCCACCGCCTGACTATACCGGTTGCCCTACTGCGGGCGGAGGATATCGGGAAGGAAATGCAGAGCTACACTGTGGCAAGAAGAGCCCGCAGGAGCCGCCCCGTACCGATCCTCATCCTCGGCGGCTACCCGCTCGCGTCACGGGCGATCGCGCAGACTCGCGATCGTGCCTCGTTCGTTGCACTGGATTATTTACGGAAATCTCAACGGAATCTCAAACGATGAGTGCTACCACCCTTCCCCGTATCGAGTCTCAAAGTTCGGTTTGGCTGCGCGGCCTATTGGCGATCGCCTGGGCTGACGGAAACTTCGATGCCGAAGAGCGCCGACTGATCGCCGAAATCGCTCACGAAGACAGCCTCGACGACCTAGAGCCGATCTCGCCCCAAGATCTGGCGAAGGTCTTCGCAGGCGATCCGAACGTCGCCGAAAATTTCCTGCGAACTGCGGTGATGGTTGCCGTCGCGGACGGGGTTTACACCGAGCCGGAAGATACGCTGCTGCGGGAATTTTGCACGGCGCTCGACCTCGGCTCCGAAGCGCTCGACGCCCTGCGCCACACGATCGAGACCACCGACGCAGCCGCAGAAATTGACAGCGCAACGCCCCTCAAAAAGCCGCCCTCGGATAGTTCCAGCATCGACGTTCTCGCCCCCGTCCGTGGCTGGCTCGACAATCTGGAAATGCAAGACCCGAAAGTGGCGCGCTTCTTGTGCAAGATGATCCCGCCCCAGTGCCCGTTCGAGCGCGACATCAAGCTCTTCGGCGACAAGGTCGTCCACATTCCGCCCATGTGCAAGCTCAATCCGCTCTACGAACAGCTCGTCGGCCTGCGCTTCCGGGCGCTGTCGTATCTAGCGGACGAGTGCGACGAAGACGTGACGCCTTATTGTTAGGCGAATTGCTAGCGGGCTGTTTACCGTGTCTACTTCCTTTTCCCGCGATGACGTTCGTGAAATTCGCGATCGCGCCCTGGCCGAAGATCGCCCGAACGACTGGTTCGATCCGCTCTATGTGGCTGCCGATGGCGATCGCGATTGCGTTCCCTGGTCGCTGGACGGCGCGCACCCGGCGCTAAAATCTTGGATTTCCGAGCGGCCAGTGTCGCAGCTTTTCGATCTGGATCGAGCGCGAGCGATCGTCATTGGCTGCGGCCTCGGCGACGATGCGGAAGCGATCGCGAAACTCGGCTTCGACGTGACGGCGTTCGACGTGTCGCCTCGCGCAGTTGCCTGGTGTCGCGATCGCTTTGCAGACTCCCGCGTAGACTATTGCGTGGTTGATTTGCTGGCGCTCGATGATGCTTGGCGCGGGCGATTCGATTTCGCGTTCGAGTGCCGGACGGTGCAGGCGCTGCCGCTGTCGGTGCGCGATCGGGCGATCGACGCGGTGGCCTCGCTGGTGTCGGAGGGCGGTCGCCTTGTCGTCGTCACGCACACCCGCCCGACGGAAGATGCGCCCGACGGCCCCCCGTGGCCGCTATCGCCGAACGAACTCGATCGCTTTTCGCAGTCCGGCCTCACCAAAACCTGGAGCCGAGATTTCGAGAAGGACGGGCGATCGCGCTGCTGCACCGAATTTGCGCGATCGACCGTTGGCTAGCTGCGGCCACCCCAAAAGTCCGACTTCTCACCCCCCGCGATCGAGCCAGTCATGTCAACTATGGGTGTTGCCCGCGATCGCCGAGAAGTACGACTTTCCGGAAAGTCGGACTTCTGAGGTGCCGACTACTCTCGGCCTGCAACCTTCCAAAGAAACGCTTCTAAATCGCGAACGCAGGCGGCATTGTCATACAGCCGCCCGTGGCGATCGCGCATTTTCTCTTGCAGCTCGGTGCGCCACGGCGAATCTTCCGCGAGACGCACGGCAATCTCGATATACGCTTCCGGGCTCGCCGCGATCGTCTTCGTCACGCCCAGCGTCTGCAAAATTCCGGCGCTGTGGCGCGATCGCATCAGCTCGCCGGGGCAGGTGACGACTGGCAATCCGCAGGCGATCGCCTTCAGCGTCGTGACGCCGCCCGACCAGCGGAAGCTATCGAGAAATACGTCGCAGCATTGGTTCACCTGCATGTAGTCGGCTTCGCTGAGGCGCGGCAAGATCTTCGCCCGATCGCCAAAGTCCAACCCGCGATCGGTAAACGCACGCCCCAGCCGCTTGCGGAACTTCTCCGTCAGCTCCCGGCTCGGATGGGAGAGAAACACGAGCTGCGAATCCGGCACGCGATTGGCGATTTCTGCCCAGATCCAGTCATCTTGAGGTAAATATTTCAGCAGCGACTGGCAGCAGAGAAACAGCACGCGATCGCCTGCGAGTCTGGACTGTTGGCGGGTTTGCTGGCGGTCGGCCTCGGTCGCTTCTTTGACCACCGGTTGCGGGAAGACGATGCCGATATCGCTCAGGCGCACGAGCGTTTCGGAGTAGTGTCGATCGCCGTCGTCGGGCTCCATCGCCGCACTGCTAAGGAAATAGTCGAGCGTTGGCAGGCCGGTGGTGACAGGGTGCGCCCAGCTCGTACACTGCACGGGCGCGAGGCGCAGCGCCGCCAGCGTCAGGAGCTGCGGGTCGAGGCCGAGGTCGGTGTAGACGAGAACGTCGAGGTTGTCGTTCGCGATCGCCTGGGCGATCGCACCGAGAGAGAGATGCTCGAAGCGGTCGCAGGCGTCGCGGAAGCGGGCCGTCAGGGCGTCGGCATGGGGGTGGGTGTAGTAGCCGTGGATCGCGAATCGCTGGCGATCGAGGCGCTCGATCCAGCCGATTGTCAGTTCGCCGAGGCGGGCGGGGCCGAGAGTGGAGCTGATAAAGCCGATCTTGAGTCGGGCGTTGGGGTTGCGTTGAGAGGTCGAGAAGGCGCGATCGGCGGCGATCGGCGCGAATTTTGGATAAACGCGGGCAGCGAGGCGGCTCAAAAGCTGGCCGTAGCGGGTTTGAAACGGGCGATCGTCTTTGCCTTGGTAGTTGATGTAGACGTGGCTGTGGCGGCGGAAGGCGTCGAGCCAGGTTTCGGGTGAGATCGCGGTTTCTCCGGCGAGCGACCGCGTGATTTCGTTTTCCAGCCAGCCTAGTCCTGCAAATAGGTCGGACCGTGCGCTGTTGAGTCGTTCTGGGGTCTCGTAGAACATCGGAGCGAGCAGCGCCCGCTGGAGCTGGAGTCGGGCGGAGTCGGGGTATTCCCGCGTGGCGGTGGCGGCGCGATCGCGAGCCCGATCGGCACGTCCGCAGAGGACCTCGATTTGCACGCAGGCGCAATGGAGTTCGATGCGGATCTCGTGAAAATCGTCGGGCCGATCTCCCACGCTTTCTAGCGCTTCGAGGGCGACGTTCAGTGCGTCTTCGTTGTAGTTCAGGGCGAGGTAGCTGGCGACGAGCGAGCGGGCGCTGGCCGGGTTTGGGGCGAGTTTGTAGAGGCGACGATCGTGGCGCAAAATGCGGTGGGGCTGCGCTTCAGCGCGAGCATCGTTGGCGAACTGGCGGCAGAGCCGTTGTGGATCGGTGCGATCGGCTCGCGCCCGATTGAGGCTGCGCTGGAGTTCGGCGCGATCGGCGTCGTCGGCGCAGTGTTCGAGCCCGGTTTCGTAGCAGTCGATCGCCGCCTCGAAGTTGTAAGCATCGAGCCAGACGCGAGCGCGACCGAGGTAGCCTGCGGCGCGTTGCGGCTGGACGGCGATCGCGCGATCGAACATCGCCGCTGCATCGTCGAGGCGATCGAGATCGTCGAGCAGCCGCCCAAAATTTTGGAGCGTGTCGAAATGCTCGGGCGCGAGCTTGAGAGCCTGTTGGTAGGAGGCCGCGGCGCGCGGTAAATCTCTGGTCTGCGTGTAGGTCAACCCCAGGCTGAAGTAAGTCTCGGCCAATTCGTCCGCTGGGCGAGGCTGGGCCTGCTGTCCGATTTTTACGGCCCGCCACAGCAGGCCGACAGCCTGCGAATACTGCCCGCGATCGAGGTGGAGTCGGCCGAAGTTTCGGAGGGCTCTGATGTCGTGCGGCTGGTCGTCCAGGATTTGACGATAAACGCGATCGGCTTCGGCGTAACGCCCCTGGCTTTGATGGGAGCGCGCTTCTTCGTGAAGTATTTCCCGCAAGCGATCGGGACGAATCAGTTCGACTTGGGCTAGAAGCGCGGCCATACAGTTCGCGTCGGGCTCGATCGCAACTGTTCCCTCCGGCCAGAGTTCGGCCTGCCGTTTCCACAGCAGCAGATTTGCCGCTCGATCGAGATCGACACAGCGTGGATCGAGCCAGAGACCCGCACTGCGAACTTTTAGGAAGTCGGCAATCGCCTGACGCGCTCCGGAGCCACTTGCCATAACAAAAACCGCCGCCCGATCGCTCAGCCATGACTCGATCGCTAGCAGCCGCAACAACAGCGATCTGTAGTCACCGCGCCCGCAGTCCACGTACAACCCAACGCGATCGTCGCTGCCCAACTCCCGCAGCTCGGTCAGAAACGTCTCGACTTCGCCCGCCGCGAGCCACACGCGATCGCCCATGCCCCAATCCGCGAGCTGCTGCCCGATCTCGTCGAACGACGGACGCGCCCGACCCAGCACCGGCGTCGCCAGTTCCACCAGCGGATCGTCGATCGCCACCGCCGTCGCGTCCGAGTTGCCCGCCAACGCCGCGATCGTCTCTGCCCCCGTCAGCTTCCCCGCACAGCAAACGATCTCGCCCGCCTCGAGACCGCGACCCGCCCGTGCGATCGCCGCCAGCCACGTTGCTGAAATCTGCGATCGACAGCGCTCTCGCCGTGCCTCCCAGCTCGAGACATCCGGCGCGTCGAAATTTTCAAACAGGCGGCTGTAGTCCATCGGCTGTTTTTGGGGTTATTTGCAAGGCGATTCGAGTTGCCGCACTCCACTCGCATCACATTTTTTTACCAGCACCGCCACCGTCTCACCCGTCTCCGGGTCTTCCCAGTCCGGCGCGATCTCCGCTAGCGGCACGAGAACGAATGCCCGATCGCGCCAGCGCGGATGCGGCACAGTCAGTTCCGGTGTATCGATTTGCCGATCGCCCCACAAAATCAAATCCAGATCCAGCGTGCGCGCGCCCCAGCGTTCCCGACGCTCGCGCCCGAACTCATTCTCGATCGCCTGGAGCTGGTGCAGGAACTCCACTGGCTCGATCGTGGCTGAATCTTGCAACGTCGCGATTGCGCAGCCGTTGACGTAATCCGGCTGCGGCGGGCCGATCGGCGCGGTGCGATGCCAGGCCGATACTTGCAAGCTCGCGATCGTAGGGAGCTGACCCAGGCGATCGACGGCCAGATTGAGGATTTCAGCAGGTGGGCGATCGCCTTGGGGCAAGTTACTACCGAGGGCGATCGCGAGGCGGGGCGGGGCAAACATGAAGATCGTTGGAAGCGCCAGAGGGGCCGTCAAACGTCCGGCCTATGGCAGTATAGTTACGCGAAGATGGCCGAAAGATCGACAAAATGAACAGACTCAAACGCTGGTTAAGAATTATTCCGACGGTGGCGCTGCTGCTGTCGCTGTCCGTGGGTCTCAGTGCTGGCTGGTTCGGCGGCGATGACGACGACTACCGCGAGAGCCGCATGCCCGTCGGCAACGCCGTCACCGACTCGAGCGCGATTTTGCAGTACGCCCTGCCGATCGACAACCCGTCGGTGCGCCGGATGCAGCGCGCGATCGAAGGCATCTCGATGTATCTGCGCGGCGGCAAGCGCTGGTCGGCCATCACGAGTGCCCTCAAGGCCACCAAAAACACCGCCACAATCAAGGCCGACGTGCTGCTCGCCGACATCCCCGACGACCGCCAAGGCGAAGCCAACGCCCTGATTGAGAAAATCAAAACCGCCGTCGCCGCTGCCGAGGACGGGGTCTCCGCCAAAGACCGCAACACCGTTTGGGAGCAGCGCCGCATCCTCCTCGATACGATCGGCGAACTCGAAGCGCTGATGGTTAAAGAGTTCCCGTTCGAGATTCCTGAAGAGTATGCGAATATGCCGCAACTCAAAGGTCGCGCCACCGTCGAGCTAGAAACCGAGAAAGGCACGATCGAGCTAATCGTTGACGGCTTTAACGCGCCGATCGCTGCCGGAAACTTCGTCGATCTCGTCGAGCGCGGCTTCTATGCCGGAACCCAAGTCAACCGTGCCGATGAGTATTACGTCGTGCAAGCGGGCGACCCGATCGGCAAGGACGAAGGCTTCGTCGATCCCGACACCGGCGAGACGCGCACCATTCCTCTCGAAATTAAAGTCACCAGCGAAGTCGAGCCCGTCTACGGCTTCACGCTCGAAGAAGTCGGCCTCTACCGCGAGCAGCCTGCGCTGCCATTCTCGGCCTACGGGACGGTCGCGATGGCCCACGGCGACGAAGACGTGAACGACGCCTCTTCGCAGTTCTTCTTCTTCCTGTTCGAGCCCGAGCTGACGCCTGCGGGTCTGAACCTGCTGGACGGTCGCTATACGGTCTTCGGCTACGTGAAGGGCAAAGACGGTGGCGAGGCGGTGCTGTCGCAGCTTAAGAAAGGCGACAAAATCCTGAGCGCGCGCGTTGTCTCGGGCATCGAGTCGTTCGTCCCGGCTGGCGCAGCGTCGTAATTGCTCAGTCCCCATACTTCAAACTACGAAAGAGAGCGCCGACATTCGACGCTCTCTTTTACTTTTCAGATTTGCTGTTCGGAGTTCGTTAAGCTGAGAGACGTACAAGTCCGCCCCATGCCTAAACTCGAACGAAGAATTAAAGAGCGCTGAGTGCAGCCGAAGTACGGTCTTCTCTGAGAGCGGTTGCGGCAGTGTACTGGTTCTGGGATGCCGCAGTAGCGCAATCGCCACGCCAACGAAAAGAAGGGGTCATTTAAATGGGCAAGCAGAAAAAGAAGAAAGCCAGCCTCCTGCGCGAAATGCATCACTTGGGCGAGGCGAAACCCAAGCAATCCCCCGAACCGTCGATGGATCGGATGCGATCGCGCATCCCCGAAGGAACCGAGGTCATCACACCCGGCCCCGACGCGCTGAAGATGTCGAAGCTTATCCAGGAGTTTGTCGAGCCCTACTTCGAGCAGATCGGGGACTTCCAGCAGTGTTCGTCCTTCATGCCGCTGGCGATCGTGGCCTGGAACACCGCGATCATGCCGAAGGATAAACACGCTCGGGAAATCACGAACTTTCTCGAGGTCTCCAAGCCCAACAACGACCCGATCGAAATCCACGGCATTCGCCAGCTCATTCAGGACCTGATCGCCGACAAGATCGAATACTACGACGACTTCGATCGCATGGTGCTGGACTACGACTTTTACATCGCCCCAGACGGGCAGTGGCGCTTATCGGTCATCTCCGAGCCGCCGGACTACGGCGATGGCAAAGATGAAGACGTAGTACTGGCAGACGAAGCCGCAATACTGGAAGACTAAACCCGCCCGATCGGGCTTGGGGATAGGCGGTAGAATAACCGGGCTGCGCGGATCGCCCAGCGCTCTTTTCAAGATCCGACCCGACCCGACCTGACATAAACACCGTGCGTATTTCCCTCGACTGGCTCCAAGAACTCGTCAACCTCAACCAGACCCCGGAAGATCTGGCGCACATGCTCACGATGGCGGGCTTCGAGGTGGAAGATATCGAAGATCGCAGCGCCTGGGCGGAGGGCGTCGTCGTCGGCAAAATCGTCGAGTACGGCAAGCACCCCGACGCAGACAAGCTGGGCGTCTGCCAGGTGGATATCGGCACTGGCGAGATGCAGCAAATCGTCTGCGGTGCGGCCAACGCGCGCGCGGGTCTGTTCGTGGCCGTCGCGACGATCGGCAGCTACTTGCCCTGCGTCGATCTCAAGCTCAAGCCCACCAAACTGCGCGGCGTCCCGTCTAACGGCATGATCTGCTCGCTGTCGGAAATCGGACTGGCGAAAGACTCCGAGGGCATCCACGAGTTTCACGATAGCAACGACGCATCGGCGAGCGATGCGGCAACCACAGAATGGGCGGGCAAGATCGGTCAGCCCGTCGCGCCCCTGCTCGACCTCACCGACGTCATCATCGACCTGACCGCCACCGCCAACCGCGCCGACGCGCAAAACATGGTCGGTGTCGCGCGCGAAGTAGCAGCACTGACGGGCGAATCGCTGAGCCTGCCGAAGGGCGAAACCGCCACGCCGGACGACAGCGATGCGCTGAAGCTGGCGGACATCGACGCCGCTTGCCCCGCCTACATCGGCACGACGATCGCGGGCGTCAAAATTGCAGAATCACCGGCCTGGCTGCAACGCCGCCTCGACGCGATGGGTGTGCGTCCGATTAATAACGTGGTGGATATCACCAATCTGGTGATGCTCGAATGGGGGCAGCCGCTGCACGCTTTCGATCGCGATCGGCTCGCCACCGTGGCCGGAACTGCCAGAACCGACAGCCTCGAGATCGGTGTTCGTCTGGCGAAACCGGGCGAGAAAATTACGACCCTGGATGAAAAAGAGCGCGAGCTAAACGACACCAGTTTGCTGATTACAGCCAACGACAAGCCGGTGGCGCTCGGTGGTGTGATGGGCAGTGCAGAAACCGAAGTCCACGACGGAACCACCAGCCTGATGCTGGAGGCGGCGCTGTTCGAGCCTGCGGCGATTCGCCGATCGTCGCGCGGCGTCGGGATGCGTACCGATGCGTCCGGTCGCTACGAGCGCGGCGTGAATTTCGCCGAGCTGGAAGTGGCTTGCGATCGCGCGGTGTCGCTGATCCTCGAACTGGCGGGCGGAACCGTCACGGGTCGTCAGGTTTTGGACAATCGACCCAGTCTGGATAGCTCGATCGAGCTACGGATCGCCCGCGTCCGCGAAATCCTCGGCCGAGTTAAAAATGTCGGAGGCAAGACCGACGGCGGTACGGGCGAGCTTCCCGCCGCAGAAATGGAGAAGGCGCTAACGGCGCTGAGCTTCGAGCTGACTCCCAATGGCGAGGCTGGTTCTGAGGCGGGCTGGACGGTGAAAGTTCCCGACTACCGCGCCCGCGACATCGAGCGGGAAATCGACCTAATCGAAGAGATCGCCCGCGTCTACGGCTACGACAACTTCGCGACGACGCTACCGATCCAGAGCGCGCGCGGCTACCTCTCGACGGAGTACGCGCTACAACGCCAGGTGCGCGAAGCTTTCCGCGCGGCGGGTCTGACGGAACTGATGCACTACTCGCTCGTCAAGCCCGGACTGGAAAATCAAGTGAAGCTGGCGAATCCGCTGTTCGCGGAATATGCGGCGATGCGGACGGAGCTGATGCCCGCGCTGATCGATGCGTTCCAGAGCAATTTGCAAAATGGTAACGGCGCACTGAACGGTTTCGAGCTGGGCCGTGTCTTCTGGCTAGACGGCGAAGAGTATAAGGAGAAAGATGCGATCGCCGGAATTCTCGGGGGCGACACGCGTCTACACCGCTGGACGACGAGCGGCAAGGAAACACCGATGAGTTGGTTCGACGCGAAGGGCGCGATCGAGAGCGTCTTCGAGCGGTTGGGCGTAACGGTGCAGTACCGCCAGGATGGGGGCAGCGATCGCCTGCATCCGGGTCGAACGGCGTCGCTGTGGTTGCGCGGTCGCGAGTTGGGCAAGTTCGGTCAGCTTCACCCGCAGCTCTGTCAGGAGCGCGAGCTACCGCGTGAGGTCTATATCTTCGAGTTCGACCTCGATTTGCTGTTCGCGGCGCTGGGTCAGGGCAACGTGCAGGTTCCGCACTTCAAGTCGTTCTCGACGTTCCCGGCGTCCGATCGCGATCTGGCGTTCTTCGCGTCGGTGGACACCTCGGTCAGCGAGATGGAGAAGGCGATGCTGAAGGCGGGCGGCAAGCTGCTGGAGGCGGTGGAGCTGTTCGATGAGTATCGTGGCGAGAACGTGCCGGAGGGTCAGCGGAGTTTGGCGTTCCGGTTGGTGTATCGGGCGGGCGATCGGACGCTGAAGGATAAGGATGTGGATCCGGCGCATCAGAAGGTGCGGGATACGTTGGTGAAGCGCTTTAAGGTCGATCTACGCAGCTAAAAAGGCAACGAAAACTTCATTCCCCATGAAGCTGACTGTACCCATCCGCGCTTAGCCGTCTGGTTCGGTAATGAATCGCGAGGTGTCAGCGATCGTGCTGTCGAACATCGCGCCTTCTGCATCATCGAAAGCCTGAATCTGGCAACTTCGACCGGCATTGTCCTGTACGAAGTCACGAAGCAACGCCGCGAGTACCAAGAGAAATATAAACGCGCTAGCAGAAATCCCGGCACGGCGATGCACTGACAGCGGAGCGATCTCTGAGTGCAGTAGGATCGGAGTTGTATTCAGCTCGCGATCGCGAATCAAATGGTTGCCAATCCCGCCGGTTTCACCCCCGCCGAATACCTCGCGCTCGAGCGCCAAGCGACAATCCGCCACGAATTCCGGTGCGGTTTCGTGTACGCGATGGCCGGAGGCAGCGGCAACCACAGCCGCATTGCGATTAACCTGCTGACAGCGTTTAACCTGCACTTCGCCGACGACACCTGCCAATTTTTCTCCGGCGATGTCAAACTCAACTACGCCGACGACTTTTACTACTACCCCGATGCGTTCGTGACCTGCGACCCGCGCGATCGCGACGATTCATACGTCAAACGCTACCCCAAACTCATCGCCGAAGTCCTCTCGCCATCCACCGCAGAACTCGATCGCCAAGATAAATTCGCCGACTACCAAAAGCTCGCCACACTCGAAGAATACGCGCTGATTTCCCAGGACGATCGGCGCGTGGAGGTCTTTCGGAAATCGGGCGAGACGTGGCAGATAACGGTGTTCGATCGAGGCGATCGCGTCGTGTTCGCGAGTATCGGTCTGGAAGTACCGATCGCAGATTTATATCGGGGGACAGACGTTTAGGCTGCGATCGGGCTCAGTCGAACAGCTCCGAAAACAGCGCTTCAAATTCGCGCGGAATCGCGTACGGCGTCCCCGGACACTCCTCGATGTAGCGCACCCGCAAATCTTCTCGATCGCAGTCACCCACCGAACCGCCCTTCCGGCAATATTCCTCCGTCCGAAACTGGCTCGCTCGCTGCACCACGCTCGGCGTCGGCACGACCCGCGTGGCAAACTCGCCCTCTTCGACCACCCGATCGCCATCCACGATCGCATACTCAAACTGGTTTAGCCCCGGCATCACCGCGATCGCCCGCCGCCCGATAAAGACGCGGATATGGTTGGCGCTAAAGCCGATTTCGGCTCGCTCGGAGATCGCGCCTTCGTCGTAGTCGCGCGTGATATTGGGGTGGGGGGTGTCGTCGATGCCCGCCGTGACGTTGCGGATTTCGACCTCCAGGCCGTCCGCTGGAGCCGTGGTGGTGGAGCGGAACGCCGCTGCGATGCGCCCGACGCCGCCACCGGGGCAGTCGCCGACGTAGCGGTACACCGGCAGCGAAATCGCGTTGACCGTCGAGCTACCTACCGCCTGCCAGCCCACGTCCTGGCTCAGGCTGGCGCTGCCGAAGTCGGGCTGGCGATCGACCGCCGCGCTCAGTGCCGGGGCGTCGTCGGCGTTGAGACCCCGGACGGTCAGCTCGTAGCCGCCCTGCGAGAGGCGATCGCGACCGTTGACGACGATCGTATAGAGGCCGGAGGCGGGCAACGTTAGGGTCAGCTCCGTGGTGTCGCTGGAGAATAGTTGGACGCCGTTGCCATCGAGCAGTGCCAGGAATGGCTCGAAATTCAGCGCGCCGAGGGAGATACGGATCGTTTGCCCCTCGCGCCCGGTGAAGTCGTAGGTGTCGTAGAGGCTGCTGTCGGCCTCGAAGACGCGATCGCCCGGTTCCAGGCGACCCGACTGCCGCAGCAACACCGGCGACTCGTCGGGAATAGTCGTTGAGAAATCTTTGGCGAGGCTGCTGGGCGCGATCGAGCCCAGCAGGGCGAGCGCGGCGGCGAATCCGAGCGAGCGCGGAGTAGACAGCATTGCAAGGCTTTGGGGCGTACGGTTTCCATACTGACGCGGGAAGCCAGGCGATCGAGCCCCGAACGCGACATTTCTTTGCAGAGACTTACGATCGCGCTTCGGTACGGATGCCGACGAGTCCCGCCAGCAGCGCCCAGCCGACGAGGTTGACGGGCAAATCGAATAGCGTTACGTCGAGTAGGTGGTAGGTGCTGGTGGCGAGGAAGGCGATGAGGAAGGCGAACGCCAGTGGCCGAGTTTCGGGGGCGAAGCGCTGACGCCAGAGCCCAATCGCGGTGCGGGCTAGGATGCTGCCGACGGCCACGAGCAGGACGAGCGCGGCGATCGTGCCGGTTTCGGCGGCAAGCATTAGGTAGAGATTGTGGGGGTGGCCGACGAAAAAGCCGGTGTCGGCTTCGTAGAGCGGGCTGAAGCTGTTGAGACCCCAACCGAGGAAGGGGCGATCGGCGGTAAGGTCGAGGGCATAGTTCCACTGGGTCGCGCGCAGGCTGGCGATCGGGCGATCGGGGTACATGCGATCGCTGAGGCGTCCCCAGATGGTGTAGGGCACGATCGCGCGGAACGGCGTCGCGAAAGTTTCGGGCGCAAAGGCGGCGGCACCGACGACCCCGATCGCGCCACCGATCGCGGCGACGATCGGCCACCAGTGGCGATAGATAGCGAAAGCAACCGACACCAGGAAGGCGACTCCCCAGGCGTTGCGCGACGACCCGAGGAAGAGCATCGCGGCGATCGCCAGAGCCAGGGCGGCGATCGCGCTCCAGCGCGGCGGCGATTTCTTAGATGGAAAAGCGAGGCCGAGCAGCAGCGCCCAGGCGATCGCGGCATAGTTCGAGAGGGCGTTGGCGTGGGGAAACAGCGACGACATGCGCCCTGGTGGCGTGCCGCCCGCGATGAGTGGGAAGTCAAAGAAGCCGCCGGTTTGGGGGATCGACCAGCCCGCAACCAGTTCGCCGAGGCCGATCGCGCATATGCCGAGGCAGGAGAGCACGATCGCCCAAGTAAACCGCCGCAACCGCTGGCGGTCGGTTAATACGCGGGTCAACGCGCCGAACACGAACACTAGCGGCCAGAAATTGAACGCGCCGAGCAGCGAGTCGAGGGGCGATGGCGAGGCTAGGACGCTGACGGCTAGCAGCCCGATCCAGACGAACAGCAAGCGCAGGTCGCGATCGCCCACGAGCGATCGCCAGTCTCGCCACCAGACGCGCACCGTCAGCGCTACGATCGTCAGACTGGCCACCAGCGGCAGAAATGGCAAAATCCCAAAGCTGACATACCAAGCCCGCCACTCCCACTCTGAGATCGACGTGGAGTTCATCGCCGACACCGGAAATAGCGCCACGCCGCCGCCGCCATCGTCGTTACGCCGGTGACGATGGCGGCTTCATCGACTTCAAAGCGGGGGTGGTGGAGCGGATAGTTGGGCTTGTCGCGGTGGCCGACGCCGAGGCGGAACATCATTCCCGGCGCGCGATCGAGATACACCGCGAAATCCTCTGCGCCCAACGAAGGCTCGGGCAGCAGCTCGATCGCCCGATCGCCCCAGATATCGCGCACCGCCGACTCGACAATGTCGGTCAGGTGGCGATCGTTCTGCACCGAGGGCGCGAGCGTGCTGTAGTTCATTTCGTAGCGCCCGCCGTAGGTGTTGCAGATGCCCGCGACGATCGACTCGATCCAGCCGGGCAGCTCGGCGTGGGTGTCGGGGTGGAGCGATCGCACTGTGCCGCGCAGTGTGACGGCGTCGGCGATGACGTTGGGGGCGCGCCCGCCCTGGATCGTGCCGATGGACAGCACGACGGGACGCAGCGGGTTATGCATCCGCCCGATCGCCTGCTGGAGGCCGACCACCACCTGAGAAGCGATCCAGATCGCGTCGGTGGCTTGGTGGGGGCGCGCGCCGTGGCCGGATTCGCCGAAGATCTTAATTTCCAGGTCGTCCGCCGCTGCCGTCAGCGCGCCGTAGCGAATGCCCACCACCTTCGCCAAAATTGACGGGAACACGTGCAGGCCGAACACAGCATCGATACCGTCCATCGCGCCGTCGGCCACCATTGCTTTTGCGCCCTGGGCGGTCTCTTCAGCAGGCTGGAATAGGAAGCGGACGTTGCCGGGCAGCTCGCCCGCGATCTGCGCGAGCACCATCGCCGTGCCGAGGCCGACAGTGGCGTGTACGTCGTGGCCGCAGGCGTGCATGACGCCCGGTATCTTCGAGGCAAAACCGATCGACAGATCTTCGCGGATGGGCAGCGCGTCCATATCGGTGCGGATCGCCAGATAGCGATCGTCGCTGCCGTTGCCAGTGAGTTCGCCGATCGCGCCGGTTTGGGCGACGCCTTCGCGCACGTGCAGCCCACAGGAGGACAGCACCCCCGCTACGTAGGCCGAGGTTTTGTGCTCCTGCCCGCTCAGCTCCGGGTTGGCATGGAAGTGGCGGCGGATTTCGATCAGTCGCGGGGCGAGGGTTTCGGCGATCGCGCGTAGGCGGTGGAGGTCTGTAGTGGTGTCGGCAAGCGCCATAGGATTGGGTTCGTTAGGGCAGTGGCGCGGGGACAGGAGCGAAATGGGGGACGAGCTGGAGAGATCTTTCGGTGGAAACCTCGGGAGCGGGCGCGAGCTACGGGGCAACTTCTGGGGCTAAAGGCGCGAGTTCGCGGGCGGGGTCGAGGGGCTGGAGGCCGCGAAAATCTTCCGTCAGGCGGGGTAAGGTGTGGGCGAGCTGGGTCTGGCGATCGAGCTGCTGGGTCATTGACACTAGGCTGCTTAGACCGTCTACGAGGCGGCGCATATCTTCGCGGAAGGCCGGGTCGCCGGTCAGGTCGTCGAGGTCGGAGGTGATTTTCTCGACGTTCTCGAACACCATGCGCGCCGAGTCGAGGGTGAACTGGAGCTGGAGCAGCGTGTCGGGGTCGTTGATCGTCGAGGAGATGACGCGCAGGTTCTCGGAGGTGGCGGCGGCGCTGTCAGCGAGGACGACAGCGCTGGAGATCAACGCTTCGACGTCGGCCACAACGGAGGTGCGATCGAATTCGGTGAGGGTGGCGTTGACTGTAGAGAGGGTCGCGCCGGTTTCCTCGAGGACGGGGCGTAGGGCGGCGGCGGACATGCTCAGCTCGCCGCTCAGACGGCTGACGCTGTCGAGGGTGTTGACGAGGTTGCCGCGATTGTCGGCGACGAGGCCATCGACCGTATCGATTAACTGGTTGACCCGGACGACCGTGCCGTCGATGCTGTCTACGGCGCGCCCGACCGAGTCGGTGGTGGAGAGCGCCGAGGCCGACAGCAGGCCGAACTCGCCCTCGAAGCTTTCGGTTAGCTCGGAGATTTCGCTGGCGAGCTTGGCGATTTCGGTGGTTGCGCCGGAGGTGCTTTGCAGCAGGGTTTGTAGGTCTGCGAGGAATTCGGGGTTGCTAAAGGCGCGGGTGAATTCGAGCGAGGCGCGAGTGAGCTGGTCGAAGCTGACGCCGAGTTCGCCCCGCAGTCGATCGCCGTCGCAAATAATCGTGCCGGGGTCACAGTTGTTGGCGATCGGCTTGGCGATCGCCGTCGGCTCGCTGAGGGCTTCATCGACGGGCAAAATATCGACTGCCGTTTCGCCGATAAAGCCGCCCTGGTTGACTTCGATCTTCACGCCCTTGGGCAGCAGCAGGTCGGACGAGGCAATCTCAATGATAATATCGACGCCATTCGGGCCGGGGCGAATCGCTTCGACGCGACCGACCGATACGCCACGGTAGCGCACGGATGCCCCGGCCTGGATTCCGGCGACGCGATCGAACTCCGCGATAAAGCTGTAGCTGCGCCGACCGGCCTGGAAGCCCCGCAGCCAGAGCCCGGAGACGGCGAACAGTGCCAAGCCGATAACAATAAACAGACCGAGCGAACCTTCGCGCAATGTGCGGGAGCGCATGGATTTCTCTCCTCAATGGCAAACTGATAGGGAGCGGCGATCCCTGTTTTGCGTGAGCTTGTCGATATATTAAAACGTATTGTGGATTCCACGGGTTAGGGAGGAGTTCGTATGAGCGTTCCCGAGCGAGAGGTTACGACTGCACGAGATCTGCTCGATCGCTACGTTCGAGGCGATCGCGATTTTGAGGCCGCCAAGCTGAGCGAGGCCGATCTGCACAACGCGATTTTGCGCGGCGCGAACCTGAGCGAGGCACTGCTGAGCGAGGCATTGCTGACGCGAACCGATCTGCGCGGCGCGGATCTGAGCTGGGCCGACCTGAGTGCGGCGAACCTCGGCGGGGCGGATTTGCGCGGGGCGATCCTGACGCGGGCCGATCTGAGCGGGGCGGACTTGCGCCATGCGAATCTGCTGCGGGCCGATCTGAGCTTGGCGCAGCTGGGCGGGGCGCGGCTCGGTGGGGCGATCGCGCCGGACGGGTCGGTTTATCCCGAAGCGGAGCGGGAGGATGCGGTGACGGACGAGGTTGCCGTTCTCCGGCAGGCGCTGGGCGAAGCGCGAGAGCGGGTGGCGGCACTGGAGGCCCAGTTAAAAGCGCTGGGCGTCTCGACGGAACTCAATGAAGAAGCTGACGAATCATGCTAATCGACTTCTCTCAAAGACAGTCGCGACCCGGTCTCGCGATCGCTGCTTGTCGCGATTTGAGATGAGGGCGATCGCGAGGCATCGGCGGGCCTGGCCTACAGCCAGCTCGTACTCAGCGAACAGGAGCAGGGAAGAATCGTCGCCGCTGGCTTCGTCCCTTTGCGCTAAATCGCGCCAAATCCAGTACGGACGTTGCGAACTCGCTCGAACAATATCGGACGCAGCCTTCAACATCGCCTTCGTAGAGCGAGAAAAATGCGCTCTGGCACTTCGACGAAGTCAATCTTGCGATCTAAAAATATGGGTCGCCTGGGATTCGAACCCAGAACAAATCGGTTAAAAGCCGAGTACTCTACCGTTGA
>CALCCD010000114.1 GCA_937899645.1 uncultured cyanobacterium | reverse complement strand
GAAATGCTCTCACTGAGGGGCTTGCATGACTTACCTCCTTAAGCGACCAGTGCCGACGCCGCCCAATACTGACGCGATCGCCTGCTGGGTCGAGTCGCTGGGAAGTAAGTCGATGCGCAATACCTCCGGCAAGGCATATCGCAGCCTCGGCGAAGAACGATCGAGCTGGGACAACGCGCGCTGGGTGGCTGAGTTCGCCCGCGAGCCGATGCTGCTCAAGCGGCCACTGTTCGTACGCGGCGATCGCGCCGTGATGGTGGGCTTTCGGGGCGACGACGCGACGATCGCGAGGAAGCTGGAGCTGGATTGACGGCGCGAACCAGTCTGCTGCGCTTGTCCGCACTTACCCGCGCAATCGCGGGAACCGCCCCGGAATAGCTATCCGCAGGGCCTCGAACGCCTCCAGAACACCGTCGGCCTCCCGATCGAAATGCCGCCGAGACGCCGCCGGGACGCCGGTTGCGCCCCGTAGGTTAAGGACTCGTTACACTTGCGATCGCCGGTCGTGACAGGACGCTAGAATCCTTCCCAGCGGCTTCGTGGCAAACAGACTTCACGCGCCTGCTAGGGCGCGCCGTCGATCGCCGAGCTTCGCTCGTGCGAGCAGTAGAACGCCCGATTCACGATAAGAATCAGGGGCTGAAACCAACTCTGTTTCAGGGTTAGAGCGATCGCAGCCCCCCGAAACTGCCCCACCCCGCACGAAACTTCCCATGAAACTGGCCGAACGCATCGGGCTCGTCCCACCGTCTCTGACTTTGAGCATCACGGCAAAAGGCAAAGCGATGCGGGCCGAAGGCATCGACGTTTACGCCTTTAGTGCGGGAGAGCCGGATTTCGATACGCCAGCCCATATCGTTGCGGCGGCGCAGCAAGCACTGGCGGATGGCAAGACCCGTTACGGCCCCGCAGCGGGCGAGCTGGCGCTGCGCAAAGCGATCGCCAACAAGCTTCGTACCGAGAACGGCCTCGACTACCAGGCTGAAAATATCATCGTCACCAACGGCGGCAAGCAGTCGCTTTTTAACTTAATGATGGCGACGATCGAGACGGGCGACGAGGTGATTATCCCGACGCCTTACTGGGTCAGCTATCCGGAGATGGTACGCCTTGCGGGCGGGACGCCGGTATTTTGCCAAGCGGACGAAGGCAATCAATATAAAGTGACGCCGGAGCAGCTTAAGGCGGCGATTACGCCCAACACTAAACTGTTCGTGCTCAACTCGCCCTCGAACCCGACCGGCGCGATTTACACGCCCGACGAGATTCGCGCGCTGGCGGAAGTCGTTGTTGATGCGGACATCTACGTAGTCTCCGATGAGATCTACGAGAAAATCCTCTACGACGACGCCGAGCATCTGAGCATCGGCGCGATTGGGCCGGAGATCCTGGCGCGCACGTTTACCAGTAGCGGCTTTGCCAAGGCGTTTGCGATGACGGGCTGGCGCGTGGGTTACCTGGCAGGGCCCGTGGAGGTCATCAAGGCGATTTCGACGCTGCAAGGCCACAGCACCTCTAATGTCTGCACCTTCTCGCAGTACGGCGCGCTGGCCGCCCTGGAATCGCCCGAGTCGCCTGGCTGCATTGCCCGGATGCTCGCGGCCTTTACGGAGCGTCGCCGCTATATTGCCGATCGCGTCGCGACGATTCCGAAGCTGGTGGCTTTCGAGCCCCAGGGCGCATTTTACCTGTACGTCAACGTCGCTAGAACCGGACTGAAGTCGCTGGAGTTTTGCGATCGGTTACTCGACGAGCACCAGGTTGCCGCAATTCCGGGCGTCGCCTTTGGAACCGATGACTGCATTCGTCTGTCGTATGCCACAGACCTCAAGTCGATCGAAATCGGCATCGATCGCCTCGAGAAGTTCTGCGCCTAACCGTGGCACCGATCTGATGCTGGTTTGACATCAGCGTTCGGCAGCGTGCTTCGGTTCCGCTCCGTCCACCTTCTTCCTCCCTCATGCTTTCCATTTCCGATACGCTCTCCGGCGGTACGCTGCTCACAGGCTCGAGCGGCGACGATACAATTTTCGGACTCGCGGGGGACGACACGCTGCGGGGGCTTTCGGGAGAAGACCTGCTGTTTGGCGGCGACGATCGCGACTCGCTGCTGGGTGACGGCGATCGCGACATTCTGCGCGGCAACGACGATGACGACACCCTGCGCGGCAACGGCGGCGACGATATCCTCAGCGGCGATGCGGGCGATGACTTTCTGTTTGGAGGCGCGGGCAGCGACCTGCTCAGTGGCGATCGCGGTAACGACACCCTGACCGGCGGCGACGGCCTCGATATTTTCGTCGTGCGTCCGGACTTCCTCCGTCTCGACAACATCGACACGGATACGACGCTCGATGCAACCCTCGACTTGATAACCGACTTCGAGGACGGTATCGATAAATTCGCGCTGCCGAACGGGCTCGACTTCCACGACGTACGGGTCTTTGCGCCGACCGACTTTGTTGCCAACGCCACGATCTCACTGCGCGAAACGGGCGAGCTGCTGGCAACGTTGCCCTTCGATCCACAGCGGACGATCGACGCCAGCGACTTTGTGGCGATCGACGCGATCGAATTCGCCGACACCACCGATACGCCGTTCCAGGTACGCGAAGACGGCCAGGTCGTCGTCGCCGTCACCCTGGTGCGAAACAACTCCTCCGGCCAGACGGTCGGCGTCACCCTGACGCCCGGAGACGGCACTGCCACCTCCGCCGACTACGACGCCGCGCCGATCGCGGTTATCTTCGGGCCGAACGAAACCGAGAAAACCGTCGAGATTCCGATTTTGGATGACGACCTGGTGGAAGACACCGAAACGATCGCCCTGGGCCTGAGCGCCCCGGTCGGCGGAGCCAGCCTCGGCAGCCGCGCCACCGGCCAGCTCCAGGTTATCGACGACGATATCGAAATCGCGATCGCCGATGCGGTGGTGACGTTCGAGGAAAGCGCCGACCCGGCGATCTTGACCTTTTCGCGGCGCGGCCAGCTCGATCGAACCGCCAATGCCACCGTCGTCTTCCAGCAAACCGATCGCGCCCCCGCCAGCTTCCCCCAGGACTACTCGATCGAGTCGCTGCCGCTGCGCTTCGGGGTCGGTGAAACCGAAGTCAGTCTTGAGTTCCCGCTGGTGGATGACAACCAGCTCGAAGATATCGAACAGCTCGAATTTCTGCTGACCGAGCCGGGCGAGTTCGTTCACTTCGGCGCGGACGATCGCGGCTTTATCGTCATTGAAGATGACGACGCCGAGGTGGCCTTCGGGCAGGAGCTCTTCGAGGCAAACGAGGCCGATGGCTTTGTCGCGATCGAACTCGTGCGGCGCGGCAACCTCCACCAAGTCAGCGAGCTGCTGCTGAACACCACGAACGGCACGGCGATCGCCGGGGCGGACTTTATCGGTACGGGCATCCCCGTCAGCTTCGATCGAGGCGAAAGTTCGGTGACGGTCAACCTGCCGCTCGTTAACGACACCGAACCCGAAGCGAGCGAAACCTTCAACTCGATCTTGAGCGAGGCGATCTCCAGCAACGGCGACACCGCCAGCATCGGCGACCCGCCGGTGGCGCAGGTGCGCGTCAGCGACGACGACGGCGATTCGACCGACCCGGCCGACCCGACTGACCCGGTGGAGCCCACCACGATCGCCTTTGCCACCGTCAGCTACACCACCGACGAAGACGGCAACACGTTCGCAGATATCACGATCGTGCGTGACGGTGACGCCAGCGCCGCCGCCAGCGTCCAGCTCGGGCTGACCGACGGGACGGCCACGGCGGGCGCGGACTACGGCAATACGCCGATCGCGGTAAATTTCGAGGCCGAGCAGATCCTGACCCGGATCGCCGTGCCGATCGTCGATGACCTACGCATCGAGCCCGCCGAGACGGTGAACCTGCGGCTGAGCGAGCCGTCGGGCGCGACGCTGGGCGATCGCGACTCGGCCACCTTGACGATCGCCAACAGCGACCCCTTCGTTATCGACTTCGAGAACCGCGACAACCTCACGCAGGTGGCCGATCGCTACCTCGATCGCGGCTTGACCTTCTCGGACAACGCCCTGACGATTTCCAGCGCCCACCGCCTGATTAACGACGGCTCGAGCGACGAGTTCGGCGGCAACTTCGAGACTTCGGCCAGCGGCATCAACGGCATGGCCTACGCCACGGGCGATTCGATCGTCGCCAACGTCAGCGAGGGGTTCGAGTCCGGTCTGCGCTTCGACTACGCCTCGCCGTTCTTCGAGCATGAGGTCGTTATCTTCAGCGGTGAAAATGCCACCGGAGACGTACTGGCGCGGGCGGCGCTGCCCCAGACCGATCCGCTTGATTTCCCGGCGGCCTACTCCGTATTTGAAAGCACCGCGATCGCCTTCGAGGGCGTGGCGCGATCGGTTAGCTTCGGCAGCCGCGCCAACAAGATCGCCTTCGATAATCTGCAATTCGGCGCGTGATGTCACGTGGTGCGCCGTACGGGATAATTCAGCGAGTCCCATCACTCGCCGTTTGGCAGGTAATGGGGCTCGCTCGAGACAAAGTTCGGTCCCCATGCCTGCTATCCTGTAGCGCGGGCCGCCGTTCCTGGGGAGCGTGCGGGATAAAATAAACCATTGCGGGTTGGCGATCGCCGCGATCGCCGAAAGCCAGCGCTCCACATCCAGGCCAGCCGCGCAAACCCGGTACGCGAAATCGCAGCGCGGCGCGCACCCCTCTAAAGTTCCAGCGCGAGTCCCATCGCACTCTACCCTCCAACCCCTAGCCGCCATGACAGAGTCCGACCCCGCATTGCACGATCGAACGCCCGAGAACTCGCCCGAGCTCGCAGCGAATCGCGTGCCCAGCGGAGTGGAAACTCGCCTGCGGCAGCAGTTTTTTCGCCTGATGTCCCAGGAGTACCGCACGTCGCTGAGCACGATTTTGATGTCGGTAGACGAGCTAGAACTCGACGCCGCCGAACTCGATCGCGAAGACGCCGTAACCTGTCGCCAGCAAATTCGCCTGGCGATCGAGCATATGCGCCGCCTGCTCGACGAAGCCCAGGAAAACTTTTAGGGCACGCCATCAAGGCCCGGCCCCGCACGGAGAGCACCCGACGCCACAAAAGCGAGGGGCCGAAACCTGTGTGAATTGAGAGCGATCGGGCCAGCTCCCACGGCACTCAGACCAGCCGACTGCGGGCAAATCGTCTATATTTCTCGAGCAGCTTTGAAATATAACGATTCAAACTTAGACGGAGTCAGCGCCAAGTCGTGTCAGTGCAGGGATTTTTCCAGAGATTTTTCAATGTCGTCCGTTTTGCCAGTCTCGTCGGTCTCGCGATCGCCACTCCCGCCTCCGCCGCGCCGAATGTAGAGCGCGTCGCAGACTTTCTGGTGGGCGCGATGCAAACCGAAATTCCGCCGCGATCGCCCGACGACGGGTCACTGTTCGTGCGGATGACCACTTGCCGCATCGACTTCAACCTCGCAGGCAGCGATATTCCAGCCCCGGCGATCGCGCTCTACCAAGAGCAAGCCGTAACCACAAACCTGACGCAACCCTACCGCCAGCGCCTGCTGCTGCTCTCGACCGTCGGCTCGGGCGAAACCGTCGAATCGTATAACTTCCGGCTGGCGGACGAGATGCGCTGGGCGGGTCTGTGTAGCCGCGATCGCGTCCAGCGAACAATTTCAGCAGGAGACCTGGGCGAAGCGGTCTGCGGTCTACGCCTCGAGCCCGAAGGCGAGGGCTTTTTGGGCAACACTCCGGACGGCGGCTGCCCGAGTGACTATCGCGGCGCGAGCTTTACGACGAATACGATTTGGCTGACGGAGGCGACGATGGAGACCTGGGATCGCGGCTTCGATGCGGACGGCAATCAGGTTTGGGGCGCGGAGGACGAGAGCTACCTATTTTTCGATATCGATCTCGCCGACGAGCGCTGAGCTTGTCGAAGGGCGGGTCTCGCTGTCAGCTATGGATGTGGCATGTTGCTGTCCCAAGCGCAAAGCTGAGGTGTGCCAACATCTCTAGCGCTCGATTCAACACCGCCCTTCGACTCCGCTCAGGGCTCACTGGAGCGATGGCGGCAAGGTCTGCCAGAACGGCTGCGATGGCGGCGTGCGGCGAACGTTCGTGGCGCAATGCACGTTGCCGCTGCGCCGGTGGTAGTAGCCGTCGTCGATAAATTTCACATCGAGCCCCAAAGGTGCGATCGCCGTCTCGATCGCTCCCCGCACCGGATCGCCACTGCTCGATCGCACCTTCGGCTCACCCATCACCACCGTCCCGTTTGCGGACAGCGCGTTCACCGGATTCGACCAAATCGCCTTGCCGTCAGTGGTAAACACGGCGGGCAGCGCCACGATGCGATCGCCCGTCACGCCGAACTCCGCCGCGAGCTGCTGGCGGACGATCGACAGCCGATCGCGCTCGATCGCCTCGTTGTGCGCCACCCACGCCCGATTCGCCAGCAGCCGATCAGCCGTCACCGTACCCCCCTCAGGTAGCGTCACCGTCGCCGCCCCCTCGCCGCGTGCCTGAAGCGATCGCAGCAAATCCAGTCCGGCCTGAGGCGAGACGATCGTCACGATGCTGCCGCCGTCCGGGTGGGGCAAGAAGCTGAAAATTTCGTCGATATGGCGGATGTAAAGCCAGGAGGTATCGAACTCGACGGCGGGGGCTTGGAGCTGTTGCGCGGCGAGGAACTCGGCGACCTTGGGGTGGAATGTGGTGACCTGCGATCGCCCGGTGTAGATCCGCCCCAGCGGAAATCCCGGAACCGGTGGCGACACTTCCAGGTTGCCATACCAGTCTAGCCAGCGATCGGGGACGGATAGCTCGCCGGGAACGTTGCGCGCCGTCGCCACCCGCAGCAGCTTGAAGTCTGGCGCGAGCAGCGTTTTGGCGTAGCGATCGTCAGCATGGATGCCCGCCGAACTTTGGCGAACGCCGTCGAGAACGGCGGGCGTCGTCTGCGGAGTATCGCCGAAGCTGGCCGGAGCCTGCGTGTAGCCCAGCTCCATCGTGTCTTGCATCCAAAGCGTGCCGACGGTCTCGCGATCGACTCGAATGCCGAGGGGCCCGGCGATCGCCGCCAGCTGCGCCGCAAACTTCCGCGTAGCGGGAATATCGGTGACGTAGACCGCTTCGGCGCGCGCCAGTGGCGAGGACATCAGCCAGGGAGCCGCACGCAGCCGCAGCCGATCGCGATCGAGTTCACGCCCGCCGGTCTCGACGATCGCATCGATCTCGATCGCGCCATTCCAAGTGCCGCCGCTGCCGTCACCTGTCGCAAACGCCCGCGTCTCGATCCCCAGCACCACATCACGACTGAAGACGAGCGGTGATTTGCCTGTAGCGTCAATCGCCTGCCAGCCCCGCGCCGTCCGCTGAAACAGATTGGCGTAAGGCCGCGACGCCGCGTCAATCGCGACCCGGATTTTCGCGTCCGGCGCGATCGACGCCGGCAACCGCAGGCGCAACACCGCCAAATCGCGATCGCCGTTGCCCAACACGCGATCGAGGCCGTCCGGACGACCGTCGCGATCGTCGTCGTCCAGGTTCACTGGCACGATCGCGCCTCGCGATCGTGTCCAGATGTCGCGATCGGCCAGGTCGCTTGCGGCGATAACCCCATCGCGGTCGGTGTCGCCCACTAGGGTCAGGCGATCGGCATTCGCCAGATTGTCTACCGTTTGCGCCGCAGCATCTGGCGGCGGCATTGGCTCGGGCGCACGCTCGACAAACTCCGGCGCGCGACCGAATCCGGAAATTGGTTCGATCGTCGGATTACTCTCGGTTTCGGCCTGCAACTCCGAAGCGTACAGCTCGGCAATCGGATCGCGCGGCGGCGCGCTAGCAAACGTTTCGGCACGCGGCGATCGTGAAAACATGCTGCTCAACCCCGCGATTGCAAACGACACCGACGCCGCCAACAGCCAATACCGCCACCAATCCTCGCGCCGCACTAATCCCAAGACACGCGATAGAGCGCGAACAGCTCGCTGTCCTTGCGCTTCGTTTTCGTTACGCCCGCATCTTTCAAAAACTTCTTCCAGGTCGCCGCCGACTCTAGCTCCACCTCCAAACCCAAATACATCTCCAGCAGCGCCCAATCGTCCGCCAGCTCAGTCTCGGTGTCGATCGCGTCGAACACGAACACGCCACCGGGCTTCAGCACTTTCCGCACCGCCTGCATCACCATCGCCCAATAGTCGAGCGGGTAGTAGCAGCTAAAGCCCGTCGCGATCGCCATATCGAAAATCGGCTCGTACTCCAGCAGATGTGCGGGCGCTTTGGTAATGCTCTTGAATAGCTTCGAGTTGAGCTGCGGCGCGCGGGACTTGAGGATGTCGCAGGCGACGCCGGACACGTCCTGGCCGTGGAAAAACGCGCCCCACTCCAGCCACGGATAAATCAAAAAACTAATGCCGCAACCGATATCGAGGCAGCGGTATTTCGCCTTGGGCTTGGCGATCGACCAAAACTGCGACGCCACCCGCGACGAGAGCTTTCCCGTTTTCCAATCCTCATAAACGCTCAGCTCGGCGGCGTCTTCCGGCAGGTCGCCCAGCTTGCCTGTAAGTTCGCGATCGAAGCGGCTCGCCACGGTCGGGATGCGATCGCCGACGATCTCCGTCAGTGCCGCGCCGGTATCCGTCCCGAACAGACTTCCCTGAGAATTCGCCCAATTTGCCAAATCAGCCACGTTGTCCCCGCGCGATAGGTTTGCGTGCAAACGAGAAACACGCCCCCTGTCAAGAAGAACGAGGCGAGCGTGCTTCCCATTATGCCGCGCGGACTTTGTGGGGCGGTTTCCGCGATCGCTAGAGCGAGCCATCAATTAACGCCCGAACCCTTATGAAATAAGCGACGACACGCCCGCCCCAAAAGCAATGCTAGGGGCTGTAACCTTTGTGGAACAAAAGCTATCAATTGAGCGCAGCTCCTAGCCCGCTAGGTCGAAGAGCAACACTTCCGCGCCCAGCTCCGCGCCCTGAAGCGACAGACTCGCCTCGTCCGAGATCGCCGCGCCGTCGCCAGCAGTCAACACGCGATCGCCCAGCCGAACGCGACCCCGCGCCACTTGCAGCCAAACCGCGCGCCCTATAGCAATGTCGTAATCCACCAACTCGCCCTCTGCCAGCACCGCCGCGTAAAGGCTCACGTCCTGGTGAATCACCACCGAGCCATCGCGACCGTCGCGCGAACCGACCAGGGTTAGCTGACCGGAGCGATCGGCCAGCCCGAAGCTCTTCTGCTCGTATCCGGGCTCCAGACCCGCCGTGTCGGGCTCGATCCAGATTTGCAGGAAATGCACCGGGTCGGTGTTCGAGGCGTTGTACTCGCTGTGGCGAATTCCCGTCCCCGCCGACATCCGCTGCACGTCGCCGGGGCGAATCACCGAGCCCGTGCCGATACTGTCTTGATGCTCCAGCGCACCGCCGAGAACGTACGAAATAATTTCCATATCGCGGTGGCCGTGGGTGCCGAAACCCTGACCGGGCGAAACTTTGTCTTCGTTGATGACGCGCAGGTTGCTGAAGCCCATGTGCTGCGGGTCGTTGTAGCCGCCGAAAGAGAAAGAGTGGCGGCTATCGAGCCAGCCAAAGTTTGCAGAACCGCGATCGGCAGCGGAGCGAATCGTAATCATGTCAGCCTCTCTCGGCCCTCGTGGCCGCGTCTTTTGGGGACACTTCGATTATGTTTTCGCGACCCAAGAAAGACAATCCCTTAATTTAGACGCAGATTGTCTTTAAACTAGAAACAATCAGGAAAGCCCGCACTTCGACGAGCGCTGAGCGTAGTCGAAGTGCGGGCTTCGCTAAGAGCGACGATCTGGGAGTACCAAGATTGCACTCAGCATCAGCCTCCCAAAAGGGACTCCACTCTCGAAATCATGCCCCAGAGTTCTTGACTCAATCGCTTGCGACCGAAACCCGCACTTCGACTACGCTCAGTGCTCATCGATTTAACGGAAGTATATGGACAGAATCGAGCAGATGCGCGCCTTTAAACAGGTCGTCGAATCCGGTGGCTTTGCGGCGGCGGCGCGGGATCTCGGCACTTCGCGATCGACCGTCAGCAAACTGGTGCGCGCCCTCGAAAACGAACTCGGCGTCCAGCTTCTGCACCGCAGCACCCGCGTCGTCAGCCCATCGGAAACGGGGTTGGCATTCTACGAACGCTGCGTCGAGCTGCTGGCGAGCTGGGAAGAGGCCGAGCGATCGGTCAAACAACTCCAAGCCGAACCGACCGGCAGGCTGCGGGTCAACGCGCCGATGAGCTTTGGGGCGATGCACCTGGCTCCGGCGATCGCGGAATTTATGGCGCAGTACCCGCAGCTTCAGGTGGAGCTAAGTCTTAACGATCGCTTTATTGACCCGATCGAAGAAGGTTTCGACGTCACGCTCCGCATCGCCGAGCCGCAGCCCACCTCGAGCCTGCTGGTGCAGCCGCTGGCAACGATCGAGCGCGTTCTCTGCGCCTCGCCGGACTACCTGCGCGCGTTCGGCACGCCAACGCATCCGGCAGATTTGAGCGAGTGTACCTGTTTGCGTTATGGCCATATTGCACTGGAGGAGCGCTGGACGCTTTACGAAAAAAATGGCGACGGCGAACACCTCGCCAAACTCCGCAGTCGGCTTTGCTCCAACAACGGCGAAGCGCTGCGAGAGGGCGCAATTCGCGGGTTGGGAATTGCGCTGCTGCCGCGCTTTATCGTTGCCGAGGCGCTCGATCGCGGCGACCTGGCAATCGTGCTGCCGGACTACCGACCCTCGGCGCTGGCGATGGAGCTGCTCTATCCGGTCAGCCGCCACCTGTCAGTCAAGACGCGACTGCTGGTCGATTTCCTCAAGGCGCGCTTCGAGTCGCAGGTGTATCGGATTTGACACCGAATCTGGCAATGTCAGCGGCGCGGCTGCAAGCAACTTTCGGCGTGTGATTCCCTCGACGCTGCTCTACTAAAACGTGAAAGAAATAGCTCAAAAATCGGGATGGCGGGATTCGAACCCACGGCCCCTTCGTCCCGAACGAAGTGCGCTACCAAACTGCGCTACATCCCGTAGCTCGAGTAAGAATAGCACAGCGCTGGCGAATAAACGTTGCGGAATCGCGGCGGCGGCAGCGCGCTCTCGTTTTTGCCGTCTAGCGAGCCTCGTTTTAACCTGTGACGATCGCCCCGAATTCCGCGCCAGATGCCACTACCGATGCTTCTAGTAATGCCTGGGGCACCCTCTACGTGGTCGGTACGCCGATCGGCAATCTAGAGGATATGACGTTTCGCGCCGTGCGGATCTTGCAGGAGGTGGACGCGATCGCCGCCGAGGACACGCGCCACACCGCTCGGCTGCTCCAGCACTTCCAGATAACGACACCGCAGCTCAGCTACCACCAGCACAACCGCACCCGTCAAACGCCGAAGATCCTAGCGCGGCTGACTGGTGGGCAGTCGATCGCGGTGGTGACTGATGCGGGGATGCCGGGGATTTCCGATCCAGGGGGCGATCTGGTGGCGGCGTGCGTCGCGGCGGAGATCGCTGTCGTGCCGGTTCCGGGCGTCAGTGCGAGCGTCACGGCGCTAAGCGTTTCGGGGCTAGACAGCGATCGCTTTGCGTTCGATGGCTTTTTGCCGACGAAGAATAAAGACCGGCGCGCGGCGCTCGATCGCCTCGCCACCGAGCAGCGCACGACGATCCTTTACGAAGCGCCGCACCGGATTCGACAGACTTTGAGCGATCTGGCGGTGGCGTGTGGGGAGGCGCGGCAGATCGCGATCGGGCGGGAGCTGACGAAGCGCTACGAGGAAATTTGGCGCGGGTCGCTGGGGGAGGCGGTGGCGCTGTACGAGTCGCGCAAGCCGCAGGGGGAGTTTACGCTGACGATCGCGGCGGCTCCACCGGTGGCGGCTCCGGTGTTGTCGGAGGAGGAGTTAAAAGTAGAGCTGCGGCGGTTGATTGCGGGCGGGTTGTCGCGATCGCAGGCGTGTCGTGAGCTGGCGCAGCACACGCAGCAGTCACGCCGGGAGCTGTATCAGCTCGATTTAGAATCGTAGTCGTGGCCTCGAAGATTAGCGCGATAAGATTAAAGAGATTGAGCTAGCGGAAGCGGTGAGTCGAGATGACAGTTGCGATCGCCAAATGGTCTGTCGAGGAATATATGCGGCTGGTGGCGACGGGCTTGTTGGATGAAAAGCCGGTGGAGCTATTGGCGGGAGATTTGATTTCGATGGCACCAGAGGGCGCGCTGCACAGCGAATGTATTGACGGCGGCGCGGAGGCGCTGCGCGAAGTCATTCCGCAGGAGCTGAAGGTGCGAGAGGCGCACCCGATCGCGTTGCCGGAGTCCGTGCCGGAGCCGGATATTGCGGTGGTGGTTCGGGGGAAGTATCGCGATCGCCTGCCGAATGCGGCGGAAACTAAGATAGTCATCGAGGTGGCGATGTCGAGTTTGGGGAAGGATTTGCAGGTGAAGCGATCGCTGTATGCGAAGGCGGGCATCCCGGAGTATTGGGTGGTCGATATTTCCGGGGCGGAGGCGGAGCATCGGGTGGTAGTGCTGACGGAGCCGCAGGATGGGGATTATTCGCGGGAGGTGGTTTTGACGGAGGGGATGGTGCGATCGCGGGTGTTGCCGACGGTGGCGGTTCCGGTGAGTGTGTTGCTGGGGAATTAGGCTTGCTTGAGTAGAGCCGGAACTCAGGAATAAGTCCCACAACCTTAATCATTCCCTGAGATGTAATAGCAGATAGAGATTTAGGAGCAAAATGTAAAACAAGTAACTTGTGTTGACAATGTAATTAACGCGTGGCAAGCTGTACATATTGCACAAGCAGGGCGAAAGTTCGCTCAACTCGACGTGACGACTACATATAAAACGCTTCCTGTGACAGAGCTTCGAGCAAGTTTGCCAAAATTCAAGCGCCAGGTTCAGCTAGGTTTGAAGCGAATTGCGGCTACTTACTATGGCGATCCCGTTGGATTTCTAGTTCCGATAGAAGATATAGAGTCTTTGAATTTCAAAACCACAGAAGATATTTCATTGACATTATTCCGATCTGAGCTAACTATCTTTTGGGAGCGTCTTCAGGTCGATCTAGATTGTGTCTTTATTACCTATCACTCTCGGCGAACAATGGGCTTTGTTAGCCCGCGATTTATTTCTGACTTGCCTATTTCTGTTGATACTGAAATAGCACGCAAGCTTTTGGGAGTGAAAAGCGAAATTTTCGACCTCAAGCACTCGGAGAATCTATAGTGAATATAAGTAAATTCAATCTGATTTTTCAGCAGCAAGAAAGAGGAGATAGAGTTAAAGCTAACCTCGCTGGCTTTGACGAATATACTGCTTCTGAAATTCGGTATTTTTTGAATGAACTTCAAAAGAATGGTGGTATTTCAAACTCTGAATACTTAGCTTCGATGAGGGTTTTCATCGTTAAGGGACATCACTGTCGAATTGAGTACAGCAGAGAGATTGGTGATGATAACATCAGAATTATTGACATCGTGAATACGAACTTCATGGAAAGCCTATCTCGAAAAGATGAATTGGATGATGATGAAGCTGTCGGGACTGATACTCTTCCTCAATATGACTCTCCAGAGAAAATCCTGGAAGCTCTAGATCTGATTGGTCTTGGTGTAAACTCACCATTTGATGTCGCTCAAAAACTAGGGCACAAGTCAAAACGAGACAGAGATGTAAGTCGTCATGGACAGTACATTTTTAAGGCGTTAGACGAGCAGCTTAAGCTTGTCGTTCGTCGCTGCATCAAAGGAAAAGGAAAAACTTTATTTGCTTTTCTTACTGATCGAGGCAAACAGATCTGTGCAACTAGAGATCCCGAACTCAAGAAGCGCTTACTTGTAGAGGCAATGATCGCTTATCCTCTTGTTCGTGAAATCCTAAAAGCTATAACCGACCCTGGCTCAGAAGAAGTTTTATCTAATGAGTCTGTTATTAAAATTGCAGAGCGAAGAGGGCCGATAAGTGCCAAGACTCTAAGTCGTGTCACTGCTTACCGCAGAGCCCAAGCGATGAAAGCCTGGGTGATCTGGATTGCCGACTACATGTTTCTTCCTGTCCGAGAGCACAAGAATGGTGTTCAGCAAAATCTGTTTGCGGGCTCACTCGAATCTCTCAAAAAACGATGAGCATACACAGTGCTCGATCGAACAGAAAATCAATTCTTAGGAAACTGTGGAGTTGCTATTGTGAAACCTGATCGAGCACCAAATCATAGCGATACAGCGCAACCGGCTGATCGCCTGCCGCAAAATAATCTGGGTCTTTCGGCGACAGATAAACCGCCGTCAACTGCTCCGCCGTAACCCGCTCCGGCGCGTCCAGATGATACGCCGTCGTCGTCTCCACCCCATTTAGATAAATCTCCGGCTTGGTGCGGAAAAACTGCGTCACCAGCTCCGAACCGATGAAATCACGATCGCTCACCACCTCCCCGCCCCGCGCCGTCACCACCGCCAGTAGCTGCCGCCCATCCGGCAACACCGTCGCCTGCTGGTTCGGGTCGTCCGGCTCGACGCGCACCCGTAGCTTCGTCGCGCTGCCGACATAGGCTCGAAGGATGTTCTCGCCGTTGAACTGGCGATCGGCCACCACCGGTGGTTTTGTCAGCGCGCCGAACGGCAGATTGCCCCGGAGTTTGACGCGATCGGGCGCGAACCGCACGTCAAACTCCAGCGGCTTCTCTAGGTACTTGCGATTGCCCTCATATCCCGGCGTGACGATTTCCGGCGCGAGCGGCGCGGCCATCTCCGTCAGCGTGCTGGTGACGTGCCAGGTTCCGGCCATCCAGTCGGGATAGGCCAGGTCGCGGCGCGTGTCGCCCAGCGCGGGCTTGCGCTGCCAGTTGGGGAAGGCGGCGACGCGGTTGTTAAGGCTACCGGGGAGTCCTTCAGCTAGGGCGGTCGGTTGCCAGCAGAGCAGCCAACAGAGCGCGATCGCTGCCGTCAGGTTGGCAAGCGTGGGGAACGTGGAAAACTTCATCGATCGCCTCCCGAAGGAGATTGCGAAGACCGCACCGACTCGTCGCTGCGCGTTTGGATCGTCGCGAATGGCAAAATCTGCTGCGTGGCGCTGAGCTGGACGCCGTCGATATCAGACTGGGCGAAAGCGTAGTCTTTGCTCTGCCAGAGCGGTAGGTAGGGCACTTCGTCAGCGACGATCGCCTGTAACTCCGCCAGCATCTCCGCCCGCTTGTCGGGGTCGGTTTCCTGGCGCTGTGCCTCGACTAGCTCGTTCGCCCGCGCGCTGTAGAAAAACGAGCCGTGGTACTGACTCTCGCCCAGGACGCAGCCCGTTTCGATCGAGCCCTCAGCGCACTCCAAAAAGGGCTTCAGGTAGTTGTCCGCGTCGAAAAAGTCTGCATACCAGGACAGCAAAAATGACGGATAGACGCCTTTATCTAAGTAGCCGTAGGCGGTGGCCGCTTCGACGCCGTTGGGCTTGACTTTCAGCAGGCTACCGAAGTCGCGATCGGCCTGGGCTTGGAAGACGATCGCGGCGAGACGGGCGGTGGGCGAGTTGGAGCCGTACCAGATTTCCAGCTCCAGCGGGTTGGCCGGAGTAAAGCCCGCATCGGTCAGCATCTCGCGGGCGCGATCGAGGTTGGGTTCGCGATCGTAGCGCTCGGCGAATACCGGCTCGGATACCGGGAACGACGGCGGAATCAGACTGTAGAGCGGTGTCGCTTGACCGTAAAACACGCGATCGTTGAGCAGGTCGCGATCGAGCGCGGCGGCCAGAGCTCGGCGCACTTCGACGCGATCGAACGGCGGCTGCTGGGCGTTGATCACCAGATAGGAAATCACCGGGCTTTCGGTGGAGATTACCTGCCAGCCGCCGTCCGGATCGTCGGCCAAATCGACGAGGCTGCGAACCTGGTCGGGGTCGAGGGCGCGGTAGGCTACATCGATCGCCTCGCTACGAAAGGCGTTGTAGAGGTTGGCGGCGCTGGAAAAACGCTGGAGGTCGATGCCGTCGTTGACGGGCAGCTCGCCCCAGTAGTCCTCGAACACGTCGAGTTGGAGGCTGTCGCTGCCGTAGTTCGCCAGCTCGTACGGCCCCGTCCCGACGAAGGTATTGGGCTCGAATTCGCCCTCGGCTAGCTCGTAAGCGGCGGGCGACACCGCACAGAGGCCGGGGTAGGTGAGCAAATCGGTAAAAGCGGCAAACGGATAAGCCAGCGTTAGGGTCAGCTCGTACTCGCCGGTAACTTCGATTTCTTCCAGAAGGCCGTCGATTAGGAAAGCCGCGCGCCCCTTATTTTCAATAAACCGCCGCAGCGAAAAGGCCATCGCCTCGGCGTTAAAGTCCGTGCCGTCGTGGAATTTGACGCCCGGACGTAGGGGGATGGTGTAGGTCAGGCCGTCGTCGCTGATGTCCGGTAGTGCCGTCGCGAGGCTGGGCTCCAGGTCGATGCCGTCGGCGCTGTAGCGGTAGAGCCGATCGCCCAGGTTGTAAATCGCCAGGTTCGAGGCGACATCGTAGGCGTCAGCGGGGTCGAGCGTGACGATCGTGCTGGTGGTGCCGATTTCGATGCGATCGCCGCGATCGTCCGACCCGACTTCCGGCGACCCGCAGGCACTGAGGCCGAGTCCGAGCGCGGTGAGGCCAGAAACGAGCAAGCGGGGGAGCGATCGAGGCGAGATACGCATGAGCGATCGGACGGAAATCGTCGGACGAGCAGTTAGGCACAAGCTATCATTTCCGCTCCTGTGCCAGGGAATATCATCAACGAATCGTTGCACCCGAATCGAGATGCAGCTCGGTCGCTGACTTAAGCGCCGCGAATGGCGGAAGTGCCGTTACACGGCGAGCAATGCGGGCGAGAGCCCCCACCCGATCGCAGTAACCCGAGCGGGGTCTAGAACGAGAAGTTGGTGTTACCCGTCGACGAGACGTTGCCCGATGCCAGAGCGGTGGTCTTGCCGGTGTTGGAGAAGTTGCCCGCCACCGAAAGTGTCGGCACTTGGCCGGCGGAGGTGGCGCTGTAGATCGAGAAGCCGCTCTCTTCGTCGGCGAAGCCATTGCCCGTCAGGGTGATATTGGCATCGGCGATCGTCGTGCCGTCTACGATGAGCAGCGAGCCAACCGTGCTCGAGGCGCTGTAGCCCGCCACCTCGTTGCCCGTAATCGAGAGGCCGGTAAAGTTACCGTCACGCAGCGTGATGCCGCCATCGGTGTTTGACGTACCCGCGCCCAGGACGCCGGTGATGCGGTTGTCGCTGATGGTGACGTTAGTCGAAGCGCCGGTTGAGGTGCTGGTGCCGCTGCTGTCGGTAGTGGTGACGGTTGCACCGCCCAGCTCGATCCCCGAGCCGCCACCGCTGGGCATGATGATGACGTTATTGGAGATCGTCATGCCGGTGACCGTATCGAGGACGATGCCGTCATTGGCTGCCGTGCCGCCGCTGACGATGATGTTGTTGTCGGAGACCGCGCCGCTGGTGGCGTTCTGGACGGCGACCCCGAAGCCCGAAACGCTAATCGAGTTGCCGGTGACGGTGACATTCGAGGCGGCGGTGGCCAAGCGCGCGTCCACCTGGCCGCTGTCGAAGATATTGTTGGTGACGGTCAGGTTATCGCCCGCCGCCGTGGCCGTAATCGAACCGGTGGTGAACTGGAAGCCGGAGATGCTGACGTCCGGCGACGAGACGGTGATATTGCCGTTGATTTGCGCTTCGTTGTCGCTCGATCGCGACGAGCTGCTGCCCGCGAGGCTGGCATTAGCCCCTGCCAGCTTCACGGCGTTGTTTAGGGTCAGCGACTCTTCGTAGGTTCCCGCCGCGACGCCGACTGTGGCCGAGCCGCCGCCGACGCTGGTATCGACGTTGTCCGTCAGGGCCGTATCGGTCAGCGCGCCGTTGATGGTGCTGTAGATGCGGATTTGGTTGGTGTTGGAGCCATCGACGACCGTGACTTGCAGCGAGGTGGTGTTGCCATTGAAGGCGATTTCGCCGCTGGAGGTCAGGGCCAAGTTGCCCGAGGCGTCCACTGTTACCGTGCCCGAGGCGCTGCTGCCGGTGTTATCGACAATGTTGGAGATGCTGTAGCTGCCGCCGTTCGAGGCGACCTGGCCGATCGTGCCCGCGCGATCGGCCACCAGCACTTCCGCACCTCGGAGCTGGGGCGTGTCGGAAATATTGCTGTTGTTGGTGGCGGCTGTGCCGTCGGTGGTGGTGGTGGTCGTGTCGGTTCCCGTAGAGCCGGTTCCGGCCACGGGTGGGTTAAAGTCCGCTTCGTCGATATTGACCGCCGCCACGTTTTGCAACACCATCAGCAGCTTGCCGGTGGAGCTGAGGGTGATAACCGTGTCATTGAGGTTGAGGCCCGTGCCTTGCTGGACGGTGAGATCTTGGAACGTCAGCGTACCGCCGAGCTGAATAAAGTCTTCGATCGCGTTGTAGTCGGTGATGATATCGGCGCTGCCTACTTCATCGAGCAGAACGAACACGTCCGCACCGAGGCCGCCGACGAGCGTATCGGTGTCCGCGCCGCCGATCAGGCGATCGCCGCCCTTACCGCCGAAGAGTAGATCGGAGCCGTCGCTGCCAAGCAGCGTGTCGCTACCGTCGTTGCCGAAGATAACGTCATTGCCGATGCCGCCGTCGATGCTGTCCGCGCCGGTGTCCGTTTCACCGTTAGCGCTGCCGCCCGCGATCGTATCGTTGCCCGCGTCGCCAAACAGGATATCGTCGCCGACGTTGCCGTTGATGATGTCGCCATTTTGGCCACCGCGAATCACGTCCGCACCCTGGCCGCCGAAAATCGTGTCTTCCCCGGCATTACCGGCGAGCGTGTCGTTGCCCGCATTGCCAGAAATCTCGTCCGCGCCCACATCGCCAAACAGAAAGTCTGCATCCGCCCCACCCGCCAGGGTATCGGCCCCGCGACCGCCGTAAAGCGAATCGTTGCCGAGATTGCCGAACAGCATATCGCGGCCTGCGTTGCCCGATATCAGGTCGTTGCCGCTGCCGCCGAACCCCATATCGTCGCCGTCGCTGCTGTTGATAAAGTCGTCGTCGCCGCCGCCTGCCAGGGTATCGTCCGCCCCTTCGCCGAACAGGAAGTCTATACCGGGGCCGCCGCTGAGCAGATCGTTGCCCAAGCCGCCGAACAGGGTATCGTCGCCGCCCGCTCCGGCGATAACGTCGTTGGCATCGGAGCCCGACTGGGCGTTGTTGCTGTCGTCGAAGGTGATGTTGAGGGCGGTCGTACTCATGGGGAAACTGGCGGAGATCCGAAGGGTTTATGGAAAGAAACGAAGCTCGGAAGCGGGCGAGGAGACCGGTGACAAGTACGCCCAAGAGCGACTGACGAGACCGGCGGGTGAGATGTTTCGCGGCAGACGGGCCGCGATAACCCTTTCATAGCGCCAAGGCTCGATCGTCGCACTGCCGATAACGAAAAAACAGCAGCCTGACGAGACCCGATCGAGTCAGTCTGAATTTCGAGCAATATCACGTTAACACGCGCCCCGAAACGACGGCAGTGCCCCGAGTTCGTCCGGATCGCGGCGATTTTAGACGAATCCTCTAGACTGGATTTGTCGCCTGCGTCATTCCGGTGCTTGCGGTCGCTCAGGTGTTTGTAGCGCCGCCCTACCGCCCGGATCGCACCCGAAAAACCTTTCGTCCACACAAGGTGCGCCGAGCTTCGGTTTCTTCCGTTTGCTTCGTTTTGTCTAAATTGTTCTCCCCAATGTCATGAACGGATCTCCCGCCCCTTTCCGCGCCAAGCCGATCGCTTTTGGGACTGACGGCTGGCGCGGCGTTATCGCCGCTGAGTTCACCTTCGAGCGCGTCTCCCATGTCGCCCCGATCGCCGCGCAAGTCCTGAAGGACACCTACGGAAAATCGACCGGTAGCAACACGGTAATCGTCGGCTACGATCGCCGCTTTATGGCCGAAGACTTCGCGCGGGTAACGGCGGACGCGGTCGCGGCGGCGGGCTTTGACGTGCTGTTCTCCGAGTCGTTTGCTTCGACTCCGGCCTTTAGCTGGGCGGCGAAGCACCGCAGCGCCTTGGGCGCGATCGTGATGACCGCCAGCCACAATCCGGCTAGCTATCTGGGGCTAAAAGTTAAAGGCGCGTTTGGCGGCTCGGTTCCGCCGGAGATCACGCAGAAAATTGAAGACAAGCTAGGCAAAGACACCCCCCTGGCCGCAACCCCTGGCAAAATTGAGACCTTCGACCCCTGGCCGGAATTCTGCGCCGACCTGCGAACCAAGGCCAATATCGGCGCGATCCAAAAGGCGATCGCGGCGGGCGACCTGACCGTATTTGTGGACGTGATGCATGGCTCGGCGTCGGGCGGCGTCGGCAAAATCCTCGAAGCAACCGTGAACGAGCTGCGCAGCGACAGCGACCCGACCTTTGGGGGCGGCGCACCGGAACCGCTGCCGAAATACCTCGGTGATATGCTCGCGAAAGTCAAAGCCCACGGCGAAACGAGTTCGGGGCTAACCGTCGGCCTGGTGTTCGACGGCGACGGCGATCGCATCGCGGCGGTGGACGGCAAGGGCAACTTCCTCAGCTCGCAGATCCTCATCCCGATTCTGCTGCAACACCTTGCAGAACGACGCGGCCTGAGCGGCGAGCTGGTCAAAACCGTCAGCGGCTCCGACCTGATGCCGCGCGTGGCGGCGCTCTACGATCTGCCGGTGTTCGAGACGCCGGTGGGCTATAAGTACATCGCCGATCGCATGTTGGGCGGCGATGTGCTGCTGGGCGGTGAAGAGTCCGGCGGTATCGGCTACAACACCCATATCCCCGAGCGCGACGCGCTACTCTCGGCCCTCTACGTCCTAGAGGCCGTGGTCGAGTCAGGTAAAGATCTGAGCGAACTGTACGCGGCGCTGCAAGACCGGGCAAAGTTCCACGCTAGCTACGATCGCATCGACCTACCACTGGCGAGCATGGACGTGCGTGCGAAGCTGCTCGATCGCCTCGCGACGGAGCCGCCGACGGAGGTGGCGGGCAAGGCCGTGAAAGAAATGACGAACCCGGACGGCTACAAATTCCGTATGGCGGACGATAGCTGGCTGTTGATTCGCTTTAGTGGCACGGAGCCGGTGTTGCGACTGTACTGCGAGGCGAGCGATATGACGCAGGTGCAGGCGACGCTGGAGTGGGCGCGGCAGTGGGCGGAAGGCTAGCGAGATCGTCTGTCCGTACGATTCAATGCCCCGATCGCTTCAGTGCCGATCGGGGTAATACTCACGGCTCGATCGCAACGGATTTTGCATGTTGGGATCGCTCCATCACAGCGCGATTCTCGATCGCATTGCGGCTCGCCTAGAGTCTGTTTCGAGTTGCGATCGCCCGGAGCGAAGATGAGACATACGGGCTCACCAGCGTTTTTTCAAACCCGCACTATTCGCCTCGCGAAGGCCACGCCAAAGACGACGATCGGCGCTCTTTGACTCGATCTCACCTTCGATCGGTTTAGCTAGGGCGACTGTAAAAAAACGGCACGCGCAACCTTGCCTTGATGAAAACAGCGCTTTACTTGTGCGTCATCGTCCGCACGCCGTCCCAACCCTCCGGCGGCGGATTCTCCATGTAGAAATTCGTCAGCTCGATATGACGCGCCACTGCTGGGTCGTCCGGGCGCATTTGCTGGGCGGCCTCGAACACCATTAGCGCCTGCTCGAAATTGCGCTCGAGGAAATCCTCTCGACCCACCTTGTACAAATAAAGGAATTTCGTCGTCACCGAATCGAGATCTACCCGGCGATCGTCGATTAGTTCGTAGATACTGACCGCCCGGTTCTTGCCCTTAACGCGAATCTTATCCAGCTCGCGCACCCAAAAGGCATCGCCGCAGTTTTTGTAAGTCGCCTCGCTGAGAATGATGTCGCAGCCATACTCTTTCGTTAGGCTCTCCAGGCGGGCGCTGACGTTCACCGGATCGCCGATCGCCGTGTAGTCCATTCGCCGCTGCGAGCCGATATTGCCCGAGACGACCTCACCGGAGCCGATGCCGATGCCGAAGCGAATCAGCGGCTGGTTTTCGATCACGCGGTGCTGGTTGAACTCCACCAGGCGGCGGCGCATGTCCAGCGCGGCGCGAACGGCCATCAGTGCATGCTTCTCGGTCAGCGGCAGCGGCGCGCCAAACACGGCCATTAGCGCATCGCCGATGAACTTATCGAGCGTGCCCTCGTGGGTAAAGACCGACTCCACCATCGTCTCGAAGTACTGATTGAGCAGCGTCACGACCTCCGACGCGCCCAAATTTTCCGTCAAGCTGGTGTAGCCGCGAATATCGGAAAACAGCACCGTCACTTCTTTGCGTTCGCCCACCATCAGGCGATCGTCGCCCAGCGCCATCACCTGCTCGGCCACTTTCGGCGTCATATAGCGATACATCGCCGCCTTCATGCGCTTCTCGCGGCTGATGTCTTCGAGGATGATCAGCCCGCCGCGTACGCCGCCCTCGGGGTTGGTCAGCGGCGTCACGGTGAGGTTGAGGCTGCGCGAGACGGTCTGCACCTCGATCTGCGGAATCGGTTTGCATTCGGTGTGGGCGGCGATCGCCGGAGCCGCCTTGCCCCAGGGGTAGAACACTTCGGGATCTTGGCGATCGGGCATCACGAGCACCAGCGTCGCCAGCTCCGGGTCGGCGGCGTCGGGGTCGTTGTCCAGGCTGTGGAGCCCGACGCGGACGCTCTGCTCGGGGACGTAGTGGCGCGCGGCGTTGGCGAGGCTGTCTTCGAGGCGGAAGCGAAAGTTGGCGATCGGAATCGCGTCCCAAATCGGGATGCCCGTCAGGCGCTCCGTCCAGAGTTGGTGGTGGTATTTATCCTTGTCGCGGTCGATCGGGCAGCCCAGCAGCGCTAGCGCTGCTTCGTTAATCGTGACGATGCGCCCTTGCATATCGGTAGAAATCACCGCGTCAGAGAGGCTTTGCAGGATGTCTTTTTGGTACTGCTTTTCGAGGTTGACGTTCTCGAAGAGCTTGGCGTTTTCCAGCGCGATACCGGCCTGGATATTGAACGCCTCTAGAAAGAACTCGTCCGATCGCGTGAAGCTGCCTTGGAACTTGTTGATCAGCTGCGTGACGCCGATCAGCTCGCCCGCGGAGTTGAAGACCGGCATGCAAAGGATATTGCGCGTGTGGTAGCCGGTGCGCTTGTCGGTGGAAGGATCGAAGCGCGGATCTTGGTAGGCGTCGGGAATATTGAGCGGCTTGCCCGTAGAGGCGACGTATCCGGCGATGCCCCGGTTGGCGGGGATGCGGATCTCCATCATCGTTGCGCCGTCGGCTTTGGCAACTTCCGTCCACAGCTCGCTGCGATCGGAGGAGAGCAAAAACAGCGTGCTGCGATCGGCTTTCATCAACCGCTGCGCCTGTTCCATCACGCCGCGCAGGGTTTCTTTCAGGTCGAGACTCTGACCCAGGGAGCTGGTCGCGTTCAGGAGCGCCGAGACGCCGCGCTGGTTCTGCGTGGCGGAATAGAACGACTGACAGCTATCGAGCAGCACGCTCAGCGAGGCAGCGAAGTTACGCATCTGCGCCACATCGTGCTCGTCAAACGCCTGGCCGTTTTTGCGGTTGACGAGCTGGATGACGGCGATCGCCGAGTGGGGCTCGCTGCGGCCAAATACCGGCACGTACATCAGGTTCGTCGCATGCTCGCGATCGCAGCCCTGGGGCAGATCGACTTCGGGATCGAAGCGCGGGTGGTCGCTGAGATCGTTAACGACTTCGTGCTGGCAGCTCTGGGCGACAAAACCGACGATGCCGACGTTGTCCGGCAGCCGAATCTCGCGCACTTCACCGTCGTTTTGGGTGCGCCTAACCCAGAGCTGGTGGCGATCGTCATCCACCAGAAACACAGTCATGTACTCGACCTGAAACCACTGGCCGATACGCAGCGTGAAGGCATCGACGAGCTGCTCGAGGATCGTCTCTAAAGTCTCGTTCTCGATTAAGCCCAGCGCGCGGCGGTACTGCTGGAACTCCGCCGTGATGAAATCGAGCAGACAAACGAACTCGGCTTCGCTCAGCTCTCGAACGCGCTTGGCGAGCGTTTCGGACGCCTGGGAGCGCATCAAAGCTCCGAGCACGTTTCCGGCATCGTTGAGGAACGTGTTTACCATTGCGGGGCAATCGCGACGGGTCGATCGTTATGGAAGCAGGTCGGGATGCTACGCGAACCAACAGGGACTGTTAGGGCGACTGGAGTCGGCGGATGGCAGAAACGACAGTCGGGCGCTCGAGCTTCTAGATTCCATGATAGGTCACGCTCTTCCGGAATCTCAGCGGGATATTACTTAAAACCCGCCCAGCGGTCTCCGTAGTTCCACAGTCTCCGCTTCAGTATTACGCCTTAGTGCTCTAGCCTAACGCGCTGGCTGGGCTCGCTCGATCGCCAGCTGAATCAGGCGATGCACCAGCTCGGGGAACGGTACATCGCTGTTCGCCCAGAGCTGCGGGTACATGCTCAGCGCCGTGAAGCCCGGTAGCGTATTAATTTCGTTCAAAAACAGCTCGCCCGTCGTTTCCACATAGAAGAAATCCACTCGCGACAGACCGCTGGCATCGACGGCGCGAAATGCCTCGATCGCCAGTTCGCGAATTTTCGCCGTCACCTTCTCCGGCAGCTCGGCGGGAATCACGAGTTGAGCGAGCCCGTCAGTGTACTTCGTTTCGTAGTCGTAAAAATCACTCTCGAAGGTGATTTCGCCGACCACCGACGCTTTCGGCACGTCGTTCCCCAGAATGGCGCACTCGACCTCGCGGGCGGTGACGCCTGCTTCAACGACAATGCGGCGATCGTAGCTGGCGGCACTGTCGAGCGCGGCCTCGAGTTCGGCGCGGGTGCGGACTTTCGCGATGCCCACCGACGAACCGAGGTTTGCCGGTTTTACGAAGCAAGGATAGCCCAGCGCGGCTTCGATATCGTCGCAGAGCTTCGGAAATACGCAGGGGTTCGACCAAATCTCGGCGCGATCGACCGTCGCGTAGGGAACCTGCGGCAGCTCGGCTTTCTCGAACGCCGCTTTCATCGCGATCTTGTCCATGCCGACCGAGGAGCCCAGCACGCCCGACCCGACAAACGGAACCTGCATCAGCGTCAGCAGCCCCTGAATCGTGCCGTCTTCGCCGTTGGGGCCGTGCAAAATCGGAAACCATACGTCTACGTCAGCAGCAGCAGCGGGGAAGTTCCAGCGATCGCGGCGGTTTTCGCTGCCCTCTTCCGCCTCCAGCGGCTTCTTGCTGCTCAGCACCGCGCTGGCCGTGTCGCCGCCCATCCAGATGCCGTCTTTGCGGATGTAGAACGGCAGGACGGTGTAGCGAGCGCGGTTGGCGTCGTCTTGCAGCGCGGCAAAGATGGCGGCGGCGGAGACGATCGAGACTTCGTGTTCGCCCGATCGGCCACCGAAGAGGAGTCCGACTATTTGCGTGCCGCTTGCTGCTGCCATCTGCTGTTCTCCCGCTGTTGCGCTGTTGACGCCTGAGTGAATATTCGGACTGATATTAAGCTATCGCGCGAGTTCTGGCCGATCGGGTTGTTACGGATGGCTGGCGCTATCTTGGAGATCGGAGCATTTTCGATCGCGAGTTTCTCATGTTCTCTACGGCCAACCTCACACTTGCCACGCCGCACGACTTGCCGCTGAGTGACGCACAGTTCTACGCGCTGTGTGCTGCAAATCGCGAGCTGCGAATCGAACGAAATTCTAATGGTGACATCGTAATTATGGCTCCCACGGGTGGCGAGACTTCACGGCGTAATTCCAGTATTGGCGGTCAGCTGTGGCTATGGAATCGACGAACGAAGCTGGGGGTCGTGTTCGACTCTGCGGGTGGGTTTCATTTGCCAAATGGAGCCGATCGCGCGCCGGATGCGGCATGGATTCCGAATGCGTGGTGGGAGCGGCTGAGTGTGGCGGAGCGGGAGCGTTTTTTGCCGTTGTCGCCGCTGTTTGCGATCGAGCTGCGGTCGCGGACGGATCGGATCGGCGATTTGCGGGAGAAGATGCGGGAGTATATCGAAAACGGGACGGAGTTGGGATGGCTGCTCGACCCGGCGGAGCGGCGTGTGGAGGTGTCTCGACCTGGGGTGGCGGTAGAGGTTTTAGTCGATGTAGCGAGAGTGAGTGCGGAGCCGGTTTTGCCAGGATTTGAGTTGGAGTTGGCGGATATTTTCGGTTGAATTTCCGCAAAACTGGCTCACCATTCCTAAGTCTCAGGGTACTTCCCAGTCCTCCAACGCCAAACCCTGCACCCGCTCGAACTCACGTAGATTGTGCGTCACCAGCGTCAACTGATTCGCCAACGCGATCGCGGCGATCTGCAAATCGCGCGTGCCAATCGGCGTACCCAGCCGACCCAACCTCGCCCGCTCCTCACCAAAAATATCCGCCGCCCGATCGCAAAACGGCAGCGACAGAAAACGGTCGATGAGCTGCGATTGCCGCGCGATCGTCCGCTGCGGATCGCGGCTTCGCATCGCCCCGTAACGCAACTCTGCCCGCACCACCGAACACAGCGCAATATCCTCCGTCGGCGTTGCCAAGAAGCGATCGACCAAAACAGTAGAGCGGCGATTGAGATACGTAATCACCACGTTGGAATCCAACAGGTAGCGCATTATTCGCCGTCCAACGGCTGCCCCCAATCGTCAAGATCGTCCGAAATTCCCGCATCGTCGATAACGATCGGATCGTCGCTGCAAATCCCCGCCAACGCCTTCAGCGGCATCAGACCTTCCGCTGGCCGACTCGCGCGATCGAACGCCACAAACCAAGCGCGAAACGCCGCCAACTCTTCCGGCGACAACCGAGCCACCGCCCGCTCGACTTCCTGTAATGTCATCGCTTTACCCGCTCGACTTTCGCTTAGCTTAACCCGCCAAATCTGCCTATTTCGCCTCCATCCAATTCGCCCCCGCACTCGCCTCCACCACCAGCGGCACGCTCAATGCCACCGCCGACTCCATCGTCGATCGCACCAGCGTTACAACCTCATCGATCTCCTCCGGCGGAACCTCCAAAATCAGCTCGTCATGTACTTGCAACAACAGCCGCGCTTCGTACCCTGCCAGCGCCTGATGTAGCTTCACCATCGCCAGCTTGATGATATCCGCGCTCGACCCCTGGATCGGCGCGTTCGCCGCCGCCCGCAAGAGCTGCGAATCGTACATCGTCAGCTTCTTCAGGTGACTGAGGTCGATCGCCTCGATATCGCTGCCCCGCATCTCTCGCAGGCGCTTCGAGTCGAACTTCATGTAGCGCCGCCGCCCGAAAATCGTCTCCACGTAGCCGTTGGCGATCGCCCGTTTCTTCGTGTCTTGCAGATAGCCGAATACCTTGGCGTAACGCTCGTTGTAACGCTCGATAAATTCCTTCCCCGCTCTGGTGCTGACGCCCGCCTCGCGCGCGAAGCGATGTGCGCCCATGCCGTAAATCACGCCGAAGTTGATGATTTTGCCCAAGCGGCGCTCCTCGGTGGTGATGTCCTTGATATCGTCCTTGTCGGTGAGGAGCTGGGCGGTGAGGGCGTGTACGTCCTGGCCGGTGGTATATGCTTCCACGAGTACCGGCTCCTGGCTCAGATGCGCGAGGATGCGTAGCTCGATTTGCGAGTAGTCGGCGGCGACGAGCTGCCAGCCCGATCGCGGCAGAAAGGCTTTGCGGATCTGGCGGCTGAACTCGGTGCGGATGGGGATGTTTTGCAGGTTGGGATTGGACGACGATAGGCGTCCGGTGGCGGTGACGGCCTGGTTGAAGTCGGTGTGGACGCGATCGGTTTGCGGCTGGATCAGCGTCGGCAGCGCGTCCACATAAGTCGATTTGAGCTTGGCCAGGGTGCGAAACTCGACGATCGAGTCCACCACCGGATGGTCGCCCTGGAGTTTTTCGAGGACGGCGGCGTTGGTGGAGTAGCCGGTTTTGGTTTTACGGCTCTTGCGCTTATCGAGACCGAGCTTCTCGAAAAATAGCTCGCTGAGCTGCTTCGGTGAATTGAGGTTGAACTCTTCCCCGGCGGTGTCGTAGGCGGTGGCCTCCAGGGTGGCGAGCTGCGTACCGAGCTGTTCGGAAAGATTCCCAAGGTAGTCGCGATCGATGCTAATCCCGACGTGTTCCATATCCGCCAACACTGGCTCCAGCGGCAGCTCTAGCTCGCTAAAGACGCGATCGGCGTCGGGGCGATCGGCCAGCTCGCGCTTCAGCTCTGCCACCAGTCGAAACGTGGTGTGGGCGTCGGTGCCGCAGTAGCGCGCCACGTCGGCAACTGGCAGATCGGCGATCGTCTTGCCCTTGGGAACTAGGTCTTTGTAGCTTTCGGCTGCGATATCGAGATAGCGCAGCGATAAATCGGTGAGGTTGTGGGTGTTCTCCGGATCGAGGGTGTAGCTGGCGAGCATCGTGTCGAAAGCCACGCCGCGCAGCTCAACGCCTTGGCAGCGAAAGATCGAACGATCGTACTTGGCGTTTTGTAGCGCTTTAGGATAGTCTGCCGACTCCAGGATCGGGCGCAGCGCGTCGAGCGCGTACTGGCAATCGAGGTTGCTTTCGGTAGTTGGGCAGCTGTGGCCGACGGGGATATAGGCAACCTCTTCTGGCGCGTCGCCCCAGCAGCAGCCGATGCCCACAAGTTCGGCGTCCCAGGGTTTGAGGCTGGTGGTCTCGGTGTCCCAGGCGACGGGGCGATCGGGGTCGGTGCAATTTTCGAGCAGTACGACCAGTGCTGCCAGCTTCTCGGGGGTGTCGATAATCTGCGGGGCGATATTGGCCGCTTGGGGCGCGTCGGCGATCGCGGTGTCGGTATCTTCTGCGCTAAAGAACCAGGTGTCGCCGTCGTCGGTGGGGACGGGTTTACTGCTGGTGGTTGCCACCGCTGCGCCGCCGAATTTCTCTTGCAGGCGCGTTACGGTGTTGAGAAACGAATTCAGCTCCAGCTCGGTGAGCAGCGGCGCGACCTGCGCTTCGTCGAAGCCCGTCAGCTTGAAATCTTCGATCGTCACCTCCAGCGGCACGTCCTCGAGGATTTTCGCGAGAAACTGCGAGTGATAAGCCGCCTCGCGATCGGCCTCCAGCTTCTTGCGAACTGCGCCCTTCAGCTCCGGATCGCCACTGTCGATCGCCGCGTACACCTCATCCAGCGTCGGATACTGCGCCAGCAGCTTTACTGCCGTCTTCTCGCCGATGCCCTTGACGCCGGGAATATTGTCCGAGCTGTCGCCACACAGTGCCTTGAAATCGATCACCTGCTCCGGCGGCACGCCCATTTTCTCCACGACCCGATCGCGATCGAACTCCGAGGCCGATCCGGCCCGCCCGCGCCCGTAGGCGTTGCTGAGATACAGCACCGATCGCGCCCCGCCGACGAGCTGAAACAGGTCGCGATCACCGCTGAGGATCTTCGCAGTGTAACCGCTGTCCGCCGCCTGCTTCGAGAGCGTCCCGAGGATATCGTCCGCCTCGTATCCCGGCGCTTTGACGGTGGTGAAGCCGAACGCTTGCAGCAGCCGTTCCAGGTTTTGGATATCGGGGATGAAGTCTTCTGGTGTTTCCGATCGCGTGCCTTTGTAGGTGGCGTCGGCTTCGTGGCGGAAGGTGGGCTTGCTAGTGTCGAAGGCGATCGCGACGGCCTCAGGGGTTTGCGCCTCGATGGTGTCGAGCAGCGATCGCAGGAAGCCGAAGCAGATGCTCGTCGGCACGCCTGTGGAAGTTTTTAAGCCACCGTCACGATTTTTCGCAAAGGCATAGTACGCCCGAAAGGCGAGAGAGTGACCGTCAACCAAGAGGAAAGTAGGATTCGACACGCGGAACTGGCTCGAAGACTGCGCTTTCGATTTTACGGGGTTGCTGGCGAGCCTCCCATAGAAGGCTGACCGAGCGGCGGTCTTGGGAAAAACGCCGATCGTCCGCCCGGCGCGATTAGCGGTCACGAGGGCCACACTGGCGAAGTCAATTCCGGGTTCTGATTCGGTCTGCAGTTGACGTTCTGGCGGCGTCCAAAGTCCTCTAAAATATTACTCAACGAGCGGCAAATATACCGACTGGAGATCGATCGAGCTGTATTTTTGGGTAGTAATGCAGCGTAATGCTCCCTGACTGCTGAAACCGTTGCAATTCGGCAACTCAAGCCGGGAATACCATTACGGTTGCATCACTACCTATTTTTGCAATATGCATGAAGGGCTAACATTCGACAGATCGAGCCAACAGCTTCCAGATATTCCCAACCGCGCAGCTCGCGCGCGAATGGCAGGGAAACATCGTCGAAAATATCGCGCGTTAACCGCAGCAGCGCGACCCATAAAACAGCCATGACGACACCGACGATCGAGCAATTGAAAGAACGTGACGTGCCGGTGGTGGTCGCCGACTCGGAAGGGGTCATTACTAACGTAAACGCCCAGTTCGAGGTGGTGTTCGGCTGGAGTCTGGTAGAGATCGTCGGCCAGCCGCTGACGGTCATTCTGCCCGTCTTTTTTCGAGATTCCCACAACCTGGGGTTTTCCCGCTTTTCGGCAACGGGCACGTCTACAATCCTCAATCATCCTTTGAACCTCAAGGCCGTGACCAAAGACGGGCGCGAAATCGAGTCCGAACACTTTATCGTGGCCGAGAAACAGAACGGAAGCTGGGTGTTTGCCGCGACGCTACGACCTTTAGAGACTGAATAGCGTTCCCACTGAGGCTTTCGTGTTAGACCGTCAATCTCAAACTTCTCAAATCGGGCGGCTGCGGGCGACCCTCAGCAAGATGGAAATCGCGCTGAGTACGATCGAAGAGTGCATCGTCTGGACGAATGCCGTGGGCAAAATCAAGTGGTGTAATGCTTCGTTCGAGCAGCTCCTCGGCCGCCCGCGTTTGTTTCTGCTCGAGCAGAGCGCGCTCGCCTGCCTGCCGCTGTGGGCGGGCGGCCAACCCATAGCCGAAGACGCACACCCGGTAACGATCGCCCAGACGACGGGCGCGCACGATAAGCGTGACTTCGAGTTTCGGAATGGCGATCGTGCGATCGTCCTCGAAATTGCCTGGTCGTTCGTTGAAATTGACACGAGTTCCAGCCCGCAAGACGACACTTCGAGCGTCGTTCTCGTCCTGCGCGACGTGACTCAGCAGCGGCAGGCCCTCCAGCGACAGAAACAAATCGAAGCCTTCCTCGAGGAACAGGTCGCCTGCCGCACCCGAGAGCTACAAGAAGCCAACGAAAAGCTCCACCGCGAAACCATTCAGCTCCGAGAGCTTTTAGCAGAACTAAAACGCACCCAGTCACAGCTCTTCCAGGCAGAAAAGATGTCGAGCCTCGGCCAGCTCGTCGCCGGGATCGCCCACGAAATTAATAATCCCGTCAGCTTTATTTACGGCAACCTCGACTACATGCAGAGCCACGCCAACGACCTGCTCGATTTCGTCGATCTTCACGAGACGCACTACCCCGAACCGCCACTCGCCATCGTCGAAAAAGCAACCGAAATCGACCTCGACTTTCTGCGTGCGGACTTGCCGAAATTAGTCGCGTCGATGAAGGTCGGGGCCGATCGCATTCGCCATATCGTCCTGTCGCTGCGGACGTTCTCGCGCATGGACGAAGCGGTCTCGAAAGAAGCCGACCTACACGCAGGTCTCGACAGCACGCTGCTGATTCTCCAGCACCGCCTAAAAGCCATACCCGGTCGGGGCGAAATCGAAGTGCGGCGAGACTTCGGCGAACTGCCGCTGGTGGAGTGCTGCCCCGGCGAACTCAATCAGGTGTTTATGAACGTTTTGTCAAACGCGATCGACGCGATCGAAGACCGCATCGAGCACTCTTTCCTAACCGAAAGCGAGCCCCATCGCGGCTGCATCACGATTCAAACAGCAAACGAAGCAGGGTGGATCGCGGTCAGAATTGCCGACAATGGCTCGGGCGTGAGCGATCGCGTCCGCGACAAGATTTTCAATCCGTTTTTTACCACCAAGCCCGCCGGAAAAGGCACGGGGCTCGGCATGTCGATTTGCCACCAAATCGTCGTGGAAAAGCACGCCGGACGGCTCGAATGTCGATCGCAGCCGGACGGCACGGAGTTCGCGATTCACATTCCGATCGAGCGACAGGAAAGCTAGGCGCGCAGCTGCCGCACGCATTCCCTGGCGATTTCCAGCTCTTCCTGGGTGCGAACCACCAGCACGCGCACTGTTGAGTCCGCCGTCGTGATGTCGCGATCGCCCGCTGTACCCTCATTTCGCACCGTATCGACTTCCACACCCAGGAACCCGAGCGCGTCGCACGCCGCCGCCCGGATCGCCGCATGATGCTCGCCGACGCCGCCCGCGAAGACGATCGCATCGACCCCGCCGAGGCTCATGAGCATCGCGCCGATTCCCGCCTTGAGGCGATGCACGAACAGGTCGAGCGCGAGCTGGGCGCGCTCGTTGCCCGCCGCGATCGCCGCGTCGATTTCGCGCAGATCGTGGGATACGCCCGAGATGCCTTTAAGGCCGGATTCCTTATTCAGCACGCGATCGAGATCGTCCGCCGACATGCCTTCGCGCAGCAGGTGAACCGCGATACCCGGATCGATCGCGCCCGATCGCGTCCCCATCATCAGCCCGTCCAGCGGCGTGAATCCCATCGTCGTATCGACGCTGCGGCCACCGGCCACCGCCGCCAGCGAGCAGCCGTTACCCAGATGGCAGGTAATTAACTTCAAGTCGGCGACCGGGCGATCGAGGAGCTGCGCGGCCCGCCGCGTGCAGTATTGGTGGCTGATGCCGTGGAAGCCGTAGCGACGAATCCCGCGATCGAACCAGTCGTACGCGCCGGGGTAGGTGGCAGCGACGCAGGGCATGGCGCTGTGGAAGGCGGTGTCGAAGACGGCGAACTGCGGCACGCCTGCGAAAATTTTTTCGAGGAGGTCGATGCCCTCGAGATTGACGGGGTTGTGCGCCGGAGCGAAGGGGATCAGCTTGGCGATTTCGCGCTTGGCGGTGGCGTCGATGCGGGTGCTGTCCCGGTAGCGATCGCCGCCGTGGACGACGCGGTGGCCGACAGCATCGAGATTGCCATCGAGATTGCCGTCAAGAGGGGCCGAAGTCTCGATCGTCGCCAGGACGCGCGCCAAAACCTCGCGCTTTGCGTCGAAATTCGTCGTCTCCGCGCGGGTTTGTCCGTCGCCGGACTCGATCGCGATCGTGGCTTCTCGTCTCTGTGGATACCAGTCGATTTGCGCCTTCCAGAGCAGCGAATGCGACGCGCGACTCAGCGTTTCCTCTAGTGAGAATAAACACAGCTTATGACTGCTAGATCCGGCGTTGAAAACAAGAATTTTCATACAATCTTAAGAAACAAACGTGTCGGTTTCAGCAGGTCTTGAAATGAGAACTTCGTCATAGATCGCCACCTTGTCGATCGCATATTCTCATCGATAGACCGTCCATTCGCGATCGAGCGCGGCATCTCCGATCGCGTCGTAGATTGTGCCGTAAAGCACCCACAATTCTTCATGCGTCACCTTGCCATCCGACCAAATCAGCGAGTCGATCTGCTCCAGCCGATCGATCGAAATCGGCCTCTCTTCTCTGGTTATTTCGATAATCGATCGCGATCGCAAAAGACGCCGAACCTCTCTCATAGAGTGGGATTGCTCGCCAGCTCGCTCCACTTTAACCAGAGATCTCCCCTTAAGATTCCCTCAATATTTCGAGCGACGTTTACATCACGAGCCTTAAGAGCAGTATAAGCGGAGCGAGTGAAGAGAGGCTATCTAACTTATCTCTCACAATTCTCCGATTGAAAGACGGCAACTCTGCAATTAGTGGGATAGGATCGAGCTACGAAGAGTTGCAATCTTCGAGCTTTACAAAATAAAAAATGCTCGAAATCCGAATGTTCTAACGGTTGGCGATGCACGTTGGTTTGCGCCTAACAGTTTGCGTTTAACCATCACTTAACTTTTAGTGCGGCATCATCGACCGCGAGATTTTGACCTGTTAGGAGCCTTCACATGTACCAACAGCTCGATCGCACCCCCAACGCTACGCTCACCGAACGCGAACGCCAGCAGCTCGACGCCTACTGGCGCGCCTGCAACTACCTGGCTGTCGGCACGATTTACCTGCGCGACAATCCGCTGCTGCGCGAGCCCCTAAAAGCCGAACATATCAAGCACCGTCTGCTCGGCCACTGGGGCGCGTCCCCGGCGCTCAGCTTCACCTACACCCACTGCAACCGCCTGATTAAAAAGTACGATCTGGATATGGTCTTTATGGCGGGGCCGGGACACGGCGCGCCGGGCGTCCTGGGGCCGGTGTATCTGGAAGGCACGTACTCGGAAATCTACCCCGACAAAAGCGAAGACATCGAAGGGATGCAGCGCTTCTTCAAGCAGTTCTCGTTCCCCGGCTTTATCGGCAGTCACGTCACGCCGGAAACGCCGGGATCGATTCACGAAGGCGGCGAGCTGGGCTACAGCGTCTCCCACGCATACGGCGCGGTGCTGGACAATCCCGACCTGATCGTCACCTGCGTCGTCGGCGACGGCGAAGCGGAAACTGGCCCCCTGGCAACGGCGTGGCACTCGAACAAATTCATCAACCCGGCGCGGGACGGCGCGGTGTTGCCGATCCTGAATCTCAACGGCTATAAAATCGCCAATCCAACGATTTTGGCGCGGATTTCTCAGGAAGAATTGGAATATCTCTTCCGGGGCTACGGTTACACGCCCTACTTCGTCGAAGGCTACCATCCCGATCGGATGCACGAGGCGATGGCGTCGGTGATGGAAGAGTGCATTCTCAAAATCAAGGCCATTCAGCAGACGGCGCGCGAAACCGGCAAGATCGAGCGTCCGCGCTGGCCGATGATCGTGCTGCGGACGCCGAAGGGCTGGACGGGGCCGCGCGAAGTCGATGGCAAGAAGGTCGAGGGCTTCTGGCGATCGCACCAAGTTCCGATGGGCGGAATGCACGACAACGACGAACATATCGCGCAGCTCGAAGCCTGGATGCGGAGCTACAAGCCCGAGGAACTGTTCGACGACAATGGCGCGCTGATTCCCGAACTCAAGGCGCTGGCTCCGACGGGCGATCGCCGCATGAGCGCCAATCCCCACGCCAACGGCGGCCTGCTGCGCAAGGCGCTGAATCTGCGCGACTTCAAGGAATACGCGATCGACGTGCAGCAGCCGGGAATGGTGGAGTTCGAGAACACCAAGGTTCTCGGGCTGATGATGCGCGATATCTTTCGCGACAATCCCGACAACTTCCGCCTAATGGGGCCGGACGAAACGGCCTCGAACCGCTTGCAGGATGTCTACCAAGCCACCAAGAAAGCCTGGATGGCGGACATCTATCCCGAAGACGAGGGCGGCTCGGAGCTGGCACGAGACGGTCGCGTGATGGAAATGCTCAGCGAGCATACGCTGCAAGGTTGGCTGGAGACCTATCTGCTGACCGGACGCCACGGCCTTTTCCATACCTATGAAGCCTTCGCCCACGTCGTCGATTCGATGTTCAACCAGCATGCGAAGTGGCTCGATATTTGCCGCAATCACGTGCCTTGGCGACGATCGGTCTCGTCGCTAAATATCCTGCTCTCGTCGCTGGTCTGGCGTCAGGATCACAACGGCTTTAGCCACCAAGATCCGGGCTATGTCGATCTGGTCACCAATAAGAGCCCCGACGTAGTGCGCGTCTACTTCCCGCCCGATGCCAACTGTCTGCTATCGGTGGCCGACCACTGTTTCCGCAGCACGGACTATATCAACGTGATCGTCTCGGACAAGCAGAAACACCTGCAATATCTGACGATCGAGCAGGCGACGCAGCACTGCACCAAGGGCATCGGCATTTGGGACTGGGCGAGCAATGACGACTGCGGTACCGAGCCGGATATTCCCGATGTGGTGATGGCCTGCTGCGGCGATATTCCAACGATGGAGTCGCTGGCGGCGACGGCGATCCTGCGCGAGGAAATCCCGCAGCTCAAGGTGCGCTTCGTGAATGTGGTCGATCTATTCAAGCTGGTGTCCGAGGGCGAACACCCCCACGGCCTCTCCGATCGCGACTTCGACTCGCTGTTCACGCCCGACAAGCCGGTGATCTTCAACTTCCACGGCTATCCGTGGTTGATTCACAAGCTGGTGTACCGCCGCTCCAATCAAGAGCGCATCCACGTGCGCGGCTACAAAGAGCAGGGCAATATCAACACGCCGCTGGAGCTGGCGATTCACAATCAGGTCGATCGCTTCAATCTGGTGATTGACGTTATCGATCGTGTGCCGCAGCTGGGTTCGGCAGCCGCCCACGTTAAGGAACGGATGAAAAACAACATCATCGAAGCCTTGGCGCACGCCCACGAGCATGGCAAGGACAGCGATGAAATCGTGAACTGGCAGTGGCCGTATTCGGGTAGCTGCTAGGACGGATCGGCGGGCGGGGGCAAAACCGGCCTTCGCCCGCCGATGGGTTGCTTGAATTTACGAAACTCATCTCAAAGGCAGAGAGGAGTAGACGCGCGCCTCTGCAAGAGCTTCTTCCACTCCTGCCATACATATCGAGCGTTTCGTGTAGGGTCTGGCATTTTCGACTGCCGCCTCCAAAAACCCAAACGCCTCAAACTCCAACTTCGAGCCTTTCTTGATGTACGCGGCATTTACATCTTTCTCGTCCCAGCCCAGGCACAGGCGACCGAGAAACCGATCGAAGAAGAGATAAACGACTTTCCCGTTTGGCGCAGACAAACCAACCTGAAGTGTCCCGCCTTGAGGGCCTCCGTCCCTACAGCGATCGGCAAATACGATCTCTGGAGGCTGCTTCGGCGCGATCGGCCAATCTTCCGCTTCCGGAAAACCATCCGAAAAACCAAATGATGGGGAACGCTGCATCACTCTTGCCCGCTCGACTGTTTGGCCTGCCGACCGATCTGGCACACTCGATCGAAAGTTTCCCGTAGCATCGCCACCGCTCACGCTACTCATCGTGATAATCCCCGCCCGAACCGTAGCGCAACGCCTCCAGCCAGCGCCGCAACGCAAACGATCGCTCCGGCGGCAAATCCCCCATCTTCTCGACGCGCTCCGACACGCCCGCCCGCGCGTCCCAGGCCGAGAGCGCCCCATACAGCCCCAGCCCCAGAAAGTGCCGCGTCCAGTCCAGCAGCCCGCCGAGGCCGACCTGCGGCAACACCCGCACCACCGTCAGCGGAGCCGCCACCGTCGCCCGCGCCATCGCCTCGAACAGGCAGCCAAACTGCACCACGTCCTGCAAAAACGGCTTGAGGACGCGATCGCCTCCCTGCGCCATCGCGCCGAACACCGAGCCCAGAAGCCGGTTCACCGCGTCGGGGTCGGGCTCGGAGCCGCCGAGCGGGACGGTCATGGTTTGTTGGAACAGCCAGGTGACGGCGATGTTGGGCTGGTAGGGCTGGACGAGCTGGAGTGAGGCGCGATCGAGGGTGTCGCTGCGCAGGGCGTCGTCGATCGCGCGATCGAGCCGCGACAGGTGGCGCACCATCGCGCCGAAGCCGCCAAAGCTCAGCGGAGACTGACCGCCGCTGCTGTCGCCCACCGCCAGGACGCGATCCCAGGGAAGGCGCACCGGGCTGTCGCGATAAGCCGGGAAAACGCCGAACAGGAAGCGCTTGAAGTCGAGATCGTCCAATTCGACGCCCTGGTAGTCCGGCAGCAGGCGCAAATATTCCTCGGCGAAAGACTCCAGGCTGAAGCGATCGGGCTGCGGGTCGAGGTACGTGAACAGGTACGTCGTGCGACCGTCGCGGGCGGGGAACGCTTCCCAGAAATACTGACAGCGATTGGCGATCGGCTGGTTCGAGACCATTAGGTCGCCGGTCTTATTTTGCTCCTCGCTGTAGCCGGTGGCGCAACTGCCGACGACCATACAAATGCTGTCCGGGGCGGCCCCGTCGCGGGCTTGGGCGACGATCGGAGATCGGTGTCCCATCGCGTCGATCAGCAGGCGCGTCTCGATCGCGGCGTCCTCGCCGTCAGCGCTCACCTTCACCGTCACGCCGTCGGGATGGACGAGCGCTCCGCCAAACGACACGCCCTCGCACAGCTCGCCCCCGGCCTTGATAAAGCGCTTTCTCAGGGTGTCGAGCAGATACACCGGATCGACGCCGACGTTCAGCACGCCCTCGATCCAGAGGTCGGGGTGGCCGTGGAAGCCGACGCGGGCGGGGTTGTATTCCGTGACGATCGCAGTTTCGAGCTGCTTGTCGGTCAGCAGTCCCAGCTCGACGAACTCGCGCAGCTCCTTACGAGAAATATTCCACTCCTGGTCGCGCCCGCGCAGCTTGCCCCGCTCCAGTAGCAGCACTTTCCAGCCCCGCTGCGCCAGCACGGCCCCGAGCAAGATTCCCAGCGTGCCGCCGCAAATCGTTACGTCGTAGCCGCTGTTGGATTTCTTCTTGCCTTTTTTGCCCTTGCTTTCAGTTTCGTCCAAGGCACGATCGATCGAGGCGATGACCTTCGGGGTGTAGAGGCGTCCGTGGCGCAGGTCGTCCCAGTCGCGATCGGCGCGGCGCAGGTTTTCGAGCGTGGCGGCGGGGAGGTAGCGTTCGACGAGGGTGGGGTCGGCCATAGGGGTCGGGCTGAGTTGGTCGCGGAGCGAGCGGGGTCGGTCTTCGTTTGCGCGGCTGGGCGCGGAGGCATAAGGCGCGAGGGCACAAAAAAAGACACGCGGTGCTTCAGTGTATTTAGTATCGCCTTCTGGCTGCGAACCGGCAGCGACGTTGCGATGGCCGGGGTGTAATGCTGCCGAAGTCCGGCGGTCGGGCAGTGACGCCGATCGCGGGTTCGTCCGGTCGATCGGCGACTCGCTATGATAGATAACAGCATTAAGAAAAATTAAGACCGTATGCTCGTGACCCCCAGCACGACCGATCGCATCAAGACCGCGCTGCGGGACAAGCTGCTGCTCGGCAACGAACCCACGCCCGAGCTGGCCGCGATTTTGCTCGTTTACTTCGTTCAGGGCATCCTCGGCCTCGCACGACTGGCGATTAGCTTCTTCCTGAAAGACGACCTGTCGCTGTCTCCGGCGGAAGTATCGGCACTGTTGGGGGTTGTGGCGCTGCCCTGGATGATCAAGCCGGTGTTTGGCTTCTTGTCCGACGGGCTGCCGCTGTTCGGCTACCGGCGGCGGACGTATTTGGTGCTGGCGGGCCTGCTGGGAACCGGATCGTGGTTGGCGCTGGCGACGGTGGTCGATACGGCCTGGGAGGCGACGATCGCGATCGCCCTCAGCTCGCTGTCGGTGGCGATTAGCGACGTGATTGTCGATTCGCTCGTCGTCGAGCGGGCGCGCCAGGAATCCCAGAGCGATGCGGGCGCGCTGCAGTCGCTGTGCTGGGGCGCATCGGCGATCGGCGGCATTATCACGGCCTACCTGAGCGGCGCGCTACTGGAGCGCTTTAGCGTTCAGACGATGTTCTCGATCACGGCCACATTCCCGCTCATCGTCGCTGCCGTCGCCGTGTTGATCTCCGAAGCGCGCACCGACGATCGCCCGAACTTCTCCCAGGTCAAGCAGCAGGTCGGCCTGCTCAAAGCCGCCGTCGGCCAAAAGGCCGTCTGGCTTCCGACGCTGTTTCTATTCCTCTGGCAATCGACGCCCTCCGCCGATTCGGCCTTCTTTTTCTTCTCGACCAACGAGCTGGGCTTCGGGCCGGAGTTCCTCGGGCGCGTGCGGCTGGTGACGAGCGTGGCATCGCTGGTGGGCATCTGGATGTTTCAGCGGTTCTTTAAGGCCGTGGCGCTGCGGAAGATTTTCGGCTGGTCGATCGTGATTTCGACGGCGCTAGGCATGACAGCGCTAATTCTGGTGACGCACGCCAACCGCGCGATCGGCATCGACGATCGCTGGTTTAGCCTCGGCGACAGCCTGGTACTGACCGTTGTGGGGCAAATCGCCTTTATGCCAGTCCTGGTGCTGGCCGCACGGCTGTGTCCGCCGGGGGTCGAGGCGACGCTGTTCGCGCTGCTGATGTCGGTATTCAATATTGCCGGGGCGGTATCGCAGGAGCTGGGCGCGATTTTGACTCACTGGATGGGCGTCACGCCGGAAAACTTCGAGAACCTGTGGCTGCTGGTGCTGGTGACGAACCTCAGCACGCTGCTGCCGCTGCCGTTTATCGGCTGGCTTCCGGGTGAGGACGACGAGCCACCGTCGGATCTGCCCGCACCGACGGATTTGCCGGAGCTAGAGCGCGCCGTCTAGTCGTTTGCTCGACGCGCCAAGTCGGATTCGTGCGGCGATCGATTCCCGGCGATCGCGGGCTGTTTCGATCTCTCTTCTGGTATTCCTAGAGAGTCTACGCGCCCTTCGCCACTCCAGGCTATGTCCATCACGATCGCCTACCTCGGCCCCGCTGGAACCTATTCCGAAGCGGCCACTCTCGCCTACGCCGACACGCTGACGAAACACTTCGATCGCCCCTGCCAGCCCCTGCCCCAGCAGACCATTGCCAACGCCCTGCAAACCGTCGCGCGCGGCGAAGCCGACCTGGCGATCGTCCCCGTCGAGAATTCGATCCAGGGCAGCGTCACCGTTACGCTCGATTTGATGTGGCAGTTGAGCGATCGGATGAACGAACCGGCAGGCGGGCTGACGATCCGACAGGCGATCGTCTTGCCGATCGAGCACGCCCTAATCTCGCCCACGCCAGCGCCCGACGAACTCACTGCCGTCTACTCTCACCCGCAGGCGCTGGCCCAGTGCAAAAACTGGCTCGCCGATCGCGCGCCCCAGGCCGAAGCTCGCTCCACTGATTCCACCGCCGATGCCCTGCGCCTGCTCGAAGCCGAGCCCACTGCCGCCGCGATCGCCTCGCCCCGCGCTGCCCAGCTCTACAACCTGCCGATCGTCGCCCATCCAATTAACGACTACCCCGATAACTGCACCCGCTTTTGGACTGTCTCCCAAAGCGATAGCCCGCTGCCCTGGCCGGAGCTGCCGGGATCGCACCACGTTTCGATCGCCTTTAGCCTCCCGAACAACGCCCCCGGTGCGCTGCTCGATCCGCTGACGACGATCGCCAGTCGCGGTATCAATATGAGCCGCATCGAGTCGCGGCCCACCAAGCGGCTGCTGGGCGAGTATTTATTCTTTATCGACTGCGCGATCGCGGCTGCCGAGCGCGACGATCGTCCACTTTGGCAAGCCGCCTTGAACGACCTCGTAGCCCATACCGAAGTCCTCAAGCTCTTCGGGACGTACGACATCCTCGACCTCAGCGGCATTCTTTAGGGGCCATTGCGGGCTTCTAGCCCTCGTTCGACCGAGACTCTAGCCGCTTCGGTTTGCCGCTGAGTCGGGCGATCGGCCGACGCCGTCGCAGGCGGGCGGGCGCGACTTGGTAACAGGCCCGGACAACCTTCTAGAATAGGAAGAGAGTGCTCGCCCAGCTTCATCCCACTTCCAGCCCAGATCCAACGCGCCTCAAATTCATGCGCCTATCTCTTAAGCCCGCCATCACCGCCCTCGTTTTGCTCGCCATTGGCGGCGGCATCGGCGTGGCGGTCAGTCGGCAGCTCCCCGCCGACAGCGGCGCGGCCCAGAGCGATCCATCCCAAACCAATCCGGCCCAGAGCGTCGCCCTGCTGCCCGAGCCGATCGATCCCGACTCTTCCGCCCCGGCAGCAACGCCCCAACCCTCCAACTTTATCGCCAGCGCCGTCGAGCGCGTCGGCCCGACGGTCGTGCGTATCGACGCCGCCCGCACCGTTGCGCCTCGCGTGCCGGATAAACTGCTTCGTCGCTTTTTCGCCGATGAGTTCGGTACGCCCGACGAGCGCGTCGAGCGGGGTACGGGCTCGGGCTTCGTCCTGAGCAAAGACGGCCGCATCGTCACTAACGCCCACGTCGTTGAAGGAGCTGACATGGTGGATGTCACGCTCAAAGACGGGCGCACCTTTGAGGGGAAAGTCCTGGGGGTAGATACGCTGACGGATGTGGCCGTGATTCAAATCGAGGCGCAAAACCTACCCGTCGCGCCGATCGGTACGGCGGAGACGCTGATCCCCGGCCAGTGGGCGATCGCGATCGGTAACCCCCTCGGCCTCGACAACACCGTCACGGTCGGTATCGTCAGCGCGATCGGCCGCTCTAGCGCCCAGGTGGGCATCAGCGACAAGCGCGTGCGCTTCATCCAGACCGACGCGGCGATCAATCCCGGCAACTCCGGCGGCCCCTTGCTCAACGATCGCGGCGAGGTGATCGGCATCAACACCGCCATCCGCGCCAACGCTCAGGGTCTCGGCTTTGCGATCCCGATCGAAACCGCCCTGCGCGTCGCGACGCAAATCTCCACCAGCGGCTCGGCGGAGCACCCGTTCCTGGGCATCCAGATGCTCGACCTATCGGAAGAGGTGCGCGACGAACTCAACACCGACAGCAACTTACCCTTCGAGGTGACGCGCGAGGCGGGCGTGCTGATCTTGCAGGTACTGCCGAACTCGCCCGCCGCCGCCAGTGGCTTCCAGCCCGGAGACGTGATTTTGACCATCGACGGTACGGCGATCGCCACGGCGGCAGACGTGCAGGCCCGCGTCGAGGACAGCTCGATCGGCGGCTCGCTTTCGGTGAAGGTGATGCGCGACGGCAGCGAGGTGACGCTAGAAGTCCAGCCCGGTCGCTACCCCGAAGAATCCGAGTAATCGGCGATCGGCCCGGTGTACCGCAGCAAGACCCGATCGCGCGATCGGCTCGCTACCCTAGGGCTGTTGTGCGTGGAGTGAAACGATGGCGATCGAACCATTGACGGCTTTGGGGTTGGCGACGCTGTTTGTGGCCGGGGCCGTGCAGAAGAGCGGCCAGAGCGTGACGGAGGGTGCGATCGCGCTTTCAAAGAAGCTGTGGGGCGCGATTCGGGGTCGGCTGAGTCGCGAGCAGCCGAAGTCCGAGACGGCTTTGGCGATCGAAGTGCCGTTTGCGGCCACATGAAATCCTCATCGACATGAACCTCTCGCCGCTGTGGGTCGCGGCGCTGCGAGAGGGCGGGCACGAGGTGCAGCACTGGTCGCAGGTCGGCGATTCCAGAGCGCCCGATCGAACATTAGACCTCTTGCACGGATCGCAAAAGTCGGGATTCGAGCACTGAGCGGAGTCGTTGGCGTAGCCTTCGCGCAGCGAATAGTGCGGCCGTTTTTCGCGATATCACCCAGGCTATCGGCGAGGCCGACGCTTCGCGAACGACTCCGCTCAGCCTTCGAGATTTCGTTTTTTCCGAGCCCAAAATCTTCGTGCAACAAGTCTATTGCTGATTCACTAAGATCGAGTCACGCTCGCCCCCCTGCAACCATGCCCGATCGCCAGAACGAACAAAATTTTGAGGGAATGCGCGATAGTTCCGTCAACGCGATCGGCAGCATCGGCAACGTCGGCGGCGATCTCAACCTCGGCGCAACGCCACCCCAACCGCCGACGGGCGCGACGGTACTCCTAACCCAGCCGCCGAAGCCCGCGCCGCACCAACAGCCCCGCGCGGTGACGGCGACGATTCGCGATCGCCTGAAGCCGGGAACGATCGCGGGCATCACGGGCATCAGCGGGGTGGGCAAAACGACGATCGCGGCGAAGCTCTACGCCGAAGCGTCGGAGCTGGGCTTTGACCGATCGCTGTGGCTCGATTTCAGCAGCGCGCCGACGGTGGATGCGATCGCCGATGCGATGCTGACGGGGCTGGGCGGCAGGGCGGCGCGGGATTTGGCGGGGCTGGACACGCAGGAGCGGCGCAATGCGGCGCTGACGCTGGGCGCGACGGCGGGCTGTTTGATGGTGCTGGACAATCTGGAAACGGCGCTGACGGAGGGGCGTGGCTGGCGCGATCGGTCGGTGGGGGAGTTTTGGGCGGACTGGTCGCGGGTGGCGGGTAAAAGTGCGCTGCTGGTAACGAGTCAGGTGAAGCCTCGACTGTGGCTGGAAATGAACGCGGCGAGCTGGGAACCGTTGAGCGGGTTTGACGCAATAACGGGGGCGGAGTTTTTGGCAGCGGCGGGAGTGCGTGGCTCGGCGGAGGAGCTGACGCGGTTGTCGGAGCTGGTGAGCGGGCATCCGCTGACGTTGCGGTTAGCGGCGAGCTATTTGGGGCTGGCGTGCGGTGGGGATTTGACCCGATCGGAGGCGCGGGAGCTGCTGGCGTTCGAGGCGATCGCGTCTACGCCGACGGGGCAGCATCGCGGGATGGATTCGGCGTCGCTGGCGTTTTTGCTGGAGCGGCATTGGGCGCAGCTTTCAGCGTTGCAGCGGAAGTTTTTGGGACGGCTGTGCGTCTATCGCGTGCCGATCGATCGGGAGTTGGCGGCGGGGATGTGGGATGGGGTGACGCTGGAGGAGGCGTGGCGGGAGCTGGTGGGGTTGGGCGATCGGTCGTTGTTGCGGCGGCTGGAGGACGGGCGCTATCGGGTGGAGCCGTTGGTGGCGCGGTATGTGGAGAGTCTGGGCGTGGAACCGGCGCACGATCGGGCGATCGCGGTGTTCGAGGGGCGCAGGCTGCCGTGCGAGGCGTGGGAGGTGGAGGGAGATATTGCGGAGTATGGGGAGCTGGTGCACCACTACGTGCAGGTGGGGGCGTTGGAGCGGGCGTTTTATACGGTGCGGGACGATCGACGTAGTGAGGCGTGTTTGCATACCTGGCTCGATCGTCGGGGCTACCGGCAAACGTTGATTCGGCTGTATGAGGAGATGCTTGCGGCTTGGCGGGATGAGGCGGATCAGTACTACGGGGCGATGCTGACTGCGGTGGGGGAGGCGTATCGGGCTTTGGGTCAGGTGCGAGAGGCGATCGCGTTCCAGGAGAAATGCATCGAACTTGCGAGAGAAATCGGC
>CALCCD010000113.1 GCA_937899645.1 uncultured cyanobacterium | reverse complement strand
CCAGCTCCGACCCCAGCCCCGACCCCGACCCCCGTGCCCGGTCTTTGGTAGAACGGTGGGTTTTTGTATGGCGCGCGTAGGTCGAGCCTGAGAAAGTGTTTGAAAAGTTCGCTAGACCCGTTGACTGGCAAGGATCGCAGCGATTCCGATCGAAGTCGCTCAAGCCCATACGCCACAAGGCTTTGAGAAGACTTTTAAAACGCTTTCTGAAGACAGTGGCTGTCGATCGAGCCCCGCGCCCCCAACCTCACTTTCGCTCTGCCGCATTTACGCACCTCAATGACTAACGAGATTTCGATCGTCGGTGGCGGCATCATCGGCCTTGCCCTCGCCTTAGAACTAAAACAGCGCGGCCTCTCTGTAACGGTGTTCGGTCGTGACTCACAGCAAGCCGCCGCCCGCGCCGCCGCCGGAATGCTCGCACCCCAGGCCGAGCGCATCCCAGCGGGGCCGATGTTCGACCTGTGCGTGCAGTCGCGATCGCTCTATCCCGAGTGGACGGCCAAGCTCGAAGCGCTGACCGGGCTCGATGCCGGATATTGGCCGTGCGGCATCCTCTCGCCGCGCGCCGCAAACGACGTCGATCGCAGCTCGCCTCCCGAGGCCACTGCCCACTGGCTCGATCGCGACGCCATCCACCGCATCCAGCCCGGACTCGGCGAGGCGATCGTCGGCGGCTGGTGGTTCCCCGAAGACGGCCAGGTCGATAACCGTGCAATTTACGCCGTGCTGCGGCAAGCGGCGATCGAGCTGGGCGTAGACCTGCGCGAAGGCATCAACGTCGAGGGCATCGTCCAGCAGGGCGGGCGCGTCACCGGACTGCAAACCAGCGCCGGGTTCGCCACCGCCGAGCGCTACGTCATCGCCGCCGGAGCCTGGACGCATCAGCTGTTGCCTGTGCCCGTCGTACCGCAAAAGGGCCAGATGCTGTCGGTGCGCGCGCCGGTAGTAGACGGAACGCGAGCGCTCAACCGCGTGCTGTTCGGGCGCAGCACCTACATCGTGCCCCGCCGCGACGGCGCGATCGTGATCGGCGCGACCAGCGAGGACGTGGACTTCGCGCCGGGGAACACGCCCGCCGGGATGCAGGCGCTGCTGGAACGCGCCATCGCGCTCTACCCGGCCTTGAAAGATATGGCGATCGAGGAGTGTTGGTGGGGCTTCCGACCGGCGACGCCCGACGAAAATCCGCTGCTGGGATACAGCCACTGCGACAATCTGATTTTCGCCACCGGCCACTATCGCAACGGCATCCTGCTCGCGCCCGTCACGGCAAAACTGCTCGCCGATCTAATCGAGACCGACCGCGCCGACCCGCTGCTTGCTGCCTTCGATCCGCACCGCTTCGATCGTCCTTCACCCCCCGCACAGCCGATGACTGCCTCCACCGCCGCCGCGATCGCCACTGCCGCCGAAACCGCCAGCGAAGCCGACGCCGATCGCCTGACGATCGCCGGTCGTACCTTCCGATCTCGCCTGATGACCGGCAGCGGCAAATACCGCAACTTCGACGACATGCGCCGCAGCATCGACGCCAGCGACTGCGAGATCGTCACCGTTGCCGTCCGCCGCGTCCAAACCAACGCCCCCGGCCATGAAGGGCTGGCCGACGCGCTCGACTGGGGAAAAGTCTGGATGCTGCCGAACACGGCGGGCTGCAAAACCGCCGACGAAGCGATTCGCGTCGCGCGCCTCGGTCGCGAGATGGCGAAGCTCCTCGGCCAGGAGGACAACAATTTCGTCAAACTGGAGGTGATCTCCGACGCGAAGTATCTGCTGCCCGACCCGATCGGCACGCTCCAGGCCGCCGAACAGCTCGTCAAAGAAGGTTTCGCAGTGCTGCCGTACATCAACGCCGATCCGATTTTGGCGAAGCACCTCGAGGATGCCGGCTGCGCGACGGTGATGCCGTTGGGCTCGCCGATCGGCTCCGGCCAGGGCATTCAGACGACGGCGAACGTGCGCATCATCGTCGAAAACGCCAACATTCCGGTGGTGGTGGATGCGGGCATCGGCACGCCCAGCGAGGCGGCACAGGCGATGGAACTGGGAGCCGACGCAGTACTGATCAACTCCGCGATCGCGCTGGCGAGCGACGCTCCAGCGATGGCGCGGGCGATGGGTTTAGCCGTGGAGGCGGGACGCTTGGCCTATCAGGCGGGGCGAATCCCGGTGAAGGAGGGCGCGATCGCCAGTTCGCCAATGACGGGTCGGGTCAGCTCGTAGATCTTTGCCACAAAATCATCGCGATATCCCAGAAGTCGTAACTTTCCCCAAAATTTCGACTTCTCCGGATCGGTAAGAATCCTGGAACCTGGAAAATCTTGAATTTGGTCGATCGGGAAAGATCGAGTAGGATTAGCTATCTTAAGGTTTGCCAAAGTCCGGCTGCTGCGCCGAAATGCGGCGCTCGCCCTAACCGGTACAAAGCCCTAGACCCCGCGACTTGACGCGATCGTTTCGCCAGCGGAGCCCGACGCACTTTAAAAATGCGGGCTCGCGCCACAAGCATTTTCCCCGAAGCCGCGCCCATCTCGGGTTTGCTGCGCCGACTGAGTGCCGTAGACGATCGTCCCGCTTCACGCGATCTCCACTGCGCTCTCCTGCAATCCACTCTCTACTTTGCGGCTGGCAATTGTGCTGGCCTGATATTTGTTATGGCTCTCCCGATCGTTGCAATTATTGGTCGCCCGAATGTCGGGAAATCCACGTTCGTCAACCGGTTGGCCGGCGGCAAAGACGCGATCGTCCACGACGAACCGGGCGTGACGCGCGATCGCACCTACAAGCCCGCCTTTTGGTGCGATCGCGAGTTCCAAGTGGTCGATACTGGCGGCATCGTCTTCGACGACGACACGGAATTTTTGCCCTACATCCGCGAGCAGGCGTTCACGGCGCTCCAGGAAGCCAGCGTTGCCATCCTCGTGGTAGACGGCCAGCAGGGCGCGACGGCGGCAGACCTGGAGCTAGCCGAGTGGCTGCGTCGCCAGAGCGTGCCAATCCTCGTGGCGGTGAACAAATGCGAGTCGCCCGAGCAGGGTCTGTCCTTTGCGGGCGAGTTCTGGAGCCTCGGACTCGGCGAGCCGTTCCCACTGTCGAGCATCCACGGCAGCGGCGTCGGCGACCTGCTCGATGCGATGATTACCCACCTGCCCGAGACCTCGGAGCTGCCCGATATCGAAGAAGTGAAGGTGGCGATCGTCGGCCGTCCTAATGTCGGTAAATCCAGCCTGCTGAATGCGTTCGTCGGCGAGACGCGAGCGATCGTCAGCCCGATTTCCGGCACGACGCGCGACACGATCGATATGCTCGTCGAGCGCGGCGAAACCCGCTACCGCTTAATCGACACCGCCGGAATTCGCAAGAAAAAGCACATCGACTACGGCACGGAGTTTTTCAGCATCAACCGCGCGTTTAAGGCAATTCGCCGCGCCGATGTGGTGCTGATGACGATCGACGCGGTGGACGGCATCACCGAGCAAGACCAGAAGCTGATGGGGCGCATCATCGACGATGGGCGCGGCTGCGTGGTGGTGGTGAACAAGTGGGACGCGATCGAAAAAGACACCTACACGATTAACGAGTACAACCGCAAGCTCGACGACAAGTTCTACTACGTCGGCTGGGCTCCGCGCATCTATGTCAGCGCCCTGACCGGCCAGCGCGTCCCGAAAATCCTCGATTCCGTCAACCTCGCGTACTCGGAGCACAAGCGCCGCGTCACGACTTCGGTGATTAACGAAGTGATCGAAGATGCGGTGATGTGGAAGTCGCCGCCGACCAGCCGCCAGGGTCGCCAGGGCAAGATTTACTACGGCACGCAGGTCTCGACCGAGCCGCCGACGATCGCGCTGTTCGTTAACGATCCGAAGCGTTTTAGCGACAACTACCGCCGCTACATCGAGCGCCAGTTCCGCGAGCAGCTCGGCTTTACGGGTACGCCGCTGCGCGTTCTCTGGCGCGGCAAGAAGTCTCGCGAGACCGATCGCGATACGCCTTCGGTCAACCGCGCGGTGCGGGCGTAGCGCCTGCCGCCGTGGAATTCCCAACTTTTTGTAGAGTTCGCGAAGGCACGTGATATCTTGATAGGCACTTGCCTACCCGGAGAGGTGGCAGAGTGGTTGAATGCGCTGCACTCGAAATGCAGTTTAGGGAAACCTAACGAGGGTTCGAATCCCTCCCTCTCCGTTTTAAAGAACTAGCTTTCGGCAGCGTACCTGTGGGCGTTTTCCGATCGAACAAGTGCGAGCCTAAGCAAGAGGTGCGCCGGGATAGCGAGGCAGGCGAATGCGAAACGTCGTCCCCCATCCGGCGTCGGAATCGACGGAGATCGAGCCGTGGTGCTGTTGTACGACGATCTCATGCCCGATCGCGAGGCCGAGTCCCGTGCCCTGCCCGATCGGCTTAGTCGTGAAGAACGGGTCGAATAACAGCGATTTAAGGTTTTCGGGGATACCGGGGCCGTTATCGGAGACGGAGATTTCGATCGCGGCTTCGCTGACCGTACGGGTCGCGATTTCGATTTCGGGTAGGCGATCGGCCCGATCGTTGTATTCCTGCTGGTCGATCGCGTCGATCGCATTGGCCAGCAAGTTCATAAAAACTTGATTGAGCGGTCCGTGGCAGCACTCGATCGCTGGAAGCGTGCCGTAGTTTTTCTGAACGGCGATCGCCGGACGTCGCTCGTTGCTCTCAAGCCGATAGCGCAGAATCATCAGGCTATTGTCGATGCCATCGTGGATGTTGCCCTCTTTGCTTTTCGCTTCGTCGAGCCGCGAGAAGTTACGCAGAGACGAGACGATGTCGCAGATCCGCGTCGCGCCGATTTGCATCGACTGAAGCACCTGGACGGTGTCGCAGGCGATGAATGCGAACTCCTCGGCATCTACCGGAAGCTGCGCTTCATCGACTTCCGGCGCACACTGACGGTATGCCTCCACAGTGGCGAGCATCTCTTTCGTGTAGCCCTGTAAGTGCTGGAGGTTGCCGTAGATGAAGTTGATGGGGTTGTTAATTTCGTGGGCGATTCCGGCGACCAGTCGCCCCAAACTCGACATCTTCTCTGTCTGTACGAGCTGGGTTTGAGCGCGCTTGAGTTCTTTGATAGCTTCTTGGCGTTCCTCAAGAGATGCCTGTGAAGCTTTGAGTTCCTCGAGTGCGTTTCGCAGTAGGTTTTCTTTGCGTTCGGTATTAACTTCAAGCTGCTGACGATCGGCGTAGGAGCGCTCGAGCTTTTTCTTGAGGATACGATTTTCTCGCTCGAGGGCTTTAATCTTCTCTTCCATCGCCTGGAACGAATGGGGATTAGTATCAGAAATCTCGGGATTCATTGAGATGCAAGCGCTGAGCAGGAAGAACTGCAATCGTTGTAGCTATTGACGCACAAATGACGACTAGGTCGATTCTGACACTAGGATTCACCCAGTAGCAGCGTGATAAAAGTTTCGTTATGGTAGCAGACGCGCTCGCGAGCCTCGGAGAGGGGAGAGATTTCACCGTTCGTATAAAACCCCAGGCTCGGAAGTTCGTGGCCGTAGGACGCACGGGCGATTTCGTATTCTTCTCCGGTACGGCTACCGAGGATTTGGCGACGCGAAGCGCATGAGAAATAGAGCGCGCCTTTCAGGGTCGCCGTATCGGGAAAACGCTCGATCGCTTGGGAAACAGATTGCTCTGAAGCTGACAGGATTTCAGTGCGACTTGCTTCCGTGAGTTGCACGGTCGCACCGTTTGGAATGTCGCCGAAAAAGGTCACGGACTTGCTATCAACCGGGTCGTTGCCCACCGGGGCGCGCAGGAAAAAGTTTTTTGAATCTGTCTCGTAAATGGCGAGCGGATAGTCTGAGGAGGGCGGACGATCGCCAAGATAGTTGCGGTAAAACTCCGCGGCGGGACGATCGTCAATTTCGTGAACGACATTTTCGGAAACTCGCGTGACCGTTCCGGGATTGCCAATGGGTTTCCAGCCGCTAGATACGCCATATCCAAACGCGATCGCGCCCGAAAACATCAAGATGGGAACGGCGTCGGAATGAAACTCGGTTTTGTAGAACTGATAGGTGCGCTCGAACTGCCATCGATCGGCAGTGAGGCCGCCAAAAAGTGGGACTTGTTCTCCTAAGGCACGCTCGAGGGGGCGAAGAATAGCGGCAGCGCTGGTCGTTAGGCTTTCGGGCAAGACGATGGCGAAGGCAATATCGTCTAGGCTGCGATCGCCCAAGGCCATCGAGACGGCGGCCTCACAGGCGGTAGCTTCGTTCTTCGAGACATTGGTGCCGATGCCTGCTCGGATCGTCACCGAATCCGAAGCAAACAGCATCAGCGCGATCGAGTCTTGCTCGAAGCCCATCACGGAGGAGATTTCGCCGTCCGTCGTGCCGCCGATTAGCTCCAGGCCGGGGTAGGCGCGATCGATTTCCGCCAACAGGTGCGCGTAGTCGAAATCCACCGCCGCGAGCAAGATACCCGCTTGGGGCGACACCTCGCCGAGCTGCTTCGCGCACCGATCGAGCACTTCAGAAATCGCCCCTTCCGAATCGGGGTCGTTGCTATGGCCGACGCAGACTTTCAACACAATGATTCAACCGCCTCAAATAGAGCCTCACTAAGAATGCGCGTGCCTGCCGTTCGGGCGAATTAGACGCTTCGATTTATCTTGCACGTCGACGATCGCACGATCCGGACGCAGCCGCCGCCGCTTCCAAGTTTTTACCTAAACTACAGCACGAAAATGCTGCACTCGTCATGCATCCGGACAACTCGCAGGCAAGCTCAACGCGAAGTTAAAACATCACAACATGCCGCAAGATTTGCGCGCCGGGACTCGTACTAAAATTAGAAGCCTGGCCGATGTACGTGACTGAGAGTTTGGCTCCGTCACGATCGCTCGCGCGCGCCGTCGCCACCGAACCGATCGCCCGCCGAGTTATCGATGTAAATCGCACCGAAATCTCCCCACAGTTTTAAAAACTTTAGTCATGACCGAGCCGATTCGCATTCTGATGTGCGCCCCCGATTACTACGACGTGGACTACGCGATCAACCCGTGGATGGAAGGAAATATCCACAAGTCCTCGCAGGATCGCGCGGTCGAACAGTGGAAGGGTCTCTACAAAATCCTCAAAGAACACGCCACTATCGAACTCGTGCCGCCGCAGAAAGGCTGGCCGGACATGGTGTTTACTGCTAATGCCGGTCTCGTCCTCGGCGAAAAAACTGTCGTCAGTCGCTTCTACCATCCCGAACGCCAAGGCGAAGAGCCCTACTTCAAAGCCTGGCTTGAAGAAAATGGCTTCACCGTCTTCGAGCTGCCCAAAGACCTGCCCTTCGAGGGGGCAGGCGATGCCCTGCTCGATCGCGAAGGTCGCTGGCTCTGGGCGGGCTACGGCTTCCGCTCGGAACTCGACTCGCACCCCTACCTGGCGAAGTGGCTCGATATCGAAGTGCTCTCGCTCCAACTCGTGGACGATCGCTTCTACCACCTCGATACCTGCTTCTGCCCCTTGCAGGGCGGGTACTTGATGTACTATCCCCCGGCCTTCGACTTCTACTCGAACCGCATCATCGAGATGCGCGTGCCCGCCGAGAAGCGCATCGTTGTCGAAGAGCCCGACGCCGTGAACTTCGCCTGCAACACCGTGAACGTCGGCAACATCGTCGTGATGAACAAGGCGAGCGACAAGCTCAAAGGCGACCTGGAAGGCGCGGGCTTTACGGTGCTCGAAACGCCGCTGACCGAATTCCTCAAAGCGGGCGGCGCGGCAAAATGCCTGACGCTGCGAACCACCGAGCCGATCGACCCGCTGGTCACCGCCAACGACTCGGTCGTCAGCCAAACCGTAACGATGCGCGGCCACTTGCTCGACACGGGCATCGTCGATCGCGCCCTCGATCTGGTGCAAGAAGGCGGCGGCAGCTTCCAGGTGTTGCGCTTCGACCTGGGCAAGCAACGCCAGAGCATCTCTACCGCTGAAATTCGCATTTCGGCTCCGTCCCAGCCTCTGCTGGAAGAAATCGTTTCGCAACTAATCGACCTGGGCGCAGAGGCGCGACCTCAGGACGAAAAAGACGCGACTCTGACGCCGGTGGAAATGGACGGCGTTTCGCCCGACGACTTCTACGTCACGACGATCTACCCCACCGAAATCCGCGTCGGCGGCCAGTGGATTCGCGTTCGAGACCAGCGCATGGACGGCGCGATCGCCGTGTCGGGAACGGCGGATAACGTTATCGCCCGCTGCAAGCTGCTGCGCGATCTCGATGTCGGCGAGACAGTCGTCACCGGCATCGGCGGCATCCGCACCGTTCGCAAGCCCGAATCGCGCGAGTCGCGATCGAGCGAATTTAGCTTTATGTCGTCGGGCGTTTCCAGCGAGCGCCGCGTCGAACTCGTCGTCGAGCAAGTGGCCTGGGAGCTGCGCCAAATCCGCGATCGCGGTGGTAAAACCGTCGTCACCGCTGGCCCCGTCGTTATCCACACCGGTGGCGCGGAACACCTCTCCTGGCTGGTGCGTAACGGCTACGTGCAGGGTTTGCTGGGCGGTAACGCGATCGCCGTTCACGACATCGAGCAGTCGATGCTGGGCACGTCGCTGGGCGTCGATATGAAGCGCGGCGTCGCAGTGCGCGGCGGCCACCGCCACCACCTCAACGCGATCAACCTGATTCGTCGCCACGGCAGCATCGCCAACGCGGTCGAGGCGGGCGTGATTCCCAGCGGCGTCATGTACGAGTGCGTCAAGAACGACGTGCCTTTCGTTCTCGCCGGTTCGATCCGCGATGACGGCCCGCTGCCCGACACGATGATGGATCTAATCCAGGCGCAAGAGGCGTACGCCAAGCTGCTCGAAGGCACGGACTCGATCCTGATGCTCTCGACGATGCTCCACTCGATCGGCGTCGGCAATATGACCCCGTCGGGCGTCAAGATGATCTGCGTGGACATCAACCCGGCGGTGGTCACGAAGCTGAGCGATCGCGGCTCGGTGGAGTCCACTGGTGTCGTCACCGATGTCGGCCTGTTCCTGAGCCTGCTGGTCAAGCAACTCGATCGCTTGACGACCCCCTACCCGGTGGCGGCTGGCGTGCGCTAAGTCGCACCAAGCAAGCAGCGTTTCTACGCTCTGTGTGGAATGCAGTGGCCGGCGCTCTGCGTCGCGGGCTGCACGAAAGCTCGACGCAGAGCGTCCATCCAAACTTTCCAACGCAGAGCATTGGAACGATGTCCGTATTGGAAGAACCGCCGCGTCGTCACGATGCGGCTTTTTCGTGGCGCACGGTAATAACAGTGTGGACGTTGCCGCGCGGCTGATAGTCGCCGACGATCTCAATCTCGTGCGGATCGCAAGCCGCGACAAAGTCATCGAGAATTTTGTTGACCGACTCTTCGTGAGAAATATACAGGTCGCGGAAGCTATTGATATAGAGCTTGAGCGCCTTTAGCTCGACGAGCGTTTCGTCGGGGACGTAGTCAATTTTGATGGTGGCGAAGTCCGGATAGCCAGAGAACGGGCACTTGCAGGTAAACTCTGGCAGCGTAATGTTGACGTTGTAGCGGCGTCCGGGGCGCGGATTCGGGAAAGTGGTGAGCTGGCCGTCCTCGATCGAGCGCTCGCCATACTTCATCGGCGGCGTGTCGGAACTGGCGTTCGTGGGGACGGTGGGACTTTGGGTCATCGTTTCATATAGCGTCAGGGGCCGCCAAATTATCGCAAAGATAGACGCGCCACGGTGCGAGCGAATGGTGGCGGTGTTGAGTGTGGCGACGCGCGATTGCCGCGAAGTCCGCGGCTCAGTTTTCCGCCGCCCGTTCGGAGTCCAGACCGGGCAGCGCCGTTTCGATCAGCTCGATCGCGCTAGAGAACTTCATCTCGACACTGAAACGCAGCCGCGCTTTCGGTTCGCCCGCTTCACCCAGATAGTCCACGCCCAACTGTGTCACCCGCCGCATCTTTAGTGAAGTGGCGATCGCGCCAATGCGATACGTCACATTCGGCAGCGGCGCGTAGGTGCGATCGAGCTGAAGCGCCAGTAGACCCGAAATCAGCGAAATCAGCCGGTCTAGCTCGCCCCACTCGCAGCTATAAATCTCTAGAAAAAACTCCTGGCTGCATTCACTCGCCCGCTCCACCTTCGAGGACGAGAACTCCGCGCCAGACGACTCGCTTCGCAACGGCAGCGGCGCGTAGCCCGCCAGCTCGATCGAGCCGGGATAGAGACCGATGCTGCTGCCTCCTTGGGAGAGCGACGGCGAGCCGAAGGAAATCTGCGATTCTGGATCGCACACGATAGTTTTCAGCTCCGTGCGCAGTAAGTCGAGAATGCGATCGAGAAGCGGCTGAATCATACAGAATCGTTCGCGTCGAGAATTTCGTAGGTGCTGGGCAGCGGAATCGCGTTAGGAACCGCGTTGATAGCCGCACCGGAAGTCGAGCTGGAAGCCGTCCCCGGAACCGCCGTCGATGCGGGCGTCTCGCTCAGGGCGCTTGGCGGCGCGGCACCGGGGTTACCAGCGCGGGTCAGCTCTTCTTCTAGAACCTGAATCGCACCCGAGAGCCGCAGCATCGTGTCGCGCAAGGCCGCGCGCTTGGCATTGAGATCGGCCATTGCGTTCTGGCTCGAGGCGTACTCGGTTTTGAGAGCATCGAGGCGCTGTTGAAATTGTTCGAGCATGAATTGCGGCAAGAGCGAAGAGAACGATGGGTCGGTCGCATGCCTCTAGGTTACACCGCACTCCGCCGGGGGATTTTCGATCGCTTCTCAATCCCCGTAACAGCGACGCCCCACCTCAGAAATTGCGTCCCAAAGGCGGAGCGATCGCGCCTTATCCGCCGTAAATCGCCAAGAAGAAGCCGAACACGAACAGCACCAGCAAAGAAGTCGGCAGGCATCCCCAAAGATCGTGCCCCCAACCCCAAAAAGGATCTGATACGTCAGTTCGATATCCACATCGATGGTCTATACAGACGTACATATTATCTCCGTGCTTTACGATCGTACTTTTGCCGCATTTCGGACAGCGGACTTGATACTCATGTGGAGTGGGGGTTAGCATCACGGCTTTTCGCCTCTCGGGAGAACTAAAGTAAGCATCCAAACGCCTCGACCTCATTCGAGAAGTTCGTTTGTCCATATTTTATACATATAAAACATATATTTCAATCTATATTCCTTCTGGGTACTGCGATCCTCACCCTAAGGATGCGTCGAGCGCACGATCTTCAGCGTCCCGATCGCTGACTTCGTTCTCGGACTCTTCTCCCTGCGGGCAGGTAAAAATACTCAGGAGTTAAGATCGGCTTTCGTTTTGTCTCGTGCTCATGGGCCTGAATCCGTCTCGTTCGGCGAGCACTGGCACGAGAAAGCGCGCCGAGACCGGTGTTCGTATACAAAAATATGCATATTATGTGTGTTTAAAGTGTTGACTCGACCGGCTTTTTGTGTGTACTATTTGGATCGTGTCCAAGGCGCGGCGCATATCATAAAGTCGGGTTTGAGATGGCAACACTATCGAGCCGATGAGTCGTTGGGGACGGCGGCGCGCTCGCCGTAGCGCATGATGCAGCTCCAGAGGACGCGGAGTTGCGCGCGCTCCCGACCTGCTTTCGATGCATCGCCGGTCAGCCGCAGAACTAAGGATCGAATCTTCAAATGTCCACGAGAAATGAAAAAATTATCTTCAGCTTGCGTATCGGAAAAGGGCTGAAAGAAAAGCTTCACCACGTCGCAGACGAACAAGGTACGACTATCACATCGCTAATTAATCGATATATCACGCGCGGTCTCAGACAAGACGAACTTGCAGAATTTTCCGACGAGCTTCCAGCCCACGTCTACTCTCCTTCTGTTGCCGTACCCGTTTCTGCGAAGAGTTCCTTAAGCGACGAGGTGCTGAGACAGATTTTGAAAAGTCAGCTCGATAGTCAAGACGTTCTCGCCGTGATTAAAGAGCGATTGGTGGAAGTCGCTAGTGTCGTCCTTCAGGCGCAAGACACAGCGTCAGAAAATAGTGAGAATCTCGAAAAAGCAAGCACTAAACGATGAGTTGATCCCATGACATCGTATACTAGACGCAAATAATATAGATACAACTTATTGTTGTAGCTCGATACGAGAGCGAAAGCTCGAAAAGACGGCTTGAACTTCAGCTGGAAAGACCGCGTCGAACGATTCGGCATTCTGTTAATGTCGGTGCTCGATCGAGCGGCCTTTTTGGAAAAAAACTTTCGCTGTCTTGCGAGGCGTTTTGTTCTTCGTGTCGTGATGGGGAGTGTCGATAAATATTGCTGAAAGGGCTGGAAGATAGCTCGACTCTTCTTGCTGTCGCTGCCTTTTCGCCCGGACGAGAGTCCAGACGAGAGACATACTGACGAAGAAGAATATGCGGTTTCTAATCACACCCAACCTGTTTCAGGCCCTGTTTCTGATGGCAAACGACAGTTTGCGGACGAGTTGTCTGTATTTAAACTCTCTTTCAGACTGTATCCGTCGAAAGAGCCATATTTTCTACATGATTCAAGGGGATTGTGAAAACGTTCAGAGCTGGATGAGACGACCCTATGTCATTCAAGCACTGCACAGAAGAGACCGCCTGCGCGAGAATGTAATTCTCATTCAAAAGAATGTTCGCACACTCGTAGAAGACTGTGATTTACATGAGTTCGCAGCCACTTTTCCACAGTTGCGTGTTGGTGCAGACTGTCTTCGACTCGCGGCGGCTGTTTCGATTTCTGTCGATGGAATAATCAGTCGGGAACCAGAAAACTTCGCACAGAATCCTTGTAATGCTGAAAGAATTCGGCGCAGAGGCTTTGGTCGCGTCTCGATCGGTCTGGCAGAAGATGAGTGCGGCAAACGAGAAAACGCCACAATGTTCGTGACGAGTCCCCGCCATTTCGCGATCAACATCGACAAGAATGGCTGGACGACCGATTGGCGCAGCGAGCCGAGTGGAATACTCGTTCCGCTAGGGTTTTCGCACCCTAGTTCGGAGCGGTTGTTGAGGATTTGGCGTCAGGTTCGCGAGCGCTTGGCTGTCTTTTTACGCTTCCTTTTGTAGAGGCGGCTCGCCTCTGTCACGACTCATTCGCCGCATCTCGATTTCGGGCAGAGCGCGAGTCCAGTTGTCCGATCGGCCTGAGCGATCGAGAATAGGGAGACTGGAGAGGAATAACCCGAGAGAATCAACCGGAGCGAGGAAGAATGAGCCAAGGATTTGACTACGATTTGATTATCGTCGGCGCAGGCGTCGGCGGCCACGGCGCGGCGATTCATGCCGTCGGCAAGGGGCTGAAAACCGCGATCGTCGAAGCTGCCGAAATGGGTGGAACCTGCGTCAACCGCGGCTGCATCCCCTCAAAAGCGCTACTCGCCGCGTCCGGTCGCGTCCGCGAGCTGAGCCAAACTGACCACCTCGAATCGATGGGCGTGCGCGTCGGCGGCGTCCAGTTCGATCGCCAGGCGATCGCCGACCACGCCGCCAACCTCGTCGCCAACATCCGCTCGAATATGGGCAACAGCATGACGCGGATGGGCGTGGATGTCATCGAAGGCTTCGGCAAAGTTCTCGACGCGCAGAAAGTCTCGGTCGAGATGGCCGACGGCGAAAAAACTTTCACCGCCGATAACGTCATCCTCGCGCCCGGTTCGGTTCCCTTCGTGCCGCGCGGCATCGAAATCGACGGCAAAACCGTCTTCACCAGCGATGACGCCATCAAGCTCGAGAGCCTGCCGCCCTGGGTCGCGATCGTCGGTAGCGGCTACATCGGCCTCGAATTCGCCGACGTGTACTCGGCGTTGGGCTGCGAAATCACCATCATCGAAGCGATGGATAAGGTGATGCCCACCTTCGACCCCGATATCGCCAAAATTGCCAAGCGCGTCCTGGTGGAGAACCGCGATATCGAAACCCACGCGGGTGTATTCGCCGCGAAAGTGACGCCCGGTTCGGCGGGCTCGCCGGTGACGATCGAGCTAATTGATGCCGACACCAAGGAGCCGGTCGAAACCCTTGAAGTCGATGCGTGCCTGGTCGCCACCGGTCGCGTGCCGAACACCAAAGATCTGAACCTGGAAGCGCTGGGCGTGACGATCGAGCGTCCCGGCTTCATCCCCGTTTCCGACGACCTGCACGTCATGGCGGGCGACAAGCAGATCGACAACCTCTGGGCGATCGGCGACGCCACCGGCAAGATGATGCTGGCGCACGCGGCGTCGGCGCAGGGCATTGCGGTCGTCGAGACCATCTGCGGCAACCCGATGACCGTGGACTATCGCAGCATCCCGGCGGCGGCGTTCACCCACCCGGAAATCAGCTTCGTCGGCCTCACCGAGCAGCAGGCGAAGGAAATGGGCGAGGAAGAAGGCTTCAAAGTTGCTTCGGCGCGGACGTACTTTAAAGCCAACTCGAAGGCGCTGGCAGAGAACGAAACCGACGGCCTCGCGAAGGTGATTTACCGCGAAGATACGGGCGAACTGCTCGGCGCGCATATCATCGGCATCCACGCGGCGGATCTGATTCAGGAGGCGGCCAACGCGATCGCCGAGCGTCAGTCAGTACGCAAGCTGGCGTTTAAAGTCCACACGCACCCGACGCTTTCGGAAGTGCTGGATGAGGCGTACAAGCGAACACTGGTTGGCGCGCACTAGTAGAGCCATATTGGGGTCTGTCCACCAAGGCGGCATAGGCTAAGGGCAAACACATACTCTCCATTTTTCGCAATACGGGCTAGAAGCTGTTGTCTCGTTGAGAAAAATCGAGAATGGTTTGAGCCGCTCAACCGCTACGACCCCAGCTCTCTCGCTTGAGCAAAAGTTAGTATGCGTTTGTCCTAGGTTAGGATTCCCCGCACTTACGGTTACACGTCTTCTGAAGCCGTTCTCTGGGGGGAATTTTTAACGTCTCTCCTTGCTTGCAATGTTGGCGCGAAAACGCATCCGCAAAGCTTTCCGCTACACTCGGATCGGAGGCTGAGTTGCCCCAAGCGCACGTTGTAAAGAGCAGTGCATGAACGTCCCCCCCGATCCGAATTCTCGTCCCCCCTCGTCGTCCGAACCCCGCCCCGGCGATCGCGCGCCGCAGAGCCGATCGCAGGACGCGCAGCTCCAGCCGAAGCCGACATCGACCAGACCCACCTCGCCAGAGCCCGCGCCGCCGCCAGCGTCACCGCCGAAAACGCTGCTCGGCACGGTGCTGAAGGTCGCGGAGAAAATCGGCTTTAACGCGCCCGAACTCAAGGAAGAGGCGCGCGTCCCGAAGCTGCGGATTACCGAAGGCAACGTCACCACACGGGACTTCAACCTAGTCGGCGAGCGCTACCTGCTCGGGCGATCGTCGAGCTGCGAGATTAAGGTCAACTCCAACATCGCCAGCAAAGAGCACCTGTCGATTTCGCGCAACAGCCGCGATCGCCGCTCGCCCTTCGTTCTCAAAGACCGCAAATCCACCAACGGCCTCTATCGCGGCAAGCAACGCATCGAGCGCATCGAACTCAAACACGGCGATGTGCTGACGCTCGGCCCGCCGGAGCTGGCGGATGGCGTGACGATCGAGTTTGTCGATCCGCCGCCGATCTACGCGCGGATTTTCCAATACGGGCTCTATGGCGTGACCGGCGTTTCGGCGCTGCTGGCGCTGTTTATTTTCGTGGAGTGGCAGAAATTCCAGGTGCGCCCGCTGCCGCCTTCGACGATCGGCCCGGTGGTGATTTACGACCGTAACAACAAGCCCCTGCGCGAGCCCTACAGCACCACCCATGTCGAGCACGATCGCATCAGCGAGTTCGGGCCGTATCTGCCCAAGGCGGTGATTTCCTCGGAGGATACGCGCTTTAACTGGCACTTGGGCGTCGATCCGCTGGGTATCGCGCGGGCACTGGTCACCAACATCCGAGGCGGTGAGATTCGCGAGGGGGCGAGTACGATTACGCAGCAGGTCGCGCGCAGCCTCTATCGCGACTATGTGGGCACTGAGGATTCGGCGGGGCGCAAGATTCGCGAGGCGATCGTCGCGCTGAAGCTGGAGATGGTCTACAGCAAGGATCAGATTTTGATGCTGTATCTGAACCGCGTGTTTATGGGCATCGACCTGTTTGGCTTTGAGGACGCGGCGCAGTTTTATTTCGCCAAGCCCGCGAAAGAGCTGACGCTGGCGGAGGCTTCGACGCTGGTGGGGATTTTGCCCGCACCCAATAGCCTCAACCCGATCGATAACTACGACGAAGCGATCGCCTACCGCGATCGGGTCATCGCTCGGATGCGCGCTAAAGGTTATGTCAATCAAGAAGAGGCCGATCGCGCCCGGCGATCGCGCGTCGAAATCAATCCCCGCGCGATCGAGATCCTCGAGGAAACCGTCGCGCCCTACTTCTACAACCAGATTTTCCTGGAGATGGAAGACCTGCTCGGCGTCCAGTTCGCGCGTGAGGGTAACCTGATCGTCGAAACCGGTCTCGACCCGAATATGCAGGTAGAAGCGGAGGCGGCGATGGCGGAAAAGCTGGCCGCAACGGGCGGCGTCACGCAGGGCGCGTTGGTGACGCTGGACTTCCGCAACGGCGAGACGATCGCGATGGTCGGCGGCTCCGACTACGCGGAAAGCCAGTTCAATCGCGCGACCCAGGCCGTGCGCCAACCGGGTTCGACGTTCAAGGTGTTCGCCTATGCCGCTGCCCTCGAGCAGGGCATCTCGCCCGGGAAAGCCTACGACTGTAGCGGCCTGAACTGGAAGGGGCAGTTTTTCGAGGGCTGTCAGCGGACGGGCGGCGCGACGAATATGTACACCGGCATGGCGCAGTCGGAGAACGTCGTGGCGCTGCGGGTCGCGCAGGAAGCGGGCCTGGGCAGAATCGTCCGTTTGGCGAGGGATATGGGCATCGAGTCAGAGCTCAATCCAGTCCCCGGCCTGGTGCTCGGTCAGAGCGAGGTGACGCTGATGGAGATGACCGGCGCGTACGGCGCGATCGCCAATCGCGGCCAGTGGATGCGCCCGCACCTGATTCGCCGCATCCTCGACAGCGGCGACTGCGTCGATCGCAACGACCCCAACACCTGCCGCGTCGTCTACGATTTCGCGAGCGATCGCGGCTCCCAGGCCGAGGCGCTGTCGGTGGATACGGCGCTGACGCTGACGGAACTGCTGCGCGGTGTCGTGGCGGGCGGTACGGGCAGCGCGGCGGCGGTCGGGCTTGGCGAGGCGGGCAAGACGGGCACGACCAACGACGCGGTCGATCTGCTATTCGTCGGCTATGTGCCGGAACGTTCGATCGTCACGGGCGTCTGGCTCGGCAACGACAACAACGACCCCACTGGCAGCAGCAGCAGCGCGGCGGCCTCGCTCTGGAGCGACTACACGCGCCGCATCGTCGGACGCTAGCAGCTCACAACTAAAACAGGCTCCGCAGCAGTAGACCGCCAATGCTGCCCACCAGGTTGAGCAACCGCCCGCCAAAGTTGCTGCCGCCGCCCCCACCTTGGGACTCTTCGGCGGCTTCGGCAGCGGCTTCCACAGTGGCGACAAATACGGTCGCCAGCTCGTAGCCCTGTTGGTCGCCCGAGACCGAGAAGATTTCAGCAGCGCGCTCGCCGTCAGTGGTGGCACGTTCGATGTCGCCGATGCTGCCGTAGGCGACGCCCCGCGCCAGGTAGACCTCGCCGTAGTTGGGGTCGATATTCAGCGCCTGGGAGTAGTAGCCGATCGCGCCGGTGTAGTTGCCGCGATCGGCCAGCTCGTTGCCCCAAAGCAGCAGTTCCTCGATCGTCACCAGCTCCACGGCGATGCCCATCGCGCCGCGCAGGTTCGCGCCCGCCAGCTCGGCTCCGTCGAAGTTGGCATCGGTGAGGAACGCGCCGCGCAGGTCGGCTCCGGACAGGTCGGCGTCGCTGAGATCCGCGCCGGTCAGGTCGGCTCCGGCGAGGGTCGCGCCGCGCAGGTTTGCGCCCGAGAGGTCGGCTCCGGCGAGGCTGCTTTGGCTGAGGTTGGCGCGCACCAGGCTCGCCCCGGTCAAGTCCGCGCCCGTCAAGTCGGCGAACACCAGACCGGCGTTGCTCAGGTCGCAGCCCGGACATTCATTGGACGAGAGCAACTCTTGCAAATCGACCAGGCTTTCGGCGCGGGCGGCGACGGGAAAAGTCAGCGGAGCTGCGGCGATCGCCACTGCCGCGATCGAGGCCATCCAGGCACGGGTTGGGGTTGTCATGGGGGCGACCTCCGGTCGAGCTGCGTGTGTTTAACGGTAGGTGTTTAACGGTAGGCGCGCACGACCTGCAAGCTGCCGCCCGCGTGGAGCTGGCGATCGCAGCTCGAAAATCCGATCGCGGCCATCAGTCCGGCCAAGTCCGTCTCGAGCAGCTTCCAGGCGGTTTCGGTCTCGAACAGCCACATAAAGGTCGCAAGTCCCGGCCAGAAGATCGGGTTAGTGGGGCGGTGGAGATCGACGAGCGCAAACACGCCGCCGGGTTTGAGGACGCGATGTACTTCCCAGAGGATTTTTTTCAGGGTGTCGCGATCCATCTCGTGGAGGGCGGCGCTGGTGTGAACCAGGTCGAAGCTGGCGTCCTCGAAGGGCAGGTCTTGGGCAAAGGCTTCGACGTAGGTGGCGTCGGGGACGTTCCGCTGGGCGCTGGCGATCGAGCGGGGCGAGGCATCGAGGCCGGTGACGTGGCGCGATCGTTCTAGCAGAAAGGCGGTGGCTTGGCCGCAGCCGCAGCAGAGGTCGAGGGCTTTGCTGTCGGGGTCGATTTCGAGGTCGGCGAAAGCGAGGGTGCGGAAGCGTTTTTCGCCGCCGACGGTGAGGGCTGCGACTCGGGAGATGCTGTCGTAGAGCCACTGGTAGCGATAGCTGAGATCGCGCAATATCGTTGCCATGGGACGAAAATCTTTGAGATTGCTGGCGGCGGGCGCTGGTTACAGAATCTTCCACCGCGTCCGATCTTATCAAGATTTATTAAGCGAGCCAGTCCGTCGTCTGCAACTTAAGGCGAATGGCGCGCCCGTACTACGCATCTTCTGGCGCTGCTCGATCGGCATCTAGCAAGCGGGAATACCGCTCGAAGTCGCTGGCTCCATAGCAGCAGAAAATAATTCGCCAATCGCGATCGGCTTGCGTCGCGAGGAATTCGGCAGCGGTCGCTACGGCGATCTTCGCTGCCCGACCTTTGGGGAACCCGTAGATGCCCGTACTGATGCATGGAAAGGCGATCGATTTGAGGTTATTGTCCGCCGCGATCGCGAGGGAGTTCGCGTAGCAGCTTGCCAGCAACTCCGGCTCGTTTTTCTTACCTCCATTCCAGACCGGCCCCACGGTATGGATGACGTGTTTGGCGGGGAGTGCGTAGCCCTGCGTCATCTTCGCTTGGCCGGTTTTGCACCCTCTCAGAAGGCGGCATTCTTCGACGAGTTCGGGGCCTGCGGCACGATGGATTGCGCCATCGACTCCGCCACCACCCAGGAGGCTGGAGTTGGCGGCATTGACAATGACATCGACTTCTAGCGTGGTGATGTCTCCCTGAATCGCTGTCAGTTGGTGAGTCATAGTTTTCTTCTCAAATATCGTCAGTGCATCGATGCATCGTTCCCACGCTCCGCGTGGGCAACGCAATCCCCAGACGCTCTGCGTCGCCACTAGTGCCAAGCATCGATCGCAATCAGCCCCTCACTCCCCAGATAGTTACGAGCGCTGGAATAACGCCAGTGTTCTGGACGATCGACATAGCCCCGCTTCACGGGATTGTTGTGAATATATTCCAGCTTTTCGCGCATCATCTCATCACTCAAAATCAGCTCGGCATGTGAGCCTTCTTGCCAAATCTGATGCTCGCGATCGCGCTTGTGAGCCTTTTTAGCAAAGGTAAATCGCTTCAGTAGGGTTTGGGCGTTGTGCTGCTGTAGCAGGTCGAGGAGGCTGCGAGCTGTGAAGGACTTGAAGCGGGCGACGCAGCGATCGAGCTGGGGGGCGTGGCCGATGAAGTGGAGGTGGTTTTCGAGGATGACGTAGCCGTACAGCCGGAAGCCATCCGTTTGGCGTAGATGATCCCAGCTACTCAGGACGATCGCGACGGCTTCGGGACGGGTGAAGACTGGGAGCCACTCGACGACGGTGCAGGTCAGAAAGTGCGGGCGATCGGGTTCGGTGATGACGTAGCGGCTGCGACTCATCGGCGGTTGCTGCTGTTGCGGGTGGTGGCGACGCGGAGCGTCTGGGGATTGCGTTGCCCACGCGGAGCGTGGGAACGATGCAGATGTCGTACCTGTGTACTACTGGGACTTTGCCCGCGATATTGGGATGCGAATCGTAAACTTCGTTCCGCGATCGGCGGATGAGGCGAACGCGATCTCGCCTTGATGAAGCTCAGTCACAATCTGATGGCTGATCGACATGCCCAAACCCGTTCCACTACCCACATCTTTTGTAGTGAAGAAAGGCTCGAAGATGCGGGCTTGAACCCCTTCGGGAATCCCCGCGCCGTTGTCGGCAATCTCAATTTCAATCCAGCGTTCTTCAATCGCGCGCGTACTCAGTTTGATGGTTCCGGGTCGTTCGGTAGTGTGAGTTTGGGATTCGGCGTCGGCCTGCGGGCTTGCAGTAAGTGTCAAGAGCCGTTTTTCTTCGAGTGCGTCGATCGCGTTCGCCAGGATGTTGATAAACACCTGATTGAGCGGCCCTGGGTAGCACTCGATCGGTGGGATATCACAGTAATCGCGTTGAATTGCAATGACAGGCCGATCGGGCTTGGCTTTGAGGCGGTGTTGCAAGATGAGCAACGTACTTTCCAGTCCATCGTGTATATCGACGGTCTTCAACAGCGACTCATCGGCACGAGAGAAATTTCGTAGGGAGAGAACGATTTCGCGAATTCTCTGAGTTCCAATACTCATTGAATCTAGGAGTTGGGTGAAATCTTCACTCAGAAACTCCAAATCGATATCGTCAATTTTGTCCTCAATTGTCGGTGCTGGCTGTGGGTGGTTTTGCTGGTAGAGAGCGATAAGCTCGAGCAACTGCTGGGAATAATCGCGCGCGTGGTGAAGGTTGCCGTGGATAAAGTTGACGGGGTTGTTAATTTCATGGGCGACACCTGCAACGAGCTGCCCCAAGCTCGATAATTTCTCTTGCTGAATGAGCTTCATCTGCGCCTGCTGTAGCTCTTCAAGGGCAGCTTTAAGGTCGTGCGATCGCGATTCGGCAACCTGTCTCGCTTCGTTCACCGCCATCACTTTCGGCAACAGCGTCCAACAGGCGATCGCGACGGCCAAAAATGAGAGAACGAGAATCAAGATCGTTAGGTAACTCACCGCTCGGCCAGTATCTGCCCGAGCAACCGCAGCACTGGCAAACCAGCTCACAGTTGCGACAATACCGACAAATCCGACGAGTACAGCGGCTTGTATCGCGACAAACTCCTCGAAATTTTCGGGCGATTTTTTCGAGCGGGCGGGCGTCTGCCACGAACTAGCGAGCGGAGCCACATTCTGCACGAGCCGACTAACCGCTAGTAGTCCACACGGCAGCAAGAGGCCGAGGATAAAGTTTTCAAGCCCCCAACTCCAGCCGCCAATCGCGAGAACGAGAATCTCGATCGCGGCCATCACCAAGGCTAATCCTGGCAGCATCACGCCCGGCTGGCCGCGCCGCAGCCACAGGCCGAGATGTAGCGAGATAAAGGCCGCCAGCCAGCCCACACCGGTCAGCACAACGATGCGGTTTAAGTCGCCCCAGGCGAGTCCGACCATACTCAGACACACGATAAGCACGAGTCCCGGTGAGAAGACTCCCCGTTCGGTTACGCGACCGAACAGTGGCGCGAGCTGTCGATCGCGAGCGAGCTGGTACAAAATCCGAGGGGCGATCGCCACGGCCGTGGCCAGCGACAGCAAGCAGCTCGACACCACCAGGAACGTCACCAGGACGGGCGTTGCCGCACCCCAAAATGGACCTGCCGCCTGCGAAAAAACAAGAAAAATATCTTCTGAGATCGGCGCTCGATCGAGCGAGTAGAGCAGCAGCCAAGAGCCGAGAACATAGACTACTGGTATCAATCCCGCAACGGCCAATAGACTAGTGAGGGTGCGGCGAGGGTGCTTGCTATCTGCCACAAACGCCGCAGCGGTTTCGCAGGCATAAAAGGCGTAAGTTCCGCTGAGATACCACTTTGCCCAGCCCTGCAAAGAAAAACCGGTATGCGCGGGTGAAATCGACGGCCACTGCTCAATCGGAACACTGGTCGCAAACCAGATACTTCCCTGAATATAAAAAGTCAGCAGCAGGCCGACCGCTGGTAGCAAGAAAATTAGATGTAGAGTGCTGAGCGCTCGGCTACCGCTAAAAGCCAGAACGAAGGCCAGCAGCAAAAAGCCGACGCGCAGCCCTACCGTTGGAATATCAATTCCGAGCGGAGAGAGTCGCGCTTCGATCAGGTCGGTCAAGATAATGGCATTGACCGGCAAAACGGCGACCCAACTCAGGAAATAGCCCAGGGCAGCATATCGGGTCAGCCAAGGCGCTTCAGGCAGTAAATAACTGAGGTAGTTCGGTGTACCGCCAGCGATATCGGGCAGTTGCTCGCCCAGGCAGCGCACCTGCCAGTTAACGATAATTCCAAAAATCGCACCGGGAATCCATACCCAAATGGCCTGCATTCCCAGCTCGGCATGGGCTCCGGGCACGACCCCGATCCAAAGCAGTAAGCCAGTCAGCCCAAAGCTCAGTGTTTCGATCAGGGGTAAGGTGCGAGGAAGCGAACTTTCCTGCAAACCATTTGAGCCGGTGGACGTGGCAGACATAGAAGAGCTCTGAGAGTTTCCGATAGCTTTTGTGTCCTTCGTCTATCGGCCCGATCGTCCTAAATGCAATGGAACGATCGCTACCAACGTAGTACTGGAGTAGCAGCATAATCCCTCTACTCAGTATTTCCGACAGCGTATCGGGAGGCAAAAAGATAAAAGAGATAATTGTATCCATCTTGGAGTTTTGACACTCTTGCGCGCATACTCCGGATTCAAATCAAGTTAATTCAGTTTGTATCGTGCTTGTGTTGTTAAAATGACAGACTTTTTCGCATCACTAAGGAACGGTAACTTTCGATCCTCGACGCCAATGGTGTCGTAACTTCAGTCTCTAAAAGCCGAGATCTGCCTTTGCTGCCGCTGCCGCATCTAACAACTCTTCCGTCGGCAACGCTGCCACATCCACGTCGCCAATCTCCTCATAAAACTTCGCGTCATAAGGCCGCGTCTTCACCACCACAGGCATCGGCACCGCGTGCCCCAACACCAACGCCTGCTGCTTCGAGTCCAGCTTCGACAACACCGATCGCAAACTCTGCCCGCCCGAAACACCCGTAAAGATCGCCTCGATATCCTTGTCGTCATTCAGCAGCGCCGTAATCCGCGTACCGATCTGCGACATCACCTCGTTGTCGATACCCGACGGGCGCTGATCCACCACCAGCAGCGTCACAAAATACTTCCGCATCTCGCGGGCGATCGTGCCGAAAATCGTGCTGCGAACCGAGATCGGATCGAGGAAACGGTGCGCCTCTTCGATCGTGATGACGAGCTGGCGCGGCTTGTCCGCGAGGTTCTTGCTCTGGAGGAACTTGTCCGCCTCTTTGACGTAGTGGCCGTGGATGCGGCGCGTGATCACGTTCGTTGCCAGCATGTACGAGAGCATGTCCGACTGGGAGCCGAACTCGATGACCACGTGCTTGCCCGCCGCCAGCGACTCGATGATTTTTTTGACGTAGTTGAACGGGCAACTGTTGCGGATATATTTCAGCTCGTCGAGGCGGAATAGCTTGCGCTGGAGCGCCATGATCGACGATTTGTTGCCGCGCCGCTCTTCGCAAAAAAGCTGAATCTCATCGTTGGACATCGTCAGTAGCTGGCGAATCCAGGCCGCGCCGAACTCGTTGCGGAGAATGATGGCGTTTTCGATGCTCGCTTCGGAGAGGTTCAGCTCGCGCTGCACGAGACTGAGGTCTTCCACATCGATTTGCTCGTAGCTGAGATATAGCTCCTGGGCGTCGCGAATGCCGCGCCGTTTGGTTGATTCCGGGTCGAGGGTGTAGATCTCCACCTGGCCGGGGAAAAGCTGGCGCAAGCCTTTGACGGTGCTGATGCCCTTGCCTTCACACTGGGCTTCCCAGCCGTACTCCGAGTGCATGTCGAAAATCAGGTTGACGGCGGCCTGTTTGCGGATGACGCCGGAGAGCAGCAGGCGCGTCAGGAACGATTTGCCCGTGCCGGATTTGCCGAAGACGCCGTTGCTGCGCTCGACGAACCGATCGAGATCCAAACACACCGGCACGTCCATATCGAGGGGCTTACCGATCGCGAAATTCTTGCGGGTCGGGTCGTCCTCCCAGCCGAACACGGCGCGAAAGTCGGATTCGCTGGCGTCGTAGACCTGCGAAAAGTGGCTGGGGATAGTTTTGACGGGGAGGAGCTGGAGTTCGGTGCTGGTGTTGGCCTCGAAGCTGGCGAGACCGCTGCCATTGTTGGCTTTGCCGTTCTTCGCGCCGTTACTGCCGCTACTGCCGTTGCCTTCGGCGAGCTGCTGGGCGAGCGCCGTGTTGGCATCCGCCGAGAGCATCAGCATCGGGCTGAGTTCGATCGTGCCGAACGTGCCGCTCCCGGCCAGGACTTCCTGCAAAAAGGTGTCGCCCGGTAGCGGCGGGTTGGCGAAGATGCGCGGGCTGGCCGTCCCGAGGGTCACATCCGTCAGCAGGCAAAAGAAGCGGACTTGGTTGCCCTGGACGACGAGGAATTTGCCGACGCGCATGTCCTCGACGGAGATATCGGGATGGAGGCGAACTTCGAGGCCGCGACTGAGTGCGCCTTGGATGACGGAGCCGAGGGGGCGGGCGGAAAGCATGGCGACGGGGGGAAGGGACGGTCGCGCGATCGGGATTGTTGAGATTCGCTAAGCGGCGGAGCGGTGGCGATCGCGAGAACTGACGGAAATAGACCGTACGTACGAGTTCAGTGCCTTTGCGATATTCGTACTCCAATCCACCCGAGTCTAGCAATTCCAGGGGACGCTGGGGGCGTCGGGGGCGGCGCGCGCAAAGTCCCGCAACACTCGAACCGGGCAGCGCGTAAAATTGTCGGTGCGGTCGCGATAGTTCTCTCACGAGGCTTTGTTACGCTTGCTAGATTTGACTGCGAGACCAATTCGCCAAGTGAAGATTATGGATTTTTCGCTGTTCCGCCGCGCTCCGCTCCCGCTGCGACACTTGGCGATCGCGGTGCCGCTGGCCGCAGCGCTGGCCGCCATGCCCGCCGCCGCCCAGATCTCTTCCCAAACGCGACTACCGTCCGTCGGTGCGTCGTTTCAGGACTACGAAGACCGCGAGTGGGCCGTTGGCGAGGAGCGCTATTTGGTGTTTGTTGACTCGTCGAGAGAGCGGCGCTTGCGCGAGGTGCAGAGCTTTTACCCGTTGGCGACGTTTGGCGATTTAGATGACGAGCGCGTGATTCAGGCGGGCTTGTTTGAGCTGGAGGCAGACGCTGCCGATCGACAAGCTTTGCTGCGCGATCGCGGTTTCGATGCGGAAGTTACGCTGGTACGAGTTGCCGCGCCGCAGCGGACGACGAGACCGCGCGCGGAAGCGTCACTGGCCGAAAGTGCTTACTACGTGGTCGTTCCCAGCGATGATGCGCTGGAGCTGGAGACGCTGGCAGTTAGCTTGCAGGAATTGTTCGGAACGTCGGTGGCGCTTCGCAGCGCGCCCTTCGGGGCCCACCTGGCGATCGGGCCGTTCGGGCGGCGCGGTGCGGCGGAAGCGGTCGCGGAGGATCTACAGGGCCGCGAGTTCGACAACGCGCGCGTCTACTACGAGCGTGGCGGTTCGATCTTTGAGGAGCTGTTTTAGACGATGGGCGTGAGTCGGCGATTGTGGGGCTGGGCGATCGGGCTGGTGGCGCTGGCCGCGATCGCGGCGGAGATCGATCTCGCCATGCCGCAGAAGGTGGCGATCGCCCAGGAGGCTGAAACCGCCGACACCGCCGACACTGCCGACACCACCAACCCGCTGGAGCGTCTGCCCTTCGCGCCGCACCCGCCGCCGACCTCGCTCGAGTCGTGGGGGCATAGCGCCCTAGCAGAAGAGCTGGCGGCGGGCGACTACTTCGAGACGCTGTACGAGTTTTCCTTCGGGGCGCTGGTTTGGTCGCGGTGGCCGGTGCGCGTGTCGATCGATCCCACCGCAGCGCCAGACTGGCAGGCGGACGTACGCGCCGCGCTGGCGGACTGGGGAAATTACGTGCCGATCGAAATCGTCCCCGAAGCCGAGGCGATCGCCCCGGACGACTTAGCTGAATTTGAAAGCAGCGACACGCGCGCGCCGGAAGATCTGACGGTCGATATTGCGATCGTACGGACGATCGTGCCCGCACGCCGGACGGAAGATGGTGACTTTCGCGCCGCTTCCGCTCGCGCGTCCTACAGCCTCTTCGTCGAGCGCGATTTAGAAGCGAACCGCGAGCGGTTCGGCCACCGCTTCACGATCCGCGTCAGCCCCCGACAGCACGGCCAATTCGTGCGATCGGCGATTCGTCACGAGTTCGGCCACGCGCTGGGAATTTGGGGGCACAGCGACGATCCGGGGGATGTGATGTACCCCGCGCAGGTGGCGCAGCCCGGTGAGGTTTCGGCGCGCGACCTCAATACTTTGCTACAAGTCCACGCCCAACCGACGCGGCTCGGCTGGTGGGTCGAACGTCAAAATCTGGAGCCTGAGCCTACATCTCCGTAGGTATATGAGCCTTCGCGGTCGATCGGTAGCTTTCCTAACGATATTGCTCCCAATCGTTAGAGTCGGTCATCATATGCGTGTTTTCCACGACGCCGTACCGTTTAGGATGTCCCGCTGGGGACGATCTCAGCCCCATGACGACTCTAATTGACGAAAATTTCAACGCTTTTCGCGGGGCGGGGTTTGCACCGACGCCTGGTCTCGGACAGCTTGACTCCGATATTTTCCGCGTAACGGGCTTATCGGACGGCAACTTGGCCTTCGGCGGCACTGAGACAGCAGGCGATTTTGCGCGTGGGGAGACAACTGGCGGTGAGGCAACAGGCGGGATTTACGCCTTCGATCGCGGCGGCGGCAACTACGCGATCGGCGTACAGCCCACGGGGGCAGACTTTGCGCCGGGCGCATTTGAAGTCCAGCTCACCAACGCGACCGGCGTGACGGTCAATGAGGTGAGTCTCGCCTACGACATCATTAGCCTGAACGACCAAGGCCGTGCCAGCACGCTGAACTTTAGCTACGCGATCGGCGCGGGTGGCTTCACCGATGTCGCCGCTCTAAATTTCACAACGCTGGAAGCCGCCGATGTTGTGCCCGCCTACACCAGCACCGCGCGCGCAACGACGATCGACGGTTTCACCCTCGCGGACGGCGCATCGCTGACGCTGCGCTTTGCCAGCGACGATGCGGGCGGTGGCGGCTCGCGCGACGAGTTCGGCCTCGATAACCTGCGGGTCGTCGCGGTCGTCCCCACACCGGGCGTCACGATCGTCCAGTCTGGCGGCGATACGAAGCTCGATGAGTCAGGCGTAACCGACAGCTACACGATCGCGCTCAACACCGCGCCCAGCGCAACCGTGACGCTGCGGGTCGGTGCCGATGCAAACACCGAAATCTCCAGCGACGGCACGACCTTTGCCACCGCGCTCGATCTCGACTTTACGGACACCGCCGCCCAGACCGTCACCGTTCGCGCGGTCAACGACACCACGCCGACTGGCGATCGCACCGCGACGATCGCCCACGCCATAACCGCCAGCACGGACGCGAATTACCCAACGAGCCTCGCGATCGAGTCCGTCAGCGCCACGATCGCCGAGGACGACTCCGCCACCGACGACACTAGCGACCTGTTCTTCTCGAAATATATCGAGGGCAGCAGCAACAACAAGGCACTCGAGCTGTTTAACCCCACCAGCGGCGCGATCGACCTAAGCCGCTATCGCGTCGAGATTTACAACAACGGCGCGAGTACGCCGACGCAGTTTCTGGATTTGACCGGTACGCTCGCCAGCGTGAATGCATTCGTTATCGCCGACCCCAGCGCCAGTGCCGCCATTCTCGCAGAGGCCGACGCCACCAATGGATTCCTGGCGAATTTCAACGGCGACGATGCACTCGTTTTGAAAAAAGACGGGGTGATTATCGATTCGATCGGGCAGGTTGGCTTCGATCCGGGCACGACCTGGGGCGCGGGACTGACTGCAACGCTCGATCGCACCCTGCATCGCAAGCCCTCGGTCAGCAAGGGCGACGCCAATGCCACCGATGCCTTCGACCCTGCCACCGAGTGGATCGGTTTTGCGATCGATACGTTCGACGGGTTGGGCTCGCACCGCATCGATCCACCGCCCGTAACAACACCGCCCGTAACACCGCCAACCACTTCGACACCAGAGCCCGGTTCGAGCGATCCATCCCCCTCCGAAACCTCCGGCCCCGAATCGACGACGGAGGCGGCTCCGGCATCCGGCTCCGGGGGCTCGCCAGTGGACTTTTCCGCACTGCTTGCCGCTGCGCTTGCACCTGCCGTCGTGCAGGGGAGTGCTGCGCCTGCCCCATCGACAAGCGACGCCGATATCCCGGCGATTGACTGTCCCCAACTCGCCGAGCTAACCGACGGCCAGCCGACCTTTGCTGGCGATGCGGTGCGAGGTGGCGATCTCGACGATCTCCTCATCCTGCTGTCCGGCGACGACACCGCCGCCACCGGCAGCGGAAACGATATCGTCGCAGGCAACCAAGGCCACGACTGCATCGACACTGGCGACGGCAACGATCTAGCGTTCGGCGGCAAACAAGACGACACGCTGATGGGCGGCGCGGGTCGCGATACGCTGGCGGGTGACCTCGGGAGCGATCGCGTCGCTGGAGACGCGGGCAACGACTGGGTGTTCGGCGGGCGCGATCGCGATACGCTGACGGGTGATACGGGCGACGATCGCGTGTACGGCGGCAAAAGCGACGATCGCCTCGATGGCGGCGACGGCAACGACTGGCTATCTGGCGACTTGGGTGACGATACGCTGAGCGGCGGTGCGGGCGCAGATACGTTCGTGCTGGCGCGCGATCGCGGCAGTGAAACGGTGCTGGATTTCGCACCGGGAGAAGACACGATCGCACTCGTTGCGCCGCTGGTGTTTTCGGCGCTTTCGTTCGAGGCGGTTGACGGACAGACGATCGTCCGCGACGGCGCGACCGTCCTAGCCACGCTGAGTTCTGTCACTGCGGCCTTGAGCGATCGCGACTTTACGTCCCTTGTTTGAAGCATCGCAGAATGTATCTGGGTCGGTCGGTGGTCTGGCAAAATGGGGCGTTAGATTTTCGCTGCCTGCCGGTCTCTCCGCGCCCGATCGCCATGACTTCGCCTTCTTCCCCGCTGCCCGACTCACCCGCCCGCTCGCAAACTATCGTCCTTAAAATCGGCACGTCCAGCCTGACGCAGCCGGATACCGGTAGCCTCGCGATCGCCACGATCGCCAGCCTCGTCGAAACGGTCTGCACGCTGCGGAGCCAGGGGCATCGCGTCGTGTTGGTGTCGTCCGGGGCCGTTGGGGTCGGCTGCGCGCGGCTGCACATGACCGAGCGCCCGCGTAACCTCGCGACCAAACAGGCCGTCGCCGCCGTCGGACAGGGGCGGCTGATCCGCATCTACGACGACCTCTTTACCTCGCTACAACAGCCGATCGCCCAGGTGTTGTTGACCCGTGGCGATCTGGTGCGTCGTGCCAGCTACGTCAACGCCTGCAACACGCTGCGCGAACTGCTCGATCTCGGCGTCGTGCCGATCGTCAACGAGAACGATGCGATCTCCAACGACGAGCTGAAATTCGGTGATAACGACACCCTCAGCGCCCTGGTCGCCAGCGCGATCGAGGCCGACTGGCTGTTTCTGCTCACCGACGTCGATCGGCTCTACTCCGCCGACCCGACCCGCAATCCCGACGCCGTCCCGATCGAGCGCGTCACGGGTCGCGACGAACTCAACCGCCTGGAAGCCAGCATCCGCACTGACAGCAGCAGCAGTGGCTGGGGCACGGGCGGGATGCAAACGAAGCTAATCGCCGCGCGGATTGCTACCGATGCGGGCGTCACGGCGGTTATTGCCTCCAGCCAGCAGCCGCAAAACCCGATCGATATCCTCAACGGCGCGACGATCGGCACGCGCTTCGACCCCGAACCGGCAACGGACTCGGCGCGCAAGCGCTGGTTGGCCTATGGGCTAGTGACGCAGGGCAAGATCTTCCTCGACGATGGCGCGGTTCGGGCGATCGGGCGAAGCGGCAAGTCGCTGCTGGCGGCAGGCATCGTCCGGGTTGAAGGGGAATTTCAGGCGTCGGAGGCGGTAGAGCTGTGCGACTCGAGCGGAATGGTGCTGGCGCGCGGCATCGTCAACTATCCCAGCGTCGAACTCACGCAGCTTCTAGGCCATCAGTCGGGCGAAATTGAGTCGCTCCTCGGCTACAGCGGCCCGCCGACGGTGGTGCACCGCGACAATCTGGTGCTGATTTCGACGTAGAGGCGATTGTTGGCGATCTCACAAGTCGCGTCGATCGAGGAGACGGAGAGTGAAGCAAGAAAGCAAATGCGCCTCACCGAGCTGAGCGGACGTCCTTGTCACTTCCCTGTCTCGATATTGTCTCGATCGCAACTCAAGACGATCGCGGCGGCCAAACGTACACCACACCCGACCACAAACTCAGCGCCACCGCCCCCCAAAACGCCCACTGCGCCACCACCGGCCAGGGGTCGGGAAGCGGCGCGATCGCCAGCCCGATCGCCACGATTTGCGACACCGTCTTCACCTTGCCCCAGATATTCGCGCCCGACACCGACGTTTGGCTCGATCGCCACGCCGTGATGCCGATCTCCCGCGCGATAATCGCAAACACGCCCCAAACCGCGAAGATTCGCATCTCGACCAGCGCCAACATCGCCGCGATCGTCAAAAACTTATCGACTAGCGGATCGAGCAGCTTACCCAGATCGCTGATTTGATTAAAACGGCGCGCCACGTAGCCATCGAGCCAGTCCGTCCCCGCCGAGAGCGCGAAGCAGCCCAGCGCCCACCAGCGCCGCTCCGGCGTCGGATCGCTGAGGAAATACAGCAGCAGCGGAATGCCGAGCATCCGCGACAGGGTGATCCAGGTGGCGGCGGTTATCGAGGAGGCAGCACGCATTATCTCAGTGGCGAAACAGTGGCGAAACCGGGTAACTGGCGGCGCGATCGAGCTGCGCTAGCCCGCCTCGATCGCGAACTCGAGCGTCCGCCCGTGGGAGCTGCCGAACTTGAGCTGCATTCCCGGCTCGAGGACGACTTCCTGGTGGTGAACCGTGCAGCGGTTTTCTGTCGGGACGACCACGAACGTGCCGTATCGGGAGCGATCGCGCAGGACGTAGCTGCCGCCACCGCGCAGCTCCTGGGCCTCGCGGAAGAAAATCTCGGCGTGCTGCTGCGAAACCCAGCGCTCGGGCACGATGATGTCGTTGTCCTGGGTGCGACCGATACGCATCAGCCCGCGCCGAATCGAGAAGCGCTCGCCTCGCTCGGGATCGACCAAGTAGGCGCACTCGTCCGGGCGATCGCTCAAACCCGTTTCGTCGGGCAGCTCGGTGACGATCTGCTGGCGGTACTCGAGCAGGTAGCCGTCGAACTCCGGGTGCATGTAGAGCACGGGCAGCGTCCAGGCGGGCTGGTTGAACTTGTAGACGGTGAGGAGCTGCTGGCGGGCGATCGCCACGGCGCTGTCGATCGGCAATCCAAGGGCGATTTCCTTGGCTAGGACGCTGGTAAAACTGTGGGCCTCTTCATCGGCGATCGCATCGCGCATCGCCAGCACCGCCGGAACGCCGTGGTGGATCAATAGCTCGGCCAGACTGCTGCGGGGAATCGCGCGCCCGTTGCGGCAGTGGCTGCGCGCGCCCCAGCAGGCATTAACCAGCGCCAGCGACACGCGCGATCGCACCAACACCTGGGCCAGCTCCGCACCGCTCAACCGGCAGTCGGGACTGAGCTGGAGTTCGCCGCCATCTGGCGCGGTCACACCGTGGCCGAGGTAAATAAAAATGTTGTAGCCACCGCGATCGAGGCATTCGATAAGCTCCTCGGGGGTCGGCTGCACCAGCGTATCGACCTGGTATTCCACCTGGCCGCGCCCTCGCGCGTCCGACGCAAACGTCTGGGCCAGCGCCCTCGCTTCGGTATGCAAATCGAGCAGGGAGCGTCCGCCGCCGTCGTCGCCGATCGCGATCGCCAATTTCAGCCTGCGCCGCGCTCGTTTGTGCGCCAGGGGCATCACGTCGCTAACCGTACGGCTAAAAGCTATATGCGTGTCGAGCGCCAGCACCGGCTGCCCGGGCTGGGGCATGGCAATCTCCCAGGGCAGCCCGATCGCGTTCGGATCGCGCACGTCTAGAGAAATCCGCAGCTGCGTGCGCCGCTCGAGGGCCATACCTTGGCCGAGCGCCAAGCTGCGCTGCAAGCTCCCCGAAAACAGCCAGTGCCAAAGATACAGCCCCAGCTCCTGCATCAGCATGCTGCCGTAGCCTGACGGGCTGTCCGTCTGCGCGCCCAGATCGCCGCCCGTCGCGGACTCATCCTCAATGTGGGGCAGGTTGACGCAGTGGGGCGTGGGCAGAGAATTATCAATTGAAAAGAACGCCTGCCACTCCTCCCAGGCCTTGGCCAACACCGGCAAGCAGCGCGTATCTTCGTGGACGTAGCCGTTAGACGTCGGCGCGCGGACGACCCAAATTGCAAAATGGCCGGTTTCCGCGTGGTTGAGGGCTTTGAGCGCCAGACTCAGATAGGGACGTTCGGACTGGATCATGGAGGAGATGTAGGCGTCACCGCAAGGCCGTACGGGCCGCGTTATTAACGTTCGGGGTTGGAAAGCAGGCGAGAGCCGGTAACATCCGTATCGCTCGACCGGCGCGCAGCTCGACAAGAGAGCCGCCGAATTTTGCGGGCCGTTCGTCCAGTGTATCGGTTTCGCGAACGCGCCACCGAACGGCTCGGAACCAGCCTAGTAGGATAGATCTCGCCGCCCGATCGCCCGCGATCGCCGCCCGTCCCCGCCATCGGTGGAGTTTACGAACGAGATGGACGTCAAATCTAGCCGCCACCCCGCCCCCCTCGCGCAGATCGAGCTGTCCCCGAGCAACCTCGACACCCTGGACGGTTTGGCCTGGGCGCTGGGCTGCTCGCGTGACAAGTTTCGGCTGTTTCTGCTGCGCTGCGATTACACGACCCTGCGCGCCGCAGCGATCGCCAGGCTCCAGGACGCTTGCGCGACACCTTTAGAGCCGATCGCCCTGGCGAGCGAGGAAACGCGGCTGTTCTCGGTGTTGGCAGACCGCTTCGATCTGGCCGATCCCGAGCGACGCCCCTCCGGCATTTTGGTGACGGGCCTGGAGGGGCTGTGCGATCGCGACGGATTTTTGGCCACGCTCAACCAAATGCGCGAGTCGTTCCGGGAGCGCTGCCCGCTGCCGATCGTCTTGCTAGTCGAAGCCGACCTGGTGGCCCGCTTCCAGAGACAGGCCAAAGATTTTGAAACTTGGGCGTCGATCGACGTGCTGGATGTCGAGCCATCGGTGCTGGAAGGGTGGCTGACCGGCCAGCGCGATCGCCTGTTCGCGGCGCTGATCGATATTGGCGCGCCGCCGATCGAGCAGCCGCTGCTCGACACCTTCAAGCTGCCCGATGTTGCCGCCGCCCTGCGCGACCTCCAGCAGCTCCGACCGACGGAGACGATCGAGCCGGACGTGCTGGCGTTCTACGACTTTTTGCGCGGTCGCGATGCCTACGAGCGCGATCGCCTCGACGAAGCGATCGACTGCTACCGCCGCAGCCAGCAGCGTCGCGCGCCCGAACCCGAATTTACGCCCGAGTCTTCTCCCGAGCCCGACCTCGAGCCTGACTCCGAGCCGAACCCGACAATCGCGCCGAACCGAGTTTCTGAAGTCCTGCGCGATCGCCTCCTCGCTAACCTCAACGCCCTAGCCGAAGTCGTCACGCTGCACGTCGCCCTCTGCTACTACCGGCGCACCGTCCTGCTCAACCGTCCGGGAGACGACCTGGCGATCGCTCGCGACCTGCTCGCCAGCGCGCTCGATCGCTGCGAGCGACAGCAAGCCTGGGCGATCGTCTCGCGCTTTATCGGCGTCAGTGGCGAAGTCCAGCGCGACTTGGCGGAGTGGGAGGGGTTGCGTCCCCTGCTCGCTCGGGCGATGTGGCTGCACCGCCACCGCGCGCCCCAGGAGCTACCCCGCGACTACAGCCTTTGCGCCGACCTGGCACTGGCAGAAGGCGACCCGGTGCGGGCGTTGCGCTGGCTCGATCGCGCAGAAGCCCGAATCGGCGCGATGACGGTCGCGCTCGAGAAAGTCGGAGCTTCCGAAGCGATCGGACCGTTGGCGCTGCGGCTGTCAGAGATCCGCGCCCGCAGTTGGCTCGCCCTCGATCGCCCGCAGGCCGCTATCTCGCTGCTGGAGCGCCACCGCGCCCGCCCCTGCCCGAAACACCCCCAGCTCTATATCGCCCTGCTCGATCGCCTGCGATCGCTTTACTTCCAACGCCAGCAGTACTGGCAGGCGTTTGGGGTACGCTGCGATCGCCAAGCCTTCGAGCACGATCGCGGCCTCAAGGCGTTTATCGGCGCGGCACGGCTGCGATCGCAGGTCGCCGACGGAGTGCGCCCGTTCACCTCGATCGCCCCGGAGATCGCCGCCTCCGGTCGCCAGCAGGATATCCAAAACCTGGTCGAGCGCATCGAGCGTAAAGATCTCAAAGTCACGGTCATCTACGGATTCTCCGGCGTCGGCAAAAGCTCGCTCATCCACGCGGGCCTAATCCCGACCCTGCGCAGACGCACGATCGAAACCCAGACGATCGCGCCGATCGCCCTCCAGCTCTACGACGACTGGTGGAACGTGCTGCGCGCCCAGCTCGCCGACGATACTGATGAGGCCGAGGATCTCGGCCTCAACGCCGCCTGCCAAGAGATCCTCGCGCGACTCTGGCAAGAAGACGCCGCTAACCGCCGCGTCGTGCTGATTTTCGATCAGTTCGAGGAATTCTTCTTCCGCTACCGCCTCAAAACCGATCGCAACCGCCTGTTCGTCTTCCTCGGGCGCTGCCTCGACATCCCCTCCCTGCGCGTCGTCTTTTCGATTCGCCGCACCTACCTATACTTCCTGCTCAACCGCCCCGGCCTCGACTGCATCGACAACGACATCCTCAGCAAGCGCGTCCTTTACCGCATCGGCAACTTTAGCGCCGACGCCACCCGCGCTATTTTGCAGCAACTCACCGAGCGCGCCAGCTTTAACCTAGAGCCGGAGCTGGTCGAGATGCTGATCGCCGACCTGGAAGCCGGGTACGGAAAAGTGCGCCCGATCGAGCTGCAAATTGTCGGCGCGCAGCTCCAGCAGGACGGTGTCACCACCCTCGCGGCCTACCAGCGCACCGGCGGCAAAACCGCTCTCGTCCAGCGCTACCTCGATCGCGCCATTGACGACTGCGGCCCCGAGCACCACACCCTGGCCGAACTCGTCCTCTACCTGCTAGCCGAGAAGCCCAAAAACCGCCCGATCAAAACCCAGTCGGAACTCGAAAAAGAAGTCGAGCTGTTCTCGTCGCGGGGCCAGTTTCCGGGACTCGAGGCTGCCGTATCGGAAATCCAGGCCGATCGCGCCCCCAGCCCGACCCGCAATTTCGATCTCGAACCATCGCCCGCCGACCCCGCCGCCCCGCGCTCCGAAATCGTCGGCCTAATTCTTAAAATCTTCGTCGGCTCCGGCCTCGCGTTTCAAATTCCCGCCGACCTCGAGCTGCGCTACCAGCTCGCCCACGACTACCTGGCCGAACTCGTCCGCCAGCACTACAGCGAGCGCTTCAGCACGCCCCTCGAGGCACTCCAACGCGAAAAAAGCCTGCGTAGCTCTACCGAACGCGAACTGCGCGCCGCCCTACGCCGCGAAACCCAGGCCCGCCACGCCGCCGAAGTCGCCCAAATCGAAGCCGCCGTGCGCTCGTCGCAAATCCTGCTGGCCTTCGACGATCGCCGCGAAGCTCTGACCGCCGTCCTCGATGCCGGTCGGCGACTCAAAGAGATTAAAGTGCCGCTGACCCTGCGCTTCTTGGTGCTCGACGCCCTGCGCCGCGCGGTTTACGGTGCGCGCCAGCTCGATCGCCTGCGCGGTCACGACGGCTGGATCGACTGCGTGGCGATTGCCCCTGCCGGAGCGCCGATCGCCTCGGGCGGCAGCGACGGTACGGTGCGACTGTGGTTTCCGATGGAGTTCCCAGTGGGGTTTCCTAAAGCGCAGGCATCCCTGTGCCTGGATCCCGACTGTGACTGGGTCGATGCCGTAGCTTTTAGTCCGGACGGGCAGTGGCTGGCGGCAGCGGGCGATCGCGCTGTTTTCCTCTGGCCGGTCGCAGATCTGCCGCCATCGACCGGCGATCGAGCGACCCTAAAGCCAGCACTGACGATCGACGATCGTACCGACTGGGTGCGGGCGATCGCCTTTAGCCCCGACGGTCAAACCCTGACGATCGGCTGCCACGACGGAACCCTGGAAGTCGTGACGCTCCAGCTCGATCGCACCCAGCGCCGCACCGTCCCCGCCGCCTATTTGGCCCGCAGCGCCACCGCACTCGACAGCGCCATCGGCTCGCTCTGCGGGCTACCCGGCAATCGCGTCGTCGTCGGCACCCTCGACGGTCGCGTGCTGCTCTGGGACTTCGGACGCGATCGCCCCAGCGCGCTGTTAGAACTCGGCGAACACGACGACGAAATCGTCAGCCTCACCGTCCGCCGCCGTCAGGTCTGGGCCAGCAGTCGCGATGGCGCAATTTATCGCTGGCCTCTCGATGGCTCGGGCCTCGCCAACCCCGATCGCGCCCGCTACCGCCAGGGCGAGCGCCTTACCAGCTTTGCCGTCGATCGCGCCGGGCAGCGAATCGCAGCGGGCGACAATACCGGAACCGTCCGCGTTTGGGACGCGCGCGGCCGCGAGATCGAACACTTCACGCCCCACCGCGACGCCATTCGCGCCCTGTGCTTCTCGCCCTCGGGCAACACCATCGCCTCGGGCAGCGACGATCGCACCCTGTCCCTCTGGCAGTCCGCCCAGCACCAGCCGGGGACTCTGAGTCGCCACGAGCGCTGGCTGGCCTGCATCGCCATCTCCCCCGACGGGCGCTACGGCCTCTCCGCCGACGGCAGCGGCGAGATCGCCATCTGGAGCCCGACCCAGAGCGATCGCGGCGACGGCAAAGGCGACGCTACCCTCCGCCGCTGGCAGGGCTTCGATCGCCCGATCCGCAGCGCCGTCCTGCGCCAGCTCCCCGCCGATCTCGATCTAAAATCCGAGCTCAGCCCCGCGCCGAATGTCGGGCCAAATTCTGAGCTAAACCCCAACCCTATCTACGAAGTCGCCGCCATCGATCGCGTCGGCATCACCCGCACCTGGACGATCGACGGCCAGCCCCGCGCCACGATCGCCCCGCCGATCGACGTCGAACTCGCCTGGACGGGCATCGCCAGCCACGATGCTATCTACGCCAGCCACGACGGGCGCATTTGGCTCGCCGATCGCAGCGGTAAAGTCTGGCTCTCGCTGCGCTGCCAGCAAGGCGAGCCGAGAAGGGGAGATCGAACGAACAGCCCGAATGACAAGCCGAGCCCATCCGAGCCGCCCGGCCTCGATATCTGTCAAATCTGCATCAGCGGCGATCGCCGCCAGCTCGCCATCGGCCACCGCACCGGAACGGTCGAAATCTGGGCGATCGATCCCGCCTCGAGTACCGCCGCTTTCCTCTATCCGATCGTCACCCACACCCGCGCGATCGGCTGCCTGGCCTTCAGTCCCGACGATCGGCTGCTAGCGATCGGCGACTACGATCGCAACCTGTCCGTCTGGACGCTCGCGGATCGTCAGAGCCGACTCTGCAAAGGCCACGCCGCCGCCATCAACACCGTCACCTTCGGACGCGGCGGCCAGATCCTGATCTCCGGCAGCTACGATCGCACGATTCGCTTTTGGGACACCGCCACGGGCAAAGCGCTTCACGCTGTCACTGACGCCGCCGCCTCAGTCGAAGCCCTCCAACTGCTGCCCGACCGCTGCGCTCTGGTTTCCGCAAGTCGCGATCGGCGCGTGCGCCTGTGGAACTTCGACCTCGACGATCTGCTCGCCCGTGGCGACGCGACGATTAGTTCGCCAGCTTCTCTTTGACGATCGTCTGGATCTTCTTACCATCCGCGCGACCTTTCAGCTCTTGCATCAACGGCCCCATAACCTTGCCCATATCCTTCGGCGACGACGCGCCCACCTTGGCGATCGCCGCATCCACCGCCGCCGCAATCTCCTCGTCGCCCATCTGCTGGGGTAGATACTCCTCGAGCACCTCCAGCTCCTGGCGCTCGCGATCGGCCAGGTCGTCGCGCCCGGCCTGCTCGAACTGCTCGATCGAGTCGCGGCGCTGCTTGGCAAGCTGCATCACCAGCTCCATTTCTTCGGTTTCGTTCAGCGTCTCGCGCCCCTGCGGACGTACGCTAATTTCCTTTTCGAGGATCGCTTTCTTAATGCTGCGAACGGTATTGAGGCGCATCTTATCGCGTGCCTTCATCGCTGCCTTTATTTCTTCACCAATCCGATCTTTTAGACTCATAAAATTTTGCGATCTTTATTTCGCTGTGTAGTAAGAAAAACGACTGCCTCACAGATCGTCTCAGCCGATCCCGAGTGCGAGCGCGCCGAGCCCGGTCGCGTCTCGATCGCGATCGAGACGCGAAAGCTTCAACACGCAAAGCCCTGAGTACGCCAGACAGAATATGGGGCTCGCGAAGTTTCGCTTAGAAGCACATCCCGGAAAAGAGCCCGTAGATTCGGCTTCAAGACGTCTTGAAACTTTAACCTATGAAAACATTAATAAAAAATTCAATCTTTAGATTGTTCGCCACTAGACCCCCCTCGATACATCGAAAAGGGGTGATAGTATTGCCCTAACACCTACGCTCGCTGAGGGTATATGAGCCGTTCAGAAACCTTGACTCGCCAGCCTTCTTTCCCCACGGTCGTCAACGACAACCGGCTGCGCCTCTTTTCCGGTTCATCCAACGTCCAACTCTCGAAAGAAGTCGCTCGCTACCTCGGGATCGATATCGGACCGATGGTCTCCAAACGCTTTGCCGACGGCGAGCTGTACGTGCAAATCCAAGAGTCGATTCGCGGCTGTGACGTTTATTTAATCCAGCCTGTCTGCCGTCCGGTGAACGACAACCTCATGGAGCTGCTGATTATGGTCGATGCCTGCCGTCGCGCCTCGGCTCGCCAAATCACCGCAGTGCTCCCCTACTACGGCTACGCCCGCGCCGATCGCAAAACCGCCGGACGCGAGTCGATTACCGCCAAGCTCGTCGCCAACTTGATTACCGAAGCCGGAGCCGATCGCGTCCTGGCAATGGATCTCCACTCCGCTCAGATCCAAGGCTACTTTGACATTCCCGTCGATCACGTCTACGGCACGCCCGCCATCCTCGACTACCTGAGAACCAAAGACCTCTCTGACGTGGTTGTGGTCTCGCCCGATGTCGGCGGCGTCGCCCGCGCCCGCGCCTTTGCCAAAAAGCTCAACGGCGCACCCCTCGCCATCATCGACAAGCGCCGTCAGGCCCACAACGTCGCCGAAGTCATGAACGTCATCGGCGACGTCAAGAACAAAACCGCCATTCTTGTCGATGACATGATCGACACCGGCGGAACGATTACTGAAGGCGCACGACTACTGCGTCGCGAAGGCGCGCGCCAAGTCTACGCCTGTGCGACCCACGCCGTTTTCTCGCCCCCAGCGGTCGATCGCCTTTCCAGCGGTGTCTTCGAGGAAGTGATCGTCACTAACACGATCCCCGTCCCCCACGACAAGCAGTTCGACCAGCTGACGGTGCTCTCCGTTGCCAACGTTCTCGGCGAAACCATCTGGCGCATCCACGAAGATAGCTCGGTCAGCAGCCTGTTCAACTAACTCCAATTAACGATTCTTGCAGAAGTCGAACTTCTCCTGAAAGCCCAGCTTCTCACCCCCTGCGATCGAGCCCGAATGGCTCCACTGTCCCACTCAACCGCCGCGATCGCTCGATCGCGGTTTCTTCATATTTCCCACAATCGCGCAAACCGATTCCCCCCGGCTCGCGTAAACGTTACACCGCCTCCTCGGGAGACCCCAATCGTGAGTACCGCTCCGCTGTCTTCGCTTACCGACAACGAGCTCTATGCCCGTCTGTGCAACGGCGATCGTCAAGCGCTCGGCACGATCTACGACCGTCACGGCGGCCTCGTGTATGCCCTCGCCCTAAAAGTTTTGCACCGTCCCAGCGAAGCCGAAGACCTCACCCAAGAGATCTTCCTGCTGCTCTGGAACAAGCAAAAATTCGATCCACAGCGCGGCAAGCTCAGCAGCTTCTTGTCAATGCTGACGCGATCGCGGGCGATCGACCGGCTCCGCTCCCGCAAACGCAGCCAAACTTTCATCCATCGTTGGGGCTCTGTCATGACCGATCGCACCCTCGATACGCCCTTCGACTCTGCCTCGCTCGAAGAACGCCGCGCCACCGTCCGCGACGCCCTCGAACAGCTCCCAGAGAAATACCGCCAGATCCTCGAGCTGGCCTACTACGAAGGGATGAGCCAATCGGAGATCGCCAAGCAGCTCGTTCTGCCCCTCGGCACGGTCAAGACCCGCTCGCGTCAGGGGCTGCTGACCCTGCGCAAGCAGCTCCAAACCTGGATGGGCTGAAGCGTTTCGTCGAGCGGAGCCAGAGCTTTTACGGGGAAAGCGATCGCACGCTCGGCCCCAAAAAAGCCCCCCAAAGACGAGAGCCGGTCGGCTGCAGTCCGTCTCTCAAAACACACCCCCCACGGAAGCTCGATCGCCGCTCGAGCGCCAACAACCCAACAAGCCCGAACCTACGGAAGGAGTGAACTCGTGCCACGGGACGATCTTCGCGAACAGATGAAAGAACTCGCTGCCGGTTACGTCTTGGGCAATCTCTCGCCCGAGGAAGCCGAGGCGCTGCAACATTACACCAGCGAACACCCAGACTTCGCGACCGAGATCGATCGCCTCTACGACGTTCTCGGAATTCTTCCCTACGCGCTGCCCGATTGCGAGCCGCCGAATGCACTGCGCGATCGTATCCTGGCCATGCTGCCCGACAAGACGCCGCTTGGCATCACCGATTCTGACTCCAGCGTCGCACCAGTACGTTCCCGAAAGGCTCGTAGACTTCATCTGCTGCGGGGCGCACTGCGCCAGCCCTGGCTCGCCCCTACTGCCGCGATCGCCGCGATCGCCCTTGGATTCACCACCTGGAGCACCCAGCGCACCCTCACCGCCGCCCGCACCGAACTGCTGGCCAGTCGCGAGCGCGCCGCCCAGCTCGAAACCGCCCTCGAAGCCGCCACCTCCCGCGAGCTGCCGGTACTCAAGCCAGATGCAACCCTCGCGAGCACTTGGCAACTCGCGCCGCTGATCGACGATCACCGCCGCGCCGTCAACAATCCCACCCCTGAGAAAGCCATTTCCGGTTCGGAAATCACCGAAATCGTCCGCGCTTTCGAGGGCGGCTTCGAGTTTGCCCCCAGCTTGCCCGTCCTCAGCGCACCGGGCGTCAAGCTCGTCAGTGGCACGTTCTGCAAACTCGGCGCGACCTCCGGCTTCCGCTTTACCTACCTCACCGAAGACGGGCGCAGCCTCTCGCTCTACCAGGTCGGCACACCAGACGATCGGCTCGCGCTACCCGACACAACAGCGGGCAGCTTTCACGTTCAGCAAGAGGGACATCCGGAAATCTTGCTCTGGTCGCACGACGGCTTTGACTACGCACTGGTGGCCGAGATGCCTCGCGATCGCTTTACAACAACAATGAGCGAAATGCGCTACGAAACTGTTGAAGTCGTCTCGCAGTAGCGCGCCACAGTTGCCCGAGCGACCTCGGTAAACCGACAAAGCAAAAGCGAGGCAAGTGCCTCGCTTTTGCTTTGTCGATATTTCTCAACCCTTTCCTGAGTCGAGCTGCGTCGATCGGCGCTTTTGTGCGAGCGCCCCGGCAGAATCTAGAGACCGCCGCGCGCCCAAACCACGAGCGAGATCGAGAACGAAAATATTGCCAGCATGCCTGCCCAGCCCAAGCTCAGAATATCCATCGGCATTAATTAATGTTTATTTGATGTAAGTTTTCCTCTCAATCATAATCCAGGAGCCAGTCAAACCAGCACCCTAAACGGTGTCTTTTTGCAAAGCGATCGAGCCTCGACAATACTCTCCATAACCGAGCCCAACCCCTCTCCAGCAAGGGAGATCGCGCCATATCCACGCACTTTTTACACCCGCGCCAGACGCCGCTCGTGTAACAATACGTTACGTTAACTTCTCGATTTGACATGGCTTCCCCCGACTCTCCTCGCGTTCTCGTCGTCGGCGCAGGTATCGGCGGCCTCACGGCTGCGGCACTCCTCGCAAAACGCGGTTACGACGTTCGCGCCTACGACCTGGCGATCGTGCCAGGGGGATGCGCCTCAACCTTCAAGCGTCGAGGATTCACGTTTGACGTGGGAGCCACCCAAGTCGCCGGACTCGAGCCGGGCGGCATCCACCACCGCATCTTTGAAGAACTGGACATCGAACTGCCTGAAGCCACCCCCTGCGATCCCGCCTGCGCTGTCCTGCTCCCCGGCGAAACCAAGCCGATTAACGTTTGGCGCGACCCCGATAAATGGCGCGCCGAACGCCAGCGCCAGTTCCCTGGCAGCGAGCCCTTCTGGCGATTAATGGAGACGATGTTCGAGGCGAGCTGGGCGTTCCAGTCCCGCGATCCGGTGCTGCCGCCGCGCAGCCCCTGGGACGTGTGGCAACTCACCCAAGCGCTACGCCCGGACACGTTCGTTACCGCGCCCTTCACCTTCGCCACCGTTGGCGACGTGTTGCGACTGTTTGGTCTCGATAAGGAAACGCGTTTGCGAACCTTCCTCGACCTCCAGCTCAAGCTCTACTCCCAGGTGGACGCCGACAACACCGCCTTTCTCTACGCCGCCACCGCGCTCGGGGTCTCTCAAACGCCCCAGGGTCTCTACCACCTCCACGGCAGCATGCAGGTGCTGAGCGATCGCCTGGCCTCCGCGATCGAGCAGCATGGCGGCACGCTGAAAATGCGCCACGCCGTTACCCACCTCCACACCGATCCCCGGTACGGCAATCGCGTTGTCTCCGCCACGATCCGCAACGCCAAAACCGACGAAACCTTCACCGAAGACTACGACGCGATCGTCACCAACGTCACGGTACAAAACCTCGTCTCGCTGCTCGAAAATCCCGACACGATCGAGCCAGCCACCCAGAAACCCCAGCTCCCGTCACCGATGCGTGGCTATCGACGCCGCGTCGAGACTCTGCCCCCTGCCTCCGGCGCATTCGTCATTTACCTCGGTGTTGACGCCGCCGCCATCCCCGCCGGTTGTCCGCCGCACCTCCAATTCTTTTACGATCCCGCAGAATCGATCGCCGAAAATAACTCGCTCTTCGTCTCCGTCAGCCGCCCCGGCGATGGCCGCGCTCCCGACGGCTGCGCCACAATCATCGCCTCCTCCTTCACTGACACCGAACTGTGGTGGGACGACACCACCTACCCCGAACTCAAACAGCGCTACACCGACGACGCGATCGCCCGCCTGTCGAGCTACTTCAACCTCTCCCCCGAGACGATTGTCTACACCGAAGCCGCAACCCCCAAAACCTTCCACACTTTCACCGGACGCGATCGCGGCGTCGTCGGCGGCATCGGCCAGCGTGTCCCCACCTTCGGCCCTTTCGGTTTCGCCAACCGCACGCCGCTCGCCAATCTTTGGCTCGTCGGCGACTGCACCCATCCCGGCGAAGGAACCGCAGGCGTCAGCTACTCCGCCCTCACCGCCGTCCGCCAGCTCGAGCGAAGCCTGTAGCCCGGGCGAGTCGATATCAGCCTATCTCCGGCACATCAACCCAGCACCCGCGCCGGCTCGACTCATGCGTCAAATCCATCAGCAGCTGCGAGTAAATCCCCTCCTGCATCGACGGCGCAACCGCGCGACCGCGATCGATTCCTTGCACGAAAACCTCGACAACCCGCAAAAATGCCGACAGTCGCCCATCCGGATATCGCTTCGGAAACTCGAGACGCTCGGGAACCGGTAGCTCGACCCGCTCCTCACCCGCTTTCGCGCCCCACACCTTGAAACCGTAGATGTAGTCCGTTTGGCTCGGACTTCCGATCGCGAGCGAGCCGCGATCGCCATACACCTCAACCCAATGGCCGCGACCGGCATACGTCGCCGAACTGATGCTCACATGACAAGGCGCACCATTCGCCATCTCCATCGTGACAGCGCAAACGTCATCAGAATCTACCTGCTTTTGCTCGTTGCCCGCGTTAGGATCTGGCCGACTTTCAATCGACGTATGCAGGGACGCCGACAGCCGCCGGACAGACCCAAACAGCCAGGGAATGTAATCAAAGGTATGAGACCCCAAAGCTCCCAACGCGCCGCCGCCCAGATTCTTCTGGGCGTACCAGTTCCAAGGGCGATCTGGATTCGCACGGCTCGACATCAACCAATCGACGCGAATCAATCGCGGACACCCAACGTATCCAGAGCTCAGCAACTCGGCAAAATGCTGCCACTCAGGGACGAAACGGTACTCAAAGTCTAGTGTTATGACGCAATTGTGGGCATTGGCGATCCCTGCCAGCTCTTTTGCCTCCTCAACGTTCAAAGTCGTCGGCTTCTCCAGTAAGAGATGCTTTCCCGCCTCCAAAATGGCCCTACCCATCTCGTAGTGCAGGAAAGGCGGCGTCGCGAGACTCACAGCGTCAATATCATCGCGTTCGATAATGGTCTCTAGGCGATCGGTCGCCATAGGGATTTTGTGCTCGGCAGCGATCGCCCGCGCGGTTTCGCGATCGCGATGATACAGAGCTGCAACGTCCGTTCGATGATGGGTTTGAAAGCCAGGAATATGAACTTTTCGGCCGAATCCAGTTCCTACAACTGCTACGTTGACAAACTCGCGTTCCATAGAAGCCCACTCTCGTAATAACACTAAGGGGGCAGAGACGCAATGCTAATGCTGCGTATCTGCCCCCTTAATCCTGATGTCAATCAGAGTTTGGAACCTGGCACCGAGCTATTTTCCCAGGGGGCGACCCCCCAAGTATCTTTGCCGCGGA
>CALCCD010000112.1 GCA_937899645.1 uncultured cyanobacterium | reverse complement strand
CGCGATTACGGCGACCGGGACGATCGCAAACCCTACGGCAAACGCCGCGATCGCTTCGACCCGTCCGATCGTTTCGAGCGCGAAGTAGACGTACGCCCGATTCGCGGCCAGCGTCTCGCTGAGGAAGATGCTGCCGAGCGCGACCTGATCTATGGACGCCACACCGTCCTCAGCGCGATTGAGAGCGAACGATCGCTCAATAAAATCTGGGTCGTCTCGCAACTGCGCCACAGCGACAAATTTCACGAAAAGCTCAACGAAGCGAAAGCGGGCGGCGCGACAGTTGATGAAGTTTCCTACGCGTGGCTCGATCGCATGACCGATGGCGCGACTCATCAAGGTGTCGCCGCCCAGGTCGCTCCCTATGACTACGACGACCTCGACAAACTAATACTCAAGGCAAAAGAAGCCAGCGAACGCCCGGTCGTGCTCGTCGCCGACGGCATCACCGATCCCCACAACCTCGGCGCGATCGCCCGCACTGCCGAAGCGATGGGCGTCCAGGGCCTAGTCATCCCGCAGCGGCGAGCAGTCGGCGTCACTTCCACCGTGATGAAAGTCGCCGCCGGAGCCCTCGATAACCTGCCGATCGCCCGCGTAGTCAATCTCGCGCGCAGCCTCGAAGCTCTCAAGGAAGCAGGATTTTGGATCTACGGCCTCTCGGAAAAAGCCAAGCAGCACGCCCACGACGTCAAGTTCGACGCGCCCACCGTGCTCGTCCTCGGTTCGGAAGGCAGCGGACTCAATCTACTCACCCAGAAAAACTGCGACGAGCTGATCTCCGTGCCCCTAGCGGGTCGAACGCCGAGCCTCAATGTATCCGTGGCAACCGGGATGGTGGTGTATGAAGTTTGCCGTCAAATGCGGTTCGATAAGTTACATCTCAGCGCCGAAAACTTGTAGTAGCATGTACGTACAGAAGCCTCGTGCAACTGAATACGCTGGGGTATTCGCTGTTTATCGCCAATTTGGCGGATGACGGCGCGTCTCTCGCCGCGTTTACGCCTTACGTCAGGCTGAATTCTGAAATATAGTTTTAACAAGCTTGTAGCGACCATGAAAGAGTTGTTTCTCAACATCAAACAAGCTCTAGGCCGTGCCTGGTGGGTGAAGATTTCAACCAAGTCCCCTGCATGTGTTTATTTCTTTGGCCCGTTCGTCTCTGAAGCCGAAGCCCTCGCGGCTGAGCCCGGCTACGTAGACGACCTCAAAGAAGAAGGAGCTGCCGATATGACGGTTGAGGTGCTTCGCTGCAAGCAGCCTTCGGAGCTAACGGTTTTCGATGAGGCGGCTGATGCCGCAAACCCTAGCAAGCCCGTCGCTCTGAGCGGGCAAATCTGAGCGTCGGGCTCGATGCCGCCCGCTTCGGGTTTCGGGCGAATCTAACCGCTATCCCCAGCCTCGAGCTATCGTGCCGTCCGGTGCGGTAGCTTTTCAATTCTTGCCGTTCTCGCTGCTACGAAGATTCGCAATGCCTGCTTCTCTTGGTCTACTTAGCAAGATCCTACTCGCGTCCCTGGCGATTTCGATCGCGATCCGCCAGCTCGGCCCGCGCCTCGAAATCGCTGCGAACGACCTGAACGCGGCGATCGCGATTTTCGTGCCATCGGCGATCGTTGCGCTCTTTCTGGGTTGGCGCGGCTGGCGGCCCGCTCCAGGATCCGGCATAGCACCCCCTCTAGCGCCTAACTCAGCGCCCGACGCGGATGCGCCCACTGCCGAGCCGCCACAGTAGCGGCCACAGTGACTGTCTTTGCGATTGTCAGAGCGGCTGCCAGAGCGACAGGCGCAATGACGGGCGACAGCCGAGGCGCTGGTAGAGTGCGTCCAAGAACCGATCGACACCAGGGAGAACTGACCCGTGAAGTTTGGAACGGTCGTGAGTACGGTTGTGCTGCTGGTCTGTCTGCTGGTGCTCTGGGAGCTGCGGCAGCTCGTTCTGGTGGTGATGGCGTCGATTTTCCTCGCGACAGCGCTCAATGTCGTCGCACGCCGAATCCAGCGCCTCGGCGTGCGGCGGCCGCTGGCCGTAGTGCTGGCGCTGGTCGCGATGCTGGGCGTTAGCGTGCTGCTAGTGGCGCTCCTCGTGCCGCCCTTCGTCCAGCAGTTCGATCAGCTCACGCAGCTTTCTCCCAAGATTTTCGATCGTATCGAGCAGTGGGTCCGCAATATCGCTGCACGCCTGCCCGGAGACCTGTTCGACGATTTCACCCTCGATGTGGGCAGCGTCATCCAGCAGGTGCAGCCTGTGGTTAACAACCTGCTGGAAACAACGATTAACGTCTTTTCCGACACCCTTGGCGTTCTGCTGAACCTGCTGTTGGTGTTCGTTTTGACGCTAATGTTTGTCTCCGATCCGCAGTGGTATCGCCGCTGCTTTTTGCGCTTTTTTCCGGCGTTCTACCGCCGCCGCGCCGATACGATCCTCGATCGCTGCGAGGTTGCGCTGACGGGCTGGCTGCTGGGCATCTCGTTCAATATGGCCGTCATCGCGATCGCGAGTTGGTTCGGCCTGACGTTTCTGGGCGTGCAGTTCGCGCTGGCCAACGGCATTTTCGCGGGGTTGCTGACTTTTATCCCCAATCTCGGCCCCGGTCTGAGCGTGATCCCGCCGATGGCGATCGCTCTGCTAGAAAGCCCCTGGCAGTCGTTTAGCGTCCTGGTGCTCTACTTCGCGATCCAGCAGATCGAGGGCAACCTGCTGACGCCTTACGTTATGGCCCAGCAGGTGTCGCTGCCGCCTGCTGTCACGCTGCTCGCTCAGGTGTTCTTTGCGAATTTCTTCGGATTCCCCGGCCTGCTGCTAGCGCTGCCGCTGACGGTGTTAATTCAAGTTTGGGTCAAGAGCGTGCTGATTGAAGACATCCTCAACCCCTGGACGCACCGCGATCTCAGGTCGCCGATCGCGATCGCCGAAGCCTCACCAGCCATACACCCTAAGCCCGCTTTCCCCGAGTCTGCTTCTTCCGAGCCCGCCTCGCCGCCCCAGCGTTGATTCGCTGATTGCACCCGTGAAAACCGTCGCCGAGATTAACGAGAAAATCCAAGCGCGCCGCGCTACGGTCTGCACCGTCGAGGAGTTTAAAGCGCGAGCGCAAACAGAATCGTTCGCGGAACTAGCGGCAGACGTGGACGTGGTGACGACTGGTACGTTCGAGCCGGTGGAGTCGAGCGGCGCGATCCTCAATATCGGCCATACCGACCCGCCGATCGCGATCCGCCAATGTTGGATCGACGGCGTCCTGGCCTATGCAGGCTTCGGGGCCGTCGATTTGTATTTGGGCGCGACCCAGCCCGCCGAAGCTAGTGAAGGTGATGAAGTTCAGGCGCAGAATCGCGGTGGCGGCCACGCGATCGCCGACCTGATCGCCGGGAAATCCGTGTCGCTGCGCGCCCTCGGCCACGTGACCGACTGCTACCCGCGCGCTTCGTTCGAGACGACGATCGACCGCGATCGCATCAACCAGTTCTACCTGTTTAACCCGCGCGGTCTCTATCAAAATTTTATCGTCGGCGTGAATGCGGGCGATCGTCCCCTTTTCACCTACCTCGGCCCGCTCCAGCCTCAGCTCGGTAACGCCGTCTACGCATGCCCCGGTGCGATCTCGCCGTTGCTCAACGATCCTCGTCTCGACCTGGTGGGCGTCGGCACGCGAATTTTTCTTGGAGGCGGCGTCGGCTACGTCACCGGCGAGGGTACACAGCATTTTCCGCTCCAGAAACGCCTGCCGAACGATACTCCGATCGGCCCCGCCGCGACCCTGGCGCTAATGGGCGACGCTAAGCAAATGCAGCCGGAGTGGGTGCGCGGCTGCTACTTCCACAACTACGGGCCGTCACTCATGCTGGGCATTGGCATCCCGATCCCGGTACTCGATAAGGACGTAGTGCGCCGCTGCGCGGTACGAGACGATGAAATAGTCGCGCCGGTAATGGATTTCTCAATTCCCCGGCGGGTGCGTCCCACCTTCGGGTTGGTCAGCTACGCTCAGCTCAAGTCGGGCAGAATGACGATCGAGGGCAAAACCGTGCGCGTCGCGCCCCTGGCCAGCATCGCCCGATCGCGCCAGGTCGCCGAAGAACTCAAAGCCTGGATCGAGGCGGGGAACTTTACGCTAAGCGAGCCAGTTGCACCACTGCCGACCGATCGTGCCTTCGTACCGCAGGATTCGTGGGGCGGGAGCGATCGAGGTACTGCTTGAGCCTCACATTGGAAAAAGCCAGTCGATCGAGATGCCCGACTGTTTGGACGAATCGAACTTCTCGACCATCGCGCGAGATGTCAGTTTCCTGGCTGCCTGCCTACAAATCGAACTCTCGCTGGGCGATCGCGATTGCGAAATCCCCCGCCTGAATCGCATACTCCTGCGGATTGACGAAAAAGCTGCCCAGCGGATCGCAGACCGCCACCAGAATCGCATTGTGGTCGCGCTTCATCGCCACAAACAAATCCCAAAACGACTTGCCGAACCAGGTCGGCGCGATCGGGATGCGATAAAACTGGTTGCCGCGCGAATAGGTCAGCAGCTCGGAAAATACGCCCATCAGTCCCGGATTGAGCGACGCCTGCGCCAGTAAGAAGCCGCTTTGCTCCTCGCTGACCACGTAGTCGTTGACGTGGCCCATATCCAAGTGCGAGCCGTACTCGCGGTTGATTAGCTCCGCGCAGGTATAGACATCGCGGTTGAGCTTTTCCGCCGTTAATGCCGCCAGGATCGTGCGGGCGTCGGCGTCCTGATCTGTACGGCCAAAGCGCTTATCGGAGAGGATAATGCAGGTCGTGGCGCGGCGGATTCCCGCCTTCTCCAGTACCGGCACTTTTGTAAAGTCATCGTTGAGGAAATGCACGTTGGCTTTGAGCAGCGCGTCGCTGAAGTTCGGCTCGCTTTCGAGCTGAGCGATCGCGACGATCGCAACGTTGCGCGTCTTCGGCGCAGTGCGGTACTCCTGAATTACGATCTCGGCTTTTTTGTTCCAGCCACAAATAATGATGTGGTCGCGAAATTGGTTCCAGTCCACGGCGAGGCGCTCCCGACGCATGTACTCGATCGCAAAGGCCGATACCGTCCCGCTGAGAATTGCAAAAACGATCGTCCCTGCCACCATCACAAATAGCGACACGACCCGTCCGCCGGTCGAGGTCGGCATCCCCGGAATCGGCTCGGTAGCAAACAGCGAGAATAGACTCACCCACAGCGCGTCGATCGGAGTGTTGAGGTTAGAGTTCACCGGCAGCTCGAACACCAGCAGGGCAACGCTGCTAAACACTAGCGTGACCACAGACAGCCATACCGTCAACGCATATTCCCAGGGGATGGTTCGGGCACTCGGGAGACGCAGCCACTGAGCGATCTGTCGCAGCGCGTCGGCCACCGTCCAGTAGCGCAGAACGCGCGTCGCTCGCGCTAGCCGCAGCGCCCGCAGCACCGGGAAGACAGCCAGCGCGTCGAGCCAGTATTCCCGCACGAAGCGCCGCAGCGACGGGCTCGACAGTGCCCGCACGAACAGTTCGATCGCGAAGACAGCAGTGACGACGCGGTTGAACAGATGCAGCCCGACCAGCGACGGCGAGCCGTCCGGCAGGGTCAGCTCCATTACGAAGGTGGCGATCGACACGACGATCGCGACAGACAGCGTTAGATTGACCAGCGGATGCCCGACGATCCGACCCAGCAAACGCCGCCAGCGATCCGGTAGGGTCACGCGACGGGAAGCGAGAAAACGTTTGACACCGGCTCGTCTTGCCTTCATGAACGCATCCTGCGCGCGACTTCATCAGGAGAGCGAATTTCGCCTGCAAGCTCCAAACTGCGGCCAGACGACGGTCAGACTGCGGTCGGAGCTGCAAATGCGCGGCAGACGCTCGGCGGGGAAACCTTAGCTGGATATCAGGCAGACTCGGGCTTGGGAAGCGAGGAGGGATGCATCAAAACAGCGGCAGTCGATCGCTGCTCGACCATTTCACGGGTGATCGTGCAGTGGCTGACGTCTTTGCGCGACGGCAGCTCGTACATCAGATCGAGCATCAACTCTTCGACGATGCTGCGCAGCGCCCGCGCACCGGTCTTGCGGCGGTAGGCTTCGCGGGCGATCGCGCTCAGAGCGTCGGGACGAAACTCGAGGCGCACGTCATCCATGTCCATCAGCTTCTGGTACTGCTTGACGATTGCGTTGCGCGGCTCGGTGAGGATCTTCATCAGCGCCGCTTCATCGAGGGGTTCGAGAACAGCCTCGATCGGCACGCGACCGATAAACTCGGGGATCATGCCGAATTTGACCAAATCGTCCGGCTCGAGCTGCTTGAGAACGTCGGTAGCGCGCTTCTCCTTTGAGACCTGGCCGTCCTCGGGCTGCACGAAGCCCATCGACTTCTTACCGACACGCTGTTCGATTACCTTCTCCAAACCGACAAACGCACCGCCGCAGATAAACAGAATATTGCGCGTGTCGATTTGAATACAGTCTTGATATGGGTGCTTGCGGCCACCCTGGGGCGGGACGTTGGCGATCGTACCTTCCAGCATCTTCAGCAGTGCCTGCTGCACGCCTTCGCCGGACACATCGCGCGTGATCGACGGATTCTCGCTCTTGCGCGCCACCTTATCCAGCTCGTCGATATAGATAATGCCGCGTTGGGCTTCTTCCACATCTAGCTCGGCAACCTGCAATAGCCGCAGCAGGATGTTCTCCACGTCTTCGCCAACGTAGCCCGCTTCCGTCAGGGTCGTCGCGTCGGCCACGGCGAAGGGAACATCGAGGATGCTGGCTAGAGTCTGCGCCAGGAGCGTCTTGCCGCTACCCGTCGGACCGATCAGCAGAATGTTCGACTTTTGCAGTTCGATATCGCCGTCGCTGAGATTTTGATTGACGCTGAGGCGCTTGTAGTGGTTGTATACCGCAACCGACAGAACTTTCTTCGCTTCGTTCTGACCGATAACGTGTTCGTCAAGGTAGTTCTTAATCTCCAGGGGCTTGGGAATTTGCCCGAGGGAGATTTTGCTGGTTTTAGCGCGCCGCCGCTCGTTGCTTTCGACCTTCGGCGTTGAGGGCGTCGAACTGCTGGAGTCGTAAAGCTCTTCGTCGAGGATTTCGTTGCACAAATCGACGCACTCATCACAAATGTAGACGCCAGGGCCTGCGATTAGCTTTCGCACCTGCTCCTGAGACTTCCCGCAGAACGAGCATTTGAGGTGAGCGTCGTATTTGTTAGGCATGAACGGTATTGCGGATAGGAATCCGACATGGCGACAAGGAGCGAACGTGCGTAGGCGATCGCAGACGCGACTATGTCAAGTGTAAACGACGGGGCGATCGGTCGATCGCCCCGACTTGGCAGGCCACCGTGGCGAAATCAAGGCGCACTGGCAATTGGCGCTAGCACCTTTGCGAGGCGAGCCGTCGAACTTCCGATCCAGAAACAGTCGCGAAAGACTGAAACCCAGTGTGGCAGGAGCGACAAACTAGGCTGAGTATCGGACTGGGTATCGGGCTGGCGACAGCCGCTAAGCGGCAAGCGGCGTCGATTCGATCACCGTATCGATTAAGCCGTACTCTTTCGCTTCTTCGGCGGACATAAAGAAGTCGCGCTCGGTATCTTCCTCGATTTTGTCGAGGGGCTGCTCGGTGTGCTCTGCGAGCAACGAGTTGAGCGTGCTTTTGTGATAAAGGATTTCCTTGGCCTGAATTTCAATATCCACGGCCTGACCTTGCGCGCCGCCGAGGGGCTGGTGGATCATGATGCGCGAATTGGCCAAGGACATGCGCTTACCAGGCGTTCCCGCAGAAAGCAAAAACGCGCCCATGCTGGCGGCAAGCCCGAAGCAAATCGTCACCACGTCCGGGCGAATCTGGCGCATCGTGTCGAAAATCGCCATCCCCGCCGTGACCGAGCCACCGGGAGAGTTGATGTAAATTTGGACGTCTTTTTCCGGATCGTCGGCGTCGAGGTAGAGCAGTTGAGCGACGATCGAATCGGCCATCGCATCATCGACCGGGGTGCCGAGGAAGACGATGCGCTCGCGCAGCAGGCGCGAGTAGATATCGAACGAGCGCTCGCCCATGCCGGACTGTTCGACAACCATCGGAATCGCGCCGAGCGTCGAGTAGATCGGCGACTGGCGCTGGCTGGAAAGGTCGTAGTTTTGAGCGGGAAGATTCGACATGTCGCAGGACTAAACGAGTACGAGCTGGGCAAATCGGGGCAGAGCTTGTGGATCGTGCGGCGATCGCAGCAGCGACCAATACGTCCACCGGTCTTATTATGCACTCTCTATCCCGTGGGGAAGAAAGCCGCAATTCCCCTACCTTTAGTCGGATTCGCGGCTCGCGTGTGAAATCGTCAGGCGATCGAGCGAGCTAACGAGTCCACCGGAGCCGCGAGACGCGATCGCTATTCGGCGTCGTCGGCTGCCACTTCGGCTGCTTCGACGGCATCCGAGGCTACGTCAACGGTGGCGTCTGCGGCGGCAGTGTCCGCTTCGGCTTCGGCGTCCTCATCGTCCTTCGAGAGTGTGCCTTCGGGAACGAGTTCGACCGTAGCTTTTTCCTTCAGCCACTCGATCGTTTTCTCTGTCGTCAGGTCGTCGGTGACGTATTCGAGTAGGCGATCGGCGTCAATCTCGCTCTCGTCGATTTGCGTTTTTACTTCTGCGACGCGCTCGGCAATCGCCTCTTCGGTCGGGGCGATCGACTCGAGTTTGGCCACTTCGCGCAGCGCCAAGTCCTGCTGGAGCTTAGTTTCCGCCTCGGGGCGCGAGCGATCGCGAATCTGCGGCAGGTTTTGCTCGTTGTAAATTTGCTTGACGTCCACGCCGTACTGCTGGAGCTGCATTGCCGTCTGGGTCAGCATCATCTCGATCTCGCGATCGACCAGCGTTTTCGGCAGCTCGACTTCGATGCAGTCCAGCAGTGCCACGCGGATGGCTTCGGCGATGTTGGCGTCGGTTGCGGCCTGGGCGTCGGCTTTGCGCTTATCTTCCAGCGACGTGCGCAGCTCTTCGAGCGTGTCGAATTCGCTGACGGCTTTGGCGAAGTCGTCATCGAGTTCCGGCAGATCTTTGGTCTTGATGTCCTTGACCGAAATCGTAAACTGCGCGTCCCGCTCGGCTAGCTCCTTGCGGCCGTACTCGGCGGGGAACGTCACCGGGAACGTCTTGGTTTCGCCAGCGGCCATGCCGATAATGCTTTCCACGAAGCCCGCGATAAAGCGACCCTCGGCTAGCTCGATCTGGAAGTCTTCGGCGCTGCCACCCTCGAAGGGTTCTTCTTCCGGTGTACCGTCGTTGACCAAAACGCCGGTGTAGTCCGCCGTCACCGTGTCGCCCGCTTCGCAGGGACGATCTTCGACGGGAATCAGATCGGCCTGCTCGCCGCGACGCTCTTCAAGGTATTCATCTACTTTCGCCGGATCGTAGGCAACTTCTTCGGCGGTGACACTGAGACTGGCGTAGTCTTTCATCTCGGCTTCGGGCGGCACGTCCACGGTGGCCGTAAAGGTCAGCGCTTCGCCCGGGGTGAAGCGACCGACGAGTTCTTCAAACGAAGTCTTGAGGCCGTAGTTACCGATCGCATCGATCGACTCTTGCTCGAGTGCCGTCTCGATGCTGCTCTGAAGCACTTCTTCTAAAGCTGTGGCCTTGATGCGCTCGACGCCAATCCGGTTGAGGAGCACCTGCGTCGGAACTTTTCCCTTGCGGAATCCGGGGATGTTGAGCGATTGCTTGTATCGCGAGACCACGCGATCGTAGGACTTTTTCGTGGTGTCCGCCGGGATTTCGATATCCAATCCGACTTGACTTGCAGGAAGCTTCTCCTGGGTGACTTTCATGCTGTGCCTTAACTACTGGTGAAACGAACGAAAACAGGGGCTACCTGGGACTTTCCCAAGCGCTGAGAACAAGCCATCGACAGGTCGGGACGATCGCGGCCCGTTGCGAGCCGCAGCGATCGAGGCACCTTGGAGGAGCGCGTGCCCTCTGCTGTGGTCAGGCGGCAATCTTAACAGTTTGCCGGTCTTTCAATCTCGTCGGTCTGCTATCTTTCCACCTTTGACGGATGGCGCGTCGACCGTCATTGTTTTTCGGCTCGATTGGGATTAGTGTGTTATCAACGTTCGGCAGTTACGATGCCTGAGCCCTGCGGCGATGTTATTATTTGATTTGTTAGGGTTAAGCACTGTAAAGCGGGTGAGCCTACGCTCGATGCTTCCAGAGTGCTGCCTGTGAATTGAGCGAGTCGAGTTAGCGCCCGTGGCGACGCCAGGTTCGCAACCGCGCGTGAAGTGGCTGAAGGCGCGGCCAATACAAGTGGTGGTGCGACACCGATATCCTGCTTCGACACGCCGTCTCGGTACAGCTCTCAAGCTTTTTGAAAATTACAGACTGCTCCGAGTGCTGCGGGTGAGTTCGCCGACCAGTCCTCGATGCTTTGACTCTCGATAGATACATACGCCCTGGAGGAGGATTTTTCACTTGCCCCGAAATTATCGTGTTGCCATTCTCGGCGCGACTGGTGCGGTCGGTGCAGAGCTGCTTGCACTGCTGGAAAGCCGTCAGTTTCCGATCGCCGACTTAAAGTTGCTCGCTTCGCCCCGCTCGGCGGGAAAAAGTCTGCGTTTTCGCGGCGAAGATATTCTCGTTTCGCCCGTCGAATCTGGCTGCTTTAACGGCGTCGATATCGTTCTGGCCTCTGCCGGAGGCTCGATATCGAAAGCCTGGATTCCCGAGGCGATCGAGGCGGGGGCGACCGCGATCGACAACTCTAGTGCCTACCGGGCGGATCCGAGCGTGCCACTGGTCGTTCCAGAGGTGAATCCTCAGACTGCCTTCGAGCATCGAGGCATCATTGCCAACCCGAACTGCACGACGATTTTGATGTCGGTGGCGCTTTGGCCGCTGCATCGAATTCAGCCGATTCGCCGCGTCGTTGTATCGACCTACCAGTCGGCCAGCGGTGCCGGTGCACGCGCGATGGAGGAGGTCAAGCTTCAGTCTCGGGCAATTCTCAATGGCGACGACGCCGTTGCGGAAATACTGCCCTACCCGCTGGCTTTTAACCTGTTTCCCCACAACTCGCCCCTCAATGCCAACGGCTATTGTGAAGAGGAGCTGAAGATGGTGAACGAAACCCGCAAAATTTTCGGCGTTCCCGACTTTAAGCTGACAGCAACCTGCGTGCGCGTTCCGGTGTTGCGCGCCCACTCTGAAGCGATCAACCTCGAGTTTGACTCGCCCTTCGACCTCGAAGTGGCCCGCACCGCTATCTCTGGGGCCGAAGGTGTACAGCTTTTGGAAAATTGGGAAGCCAACCGCTTCCCAATGCCGATCGACGCGACCGGCCAGGACGATGTGCTCGTCGGGCGAATTCGCCGGGATATCTCCAATCCGAACGGCCTCGACCTCTGGCTCTGCGGCGACCAGATTCGCAAAGGTGCGGCGCTCAACGCCGTGCAGATTGCCGAGCTGCTCGTCGAGGGTGACGCGGTGCTGCAAGGCGATCGCGCCTCTGCCGCCTCGGGCGCTGCATCCTAGGGGGTCGCGGAGTGGATTTCGGAGTGGATTTCGGACGAGTACTGACGGCGATGGTCACGCCGATGCGCGCGGACGGCAGCGTGGACTACGATGTCGCCGCGAAATTGGCCGAGACCTTGGCCAGCCAAGGCAGCGATACGCTCGTGGTCTGCGGCACGACGGGCGAGTCGCCGACTCTGACCTGGGACGAAGAGTTCGAGCTGTTTCGGGTGGTGCGCGATGCTGTTGCCGGTCGCGCTAAGGTGATGGCCGGGACGGGGTCGAACTCGACCCAAGAGGCGATCGAAGCGACTCAAAAGTCGGCCAGCCTAGGTCTTGACGGTTCGTTACAGGTCGTCCCGTACTACAACAAGCCTCCCCAAGAGGGCCTGTTCGCTCACTTCCGCGATATCGCGGCAGCCTGCCCGGACTTGCCGCTGATGCTCTACAACATTCCCGGTCGCACGGGAATCGATTTGCTCCCGGAGACGGTCATCCGCCTCTCGGAAATAGAGAACATCGTAGCGATTAAAGAAGCAAGCGGTAGCGTCGATCGCGTGGCCCGTCTGCGCCATCACACCGACCCCAGCTTTGCGATCTATTCCGGTGACGATGCGCTGACCCTGCCGCTGCTTTCAGTGGGCGCGCGGGGCGTCGTTAGCGTCGCCAGCCACCTGATCGGCGAGCAGATCCAGCAGGCGATCGCCGCTTTTGAGTCCGGCGACACGGCCACGGCCACGGCGCTCCACCTGAAGTATCTGCCGCTGTTCGACGCGCTCTTTTCCATCGCTAACCCGATCCCCGTCAAGTGCGCGCTGCGGCTGACGGGCTGGGATGTGGGCGAGTGCCGTCCGCCCCTGATCGCCACCCCAGCGGCAGTCGAGACGCAGATGCGTGCCGTACTACAGGCCCTCGGCGCGCTCTAGTCGCGATCGCCGCCGCCATCCCCGCCAGCCCAAAGACTGGATGGCCCCCTCCAAAGTTTGACGTTGATAACCCCTTACTGTTTTTCGATCCCTTTTGAACTTTTATGCCGAATTCTGACGCTTCCAAATCTGCAACCCCGAAACCGAAGACCCGCACCCGCACTCGCACCCGCGCGGCGAGCAGTGCCGTAACGGAAAGTGCCGTGACAAAAAGTGCGCCCAAGAAGACCGCGACGCGATCGCGGAGCACGAAGTCGAAGAGTAACGTTTCGCCGCTACGCGTAATTCCCCTCGGCGGCCTGCACGAAATCGGCAAGAACACCTGCGTGTTCGAGTACGAAGACGAGCTGATTCTGGTCGATGCCGGTCTGGCGTTCCCGACCGACGGCATGCACGGCGTCAACGTCGTCCTGCCCGATATCGGCTACCTGAAAGCCAACCAAGACCGCATTCGCGGCATGATCGTCACCCACGGTCACGAAGACCACATCGGTGGCATTGCCTACCACCTCAAGCACTTTGACATCCCCGTCATCTACGGCCCGCGTCTAGCCATGGCGCTGCTCGGCGGCAAAATGGACGAAGCGGGCGTGTCCGATCGCGTCGAAACCCACACGGTTGCCCCGCGCGATGTGGTCAAGCTCGGGAAGTACTTCTCGATCGAGTTCATCCGCAACACCCACTCGATGGCCGACAGCTTCAGCCTCGCTATTACCACCCCGGTCGGCACGGTCATCTTCACCGGTGACTTCAAGTTCGACCACACGCCGGTTGATGGCGAATATTTCGACATGCAGAAGCTGGCCGAGTATGGCGAAAAAGGCGTGCTCTGCTTGTTCAGTGACTCGACCAACGCCGAAGTTCCCGGCTTCTGCCCCTCCGAGCGCTCGGTGTTCCCGAACCTCGATCGCGCTTTTGGTGAGGCTAACGGCCGCCTGTTCGTGACGACGTTCGCATCGTCCGTACACCGGGTCAACATGATTCTGGAACTGGCCGAGAAGCACAATCGCTACGTGGCGATTCTGGGCCGCTCGATGCTCAACGTCATCTCTCACGCCCGTAACCTCGGCTACATTCGCTGCCCCGACAGCCTCTTCAAGCCAATCCACGAAGCGCGCAACATCCCCGACGATCGCCTGCTGATCCTCTCGACCGGCTCCCAGGGCGAACCGATGGCCGCGATGAGCCGCATCGCCAACGGCACGCACCGCCAGATGAAGATCAAGCGTGGCGATACCGTCGTCTTCTCGGCGAACCCGATTCCAGGCAACACCATCTCGGTGGTCGAAACGATCGACAAGCTGATGCAACAGGGCGCGAGCGTCATCTACGGTAAGGGCCGCGGTATTCACGTCTCCGGTCACGGCTTCCAAGAAGACCAGAAGCTGATGCTCGGTCTCGTCCGCCCGAAGTTCTTCGTGCCAGTACACGGCGAGCACCGCATGTTGGTGCAGCACCGCAAAACGGCTGTGAGCCTCGGCGTCCCCGAGGAAAATATCTTAATTGTCAATAACGGCGATGCGATCGCCCTGACACCGGACAGCATTTACCTCGACGATCGCGTCCAGTCCGGCATCGAGCTGGTGGACTCGTCGCGCACGGGTATCGTTAACGACCGCGTTCTCAAAGAGCGCCAGCAGCTTGCCAATGACGGTGTCGTCTCGGCCAGCATCGGCGTCGATATGACGGGCGAGATCGTTGGCAAGCCCGAGCTGCAAATTCGCGGCGTCGTCGGCTCGATGTCGCGCACCCACCTCGATCGCGCTTTGACTAACACGATCGCCAATACGCTCTCCGAGCGCTGGTCGAAGCACGTCTCCGGCTCCAACGGCAGCACGGAAGTAGACTGGGCGGGTCTGCAAGCGACGGTCGAGCGCGATATTCAACGACTTCTGCGTCGCGAGCTCCAGTGCGAGCCGCTGGTGTTGGCCAGTATCCATGCGGTGGAAGGCAGCCTTGCGACAAGCTCGACAGCGACAAGCTCGACAGCGACAAGCTCGACAGCACCAAAGGTCAAAACAGCCAGCGCCAAAACGGTGGCAACGACCGACGAGACCAAGCCCCAAAAGGCCAAGCCCCGTGCCGGACGCCGCCGCACGCGATCGGCAGCGCGCGCCGCGTCTTAGCTGCTGGCATTCTCCAATCGTGACTCTGCGGTTGGAGAATGCTGCCCGATCGCTATTAGATCTCAGAAAGCCCGGTCTGCACTGCTGCAGACCGGGCTTTTTGCTGAGACTTCGCTGAAGATTTTGGAATATTACGGCAACTCACGCGCTTATTCGTCCGGAGTCTCGAGCAAACGTGCCAAGTCGTAGCGCGGACGGCCAGCGGAGAACACGTGCAGGCCAAAGTCGCGCGATAGCGCTTCGCAAACCTGGGTTCCTCGCACGCTGTTGCCTTTCGCGTCCAGGGGTGGCGAAAACGTGCCGATCCCCAAGCAGTTCGGCGCGACGGCAGTAATGCCGCCCCCGACGCCGCTTTTCGCCGGTAGGCCGATGCGGTAGGCCCACTCGCCGGAGTAGTCGTACATACCAGTGGTGAACATCACACTCTGCACGTCCTTGACGTACTGGCTGTCAAGGGCGCGCACGCCAGTGACCGGGTTAACGCCGCCGTTGGCTAGCGTCGCCGCCATCATTGCCAAGTCGCGGGCTGTAACCAGGATCGCGCACTGTTGAAAGTACAGATCGAGCGTCTCTTCGATGCGATCGCTCACCATGCCGAAATTTAGCATCAGGTGGGAAATCGCGCGGTTGCGGTGGCCGGTGGTCTTTTCCGACAGAAACACGGGGACGTTGATATCGTGCGATCGCCCGGTGTAGCGCTCGAACATCTCTAGCATGCGCTTGAGGCGATCGGCGGCGTCTTTACCGTCGATCAGGTCGGTCGTGGCGATCGCACCGCTGTTAACCATCGGGTTGGACGGGCGGTTGGTGACCTCGTCGAGAACGATGGCGTTGAACGCTTCACCCGTCGGCTCGACGCTGACCTTGCTGTTGACGTAGTCGCGCCCGCGATCTTCGAGGGCCAGACCATAAACGAACGCCTTGGAAATCGACTGGATCGTAAAGGGGCGATCGCAGTCCCCCACCTCAAAGGTCTTGCCGTTGGTGGCAATGACGGAGATGCCGAACCAGTCCGAACGGGCGAGAGCCAGCTCGGGAATGTAGTTGGCGACGACGCCATCGTTGAGGCCGCCTAGGGAGGTGTGAATATCGCGCAGATACGCCGAAAAAGAAGCTGGCATTGGCGTCTTCTGTTTCTGGGTCTTCTATTTTTGGAAAGTATGGTCGGGCCGTCGCTCGAGGCAAGCCGAACTAAACGGCACGGGCCAGCTTGAAGACACCAGCGCGCTGGTTGGAGAGCTGGATCTCTGCCTGGGTGATCAGCCCGACGACATCGACTTCATCGATTTTAAGCGCTTCGTGACACAGAAATTCTTCGGAGCCGATGTTACCGCCGAGAAATGATTTGGACGATATCAGCAGATCGGATAGAGAATCAAAACCGATCGCCTGAACGATAAAGGTCGCGATCGGGGAGTTTTTCAAGTCGTAAGCCGACTCCTGGGTGCGTCCCTTGCTGAGCAATTCGAGAACGGTCGCTTCTAGCTCGGTGCGCGGTTTGGCCGCAAATCCGGAAATATCGGGCAGGAAGTTCTCGAGGGCGGGAGTCGTAACACCCGGTTCGGGAAATTCGCCCATCATGGTCGAGATATGTACGTTGCGACCCAGGCGGTAGGAGAGTGCTTCGAGGATGGCGATCGTAATCAGCTTGACGCCCAGATACAGGCGCGCGGTCTCCAGATTGCGCCGCGTGTTGGTCAGCAGCGCTTGATATCGAGCGTCATCGGGCTCGTTCTCGTACTGGGAGAAGACCACCTCCGGCTTGAGGAAGTTGATAAAACCTTCCATTTTCTGGATCGATCGCCGGTAGCCGCGCACCGTGTAGGAGTTCGCGCCAATCAGGTCGTGGTTCGTCTCCGGCAGGAGGTTCCAGGTGTTGTCGAGGAACTCGGCAGGGTTTTCTAGCGCGAAGTTTTCCACGTCGCGGTTCGCCAGACGCACGGCGCGCTTGACGGCTCCAACGATCTCCGCCTCGCTCATGCCCAAGTCGAACTCGCGGTTGGCGCGGACGAGATTGTCGTGCAGCTCGTCACTGGCCGTGTGTCCGGTTTGGGAAGCGCCGCGAAACGGAATCGTTGCCTCGATGCAGGCGGTAATCTCGGCCAGACGCGCCCAGGATAGAAAGGACTGCATAACCTTGACGGCAATCACGGCGCTGAGAAACTCGTTCTGGCCGCGAAAGGGATCGAGCTTTTGGCCGTAGGCAAAGCCGAAGATGCAGCAGACGAACTCGAAGGGACGCTCGTGCTGGCAGTCTTCTTCTTCAAAGATGGCGAGCTGGCCGTTGGCTTCGCAAATATGGCTGGAAATATAGCGGCTAATGTTGAGGTTGATGCCGCCGTCTACCTGGACGTACACCAGGTCGTGGAACAAGGCTGAAAGAACTTCGATCGGGTCGCCCGAGCCGCCCACTTCAAAAATGTGCGAGGGCGTGTGGAAGTGTCGCCACTGGCCACTCATCGTTTGGATAATTAGATCGGAAATTGCCTCCAGGTCGGAGCGTTCCGCAAACACGCCAAGCTGCTCGAGGGAACTCGAGAGGCAGTCTAAACACTTCTGGTAAGCAACTGTTAGATCCATCGAATTCGCGATTATGTTCCCTGACTCAGCGCTTAGCGCGAACCGACACTCGACTGTGTCTCTTCTATTCTTCCTGCAAGCATAGCTCGAAGTCTCGTGTTTTGGGGATGGTTGTTAGCCCCCACCTCTCGGTCGAGTTTCGGGTTCTGCTGGTGTGCTCGGAGCGTGGCTGTGAGTGGCGATCGCCCGCAGCGCGATCGCGTCAGGATGTACATTTGAGGTCGGTAAAATTGACGGGTCGCGCGGCGACCTGCCCGCCGGACGTTCTGGACTCTTTTCGCCTGCTTATGAAACTCGATTCGTCGTCGCGATCGGCTTCGCTCGCGTGGCTCAGCGCCGCGATCGCGACCGCGATCGCTTTCGGCATCGTCTTTCGGTTCTACAATCTCGGCCACAAGGTCTACTGGTTTGACGAGACGATGACGTCCCTGCGCATCTCCGGCTGGAACCAGGCAACTTGGGTCGCTACGGCGCTCGACGGGCAGCCCCAGTCGGTCGGCGCGTTCGTCGCCACCTATCAATATCCCGACCCCGACCTGCCCTGGCGTGAGACCCTCGACGCCCTGGCGACCCACCCGGAGCACTCGCCGCTGTACTATCTCGGCGTGCGGCTCTGGAGCCACTTCGTGCCGAATACCGTCGGCTTTCTGCGGCAGCTTTCGGCCTGGATCGGCTTGCTGGTGCTGCCGCTGACTTACTGGCTGGCGATCGAGCTTTTCGAGAAACCGCGCGTCGCCCAAATCGCCCTGGGACTGGCGGCGATTTCGCCGGTGAACGTCCACTACGCTCAGGAGGCGCGGGAATACAGCCTCTGGACGGTGGCGATTTTGCTCGGGAGCGCGACGCTGCTGCGGGCGATCGGGCCGGAGCGGTCGAATTTTTCGCGGAGATCGGGGCAGACCGACGGTTTTAACGGCTGGTGGCTCGCCTATGGCGCGAGCGTGGCGCTGCTGCTCTACGCCCACCCGTTTAGTGCCTTCGTGCTACTCGCCCACGGACTCTATGTACTGTTTATCGCCTACGGTTGCCGCCAGTGGCAGAAGCTGATGGCCTATATCGGCGCGTCGGTGCTGGGGTTGCTGGCTTTTTGTCCGTGGCTGTGGATCGTGTGGCAAAACTTCGACGAATTTTTGAGCAATACTGCCCACACCAGCCAGCAGATGAAGACGCCGCTGCCGCTGTATTGGGGCCTCAATCTCAGCCGGATTTTCTTCGATGTCAATCAGGGCACGAGTCCGCTCAGCCCGACGCTATATATCTTTCTGTGGCTGACAGTGGCGGCGATCGTTACGCTCTGGTGGTTCGAGCGACGATCGGCAGCGGTGTTCCTAATCCTGCTGATGGGCACGATCTCGCTGGGGCTGATGGTTCCCGATATCCTTACGGGCGGGCGGCGATCGCACAATATTCGTTACTTCTTGCCCTGCGCGATCGGCGTGCAGTTAGCAGCCTCGGCGTGGATCGAGCGACACCTCGTCTCGCGGCGCGTCAGCGCCAGCAGCCTGAAACGCTGGAAGCGAGGCACGATCGCGCTATTTGTCTGCGGCGCGCTGTCGATCGCCGTCAGCTCCCAAAACGAAAACTGGTGGACGAAAAGCGCCTCGAAAAGCCGCCACCACCCCGAGATTGCCCGAATCGCCAACGCGGCTCGGGCCGGTGAGTTCGAGGGCAATACCGCTGGCACACCGCAGAAAATTGCGATCGTTAGCAATGAAATGTCCGGCCAAATCCTTTCGCTTTCGCATTTACTCGATCCGCAGATCGACTTCATCCTCGTTCCCGAAGGTCAGACCCCAGAGATTCCGGCGGGCTACGATCGCGTTTTTATCTACCGTTCCTCCGACGCGCTCCACGAGGCGCTCTCCGCGCGCGGCTTCTCGATCGAGCGAGTGATGTCCTGGCTACGCGAAGCCGTACCGAACGGTTCGTAGCCGCCTGACACGGGAGAGCTGTCTTTGAAATTGGCCCCGGTTTCGAGCTTGATTGCGGGTTCGATCGCGGGTGTAGGCTTGGGCTTGACTTTGGGCTCGTAGTGCGGACAGCCGATCGCATCTTCGGTACAGGCCGAGATCGGATCGACCGGGCACTTGAGGCGATAGTCGTCGGTAAAAAAGGCGCAGCGCGAGCAGGGAATCGAGTGGAGGCGCTCGAGGCGTTTGACAGCGACCTGCATCCCGACGACCGCGTTGAGCGCCACGGACAACACCACCAGCCATGCCACGATCGCACAAAGCGGCACCAGCAGCGGCGACACCAGCTCGCGAATTCCATGCAGCGCGTGGCTTGTACGCTCGAGGGCAGCGATCGTCTCGGGCGACAGCACCGGCGGTTCGGCAGGCGGTCTCGCTTCAGTAGAGGAAACCGCAGCGATCGCGACAACCAACCGCGTCGCCCCATCAAAAACGTCGTTGACAATCATTTTTTCGTCTTCACGCGCCAATTCTTCGTCAATTCGTACTGAGAGCTGACATCTGCCAAACCTAAAGCACCCGCCCAGCAAGGATTACAGCCCTTGGATTTGCACTGGAGCGAGCCTCTGGCAGCTTGCCTACCCCGAAAGATTAAAGCCAGGATCTTAAGCCACCACGGTGCAGAGACCGCGAGCTTAAAGCCCTAAATCACCGCCTATTCTAAACGGACGTATTCGCCCGACTTCCCGCCGTAACGAAGCCGCACCAGAACGCTAAATAACTCCGCAAAATCTCGAACAAACGTAACGAACCGTCAAAAAGTGCTAAATCCCGACCGGAAAACCGTAGATTTATTCGGTCGATAGCAGTAAGATCTTCAGCGTGTCTCGCGATACGTTGCAAACTGGCGCTGACGCAGGCACGCACAACACACTGGAGCAACAGGCTAATGACGCTGCAACTAGGCGATATCGTCCCCGACTTTACCCAGGAGTCCTCAGAAGGCACGATTAATTTCCACGAGTGGATCGGCGATAGCTGGGCCGTTCTGTTCTCGCACCCGGCGGACTACACCCCGGTTTGCACCACCGAACTCGGCGAAGTCTCGCGCCGCCAAGAAGAATTCAAAGCGCGCGGCGTCAAAACGATCGCCCTGAGCGTCGATGATGTCGAGTCGCACAAAGGCTGGATTTGCGACATCAACGAAACCCAAAGCACCACGGTTAACTACCCGATCCTGGCCGACGCCGACAACAAAGTCGCCGAGCTGTACGGCATGATTCACCCGAACGCCAACGCCAAGCTCACCGTGCGTTCGGTCTTCATCATCGACCCCAACAAAAAACTGCGCCTGACGATCACCTATCCTCCGGCAACAGGTCGTAACTTCGACGAAATCATCCGCGTGATCGATGCGCTGCAACTGACCGACAACCACCAGGTCGCCACGCCGGTCAACTGGAAAGATGGCGATGACTGCGTGGTCGTGCCGTCGATTTCGACCGAAGATGCGAAAGTGAAGTTCCCGAAAGGCGTCACCGAGGTCAAGCCTTACCTGCGTATGACCCCGCAGCCGAACAAGTAGGCATCGCGTCGGGGCTGACAAACCGCAAAAATTGCGAGGAATTGTAGGGGCGTCACGGCAGTGCGCCCGCCATCTCTTCGGATTATTGCAGTCAGTCCCCGCCATCATTCTGCAAATGAAAAGAGAGGCCGATCGCGCGATCGGCCTCTCTTTTTGCATGTATGTCAATCGCGGGAACCGCCAGATATCCTCAAGTTGCATCGTTCCCACGCTCCTGCGTGGGAATGCAGTTTCTGGCGCTCCTGCGCCCCGTCACTCGACGCAGAGCGTCTACCAGAGCATTCCGACGCAGAGCGTCGGAACGATAGTTGTCTGGCCGTTCTCTAGAGCTGGCCGAACCCCTTTTTCTTCTTGCCCTTTTTCTTCTTTTTGCCACCGCCGCCGCGATATCCTCCCGGCGCGCCCATCCCCGGCATTCCGCCACCGCCCATTCCGGGCATCCCACCGCCCATTCCCGGCATTCCGCCCATTCCCGGCATCCCTTGTCCCATCTGCTTCATCATCGATCGCATCCGAGAGAAGTCCTTAATCAGCTTATCGACCTCGGAATCCTTGTGGCCCGAACCCTTGGCGATGCGACGACGGCGGCTCGGCGAACTTGCCAGCAGGTCGGGATCTTTGCGCTCCTCCATCGTCATCGAGCCGATCATCGCCTCGGTGCGCTTGAGCTGCTTCTCGCCCTTCTCCAGATCGCTAGACGAAAGCTTGTTGCCCATGCCGGGGATCATCTTCATAATGCCCGCCAGCGAGCCCATGTTTTTCATGAGCTTGGTTTGCTTGAGGAAGTCATCGAAGTCGAAGCGCGCCTCGAGGATCTTCTCCTGCATCTTGGCGGCGTCGGCGATGTCTACCTCTTCGGCGGCTTTCTCCACCAGCGTCAGCACGTCGCCCATACCGAGGATGCGCGAGGCCATGCGATCGGGGTAGAACGGCTGCAACGCCTCCACCTTCTCGCCGACGCCGACAAACTTGATCGGCTTGCCGGAAATCGCGCGCACCGAGAGCGCCGCGCCGCCGCGACTGTCGCCGTCCATTTTGGTGAGGATCGCGCCGGTGATGCCGATCTGCTCGTGGAAAGTGCGGGTTAGCGTCGCGGCCTCTTGACCGGTCATCGCGTCAACGACCAGCAGCGTATCGTCGGGCTCGATCGCGTCTTTTACCTGCTTGAGCTCGTCCATCATCGTTTGGTCGATTTGCAGGCGACCGGCAGTATCGACGATGACCGTATCGATACCGTCTTCTTTGGCTTTGGCGATCCCCTGGCGGGCGATATCGACCGGGTTGGCCTCGGTTCCCAGCTCGAAGACGGGCGAACCGATTTGCTTCCCGAGGGTCTTGAGTTGGTCGATCGCGGCGGGGCGATACACGTCGGTCGCCACCAGCAGCGTCGATCGCTCCTGCTTCTTCAAATGCAGCGCTAGCTTGGCGGTGGCCGTGGTCTTACCCGTACCCTGCAAGCCTGCCATCAGCACGACGGTCGGAGCGGCGTCGGCGTGGGCGAGCGGCGTGTTGCTCTCGCCCATCAGCTGGGTCAGCTCGTCGTTGACAATTTTGATGAACTGCTGGTCGGGACGTACGCCCGCAATCACTTCCGCGCCAATTGCCTTTTTCTCGACCTCGGCGACGAACTCCTTAACGACCTGGAGGTTCACGTCGGCACTGAGCAGCGCACGGCGAACCTGCTTAAGGGCGTCTTGGATATTCGTTTCGGAGATTTTGTCCTGGCCGCGAAGCTTTTTCCAAGCGTCCTCGAGGCTGTCAGCGAGCGCGTCAAACATTGTGGTGTGGCAGTCGTGTTTCGGTCTTGGTGGGTGCGAGAGCGGGCTACAGCGTAGCAACGCCCACAACAGCATACCAGTCGCAAGAACCGCCCCGATCGCCTGAAGTGGCGGTGCGCCGACCGCTCGAGCGCTTGTGGTGTGGGCTTCCACAAAGCAATCGGCAGGGCGATCGGCACGCCCGTCTAGCCGCTGGGAGAATCGCGCGCTAGGATTTTAGAGATGTGTAAAGAGTCGATTGCGGACACTTGCGCGATCGCCTGTCCCGTCGTTACATCCAGTCCCGCGCTGTGGGGAACGAGTCTATGTTTTTTGAAGAAGTCCAGCCCTTCGTTCGAGAGTTTTTCGCCGAGCCGATTGCCTTCCTCGGCGGCTTTGCGTCGGGCGTCCTGAAGGTCGATCTAGCCCAAGATCCGGTCAAATCCTGGCTCGATAAGGAAGCTGGCGCGACCGGCAGTGACGATGACAACACGCCGCCCCCGCCGAGCGGCCCGCAGACGATTTCGATCGATTAACCCCGTCGATATGCCTGCCTGACAAAACCTAGAATGGAGAGAGCCGAGGTGAAGCGCTTTACCTGGCTCTTTTCGTTTTTATGTCCGCTTTCCGCCTGAAATTTCGTCCGCTTCCCCGTCCTCTCGACCCCGCCTCGCACCTATGTGGAACACGATCGCCCAACAAATCGGCGCAGTCACAGGTCGCCCCTTCCGCCCCGACGATCGCGGCTCGATCGGCGGCGGCTGCATCAGCCAGAGCTTCATGCTGAGCGATCGCGATCGCACATTTTTCGTCAAGACAAACCGCGAAAATCGGCTGGAGATGTTCCAGGCCGAGGCGCTCGGGCTCAAGCAAATGCACGCGACGGAGACGATTCGCGTACCGGAGCCGATTTGCTGGGGCGTGGAGGCGAGTTCGGCCTACATCGTGCTGGAATATCTCGATATCGGCAGGCGATCGACGAGCGCGGCGGCGCTGGAGATGGGGCGACAGCTCGCGCGGATGCATCGGGAAGGCAAGTCCGAGCAGTTTGGCTGGGAGCGCAACAACACGATCGGCTCGACGCCGCAAGTGAACGACCCGTCGGATAGCTGGGCAGAGTTTTTCGCGATCCACCGGCTGGAGTTTCAGCTACGGCTGGCGGCGCGCAAGGGGCATAGCTTCGATCGCGGCGCGGAACTCGTGGAGAAAGTCCCGCAGATTTTGGCCGGTCACGAGCCAGTTCCGTCTCTGCTGCACGGCGACCTATGGGGCGGCAATGCAGGCGTGACGCGCGATGGCGTGCCGGTGATTTTCGACCCGGCGACGTACTATGGCGATCGCGAAGCGGATCTGGCGATGACGGAGTTATTCGGTGGTTTTCCACCGGGGTTCTACCAGGGATACGCGGAAGAGTGGCCGATGGATGAGGGTTACGAGCGCCGCAAGGTTCTGTACAACCTCTACCACGTGCTGAATCACTTCAATTTGTTCGGCAGCGGCTATGCCGGGCAGGCGGAGTCGATGATTCGGACGTTGCTGGCCTGAGTCCGAAGTCAAAGAGCACTGAGCCTGTTGAATTGCGGTCTTTGGGAAAACGCGATCGAATTCAGTATGGCTCTCCAGCTAGAGATGCAGAGAGCCCGACTCGATCTACGCCTATCCAATCCGCGCTATCTGCTTCGCAGAAGCTACGCCAACGACAGGCTCAGCGCTCTTGTGCGTTTCAGTTAGCGGACGGGGTGGATGTCGCGGACGTTGCGGTAGCGATCGTCGTAGACGTGGCACACATCCGTGATTTCCTTCATGAGTTCCCACGAGAAATCGCGCTCGATCGTGTAGTCACCCCAGTGGTCTTGCAGGGAAGCGTGAGCGTCACGCAGGTTGTACCAGGGAATCCCGGTGGAAACGTGGTGGGGGATGTGGACGTTGATATCGAAGCAGAGAAACTCGATCCACTTGGGATAGTTACAGTGAACCGTACCGGCAAGTTGTGCGCCCGCTTCGTGCCACTCGCCTTCGATCTCGAACGGAATCTCGGGCAGGGTGTGGTGAACGATCGTGAAGGTGCTCATCCAGAAGTGGTACACCAGCCAGGGAATTCCCCAGAACTTGAAGAAGCCAAAGATGCCGGTGGTGGCGATTAGGGTCGGGATGGCGATCGCCATTGCCGCGATAGCTACCAGCGCCGAGAAGCGAACCTGCTGGCGCTTAAGACCTTCAAACTCGTTCCAGTTAAAATGTTCGGTCAGCCAGTGGCCGATCGAGCCGAGCCACCAAAAGCGACCGCGCACGTGGCTGTAGATAAATTGCAGCGTCGAACTCTCAGCGAAAAACTGATCGGGCGTAAATGGGTTCCAAGCGTTATCGACGCCCTGCTTGTTGGTGTGCTTGTGGTGGTGGTTGTGCTGAATCCGCCAGCCGTGGAACGGGAAGAACAGCGGCAAAAACATCAGGTGGCCGACGATATCGTTGACGCGGTTGTTGTTGGAAAACGAGCGGTGGCCGCAGTCGTGCCCGATTACGAACGAGCCCGTCAGCGCCGTGCCGGTAAATGCCCAGGCCAGTGGCAGCAGATACCAGGGCGAGTAAGCGATGCTGAGATAGCCGAGGGCGACGCAGGTGACGTTGGTGGCGACAGAGAGCCAAGCCTTACGCATATCTTTCTGAAAGACGGACTTCGGGAGCGTTCTGCGAACGTCTTTCAAGCGCAGGGATCGGTCGAGTGTCGCGCTCGATCGCACGGGTGCGGGTACGACTGTCATGGATGGGAAGCTCGTTTCTGTGACGTGAACTGTGGAGAGGACCGGGAAAATTGCGGGGGAAGGCCGAATGAAGTTTTGTAACGATCCCGGCCAAACCCTCATACTTATAGCACGGCGATCCCGGTCTCGGGCTGGTGCTACCATCGGGGGCAACTTCGCGACGCTTTCGGCGACTCTCCCCATCGTGGCTGTTTCTTTCTCCTCCCGATCCGTGTTCGAGCGCGCCACCGTGGCGGTTGCCGTTGCTGTCGGAGTCAGCTTTCCCCGCGCCGCTATGGCCGAACTTTTTGTCAGCTACCCGCCGCGCGAACACACCACTAGTTCGTCGCAGATTTTTATCATCGGCACGTCAGAAGACGGTGCGCCGATCGCGATCGATGGCGAGCTCGTCGATCGAAACGCAGGCGGACACTTCGCACCGATTATCCCGCTCGAACTGGGGCTGAATACGGTGCTGGTGCAGCAGGGCGATCGCCAGATCGAACTGCAAATCACCCGCATCGATCCGCGCCCCACCTATAGCAACACGAGTTTTACCGCCGAGACGATCGAACCGAACGTGGCGATCGAGCGGCAATTGGGCGAGCCGATCTGCTTTAGCGCGATCGCGCCGACGGGCCTGCAAGACGCCCGCGTCGCAATCGGCGATCGCAGCCTGCCGCTGACGCCGGAGCCGACGCCGATCAAGCTGCCGCCCAACCTGGCCGTTCTCACCGATAGCCAAGAGGAGCTGACTGCCGCCAGGGCTTCCCTTCAGCGCTGGAGCAGTTGCGCGGCCTTCGATCGCCCCGGCAACCTAGGCGCACCCGAGTTTCGCGCCACGCTGAACGGTCGCGCGATCGCCCAAGTCGGCAGCAGCATCACGATCGCGCCCACCACGCCCGTCGAGATCGCGACTGTCAGCGTCCCCCAGGCGATCGCCCGCACTGGCCCGAATACCAACCACTCGCGTCTGACTCCGCTCCCCGAGGGCACGCGCGCCACCATCACCGGACGTGACGGCGAGTGGCTGCGGCTCGACTATGGGGGTTGGATTAAAGCCTCGGAAGCGGCGATCGTTACTCACGGCCAGCCCAATCGCGCCGTGATGCGGAGTGCCGCCGCCGCCGATGCGGGTGATTGGCTGGAGTTTCGCGTGCCGCTCCAGACGCCCGTGCCGGTGTCCGTCGATCAGTCCGCGACGACGCTGCGAATGCAGCTGCACCAGACGACGGCGGAAACCGATATCATTCGCTTCCCGGAAGAGCCCTGGGTGCGCGGTAGCCAGTGGCAGCAGCTCGACCCCGATCGCGTCGAGTTTCGCTTCGAGTTCTCGCCAGCCTCTACAGCAACAGGCGGTCACGGCCAACAGTGGGGCTACCGACTGCGCTACGACGACACGACGCTCGTATTGTCGATCCGTAAGCCGCCGGAAATCGCGCCCGATCGCCCGCTGGCCGGAACGACGATCCTGCTAGATCCCGGACACGGTGGCCCCGAAGACTTCGGCACGCGCGGCCCCACTGGCTTGCCCGAGAAAGACATGACGATGACGATCGCGCAGCAGATTCGCGATCGGCTCGAAGCGCGGGGCGCGCGGGTCGTGATGACGCGCGAGGACGATATCGACCTGTGGCCGTACGAGCGGGCCGCAATGATCGACGCGGTCGATCCGACGATCGCCCTGAGCCTTCACTACAATGCCCTGCCCGACAACGGCGACCCGATCGGCACGCGCGGCATCTCAACCTTCTGGTACCACCCGCAGGCGGAAGACTTGTCGCGCTTTTTGCAAGAGCGGCTGGTGACACGACTGAATCGCGACAATTACGGCGCGATTTGGTCGAATTTCGCGCTGACGCGTCCGAGCAATACGCTGGCGGTGCTGCTGGAATTCGGCTTTGCGATTAACCCCGATGAGTACGACTGGATTGTCGATCCGACGGCGCAAGCGGCGTTGTCCGACGAGCTGGTTTTGGCGCTGGAGGATTGGCTGCGCGATCGCGCTACGCCCTGAGGGTGTCGTTCTGCCGGGGTTCTGACATCCCCGTACAATCGAAACCGAGTCGCGATCGCGCCCTGGATGCTGACAGCAACGGGCGCGATCGTTTCTCAGATTTCAATTACATCCGTCACGAATTTTCCATCATGAACTGGACGAAAGTTTTAGCCGCATCCGAGCTACCGGACGGCGCGCGCAAAGTTGTAAAAGTGGACGGCACGAAGGTGCTGCTGCTCAATCACGAAGGTACGATCCACGCGGTCGCCAACGCCTGCCCGCACCTGAATCTGCCGATGAAGAAGGGCAAGATCGACGAAAATGGCGCGCTGGTCTGCCCGTTTCACCGCACGGCGTTCGACCTCTGTTCCGGCAAACCGAGCAACTGGACGCCGTTCCCGCCGGTGGTCGGCCCGATGATGGGGTCGCTTGGCGCGCAAAAAGATCTGCCAGTGTTTTCCGCGAAGACGGAAGGCGGCGAGATTTGGGTCGAAGCATAGGGGCAATCGCGGAAGGTCCAGAAGTCCGATCTTGCATCGTTCCCGCGCTCCGCGTGGACAACGCAATCCCCAGACGCTCCCGCGTCCCGTCAGTTCTCGACACCGCCTAAACACAAGAAAAGCAGGAGCGCCACTCACTTCGCTCCTGCTTCACTATTTCCAGAGTTGTCGGTAGATGCAAACCGACAAAACCGATAAATCCTATGGTCTACGCGAAGGTAAACAGGCTAGAGTTTTCCGCCAGATCGAACGGCGAGATGCCATCGACGATGCCGACGTACTGACCGCTGGACGTGACCTTGAGCGCCGTCGCGTTCGTCGAGAGGTTGCCATCGATTAGTAGGTCGATGCCCTCCAGGGTCAGGTCGGTGAAGCCGCCGACACCGGTGATTTGGATTTTGTCCGACTGTCCGGCGGTGAAGTCCGTAATCACGTCCGCTTGTGCGGGGGTATCTGCCGCCGTCGCGGTACTCAGCACGAAGGTGTCGGCCTCGCTGCCGCCGGTCAGGAAGTCGCGACCGCGATCGCCGCTGAGCGTATCCATGCCCGCGCCACCGTTGAGGATATCGTCGTCGCCACCACCGAAGAGGATGTCGTCGCCCGCGCCGCCGCTAATCGAGTCGTTGCCCAGGTTGCCGCCGAGCTGGTCGTTGCCGCCGTCGCCGTTGATGACGTCCGAGCCCTGTCCGGCCACGGCCACATCTGCCCCATCGCCCAGGTTGAAGGTGTCGTTACCTTTGTTACCCGTCATCGGGGCGTCGTTGCCTGCCGTGCCGGTGAAGGTGTCGTTACCATCGAGGCCGACGATCCAGCGCGCGGTCGCGTTGGCCGAGCCGTCGGTGTTGAGTCCGGCTTGCAAGTCGGTGAGGACGCTAGCCTGGCTGGCCGGGATGTTGCCTAGGTCGATCGTGTCGTCGCCGCCGGAGAGCGTGATGAAGTTGAATTCGTTGACGAGCTGGGTGGCGTCGTTCGCGCCCGCAGGCCCCTGCTCGCCGATGTTGTAGCGCAGGTAGGCGGCGGTGTCGGCGGCAACCGCACCGGGCGCTGCCGAGAGGGTGGGGGTGTTGTGCTCGACTTGGCCGCTGCCGCTGATGGCCTGGATCGGCGTTACGGTCAGCGAGCCCGTCGCGGCGGCGAAGGCGATGTTGTATTGCGCCGAGGCGTCGGTTCCGAGGCTACCGCCGGTGTTGAGGACGCGGACGCGGGTGGCGCTGTTGGCGTTGAAGGCCGCCGTGGTGACGGCTCCGCCAATATTAGTAACGACTCCAGCCGCGTCGATAAGTTGGAGGTTGGGCGTAAAGCCGGTTCCGGTCGCGCCGCTGACCTCGATCGTCACGTTGCCGCTGATATTAGGCTTGACGACGTATTCATCGGCCAGCGAATACTCGGTGGTGCTGACGGGAACGAGTAGGTCGCTGCTGTTGAGGACGCCGGGGAGGCTGACGGTTTGGCCGGTGCTGGGCTGCTGCGTCGAGGCCACGCCCAGGGACGAGAGCGTCACGTTGCCGGTATCGGTGCGGGCGGTGAGGCTGTAGCTTTGGTCGCCTGCGGCGGCTTGGCCGACGATAACGCGGAACGACTGGGTTCCGGCGGGCAGGACGACGGGCTGGGTCAGCTCGCTACCGTTGGTGATATCGGGCGCGTCGATAACCAGGGCGGCGTTGTCGATTTCCAGGGTGACGGTGGTTCCGTCGCGATCGACGTTGACGATGTATTCATCGAAGCGGACGTTTCCGGCTCCGGCGAAATTTGCGCCGTCGGTTGCCAGATCGTTGGCGTTAAGAATGCCGGACAGGGTGACGTTATTAGCCATGATTTCTTCTCTGTGTGGGGGCGCTAGGTCGGAAACGGCGCGCACGAAGCCGCACGGCGGGCGTAGTTGCGGTTAGCAACGTCCCGGCGCGGTTCGCGGGCTACGGTTCTGAAAAAAGCAGGAGGACTCGATCGCGACCCGAAACCGTTCACTGGCGAGGGGTTCGCGCATGGAGCTGCGAGCGATGGGCAACGCAAGCCGCTGGGCGCTAGGCTGGAGCTTCTAGGCTGGGCTGGTGATGGACGCTGCCGACAAACAGACGAAAACGATAGGTAGACGGACTGACCGAGATAGCGAATCGATGCGCGTCGGTGTGACTTTGGTCTGACCTCAACGCGATCGTCTTGCTCGCATGGAACTAACGACCGCGCCGCGACTGTTTGAGTTCCCGAACGCGATCGGCGAGCGCGCCGGAAGTGCCGAATCGGCGTTCGACCAACACCGCTCGCGCGCCCCGAAAAAAGTGCGGGCAGGCGTTAAAATGTCTCAGCATCGCTCGATCGAGCGCATCCGTCATACCTGAGACCTACCCCCGATCATGGCAGAAACCGTATTCTTTAACGCCCTTCGCGAAGCCACGGACGAAGAGATGGCAAACGACCAGAGCGTCTTCGTTATGGGAGAGGATGTCGGTCACTATGGCGGTTCCTACAAAGTCACCAAAGATCTCTACAAAAAGTATGGCGACCTGCGTTTGCTCGACACCCCGATCGCGGAAAACAGCTTTATGGGCATGGCCGTCGGCGCGGCGATGACCGGTCTGCGCCCGATCGTCGAAGGCATGAACATGGGCTTCTTGCTCCTGGCCTTCAACCAGATTTCCAACAACTCGATGCTGCGCTACACCTCGGGCGGTAACTTCACCGTGCCGATCGTGATTCGCGGCCCCGGTGGCGTCGGTCGCCAGCTCGGCGCGGAACACTCCCAGCGCCTCGAAGCCTACTTCCAGGCGGTTCCGGGCCTGAAAATCGTCGCCTGCTCGACGCCCTACAACGCCAAGGGTTTGCTGAAGTCGGCGATTCGCGACAATAACCCGGTGCTGTTCTTCGAGCACGTGCTGCTCTACAACCTCAAAGAAGACCTGCCGGAAGAGGAATATTACCTGCCCCTCGATAAGGCGGAAGTCGTTCGCGAGGGCAAAGACGTGACGCTGCTGACCTACTCGCGGATGCGCCACCACTGCCTGCAAGCGGCGAAAACCCTGGAGGCCGACGGCTTCGATCCGGAAATCATCGACCTGATTTCGCTCAAGCCGCTGGATATGGAGGCGATCGCCAAGTCCATCCGCAAAACTCACCGCGTCATCATCGTCGAAGAGTGCATGAAGACCGGCGGCATCGGTGCGGAAGTTACCGCTTCGATTAACGACCAGCTGTTCGACGAACTCGACGCACCGGTGATGCGCCTCGCATCCCAAGACATCCCGACGCCCTACAACGGTGCGCTCGAACGCCTGACGATCGTGCAGCCCAACCAAATTGTCGATGGCGTCAAAGAAATGATGGCGCTGCAAGTGTAGGCGCGCCTCGCGACCGCGACCGCTTCCCGACGTCCTTTCACGACCGACTCTATGCGTAACAAAGAAGCCTTGCTCGCCGCGATCGCCGTGCTAACTGCCGGAGCGATCTTTGTATTGTCGCAAGTCGGGCTGCGGCTGGGGCTCGACCTCCAGGGCGGTACGCAACTGACGATTCAGGTGCAAACCAACGAGGAAGTGCAGACCATCGGATCGCGCGAGCTAGAGGCCGTGCTGGTGGTGGTGCGGAATCGCGTCGATACCCTGGGCGTTAGCGAGCCAGTGGTGCAAACCGTCGGCACCGATCGCGTCCTGGTGCAGCTTCCGGGCATCGACGATCCGGCACAGGCCGAGCGCGTCCTGGGCGGTACGGCGCAGCTCGACTTCCGCGAAGAGGCGGCAGACGGCGAGCTGAGCGCTCAGCTTACGGTGCGCCAGAACGAGCTAGCCGAGCTACTCCAGCAGCTTGCGCTTCGTGAAGCTTCGGCCTCGCCGGAAGAGCGAGCCGAGCTGGAGGCAGATCTTGAAGCCAAAAACGCCGAGATTGCCGAAATCAACGATCGCATCTTCCAGAAAGTCGGCTTAACGGGTAAAGACCTCACCGACGCAAACGTTCTGACCACGCCTAGCCCAAACCTTTGGAGTGTCGGCATCGACTTCAATCGCGAGGGTGGCCGACAGTTTGCGGAGCTGACTAAGCGCATCGCCGGAACCGGGCGGCGCATCGGCATCTTCCTGGACGGCGAGCTGATTAGCGCCGCAGGGGTCAGCGCCCAGTACGCCGAGACCGGCATCACCGGTAACAGCGCTCGCATCGACGGCAACTTCGAGATCGAGCGCGCCAGCGACCTGGTGGCGCAACTGCGCGGCGGCTCGCTGCCCGTGCCTGTGGAAATCGTGGAAAACCGCACGGTTGGCGCGACCCTGGGGCGCGACAGCATCCGCCGCAGCATCTATGCAGGCGTCGCCGGTATCGTCCTGGTGCTGGTGTTTATGGTCGTTTACTACCGCCTTCCAGGCGGGATTGCGAACATCTCCTTGACCCTTTACGCGCTCTTTACCCTGGCGGCCTACGCGCTGCTGGGCGTAACGCTGACGCTGCCGGGAATCGCCGGATTTATCCTCAGCATCGGCATGGCGGTGGACGCGAACGTGCTGATTTTCGAGCGGACGCGCGAGGAGCTGAAGGCGGGCAAGACGCTGTATCGATCGGTCGAGTCGGGCTTCTACCGGGCGTTCTCCAGTATTCTCGACAGTAACGTCACGACGCTGATTGCCTGTCTGGCGTTGTTCTGGTTCGGGGCGGGCCTGGTGAAAGGCTTTGCGCTGACGCTAGGGGTCGGGGTCGGCATCAGCATGTTTACGGCGATTAGCTGTAGTCGCACGTTGATGTTCTACGCGATTAGCAAGCCTGAATTTAAGAAGGTCGATCTGTTCTACCCGAACCTGCAAGTCAAAGAGTCCTAAATTTTGGCCGATCCACGTAGGGGCGCATTACCATGCACCCGGTATCGGTGGAGTTCCCGCAGACACGGGCGCACTGCCGTGACGCCCCTACCGGTAGAACTTCGTATGCCACGGCAACGTTTGAAGCAACGCGAGAGACGCAACCGCAACCGATGCAACTGAACATAACCGAGCAGCGCAAACTCTGGTGGTCGATCTCGATCGGCCTCGCCCTCGTCGGCGCGATCGCAATGGGTATCTCGTTCACCCAGTTCGGTGCGCCTGTCGCCCTCGGCCTGGATTTCTCCGGCGGCACGCGGCTGGCGCTAGAACTCGACTGCTCGATCGCGGGGAATTGCGACGCCCCGATCGAACTCGACGACGCCCGCGCCGTCCTGGTCGATCTCGACCTGGGTACGGACGTGCAGGTGATCGGCACGGAGAAAACCGGTGTCGCCGTCCGCACTGCGACGCTCGACGTGGAGCAGCGCACCGAACTCGAAGCCGCCCTGGCCGAACGGCTCGGCGAGTTCGACATGAGCCAAACTCAGATCGACACCGTTGGGCCGACGGTGGGGCAGCAGCTCCTCAGCGCTGGCTTGCTGTCGCTGATCGTCGCGAGTGCAGGCATCGTCGCGTATCTGAGCCTGCGCTTCCAGTTCGACTACGCGATTTTCGCGATCGTGGCGCTGCTCCACGATGTCTGGATTACGGTCGGGCTGTTTTCGATTCTCGGCTTGACTGCGGGCTTCGAGGCGGACAGCCTGTTTATGGTGGCGCTGCTGACGATTATTGGCTTCTCGGTCAACGACACGGTGGTGATCTACGATCGCGTTCGCGAGACGGGTAAGGCCAACCCGGACTGGACGGCGAACCAGATTGTCGATCGCGCCGTGAATCAGACCCTCGGGCGATCGATCAACACCAGCCTGACGACGGTGCTGCCGCTGGTGGCGATCTTCATCTTCGGCGGCGCGACGCTTAAGGATTTCGCGCTGGTACTGATCGTCGGTTTCCTGCTCGGCGCGTATTCGAGCATCTTTATCGCTAGCTCGATCCTGGCCGTGTGGCGCACCCGCACCGGCGAGCCCTTCGGCACGGACATTATCGAGCCGCCGAGCAGCGACGCCGTGGTTTAGTCCCGCCCCAAGACATCCCGATGATGCGGCCTTCGACGACGACCCGTTACAAGCCAGAATGCGACTTTGAGGATGAGTTCGCGCTGTTCTTGCATCGCTGCGCGGTGGCCGCGCGCTGGCTTTTGGTCGTGTGCTGCTGGTTGGCGTTCGGGGTTCCGGCGATGTGGTTTTTGCGGCGCGAGTTCGGACTTTGGCTCGACTTTTTCTCATGGGCGGCGATGTGGTACGCCTTTCGAGTCAACCCCTGGCCTGCGTTCGGACTGTTGCTGTCGTTCGGCCTGACGCTTTCGACGCTGATGTGGCAGAGCCGCAATATTTTGTTCGGGTTGGCGGCGCGCGAGCTGGCGCAGCGACACGATGAGGCACAACGCTTGCGAACTCAGGGAAGTCGCAGCACGCTGTGGATGTGGTTTGGAATATGGCGGCGCGATCGCGCCTAAATCCGTCAGTTTGCGGCCATATGCACCGCGTTGCGGTTCGGATGAGACTTGCGGGGCTGCACCGTACAATGGATGGATATGCGAGCCCGGTCGCGATCGCTTTGTCCGTTTGACTCCGCTTTATGTTCGGCTCGATTTCCTTTCGCCGCATATTACTCTCGCGCATTCTGTTGCTCAGCGTGCCGGTTTTGCTGATCGGTCAATTTTTGACCTACCGTCAGGTGCGCTTGAGCTTGCTGGCGGCGACCCACGACCGACTGGTGCAGAGCGCCGAACATAAGGGTGAAGATTTGGCGCGTTTTGTGGCATTGCTGCGATCGAGCGCCAGTGTGGCTCGCGAAGCTGCGCCCGTGACGGCGGGCGATCTGGAAGGGGCGCGAGCGCTGTTCGAGCGTTTGGCCCGGGAAACACCCGACAGCGTCGATTGCATTTGGCTCGAATCCCTAGCGACGGCGCAGGTGCTGGTCAGTAGCTGCGATCGGTTGCTGCCCGACGTTCCCACCTACGGAAGCCCCGAGGGCTCGACTCGCCCAGACGATGCGATCGCGGCGCGCACTTTTTTTGTGAGCGTCGCGCCAGAGAGGGCGGGCGATCGCGCCACCGAACGATCGAAAAATCCGCCAGAATCCCCATCGACAAGTCCATCCGAAGACTTACAAGAGACCTCGCCAGCGGATCGGACAGCAGACCCGAGCCCGATGCCCGACGCCAATCTGGAGACCTACCTGCTCCTGGATGCGCCCGTTCGCTCGGCGCGCGATCGCTACGTGCTGCGGATCGTTTCCCGTCTGCCCCCCGATTACCGTAGTGCCGGCCCCGCTGACTCGCCCCTCAGCAACACCGCCCTGATCGCCGACGCCGACGGCACGATTTTGTCTTATCCGCTGGCGGGCTATGTCGGTCTCAACCTGCGCGACCTGACCGATTACGAGCGTCTCGTGCAGATGGAGCGCGCCAGTCGGGCGGCGATCGCCCAGCCCGAGGCTTTCGATCCGGAGATGTTCGAGCTCGACGATCGCGGACAGCAGGCGATCGTCGGTTACGCGAGCATCACCGACCCGACCTTGACCGCGGGCGATGCGCCAAACGCGGGCTGGATCGTGCTGGCCGTGGCCGACCCGGAGCTGGTTTCGCGCAACCTGGCGAGCGTACGCGGGGTGATGTTTAATTTGGTGCTGCTGCTGCTGGCGGCGAACCTGACCGCAACGCTGTTTCTGGCGCGGGATTTGGCGCTGCCCGTCGAGCGGCTCGGACGCTACGCCCGCAGCATCGAGTGCAACACCACTCCTGAAGACCTGCCTTCGAGTTTTACGATCGACGAGTTCAATCAGCTCGCGGCGGTGATGAACGCCTCGATCGAGCGCCTCAAATCCTGGGCGACGGAGCTGTCGGCAGCGTGGCAGCAGGCGCGCCAGGCCAACCAGCTCAAGAGCGAATTTCTAACGACGATTTCCCACGAGCTACGCACGCCACTCAACGGCATCATCGGTAGTTTACGGCTGATTCGCGACGATTTTTGCGACGACCGCGAAGAGGAGCTGGAATTTTTGCAGCGGGCTGACGACTCGGCGATCCACCTGCTGGAGATCATCGACGACATTCTCGATATCTCTAGCATTGAGGCCGGAACCGTGGCCCTGTCGCCCGAGTCGATCGACCTACGAGAGATCGTCCGCGAGGCGATCGAAGTCCAACAGCGCGATCTGGAGGTCAAGCCGCTGACCCTGAAGCTCGACCTGGGTGAGGGCGATACGACGACGATCTACGTCGATCCGTCGAAGCTGCGCCGCGTGCTCGTCAATATCATCGGCAATGCCATCAAGTTCACCGAATCCGGGACGATCGCCGTCCGGACGCAGGTGCGCGTCGCGCAACTCATGGCCTCGTTCGAGAAGCGGCCGAATGCTAACCCCGTCCCCTGCGCGGCGATCGAGGTGCGCGATACGGGCATCGGCATCGACCCGCGCATTCGCGATCGCCTGTTCGAGCCCTTTGTAATGAGCGATGGCTCGACGACACGCCAATTCGGCGGGACGGGTCTGGGGCTGGCGATCGCGCGCAACCTCTTGGAGATGATGGGCGGGCGTATCGCGATCGACAGTCGCGGCACGAACTGTGGCACGACCGTGACGATCGAAGTCCCTCTGGCGCACGATGCCTGCGAGCCGTCGCCTTCGATGCCTGCCGAGCCAGTCGAGTCGCTCCCATCGGTTAGCCCCGAGCGAGAAGCTAGCAAAGCTGACGTGCCGCTTTAGGGTTGCACCGAGATGGAAATCTCTGGTAGCGGCGCACGGTAGCTGTTCTTTCACCCGCCGCAAAAGACGTTTGGAGATACTGCTTCGCAGCGCTGCAAACGCCTTAACGCGATGCAGGGGAGTCCGGCAGTGGTGGTTCTTCCTCGCTAGGTGTGGAAGGCGTCTCCTGAGGGGGAGCGATATCGTCGGGCGTGGGCGGTATCTCGCGAACGGCAGCGGTTTCAGCCGAATCGCAAGGAGTGGGCAAGACCGATGCGGCGATCGAAACGGGCGATATGGTCGGGACGTGCAGCGGCCTGGGCGGATCGTCGAGTAGGCGATCGGTCAGCCGCTTGATAAAGCTGGCCGTCGGCACCGCCAGCAGCAGTCCGAGAAACCCCGCCAGATTCGCGCCGACCAGCAGCGCCACGATCGGCCAGACGGGATTGAGACCGGTCGCATCGCCGACAATGCGCGGCGAGATAACGGTGTCGATAATTTGGCCGATGACGATCGAGACGATCGCCACCTGAATCGCCAGCCCCGGACTCTGAAACGCCAAAACGATCGCGACACCCACGGTGCTGACCGCTCCAGCGTAAGGAACCAGCGTCGTCAGCCCGATCGTCAGCCCGAACAGCAGCGCGTAAGGAACCTGCATCACCGCAAAAATCGCCACCATCACCACGCTTTGCAGCGTTGCCAGTGTTGCCTGCCCGACGAAATAGTCCTGGAACGTCTTGCGCAGCATCGGTCGCACGAAGCGCCAGTGGGGCGGCACGCGCGAGAAGACCCCATCCCAAAGCTGCTGGCCGCCGAACACTAGAAACATCGCAATGACGACGATCGTCAGAAAATCGAATAGGCCGGAAAGGGCACGCGTCAGCAGCGAGAGCACCTGCCCGCTTAGCGATTGCAGTACCGCCGTCAGACGCGTTACGGCCTGGGTAATGGCGCTGTCGATATCGAGGTCGAGATCGACGGGCAGCTCCGTTTCGTTAATCCAGCGCTCCAGGGCTGCCAGCCGCGCGGTTCCCACATCTAGCCAGCGCGGCAGATCGCGAATCAGATCGCGCAGTTCGTTGACGATCGACGGTACGACCCCGACCGCCAGAACCGCGATCGCGGCGATCGCTACCGCGAACACAACCGCGATCGCGACGCCGCGCCGCAGACCCCGGCGCTGAAGGAACGCGATCGGATAGTCCAAGATAAACGCCAGCAGCACTGCCGCTGCGGCGTTGCCGACCAGCGGGTCGAGACGGTCGATCGCGATCGCCAGCAGCCAGCCGTTCAGGAAGCAAATTGGCAGCAGCAGCCCGCGACGGAGAAGTTGAAATAACCGATCTCGTTCTTGGCTCATAGATAGCTCGTGGGTGGTGCCTCCATCGGACTCGCCCGGACTCGCCCGGACTCACGTTGGGGAGAGCTCTGGCGCTGTAGCTTTGCGGCCTGATGTCAATCTAAGCGACGGCAGCGAGAATTTTGACTGGCGCGCGCCCTTTCTGACGGCCAGCCCGCGCCGAAAAGTGTGTCAGATCTTCGCTGCGTCCGCGAGTCGAGAGTTCGGCCTTCCCCACTCCGAATCGTAGCGAAGGCAAAGTCGCGTCGATTAGATTAGGGGTAAGTTTGCCTTGGGAGAGACCGTTCTGATGACGACTGAAAACCCAATTCCGGAAACCCCGATCTCGGAAACTCCGGCCCCGGAGACCGAAAGCGATATCGAAATCATCGATGTGCGCGTGACTGACGAAACGCCCACCATTGACGACGACGAAGTCCGACAAAAATTCAACGAGCTGATGGAGGCGATCGAGCGCCGTGCCAAGTCCGAAGCGGGCAACGTCAGCGACTGGCGCGTCCAGGCCGTCGAAAAAGCGAAAGAGACGATCGAACAAACCGAGCAGTTTGCCCGCGATCGCCAAAGCGAGCTAGAAGAATCGGTCAAGTCACTCCAGGGAGAGGCGCTAGAGCGCTGGCAAGCCCTAACTCAAGAAGCCGAAGATTTCACCAGCCGCCTGCAGAAGGCGGCCAATGAAGCTTGGAAAATCGTAATGAAAGAGGAAGAAGCCAAGAGCGAAGGCTCTGAAGGCGATGCGACTCCGGACGACGATTCTGAGGCGGCCTAGTATTGCGTTGGAGCCCAATATTTGGTGCTCTGTTCGCAGCGACTGACCGTGCGCCGTTCTTAGGTGGCCGCCGTAGCGGGCCTGGAAGAATACCCAAACCTTAAGCTTGCGAGCTAACGCAGTACCGGTTGGCTCGTGCTGCTCGTGGGCTCTTTCCCTCCGTAGGCTTTGCGGAGGGTGTTAATTTTCTACGTTCGGCCCGTCCACCCGACCAACGCCTGACACCATGCTCGATATTGCACGCGGCAACTCCCGCGAGGCGGAAATCCTCGAAATCGTCCTCAGCAACGGCTGGGAGTACATGCGTCGCCTGCTCAGTGGCGACAAAACCGACAAGCCCGACTTACCGCCCCCCGCGGTCTTGCGTAATATTTTGACCGACCTCGGGCCGGTCTACGTCAAGCTGGGCCAGCTAATGAGCACGCGCCCGGACTTGATGCCGCCGTCCTATCTCGAAGCCCTCGAGACGCTGCAATCGGACGTGCCGCCCGTTCCCTGGTCGGAGATCGAGCGCGTCATCCGCTCCAGCTTGTCCGAACCGCTAGAGGAAGTCTTCGCCTCGATCGAGCGTCAGCCCATCGCTGCCGGGTCGATCGCCCAAGTCCACCGCGTCACCCGCCACGACGGCAAGACGATGGCGCTGAAAGTTCAGCGACCGGGCATCGATCGCCTCGTCGATCGCGATGTCGCGCTGATTCAAAGCATCGCCAAACTCGCCGCCGCCACCGACCTCGGTAAAGAGTACGACACCGTTGGCTTGGCCGAGGAGTTCAGCCAAGCGCTCTACGCCGAGCTGGACTTTACGCGCGAAGCCGAGCACACCAACAAGCTGCGCGCCAACCTCTCGCAGAGCGACTGGTTCGACCCCGAGCTGGTAAAAATCCCTGAGGTCGATCTCGAGCTGACTCGCCCGAAGCTGCTGGTGATGGAATGGCTCGAGGGCAAGCCGCTGCTGTCAGCGAAGCTTACCGGACGCCGCCACGACGGCGATATTGTCGCCGAGCGCCAAGAAATTACCCGCACGATTTTCCGCATTTTTTTCCAGCAGTTTCTAACCGACGGCTTTTTTCACGCTGACCCCCATCCTGGAAATATTTTCTATCTCGACGACGGGCGCGTGGCGCTGCTCGACTGCGGTATGGTCGGTTCGATCGACCCGCGCACGCGATCGTCGCTGACCGAGTTGCTGCTGGCAATCGTCGATGCCGACGCCTCGCGCTGCACCCAGCTCAGCCTGCGCCTCGCCGAGCCGATTCAAACTCTCGACTTAGCCAATATCGAGCGAGACTACGATCGCCTGCTGCGGCGCTACTACAACCTCAGCCTCTCGGATCTCAACACCAGCGAAGTCTTCTACGAGCTATTGCAGGCCGCGCGGCGCAACCATATGCGCTGGCCGGGAAATATCGGCCTATTCGCCAAAGCCCTGGGCAACCTGGAAGGCGTCGCGCGCCAGTTCGACCCCAACGTCAATGTCATCGACGAGCTAACGCCGCTGATGAGCGACCTATTCCGGCGCGAGCTGGTGGGCGAAAATCCGACCCAGGTGCTGTTCCGCACGGCGCTGGAGTTCAAGCAGCTCTCTTTAGAGTCACCGCGTCAGATGGGCTTCTTGCTCGAGCGCCTCAGCAAGGAGACGCTCCAGTTCAACCTACGGCTCAACGGCCTCGACGGCATCCAGCGAACCATGGACGAGAGCGCCAACCGCCAGACTTTCGGCATGGTACTCAGCGCGCTAATTTTGGGCGCGGCGATCGTCTCGACCAGCTCGCAAACCACCCCCCAGCTCGATCTGCTCACCGACATCTTGTTTGGAGCCGCTAGCTTGATCGGATCGGCGCTGCTGGTCAATATCTTTCGATCGGGACGGTTCCGGTAGGGGCTGGCTTTGCTTCAATTTTTGGCCTCGGGAAAAACGCACGCTCGAAATCCTCGGCCTCGAAGTCGGTCTGTAAAAAGCCGAGCTTGTCAAAGTCTGGGTTTGTCAAAGCCCGAGTGGAATCGCGAAAAGTGACCGCACTTCGACAGGCTCGATGCTCGAAATATCGCTGTTCGATCTTCAAAAACTAGTACGCATTTGCGCTGCTGTCGGCCTCTAGCTCCGAAAAGTCTGGTGCGAATTCGCGGCACGGTTTAGGAGTCACCACCCGTCAGCGCTCGCTGCGTAGCAGGCGCGGATCTTGCCGCATTGCCCGCTCCGGGTTCCAGATGCCGCGACCCAGTACCCGCGCCTCCGCCCGCGCTGCCGCAAAGTCCGCCGCGTCGGCCAACGCCCGATCGCCCGTCAGTCCCCAGCCCGCCCGAACGCGATCGAGCGCCACCTGCCGATCGGCGCTCCAGACCTGCGCCCACAGCCGATCGAAGCGATCGCGCGGCGGCGCGGCCCGACCCTCCGGCCAGCTCAGAAGTATCTCTCGCCCTTCGATTTCGCGCGCCAAAGCCTGCTGACTTTCCAAACCCCAGGGCGCTTGGCGCAAATCCGGCGCGTCGAGACCCGATAGGCGCACCGTCTCGATACTGCCGTCGATTTCGACCTCGATGGTCTGGCCGCTGACGACGCGCGTTACCCGTGCCGATCGCGTGCGACTGGGTGGCTGTGGCTGTTCCGACGGCGCGATCGCGAAAACCGTCGCGATCGCGCACCAAGTCCCGTAGGCGATCGCGATCGTCAGCCATCTTCGAGAATTTCGCTTTGCCATTTCTGCTGCTGACCGTGCTGCCAACGATGCCGCTGGCTTTTTCGCGCTTTCGTAAAGTGTAAAACGGCGTCCGAATTCCGCTGCGGCCCGCCTGCGATCGCGCCGAGCGCCGATCCCCAAATCCGCCGCACTCGGTAGCATCGACCAACCGGGCAATGTACTATGTATTTCGTAACAAAGGCCATGCGTCCCGTCTAGCGCCGAACCCAACCGAACGTCTCAGGCTTATGGAATCAGGAATCGACCTTCAAGGCAGCGCGATCCAGTTACTCGTCGATCTCGGCGTCCCGACGCCTATCGCGAAAGTGCTCTGGCTGCCGCTACCGATGGCGCTCATGCTCGTCGTCGCCACGGTTGGCGTGCTGATTGCCGTCTGGCTGGAGCGGAAGATCGCTGCCGCCGTTCAGCAGCGTTACGGCCCCGAGTACGCTGGCCCCCTCGGCGTATTGCAGCCGATCGCCGATGGTCTGAAGCTACTGTTCAAGGAAGATATCATTCCCAACCTCGCCGACCCCTGGCTATTTACTATCGGCCCGGCGATCGTCGTGATTCCGGTCTTTTTGTCGTACCTTATCGTTCCCTTCGGCCAAAACCTGGTCGTGACCGACCTGGGCATTGGCGCGTTCCTGTGGATTTCGCTGTCGAGCATCACGCCGATCGGCCTGTTGATGTCCGGCTACGCATCCAATAACAAGTACGCTTTGATCGGTGGACTGCGGGCAGCAGCACAGTCGATTAGCTACGAGATTCCCTTGGCGCTGTCGGTGCTGGCCGTGATCATGATGTCGAACAGCCTGAGCACGATCGACATCGTTAACCAGCAGGCTAACCACGGCATCCTCGGCTGGAACATCTGGCGTCAACCTGTTGGCTTTATCATCTTTTGGATTTCGGCTCTGGCCGAGACCGAGCGTTTGCCGTTCGACCTTCCCGAAGCGGAAGAGGAGCTGGTCGCAGGCTATCAAACCGAGTACACCGGCATGAAGTTCGCCCTGTTCTACCTCGGCTCGTACGTCAACCTGGTGCTGAGCGCACTCCTGTTTTCAGTCTTCTACCTCGGTGGCTGGAGCTTCCCCGTTCCCGTCGATACCCTGGCGAACTGGTTGGGCGTGAGTCCCGCGCTGCCCTGGGTGCAGGTGCTGACAGCCTCGATCGGCATCACGATGGTGCTGGTCAAGACCTACCTGCTCGTCTTTATCGCCATCCTGCTGCGCTGGACGACGCCTCGGGTGCGCATCGACCAACTGCTCAATCTCGGCTGGAAATTCCTGCTGCCCGTCGCGCTGGCAAACCTGCTGATCACGGCAGCGCTAAAGCTCGCTTTCCCCGTCGCCTTTGGCGGCTAGTGCCGCGCCCGTGCGGACGCGCACCAGAACGCGCTAAGTTAAGTATTATTACTCGTCGGGTGCGGGGAAGATTTCTCGCTATTTCCAGAGCCCGAAGACCGTGCGGCGACCGCTGCCGAACCATCCGCTCTAAGTTACAAGCCCCCAAGCCATGCTGAAGTTCCTCAAACAAGTCGGCGACTACGCAAAGGAATCGTTCCAAGCAGCCAAGTACATCGGACAAGGCTTGTCAGTCACGTTCGACCACATGCGCCGTCGTCCCGTGACCGTGCAGTACCCCTACGAGAAAGTCATTCCGTCGGAGCGCTACCGGGGCCGGATTCACTTCGAGTTCGACAAGTGCATCGCCTGTGAAGTCTGCGTTCGCGTCTGCCCGATCAATCTGCCCGTGGTCGATTGGGAATTTAACAAACCTCAGAAGAAAAAGCAGCTCAAGCACTACAGCATCGACTTCGGCGTGTGCATCTTTTGCGGCAACTGCGTCGAGTACTGCCCGACAAACTGCCTCTCGATGACGGAGGAGTACGAGCTGAGCGCCTACGACCGTCACGAACTAAACTACGACAACGTGGCGCTCGGCCGCCTGCCGGAAAAGGTCACGCTCGATCCGATGGTGACGCCACTGCGCGAGTTCGCATATCTGCCCAAAGGCGTTTTAGATCCGCACGATCTGCCCAAAGGCGCGCAGCGCGCCGGGAAGCGCCCCGAAGAAATCCTCGAGGAAATCGAGCGCGAGAAAGCTGCCGCTGCTCCTAGCGAAGACGAGGGCTAACTGCTGCTTTGCAGGCCGGGATGCTCCAAGGCGATCGGCATCACTTTTCACGACTAACAAACAGGACGAAAAACTATCGTGACTTTGGCAGAAGGAACACAACTGGTCTCGTTTGGCGTGCTGACGCTGACGACGATCGTGGCAGCGCTGGGCGTTGTCTTGCTGGAAAATATCGTCTACTCGGCGTTTTTGCTGGGCGGCGTGTTTATCAGCATCGCCGGGATGTACCTGCTGCTCAATGCGGACTTCGTCGCGGCGGCGCAGATTCTGGTCTACGTCGGCGCGGTCAACGTGTTGATTCTGTTCGCGATTATGCTCGTCAACAAGCGCGAGCCCCTCGCCCCGCTGAAGAACGGCTGGATTCGCCGAGGTTTGACGGCGCTGGTCTGCTTCGGGCTGTTTGCGCTGCTGGGCGTGGTGTCGATTTCGACGCCGTGGTCGGTATTGCCGGAAGCGCCGAACGTCGGCGATACGGCGCTGCGTCTCGGCCAGCACTTTTTTAGCGATTTCCTGTTGCCGTTCGAGCTGGCGTCGGTGCTGCTGCTGATTGCCATGATCGGCGCGATCGTCCTGGCGCGTCGCGAGTTTGTGACGAGCAGCGCTGTGGATGGCGACGACAACTTGATTTTTCGCCTGCCGGAGCGTCCGCGCGAGCCGATCGCGCCGGAGCCGGTCGAGTCTAAGTAGGGCTGTGCCGCCCGCTCCTGTTTTCGAGGTTTCTCTAAGGTTTTACGATCCGTGCTTCAACTAGAATATTTCTTACTTCTGGCCGCTGCGCTCTTTTGTATCGGCATCTATGGTTTGATCACCAGCCGCAACGCCGTACGCGTGCTGATGTCGATCGAGCTGCTGCTCAATGCCGTCAACCTCAACCTGATGGCGTTCTCGAACTATCTCGATGCGGACGTCAAGGGTCAGGTGTTCTCGGTGTTCGTAATCACGATCGCCGCTGCGGAAGCTGCTGTGGGTCTGGCGATCGTCTTGGCGATCTATCGCAACCGCGACACGATCGATATGGAGCAGTTCAACCTCCTGAAGTGGTAGCGCCAGTCTGAGCTGCGCTCGCGGGCCAACCGTGGCAGAGTCGGTCTGAGAACCGCACACTCGACTTTGCGCCACGTTTGAATTTGTGGCAATCGTTCGGCAGAGCCAAGATCTTGCTTTAAGATGGAGCCTAGCGGAGACGTATAGTTTCCGTTCACTCCTCACACCACAACGCCACCCAAGCATCGCTCGGGTGGTTTCTTACGTTTTTGGGTGGTTTGGGTCGGGCTGCGAGCTATGCCGTTTGCAGCATTGCGTCGAGTTCGCCGCCTGCATTGAGGGCGTGAATATCGTCGCAGCCGCCGATATGGCGATCGTCGATAAAGATCTGGGGTAAGCTACGGCGACCTTGGCTGCGTTCGGCCATGACGTCGCGGGCATCTTCGTCGCCGTCGATGCAATATTCGGTGTACTCAGCGCCTTTGCGATCGAGCAGGGCTTTGGCGCGGATGCAGAACGGGCAGCGGCTCCAGGTGTAAATTTCGACGTTAGCCACGGTGGATTCTCCTTCGCCTCAATTTCTGGCGGGGTTAAGCGTTCAATTTACAGTCTGTAATGTTCTGGGCGCTGGAACAAGGGGCAGTTTCCGAATATTTTCAGATTGCTTTTGGATGACTTCTGGGGCGTCTGGCGGGGTGGTTTAGCTCGCGATCGCGAAGATCTCGTCGGCGCTGAGCGACAGTTCGGGCAGGGCGCCAGACACCAGGCGATCGCCGGAGACAAACCGCTCGCCACGATATTCACCGTCTTCGAGCTGAAAGATCGTCACCGTCGGGCGCTTTGGCGAGCCGATGTAGCGCGTTGCGCCGAGGCCGCGAAAATCGACCGTCCAGTATTCGGCGATGCCCATCGCTTCGTAGTCCACGCATTTGCGTCCGTAGTCATCGCCCCAGTTGGTGCTGACGACTTCGACGACGAGTGGAATGGTTTCGCCGTTTTGAATAACCGAGGCCGTCGGCCAAAGCGGTTCGAGGGCAAGGGCGTCGCGATCGAGGATGGCAACGTCGGGAAAGTAGCCAGATTGCGGGGTGCGGGGTTTGACGAGGCAGCTTTTCGGAACGGAGAGAGGGAGCTTTTGGCGGCGGATTTCGATGCTGAATTCGGCAGCGAGAAATCCGGCGATATCTTCGTGGGGGCCGGTGGGCAGCATTTCACAGACGGCTCCGTCGATGAGTTCGCAGCGTTGGTTTCGATCGGGGTAGGTGTCGAGGAATTCCTCGAAGCTGAGGGAGCGATCGAGGATTGGGGTGGCGATCGAGGGTTGGTTGGTCATAGGGGCTGGCGCGGGGCTATTGGGTGAAGAGGACGCGACCGAGGATTTCGCTTTTCGGGACGATAGCGGCGAAGTGTTTGAGGTCGGTGGTGTCGGGGTTGTTGCCGGTGACGAAGTATTCGTTGGCGCGGAGCTGGATGCGATCGACGCTGAGGCCGGGGGGCGGCGTAGGCAGGAAGTCGGGGGCGAAGGGGCGATCGTTGAGGAGGATTTGGCCGTCGCGGATTTCGACGATCTCGCTGGGTTCGGCGAGGATGTAGCGATAGGCGATGCCGTGGGGGAAGCTGCGGGCACTGGTCGCTTAAGGAGGTAAGTCATGCAAGCCCCTCAGTGAGAGCATTTC
>CALCCD010000111.1 GCA_937899645.1 uncultured cyanobacterium | reverse complement strand
ACGGCAACTGGGCAGCGACCACCCCGATACCGCCTCCAGCCTCAACAATTTGGCGTGGCTGTATCGCGATCGCGGCCAGTACGCCGAAGCCCTGCCGCTGTATCAGCGGGCGCTAGCAATCTGGCAAAAAGCCCTCGGAGAGCAGCACCCGCATACGCAAATCGCGCTGAAGTCGATCGCGATCGTCACCGAAAAACTCGCCAACCAACAAGGACAATGAAGCTGAAGAGACGCAACAGCGCGACTAACCTTCTTGGTAGATCCGAATCGCGCCATTCTGAACGATCCACGATCGTTCGAAAATTTTATTCGACTCCAGCGCCCCCACCAGCGTCCGCACCGCATCCAACAAATCGCCATAGCTCGCCCGCCTCGGCAAACGCACCACCGCAATCCCGCTGTAACTCGATGGCTTGAACGCGATCGGGTTGCTAAAGTCCAAATCGAGCGTGACCAGACAGCGACCTTCCCGACGGCAAACTTCAATCAGCTCGACATCCGGGGCGCTCCGCAAACCCTGCTCGACCACCGTTGAAACGTCATAACCCGCCCCGCGCAACAAATCTTGCCCGCGTTTGCCGATGTTCTCATCCAGCTTGAGCTTCATGCCACCGGCTCGATCGGAATATCCACAAACCGTTCGCGCGACATCTCCGCCCCGTACGCCAAACACGCCAAAACATCCTCGATCGCCAACTGGGGATACTCCACCACGATCTCCGCAGGCATCATCCCCTCCGCCATAAAGTCCAACAACAGCGACACCCAGATCCGCGAGCCCCGCACGCAGGGTTTCCCAAAACACACATTCGGGTCGATCGAAATCCGCTTCAGCAACTCGTCGCGATTCATAGTTCAGTCACGCTCCATCTCTGCAACCAGCCTATCGCGTAACCAATGACCCCACCGCCCAACCTCGACACACGCCTCGCCCAACGCCTCCGCACAACCCCCACCGCGATCGCCCAGCTCTGCGATCGCTGGAAAATCGTCGAACTCGCCCTCTTCGGCTCCGTCCTCCGCGACGACTTCCGCCCCGACAGCGACATCGACCTCCTCATCGACTTCGAGCCCCAACACGGCTGGAGCCTGCTCGACCTCGTCGATCTGCAAGAAGAATGCGAACACCTCTTCGATCGCCCCGTTGACATCGTGCAGCGCAAAAACCTGACCAACCCCTACCGTCGCCAGGACATCCTCTCCACCCAGCAAACTCTCTATGTCCGGGACTAACCGCGATCGCGCTTCCCTGTGGGACATGGTGCAGGCGATCGACGAAATTCAAGAAGCCACCGACAGCCTCTCCTACGAACAGTTCGAGCAGCGTCGTATTATCCGTCGCGCCGTCGAGCGCAACTTTGAAATCCTCGGCGAAGCTGCCACCCGTGTTTCTGATTCGCTCCGAACCCAATACCCCGATATTGACTGGCGTCGCATTATCGGCTTGCGAAATATCATCATTTATCGCTACGACACAGTCGATCCCGAAACGCTTTGGACAGTCGTCACCGACAACCTGGACGAGCTGAAGCAGCAGTTAGGAACGCTGTTGCACTCGATGTGAAATATTCCATAAACCTTAAAAGTTTGGTCGAGATTTCGGGTGTCAGCCGTTCTCTGACAAGAAAACCTTCAAGGTTTTGGGAGGCTGCCGCCGCCGCCATCCCCCGATCGCGCTTTCCGGGACAGCCGCCACCGCGAACGAAAATGCAGTAAAGTCTCGCCCCGTATCAAAATGGAACAGTCGCGGCCAATCCCGGCTCGGCTCGTTTCGGTTCGTTCACGTCTCAACAAAATTCATGCCTGAACTGTCTCTCGCAAACAAAAATATCGTCGTCACCGGCGGTGCCGGGTTTCTCGGTCGGCAGGTCGTCGCCCAACTCCTCGAGGCCGGAGCCGATCGAGAGCGAATTTCTATTCCGCGATCGAGCGACTACGACCTGACGCAAATGTCGGCATGCGAAGCCGTCGCAGACAGCCAAGACATCATCATCCACCTCGCTGCCCACGTCGGCGGCATCGGCCTCAACCGCGAAAAACCCGCCGAACTCTTCTACGACAACCTGATGATGGGCACGCAGCTCATCCACACCGCCTACAAAGCAGGCGTCGAAAAATTCGTCTGCGTCGGCACCATCTGTGCCTACCCGAAATTCACCCCCGTCCCCTTCAAAGAAGACGACCTCTGGATCGGCTACCCCGAAGAAACCAACGCCCCGTACGGTATCGCCAAAAAAGCGCTGCTCGTCCAGCTCGAAGCCTACCGCCAGCAGTACGACTTCAACGGCATTTACCTGCTGCCCGTCAACCTCTACGGCCCCGAAGACAACTTCAACCCGCGCAGCTCCCACGTCATCCCCGCGCTGATCCGCAAAGTCTACGAAGCGCAGCAGCGCGGCGACGCAGAGATCCCCGTCTGGGGCGACGGCTCGCCGAGCCGCGAGTTTCTCTACTCCACCGACGCCGCGCGGGGCATCGTCATGGCAACGCAGAAATATAGCGACGCCGACCCGGTGAACCTCGGTACGAACCACGAAGTCAAAATCAAAGAGCTGATCGAGACGATCTGCGAGCTGATGGGCTTCGAGGGCAAGCTGGTCTGGGAGACGGACAAGCCGAACGGTCAGCCGCGCCGCTGCCTGGATACGGAGCGGGCGAAAGAGCGTTTCGGGTTCGAGGCGCAGATGGGCTTCCGCGACGGCCTGGAGAAGACGATCGCCTGGTATCGCGAACACGCGGATGAGATCGAGTAAGGTTAGATGCCGCCGAGACCGAGCGACGCGGAGCGTCGGGGGATTGCGTTATTCACGCGGAGCGTGGGAACGATGAACGGCTCGATCCTACGTTCTGTATCTTGTGGCGTGGTGATGCAGAACGTCTGGAGATTGCGTTGCCCGCGCAGAGCTTGGGAACGATGAAAAAGCAAAAATAAGCCAGCGATCGAATGAATCGCTGGCTTGGCCTGGATAGAGATACTTTTGCGAGAGACCGGACAGGTCGGACGGGACGCGATCGAAACGGCGCGCTGTCGGACGCTTCCGGTTTTTGCGTTTTCAGACGCGGGTGAACTTCTACGAGTTGACGATGAAGCCGGGGACGCGCTGGTTGTAGTCCAGCTCTTCAGCGGTGACGGCAACGGCGATCGATTCAAAGCCGTCCGAGTTCCAGTTGCGCTCGTGGATAGGCTTGCTCATTTCGCCCTTGAAGTAGGTTTGCGTACCGAGGGCGATCGCGGCGATGAAGCCAGTCACGAACAGTGCGATGAGTGCGATGGTCATGGGTCAACCTCCTAAATGGGGTAGGTTTCGCTTGCTTGGTTACTACTATACGAAAATTAATTAAGAAATGCAACACTTTGTAACAGATTTACGAATTTGGTACGCGTTGCCCCACTGCGCTTCGACGGTCGGGCAGCTAGCGAACCCCAAAACCTTCAAGGTTTGCACGAGATCTCGCGCTTTTGGTCGATCTCTAGCCGTGAAACCTTCGAGGTTTGCCGTAGGCGATGACTAATTCTGTCGGTTCACATCCAGCGGCAGGCGCGTCCCCGCCCAGCAGAGCTTCTCGCGTAGCGTCTGATAGTACGAGTAGTTCTCGCTCAGGATGATGAAGTTCGCTTCGGCGTCGGCCATTCGTACGTCTACGCGCTGCCCCGGCCAAATCGACGTGCCCAAGACGCTATCAGTCCACAGCTTCGTACTGAGGTCGAGATCCTTCAGCGGCCAGATGCTAATCACCGAACCCGCTGGCAAGATCAGCGTCCGGCTCGACAGGCTCATCGGGCAGATCGGCGTGACGATAATCGCATTCATGCCAGGGTGGACGATCGGGCCGTTGGCCGCCACGGTGTAGCCCGTCGAGCCCGTCGGCGTCGCCACCAGCAGCCCGTCACCGTGGTACTGATCGACGACTTCGCCGTCCACTTCCATCTCCAGCGTTGAGGTGAGCATTCGGTTTTCGGCAGCGGGGCGGATGCACATTTCATTGAGGGCGAAGAAGCGTTCGCTGAGGCGCTCCCGGTTCGATCGCGATCCCTCAAAGATGCCTGCCTCCAGCATCATCCGCCGCTGCACCGCGAAGCGATCTTCGAGTAGCCGATCCCAGACGGCTTCGCTATCTTGCAGCGTTTCGATCGGCTCGGTGAGGAAGCCAAGGTGTCCGCCCGCGTTCGCCGCCAGGATTGGGATGCCCTCTGCGGCCAGCTCGCGCGCGGCGGTCAGTGCAGTGCCGTCGCCACCGAGGACGATCGCCAGGTCGATCGGCTGGGTCACCGACGCGAGAAACACCGGGTAGGGATTGTCCTTCGGGCCGCTCGGGCCGAGGAGAACCTTGGTGCCGCGTGCCTCGAGCTGCTTGGCGTACTTTTCCGCGCACTTGCGGCTGACTTGGTTCCCGGCTTTGTGGGCGATGATGACTTGCTCGAGCTTCATGCGATCGGCCTCGCGAAGGTGGCTGGTGTCCTCGGTTGGACGGGTTGGCGATACGGCCATTATTGCCAGAATTCCCGAAAAATCTCGGCCATAATGGTGACGATTTTCAACGCGTCTCAACGCGCGCGCCTCAATCGCGTGCCGCCGCGTTAGGAAACGCAAGGTCGCTCGCTGAAGCCTAAAGTTACGATTGAAGGCTCTCGGCCTGTGGGTCTACCATGCCTCGACGTGGACTGAAACTGTCGTTCTTCTTGCCTGCACCATGCTTCTCGATCGCGCTTCCACCGACCGCACCGTCCTCGTGTTCGACGCTCGAGTTGACGCTGCCGAACTTCGCACAGGCCCCAACGCGACAGCCTGCGCGCAACTGACGGTCGATCGCGATCGCGACGGAATCGAGCGAATTGCGCAGTTTCTGGCGCAGCGTCACGCGCCGATCGCGAGTTTGCATCTGGTCGCCCACGGATCTGTCGATCGCCTGGCCCTGGGGAAAACCCCGCTCGATCTGACGACGCTGCCGCGCTACGCCCCCGCGATCGCACGCTGGCGCGAGTGGCTCACCGACGATGCCGAAATTATTCTCTACGGCTGCAATATTGCGGCCAGTTCCGAGGCGCTGCCCCGCGCTATCCACCAGCTAACCGGGGCGCGGGTTGCAGCGAGTTCGACGCCAGTCGGGGCAAGCGATCGCGGCGGTAACTGGGATCTCGACGTGCGGATCGGCGATCGGGATTGGGCGGAATGTGGCGCGGAGCGCGACCCGGTGCTGTTCGCAGGCGAGACGCGGCGGCGCTACCGCGGGGTAATGCTCGATCCGACGGTATTTACCGACGCGCCCGACGGCTTTGTCACGACCGATGCGGAGGTGACGCTGCGCGAGGCGATCGACGAAACTGAAGATGGCGGCACGATCCAGCTCGAAGCGGGAACGTATCTCATTGAAGACGCCGTCTCTGCGGATCGCGGCGATGACGACAACAAGCGCGGCGATTTCGACATTGTCGACAAGTCGCTGACAATTCGCGGTGCAGGCGCAGACCAAACCTTTATCGACGCGCAGACGCTCGATCGCGTATTTCACGTGCTAGATGGCGCGAGCCTGACCCTAGAGGGCGTGACCGTCACCAACGGCCTACTCACTGACTTCGCCGATAAAGGCGGCGGCATTTTTAATGAAGGCGACCTGCGGCTGACGGACGCGACCGTGACGGGAAACACCGCCCGAGAAGGCATCGGCGGTGGCGTTATGACCCAGTCAGGCTCGCTCGAAGTGGTCGATTCGACGATTTCGGGCAACACCACCGAAGGCGGCGGTGCGGGCGGCGGCATCGGCAGCTTCGACTCGACTGTCACCATTAAAGAATCGACGATCTCGAATAACACCTCCTATGGCAGCGGCGGCGGCATCACTGCCGAGCGGACTGCGCCCGGTAGCTCGTCTCTAACGATCGAGAATTCCACGATTTCCGGCAACCGCCTGACGAGTCTGAGCTTCGCAAAAGGCGGCGGCGTTTACAGCTTCGGCATGCCGATGACAATCGTCGATTCGACGATTTCGGACAACACCGCGCGCTCCGGAGCGGGTGTGTCGGTGTATTCGGGCGCTTCGCTCGTCCTAGAAAAATCCCAGGTCTCGGCCAACACGGCCAGCGGCGACGGCGGCGGCATCGAAGCATTACAGAGTAGCGGTGTGACGATTCGCAGCTCCAATATTTCCGGCAACACGTCGGTGTTTGCGGGAGCGGGACTGTCGATCCAGGAGAGTCCGGCGACGATCGAGAGTTCTTCGATCTCGGGCAACCAAACTCCCAGTCGTGCCGGTGGCCTGCGCGTCTACAGCTCCACCGTCACGATCGCCAACTCGACGGTCTCTAGCAACATCAGTGGCATCGAAGGCGGCGGCATCCTCAACGCCGGAACGCTGTCGCTCAACCACGTGACGATCGCCAACAACAGCGCTCCGGCCAGCGGTGGCCTGCTCAACGCTGCGGTCGGCGGAGGCGACGTAAGAGGCACGATCGCCGACCTGAGTAACAGCATCCTCGCCGACAACGCGAACGGCGACTTCACCAACGGCGTCGGCAACGCAGATCCGATTCTGACCGGCGTCAACCTGGTCGCCGACAGCAGCCTGACGGGCTTCAATATCCTCAATGTCGATCCGCTGCTCGGGCCGCTCAAACAAAACGGTGGCGGCACGCTCACCCACGCCTTGTCGGAGGAATCTCCCGCGCTCGAAGTTGGCGATCGCACCCGCGCTCAAACCTTCGACCAGCGCGCCCTAGAGCGTAACCGCGATCCCGACCTGGGTGCGTTCGAGCTAATCGATCTCGTCACGATTCTCGAATCCGCCGGAAGCACCAAAGTTCTTGAAGGCTTCAGCGGCAATGCGGACACTTCCTCCAGCGACCCCGACATTAACGATATCGGCGATTTTTACTTCGTCGGGCTCAACTTCCAGCCGGACTCGGACGTGACGATCGACTTGGCCTTCGACGACAGCCGCATCGCGCTGACCGAGACCACGTTGACCTTTACGCCCGACAATTGGGACGTGCCACAGTTCGTCTTCGTCGCCGCGATCGATGACACCGTTAACACCGGCGGGCGCGCCGCCACGATCGACCACAGTGCCAACAGCGAAGACCTGCGCTTTTTTATCGAAGACATTAAAGACGTAGACGTGGCGATCTTCGATGACGACGGCACGGCGGGCGCGACCGAAACCCTGACGACGCCACTGGCCTACGGCGACGACGACAACGATATCTACACCGGCACGAACGAGGTCGAGAGCATCTTCGGCAACGGCGGCCTCGATTTGATCTTCGGGCGCGGCGGCAACGATCGGCTGTTCGGCGGCGACGGCGGCGACGGAGTCAGTGGCGGCGACGGCGACGACTACGTCAACGGCGAGGCAGGCGACGACTTCCTCAGCGGCGGGCGCGGCATCGACGTGATGTACGGTAGCACCGGCAACGATATCCTCAGCGGCGACGACGGCGACGATATTCTCAACGGCGGCGATGGCAGCGACGAGCTGATCGGCGGCGCGGGTGACGATATCCTCGTCGGCGGATCGGGCAACGATATCTTTACGCTGGATGGTCGCGGCGTCGATACGATCGCCGACTATCAGCTTATCTCCGACTCGCTCAGCTTGCTGACCGACGACAAATTTGCCGATCTGAGCTTTACGACTAGCGATGGCGATGTAAACCTGTTTGGCCGCGACAACCGTTTTCTAGTGCGGCTGAGCGACACGACGATTTCTAGCCTGTCGGATCTACGGTTCTTGACGTAGCGATCGGCCACAGCAACCCAGAAGTCGTACTCTTTGAAAAAGTCCGACTTCTCGATCCCGTCGCGATCGGCGTCAGATTGCGTAGTAACGCTCGATCAGGGTCGCGATCGCCGCCAGTCCCGAAATCGCCGCCGCCGCGATCGCCCAGCGCTCGATGTTCTTCGGCGCGGGCAGCGACACCAGCCCCCAAAACGTGGGCAGCAGCAGTGGTGCAAGCGGAATAAAGTAGCGCCCCTGGATGCCGCCAATGCGGTCGGCCCCGACGACGTTCCACAGATAGGCCAGAACGCAGAGCAGCCCCACCGAGCCCAGCAGCCCCACCCCGGCGATCGCGCGATCGGTCAACAGCGGGCGCGGACTCGAGCGCAGATCGCGCGGCGGTTTACATAACAACACTCCCAGAAAGAACACCGCATACAGCGCCACGTGCAGCTTTGGTAGCGGCGTATCCAGCCAGCCGAACACGCCGACGAACTGATGCAGATACGTCCCGGCGTCGCCCACCAGCGTGGCGATCGCCGTCCCAAAGAAGCCGACGGGATTACCGAGAATTCCGGCGATCTGGGCGTTCGGATCGAGGTCGGGATGCAGCGGCACGTAGATGCGATCGACGATGCGCGACCAGACCGCCACCAGCGCGATCGTTATCAGCGCCGTCGTCCCCAACCAGCGCCAGCGACCGATGGCACGCGACCGCTTTGCCGTCGAGACAAAAGCGCGCGGCGGCACGAGACACAACACCAGCGCCATCGGAGCGTAAGCCAGCTTCGTGACGGCAAACAGCGCCGCGACGATCGACAAGATCTCCGGCACGATCGCCGAGCCGAACGGACGCGATCGGTAGCGCCAAACCGTCGCCACGATCGCGCAGGCCAGGCCGTTCGTCAGCACGTCCGCCGACAGCGACGCCGCCTGAAACAGCGCCATCGGCAACAGCCCGATCGCCAGCCACACCAGCACGGCCTCTGGCGCAACCGCAATCGCGAAACTCACTGCCGCGATCCAGACGATCGCGTTAGCAATCCGCCCGAGGTACATCAGCGCGACCGGCGGCAGGCGGTCAGCGCTCAGCGTCCGCCCGAGGCCGATGCCGATCGCCTGGGGCAAGTAGCCCAGCGGGGCGTGGAGGCCGGTGGTGTTGAACTTCAGGAACTGACGATCGCCGGGAGCGAGGGCGAGCGACCAGAGCTGGCGCAGCGACTCGAGATCTTGCTTGCGATCGCGATCGAAGCGCAGATCTTCCGCCGACGCGCCGCGCACCGTCGCCAGGAGGCTACGCGGCAGCGCGCCACCCAAGCAGAGCGTTTCTTCAAAATCGCGCTCGTAGCCCGAACAGGCTCCGGTTTGCCGAGTCGGCACGAGCTGCCCCTCGGAAATTTGGTAAGCGCGGTAGAAGTGCAAATATTCGTCAGCAGCCTGGAAGGGGGGCGTAACGATCGCCATCGCGAGACACACGATCGCGGCGATCGCCACAAACGCGCGCTGAACGAACTGTGCCGAAGAGCGAGAAGCCTGAGCCATGACAAGCCAGTAGAGCGATGGAATTCACGCACAATCCGGGTCGGGGAATCACGGCAGTGCGCCCGCAAAATTCGAGCGTCTGACCCGCTATGACGCTTCGTCCTCGATCGCGTCTTCCGTCTCCGGTAACGTCCCGCGCAAATCTTCCAAACAGCGCAGCCGCGCAATAAAGTGAAGCTGCCCGTCAAAGGCCCAGCGAAACGGCAGCGGATACAGCCGCAGCGTCTCCAGCGTCACATCCGCAAACAGCCCCAGATCGCCGTACATCAGTCGCCACTGCCGCCGCGACATGTAGTTATACGGCAAACGAACGCCGTGGCTGCGGTTGCCGACCCAGTCCATAAACCGCAGGCGCGCATCGTCGAAGGGGTTATCGCAGTAGTGGTCTTTGATAATGACAGCGCGGCGGGCAACGCGAACGCACTCGGCCAAAATGCGGGCGGGGTCGTCAGTATGGTGCAGCACGTCGATCAACGTCACCACATCGAAGCTGTTGTCGTCGAACGGTAGCGTCTCGCCGTCGTACTCCGAGATCGGAATATGCGTCACGCCGCGCACCAGCACGTCCACGCCCTCGATCGTGACTTCCGGCGCGAGCCCTTCGATAACGGCGGCAATCTCGCCGCTGCCGCAGCCCACATCGAGGCCGGTCAGCTCGCCCGTACCGCTTTCGGAGGTGGGCAACAGCCTCGCGATATGACGCGCCAGAGTGTAGATGCGCCGCGACATCACGACTTTTTTGTGGACGGCCTGAATGGTGGACTGCATGAAGGATGAAACTGTTTGAGAGAGTGACGGAAGCAAAAACCTGGAATTTCCGTAGCGCAGCCGTCCCGGCTGCTCCAGACTTTCAAATCTGTGCGAGAAGTCCAAATATGCCGCGATAGCGATCGGGCTAGCCTAGGAACGATCGGAAATCGCGTTCTGGTAGCGATCGGAGAGTACCGCATAGAACATGCCGCTAAACAGCGTCTGCGTCCCGATCAAGATCAGCGCCATCCCCATCACCGCCGGACGGATCGCGTTCATCGGTCCGAAGCCGCCGCCCACCCACTGGCGCACGACCGATAGCTCGATCGCCAGCCCCGCCCCCAGGGTCAGCAGCGCCACAATGCCGATCGTCTCGATTTTGACGAACTTCACCAGCCAGGACATGCGAGGGGTTTTTCGGCGCAGGCGGTGGGTCAGCGTGTACAGGTGTGCCAGCAGCCCGGTCAGCATCAGTTCGTAGCCCAGCAGCACCGCCAGCGCCGCCGCGACGATCCAGTGGTCGCCGAAACGCAGCGCCCCGAGGTAGACCTGCTCGCCGCTCGGCGCGATCGCCAGGATCGCGCTCAGCACGATGCCAACGCCGATCAGAATCGAACCGGGCAGGAAGTAAATCAGCTTCGGCGCGAACAGCAGAATGTATTTCAGGTGCCGCCAGCCGTCCGCCCAGGGACGCAGGTGCGGCTCGCGATCGCGCCCGTCCACGTGCAGCGTAATCGGCACTTCGCTGGTCTTGAGTCCCAGAATCGCTGCCTTCACCAACATCTCCGATGCGAACTCCATGCCGCTCGACTCCAGGTGCATCGCCTCGAACGCCGACTTTTTCAGCGCCCGCATGCCGCAGTTCACGTCCGAAAAGTTGCAGCCGTAAACGGTGTTGACGATCGCCGTTAATGCGGGCGTGCCGATGTAGCGATTCTTCCAGGGCATCGCCCCCGGCTCGATGCGCCCTTTTAGCCGCGTCCCGACCACCAGATCGAACCCTTCCGCCAGCCGCGTCACCAGCGCCACTGCCTCGCGAAAGTCGTAGGAATCGTCGGCATCGCCCATCACGAGATAGCGCCCGTGCGCCGCGCGCATCCCCCAAATCAGGGCCGCGCCGTAGCCGCGCACCGGCACGTCGATAACCCGCACGCCGAGCGATCGCGCCAAATCTTGCGAGCCGTCGGTCGAGCCGTTGTCGGCGATGACGACTTCGCCACTGACGCCCAGCGCAGCGATCGCCGTGCGCGCTTTCTCGATGCACGCTGCCAGCGTCTGATACTCGTTCAGGCAGGGCATGACGATCGACAGCTCGGGACGCGCTTCCGGTTGGGGTTCGGGCTCGATCTCGCCTGCTGTTTCGGCGATCGTCACGTCAGCATAGATGTCGGCATCCGCAAAACTCGGGTTTCGATCGGGCGTCATGGGCGTGCGCGAGGGACTGGCGCGAGAGAACAAACCGTACAGCGCCAAAATACTGCCTTGCTTCCCCGCCAGCAACGTCGCGACCATTTCGAGGTCGAGCGCCACGAGGAAACCGCCACCTTGCGATCGCCCCGTGCTGACCCCGGATTGGCTCCAGATTGACACCATCCGGCAGGCGTTTACCAGGCTTCGAGCTGGTCGAGACGCAGCCAGATGTTCGGCGTCGGCACTGCGCCAAATTTGAGCAGCGCGTAGTCGTCCTTGGTTTCGAGGATTTCGCCGCGCGTCTCGAAGATGTAGGGCGGCAGGCGCGTATCACTGGCGAGGGCCTCGACGCTGTTTTCGAGCTTTTCGCGGACGACGCGCACGAACGAACCGCGCTTGAGCTTCTTGGGTTTCGGTTTTGCTTTGGGCTCTGCCATGAACGTGGAAAGGTAAAGAATAGGGGGCGCGAGCATCTCGCACTCCCGAGGTCGATATCGCGCTGGTCGCGATCGGCCACGTCCCCTATCCTACCGAGATCCGCAGGCGAGACGATCCCGCGATTGATTTGCGCGATCGACTTAGCCGATCGGTTTGCCTCCGCGATCGCGGTCGGGCGAATTCGTCGATAATGGCCTCGCCCTGTCGTTTCTTCGCTTCACCCGTGAAATTTACGTTCGTTCTCGATCCGCTCGATCGCCTCGATCCCGGCCATGACAGCACCGTTGCGCTGATGGAAGCGACCCAGGCGCGCGGTCACGAGGTCTTCGTCACCCAAGCATCATCGCTCGGCGTAAAAGAGGGGCGGGCAGTGGCGACGGTGCGGCCCGTGCGATTCGTGCCGGTGGAGCTGAACGAAGCGGGCGATCGCTGGCTCGCCGGGGAGCAATGGTTCGAGTACGCGGGCGAGGCGAGCCCGATGGAGCTAGACGCGATGGACGCGGTGTTTATGCGTACCGACCCGCCAGTCGATACGGCCTACCTGTACGCCACCTACATCCTAGACTACGTCGATCCGCGCCAAACCCTGGTGGTCAACCGTCCGTCCGGGCTGCGCCACGCCAACGAAAAAATGTACGGCCTGCGGTTTGCGGAGTGGATGCCCCGAACGATCGTCTCGGCGGAAAAAGACGCAATCCAAGCGTTCGTTACCCAGGAGGGTCGTGCCGTCCTCAAGCCGATCGGCGGTAAGGCAGGCGAAGGCATTTTGTTCCTCGAAGATGGCGATCGCAACTTCAACTCGCTCGTCGAGATCGCCACGCTGCGCGGCACGCTGCCGGTGATGGTGCAGCAGTTTCTGCCAGAGGCCAAAGACGGCGACAAGCGAATCATTTTGCTCGACGGCGAGCCGATCGGTGCGGTCAACCGCATCCCCACCGGCAGCGACTTTCGCGGCAATATGGCCGTCGGCGGGCGGGTCGCGAAGGTAAACGTCACCGATCGCGAGCGGGACATTTGTAAAGCGATTGCGCCCGTACTCCAGCGCGACGGCCTCTACTTTGTCGGTCTCGACGTCATCGGCGGCTACGTCACCGAAGTCAATGTCACCAGCCCGACGGGCATTCGCGAAATCGACCGGCTCGACGGCGTCAGCCTCGGCGATCGGACGATCGCCTGGGTTGAGGGTCGCTGCGCGCAGCTCCGAGCCGACTGACGATCGCCCAGATTTCTCTAGATCGCTTTCGTATGGTTCTGGCCGCACCGAGGCGAAGATCTCGCCCGAGGCTGCCCCCTGTAGACTCACGGATAGTCGCGATCGCCGCTACACCTATCCGAGCCTCGGGGCCGAGAAGTCCTGCGTGATTACACGCGAATTCCTAGGTAACCCCGTAGCGCGATTGTAAAAACCCGCCGCCGCACTCGGTCGGCCGCTACTGTATCGGGCTCGTTTGGGTAAATTCATGAATTCTTTAGTGTGTTCCAAGCCCTGGCTCCATCTGGGATTGAGCGATCTCGATCGAGGTCGGTACGCTGCGCGATCGCACGCAAAAAAAGTCGATTAGATACACTGAAGCCAGGTTTGAATTTGGCGCGTAAGATGGATTTCGTTAGGGTCTTGCGAACCGAGCGACACGGCAATATCGCGGGTGTTGGCGGTTCTCGTATTTAGGTAATTCAATCGTGGTTTCTACGTCATCGCCTCGTGTATGCGATGCCGCCGAAGTTTTGGCGCATCAAACGTGGCAACTCCTGCGTACTCGAAGTCGGGTTCTGCAAGCATTGCTCAAGTCGCACTGGTTGTGGCAGGTTCCAGGTTTGGGTAAGTGGACGGTTCGGCTCGCATGGCAGCAGGCCGATGCCGTTTGCGACGCCGGTTGCAGCAACTGCGAAGACTTTCGCGCCACCGTCGAACTAGCCCGCCAACTGATTGAAGATCGCGAGGCCCTAGAGCCGCTGATCGCCGACCGCCCCGGCCTCTGCGACCTGGTCGCGGAGATGGAACAGAACACCTGGATTCGCGTTGAGATGGTCAGCTACTTCGCCGATCGCCTACGCGAGATCGAACAGCGCCAGCGACCTTAACCGCCCGCGCGATCGCCGCAGGGAGCGACCCGCCAGCGCTGCCAAACTGGGCGAAGCGCTACAGTAATGGAACGCCCGCGATCGACCCGCGAACCATCATGGGACTGACTCCGCAGCAAGCTCGCGCTGCCCTCGCGCCCGGTAGTGTCGCCGTCACTGCCGGAGCTGGAACCGGCAAGACGTTCGTTCTGGCCGAGCGCTACCTGTATTATTTGCGCGATCGCGACTGCTCGCCGCTGGAAGTGGTGGCGGCAACGTTCACCGAAAAGGCCGCCCAGGAGCTGAAGTCGAGGATTCGCAGCTTCGTGCGCGCCCAGCACCCCGATCGCCTCGACTGGCTGGCCGAGCTGGAGGCCGCGCCGATCTGCACGCTGCACAGCCTCGCTAAGCGCGTCTGCGAGGAACATCCCGATCGCGCCGGAGTGCCCGCCAGCTTTTCGATTATTGACGATATCGAAGCGCCCACCTGGATGGACGAACAGCTCTGCGAGGCGCTGGCGAACCTGCCCGACGAGATTTACGACGCGATTCCCTACTCGCAGCTCGAGGCGGCGATCGCGCGGCTGCTCGGCGACCCGATTTCGGTGGGGCAAGCGTTCGATCGCCTGCCCGCCGATTGGGAGGCGGACTGGGGCGCGCTGGTGGAGGAAATGCGCGATCGCGAGCTATCGAAGCTGCTCGACGATCCGGGCTGGGCGGACTGCTATTTCGTGCTGAACAACACCTGCGGCAAGGCGGGCGACAAGCTCGAAGAGGCGCGGCTCAACGGGCTGACGGCGATGATGGCGATCGAGGATCGGCGCGAGATCCAGGGCTATCTGGAGGCCATCAAGTCGATAAATCTACGCGGCGGCAGCAAGAAAAACTGGCCGCCCGGAGACGTGGAGCGCGTCAAGGCGGAGCTAAAAACACTGAAGGCGCTGACGAAAAAGCCGCTGGAGAAAGGCTCGCTCACCGTCGAGTTGGGCGAAGCCGATCGTGCGCTGGCCGCCAAACTGCCCGTGCTGCGCCGCGCCTTCGAGCTGGTGCGCGAGCATTTCCGCAAGGCCAAACACCGCCAGCGGATTTTGACCTTCGACGATCTGGAGGTGGGCGCGATCGCCGCGCTCGAACATGCTGAAGTGCGTGCGTACTATCGCGATCGCTTCCGCGCCTTCCTCGTCGATGAGTTCCAAGACACCAACCCCGTCCAGGCGCAAATCGTCAACGCCCTCACCGGCCTCGGCAATCCAACCGAAGAACCGGCGAGCCTAACGGTGGTGGGCGACGTGAAGCAGTCGATTTATAGCTTTCGGCGGGCGGACGTGCGGGTGTTTCTCGACTTCAGCGATCGCATCGTGGCGGGCGGTGGCGATCGCGTCGAGATGAGCCTTTGTTTCCGCACCCACGCGCCGCTGATCGACGGCATCAACAAAATTTTTCGCCCGCTCCTGGAAGACATTCACCAAGACCTCGACGCCGCCCGCACGGTCGCCCCGGACGACGCGCCACCGGTGGAGGTCTACGCCCTCGATCCGCCCAACGGCATCACGGCGGAGGAGCGGCGGCGGGCAGAGGGGCGCAAGATTGCCGAGTGGATCGATCGCGCCGTGCAGGAACAATGGCCGGTGGCCGATCGCAAATCGGGGCAGCCGCGACCGATGCAGTACGGCGATATCGCTATTCTCGGGCGCGCCTGGGCGGTGTTGCAGCTCTACGGCGATGTGCTAGAGGAGTGCGGCCTGCCGGTGTCGATCGTCGGGGGCGACAGCCTGCTGGACACGCGCGAAGCCAAGGACGTGCTGATGCTGCTGCGCTGGCTGGCGGACGAGGCGGACGATCTAGCGCTGGTGGCGCTACTGCGGAGTCCGTTCTTTGCGGTGAGCGATCGCACCCTCGCACAGATCGCCCGCGACACCGCCGAACTCACCGACGATCGGCCGGTGCCACCACCGCGATTTTCCGAAGATAACGCTGGAGGTGAACCCGAAGAAGAACCGCCCGAAAAACCCCGCCGCGCGATCTGGTGGCAGCGAATTTGCGCCTGGGACTGGTCGCAAGATCCGGATTTTTTTGGGGACTCTGCCGGTGGGCTAGCGACCCCGGTGGAGACCCTGACCGAGCTGCGCGATCGCCGCGACGACCCCAGCCGCCGAACGCAGATCGCCGATCGCCTGACAGGCTACACCGCCGCGATCGGCAACCTCCCCGGCGCAGCGCGGCGGCTGGCGGACTGGCGCGGCATGTTGGAGCTGATTGCAAAACTCGAGGCCAAAGATCGCAGCCTGTTCGGCGTCGTCCGCCAGCTCGATCGCGCGATCGACAGCGAAGTCAAAATCCCCCGCCTGCCGCTGGAGGCCGACAACGCCATCTCGCTGATGACCATCCACAAATCCAAGGGACTGGAGTGGCCGGTGGTGTTCGTCGCCAACCTGAACGCAGGCGATACGCCCGATCGCGACAACCTCAAATTCGACCCGGAGTGGGGCGTGGCCTTCACCTGGGAGGACGAAATTTCCGGCGAAAAGCAGACGCCGATCCTGTTCCGCGCGATCGCCGAAAGCCAGCAGCGCGCCAACGATGCCGAAGTGTTGCGACTGCTCTACGTCGCCCTAACCCGCGCTCGCGATCGCCTGATCCTGACCGCCAACCAGGCCGAGAAAGGCCACCTCGAGCGGCTGCGTCCCGGCCTGGAGTTTGCCGATATTCCCCTCAAACCCTGGGAGTACGACGAGTCCGATGCCGCGATCGAGCCGCCGCCACCGCCGCGCGACACGACTCGCGATCGCCCACTCCTGCTCGAGCCGATCGCCTGGACGCCCACGGAGCTACCTGCCCGCGCCCTACGCGACTACCACCGCTGCCCCCAACTGTTTGCGTTTCGCTACCGCGACGGGCATCCCGGGCTGGACGCGCGATCGCGGCAGCGCGATCGGCTTCTGGCGATCGTCGCTCGGCTGCTGGAAACCGGAGAGCGATCCGGAGATGCCCCGCCGCGCTTGCAGCGACAGGCTGATGCTCTCGTCGATCGCTTCGATCGCCTCAAAGCTTTCGCCAGCTACCGCGACGCCGATCGCCAAGGCCGAACCGTCCGCACCGAACTAGGCGGCATCAGTTTCTACGGCAAGCTCGACCTCATCGCCGATCGCTGGAGCGGCATCCTGACCCTCGACGAAATCGAACCCACGACCCAGGCAATCGAGTTCGTCGAAGCTTGGGTCTACGGCCACGCGATCGCGCCCGACGCCGACTGGGTGGCGATCGACCTGGCGACCAAGCGCGCCGTCACCGCCACCGCCCTAGAGCGCGCTGCCCTGGAGCCCGTCGTCGCCGATATCGTCGCCAAGATCCGCGCCGGAGACTTCGCCCCAACATCCAGCAGTTGTGCCTGCGCTGGTTGCACCTATGCCGACCTTTGCCGCGATCGCCCCGCATCTCTTCCAAACCATGCCCGAATCCCGCCAACCCAGAGACCCCCAACAGTCCCGCAAGCAGCTCGAGCGGCTGGGCGCAGTGATGCGCTTTAGCTGCGGCTTTGCGATCGGCCTGATTCTCCCGGCAGTGTCGGGCTTTCGAGCCTTCAGCGCGATCGGGCTCGTCTTCGCCGCGATCTGCGGGCTGCTGTCCTGGCGGCAAGGCGATCGCTTCTGGCACTGGCTGAGCCGCCACCTCCGTTAACCCCCCAGAAGTCCGACTTCTCACCTCCCGCGACCGCGCCAACCTGCTGAATATTCCGAAAAGACACGCCACATCAGAAGTCCGACTTCTCACTCCCCGCGACAACGCCAGCCCGTTCGACACTCCGAGAAATCCAGCCATCTTCACCCACAACTGACGCAATACTAAATAGCAGAGGAACTTCAGACCCGAACTATATTGATGGCCGAATCAACCTACTGGCAAATCGACTTTTACAAGCGTCCAGTCTGCGATGCGAGCGGCACGCCTCTCTGGGAACTCTGCGTCGTCGCCCCAGAAAAAGACTTCCAAACCAGCGCCTGGTGCGTCCAGTCCGAAGCCAGCGCCGACTGGATCGCCGCCCGCCTGCGCGACATCGGCTCGCTGCCCGACGCACTACACGCCTTCCGCCCCGAAGCCCTCAGCCTAATCAAGTCCGCTGGCCGGGGTCTCGGCGTCACCACGATCGCCACGCGCCGAACGATCGCCCTCAAGCGCTACTTGCAGCGCCGCGCCGGAGAATATCGCAACATCGACGGCTTTAGCGCCGAGATCGCCCGCGCCACCGACCCCCTCGCCGTCGGTCGTCCCGCCCCGACCCCGCTGGACGAAAGCCTGCAAGGCGATCGCTGGCGATTTGCGAGCCTAACGCCGCGCGACCTCGACTCACTGCTCGATCGCCCGATCCGCTTTAAATTCGCCCCCGACTTCCTGCAGCCCCTCAACCTCAACCTCGCCTCCACGCACCAAATTCCCGGCGTAGTTATCGACGCCGGACGCACCGCCATTCACCTCTCGCGCTGGCTCGATCGCCAGAGCCCCGTCGCCCTGGACTACATCCCCGGCCAACCCGACGGCCTGGTGCTGGAGCTGGGCTTGGCCGACCGTTCGATCGTCGCGACCTTTGAAGACCCGCAGATGTCGGGGGCGGGCCGCACCTACCGCGATCGACGCGAGGCGGCACGCGGCTTGCACTTCCTACTCGTGCGCCCCGACGACTCGGATATGACCTATACCGGACTCTGGCTGCTGCAACCGGCCTGAGCGACCTAACTCGTACGCGCTCCCGCTGCCGCGCACCCAAAGATTTACGTAGTTTGTCAGCAAATCTCACATCAGGGCCTTGCGGACAGCGCATAATACAGAGGTTGTCGGCCAACTTTGGTATCGAAATTTACGAAATTTAACAAATGAATTTCATACCCTAAAGCTTGAAATATGCTGGAGATCGAACGCTATGGCGGTTGATGCAACCCCGTCAGTCAAGCTCAATAAAGTCGAGAAGGTCAAGGCTGCGAAGGACGGTCTAGCGGTACGCGACGAACTCGAAAAGCTCGTCGAGCAGGGCTGGGAAAACATGGACAAAGGCGACCTCGAGGTGCGCCTCAAATGGCTCGGCGTCTTCTTTCGCCCCGTCACGCCCGGCCTGTTTATGCTGCGCCTGCGCGTGCCCCACGGGTGCTTGAATGTCGAGCAAATGACCGCCCTGGCCGAAATCGTCCAGCAGTACGGCGACGAGGGTTCAGCAGACATCACCACTCGCCAGAACCTCCAACTGCGCGGCATCCGTCTCGAAGACGTGCCCAACATCTTCAAGACGCTCAAGCGCGTCGGCCTGACCTCGATTCAGTCGGGCATGGACAACGTGCGTAACCTGACCGGATCGCCTGTGGCCGGAATCGACCCCGACGAGCTGATCGACACGCGCGAGATGATGCAAAAGCTCCAGGACGCCATCACCAGTGACGGCGAGGGCAACCCGCGCTTTACAAACCTGCCGCGCAAGCTCAACATCGCGATCGAGGGCGCGCGCGACAACTCGATCCACGCCGAAATCAACGATATCGCTCTGGTTCCGGCCTTCAAGAACGACGTTCTCGGCTTTAACGTCGTCGTTGGCGGCTACATTTCCGCCCAGCGCGCTGCCGAGTCGATCCCGATGGGCGTCTGGGTTCCCGCCGAAGACAAAGCCGTTATCGACCTATGCTGCGGCATCCTGTCGGTCTACACCGACAACGGCCTAACCGAAGGTTTGCGAACCAGCCGCGCCAAAGCTCGCCTGATGTGGCTCGTTGAAGGCTGGGGCGTCGAGAAGTTCCGTGCCGAAGTCGAGAAAGAAATCGGCTACTCGCTGGCGGCTGCCGCAGAGCAAGACGAAGTTACTCAGGAGAAAAAAGATCACCTGGGCGTCCATCCGCAGAAGCAAGAAGGCTTTAACTACATCGGCTTGCACATTCCCGCCGGTCGCCTCGATGCCGAGCTGATGTTCGAGCTGGCGCGTATGGCCGACACCTACGGCAATGGCGAAATCCGCCTAACCGTCGAGCAGAACGCGATTATCTCGTATGTTCCCGGCGATAGCGTTGAGGCCTTCTTGTCCGAGCCGCTGCTGGAGCGCTGCTCGATCGAGCCGGATACACTAACGCGCTCGCTCGTCTCCTGCACCGGCAAGGCGTACTGCAACTTCGCGCTGATCGACACCAAGTCCCGTGCGATGGCCGTCGCCAAACAGCTCGACGCCGAGCTCGACATTCCCGAGCGCGTGCGGATGCACTGGACGGGCTGCCCCAACTCCTGCGGTCAGGCCCAGGCGGGCGACATCGGCCTGATGGGCGCGAAAGTCCGCAAAGACGGCAAAACCGTTGAAGCCGTGAAGATCTTCACCGGCGGCCAGGTCGGCCACAACTCCAAGCTCGGCGAAATCGCTCACAAGGGCATCCCCTGCGACGAGCTGCCCGACCTGCTCCGTCAAATGCTGATCGACGACTTCGGCGCAAAACCGAAAGTCACAGCCTAGGTCGCGTTATCGAGCGTGCGATGACGTGCTAAATCGCCGGTCGGGCGTTCTGTCTCACGTGAGGCCGGACGCCCGACTTACTTTTCGCCTACTTTTTCTCGCCGGGGCTTGCTGCGCTCTTCGCAGGCGCTTTTCGGCTCGATTTCATGCAAAAACCGCATAATTTCAATGCGGGGTGGCCGAATTAAGCCGCTTTTTGTAACAGAGCATACGAGACCTCGTCAAGTCAGCGCGTATCGTATCAGCCAAGCTCGTTCAGTTCCGGTATAGCGGCAGCTTACGTAGCGGCAGAGATCGGCATTTACGGTTTTTCGCCCGCGTTTTGCGCCAGCTCGTGGCCTCGTTCTGCCCTGCGCGCACAACGTTTGCGGCACTCATTCCAACCGGCTCTGTTCTCGAATTGACCGTCTCTAGACCGCTTGAAAAGCATGACAACTGCGACCCCAAACGTAAAAGAAAAAGAGAATAAGGCCGCGAAGCTCGTCGCCGACATTCTCGGCCCCGGCGGAGAAAATATTATTTTTCCCGCGCTGGGCTTTATCGCCGTAATCTTCGTATGGAGCATTATTGCCAAGATAACGGAGGGCAACCTCAGCGCACTGCCGGGGCCAACCCAAGCGTTCCAGGACAGCGTTCCGTACTTGCAAAATGCTTTTTCGACCAAACAAGGTGATGAAGGCATCATTTTCTTGACGCTTTATAGCCTGATTCGCGTCGCGATCGGGTTTGCAATCGCAACGGCGATCGCCGTGCCTCTGGGCTTCCTGATTGGCACGTCGCGTCAGATGGAAAAGATGATGGCTCCACTGATTCAGGTCGGTAAGCCGATTTCGCCGTTGGCTTGGCTGCCGGTCGGCATTGTCGTCTTCTCCGGCCTGACAAGCGAAATGCCTAAGGCCATCGCACAAAATGCACCGGCAATCTTTACCATCGTCGTCACCTCGCTGTGGCCGACGCTTATCAACACGGCCCTCGGCGTTAAGAGTATCCCCAAAGACTATTGGAACGTTTCGCGCGTTCTGAAGATGGAGCGCCCGCAAATTGTCAAGCAAATTATCGTCCCCTCGACCCTGCCCTATATCTTCACCGGGATGCGCCTGAGCCTGGGTATCGCCTGGTTGGTGATCGTCGCCGCCGAGATGCTGACGGGCGGTACGGGTATTGGTTTCTTCGTGTGGGATACCTACAACACCGGCGAAATCAGCCTCGTGATCATGTCGCTGTTTGTCATCGGTATCGTCGGTCTACTGCTCGATCAAGCCGTTGCAATTGTCGAGCGCGCCGCGATCGGAAAAATCCAACCCGGCAGCTAGGATAGTCACGGTTCGCTAGCGCTCCTCGCCACGATCGACCGTGACCTCGCTTCTCTCACGCCTCTACGCTCACGTTACCTCGTTTATCCAAAAACACTATGGATCGTCGTAAGTTTCTCAAGTATTCCAGTCTGGCTGCTGCCGGTTTCACCTTCGCAGCGTGCAGCCAGCCCGCAGAAGAGCCTGCCGCAACTGATGATGCCGCTGGCACCAGTGACGCTGCCAGCGAAGCGCCTGCAGTTGACTTCGGCCCCCTCGAGAAAACCGACCTCACCCTAGGTATTATTCCCCTGACGGACTGCGCTCCGTTGGTCATCGGTGCCGAAAAAGGCATCTATGCAAAATACGGCCTCAACGTCACGATCAGCAAAGAAGCGAGCTGGGCAACGGTCCGTGACGGCCTGATTCAAGGTCGCCTCGATGCGTCGCACGCGCTGTGCGGCATGCCGATGCTGACCGAGCTGGGTCCTGACAAGGCTCCGATGCGATCGCTGATGATGCTCGATCGCAACGGTAACGCGATGACGCTCTCCAAAAACGCCTGGGATGCGGGCATCCGTCCGGCGTACGAGTACGGCAGCTTCGATGAGTTCGGAACCGCCTACCGCGAGTACATCACCGGCCAAGGCGAACCCCCGACCTTCGCGATGGTGTTCCCGTCGTCGATGCACAACTACAACACCCGCTACTGGATGTCGGCGATGGGCATCGACCCCGAAAACGACGTCAAGCTGATCGTGATTCCGCCGCCGCAGATGGTGGAAAATATGAAAGCGGGCACGATGGACGGCTACTGCGTCGGTGAGCCTTGGAATCAACGTGCCGTGTTCGATGGCGTCGGCTTCACGGCCACTGTCGATCGCGACGTTTGGAAAGGCCACCCCGAAAAAGTCCTCGGTACGATGGAAGCCTGGATCGAAGAAAATCCGAACACCGCGCGTGCTCTGGTGGCGGCAACGATCGAAGCTTGCGAATACTGCGATGTGATGGAAAACCGCCTCGAAGTGGTCGAAATTATCTCGGGTCGTCCTTATGTAAACGCCAAGGTCGATTACGCCAAAGCGTCGATGACCGGAACCTACGATTACGGCGGTTTCGACGAAGAAGATCGCGTCCAGCCGATCCCCGACTTCAACCTGTTTAACTACGTTGAAGGCACCGGCTACATGGAGCCGCCCGAAAACGCGAACTACCCCTACACCTCGCACGGTGTCTGGTTACTGACGCAGATGATTCGCTGGAACCAGATCGATATGACTGAGTACCCGGCGGATGCGGACGAGATCATTAACAAGATCTACCCGTACGAAATCTACGAAGAGGTCGCAGCTGCGATGGGCCGCGAAATCCCGAGCGATCGCATGAAAGTCGAGCCCGGTGAAGTCTTCATCGACGGTCGCGAGTTCGACCCGGCAGACCCGGTGGGTTACCTGGAAGGTTTCGACATCCGCGCCGGTCGTCCGAAGCTGTTTGCGCTTCGCTAAGAGAGCGAGCACGTTACGACTTCACGTTGTGCTGGGAATACCGGAGGTTCGTTGAAGTTGTGAGTTAGAGCTACTAAAAGCGCATCGAGGGCTGTTTGCCTCTCGATGCGTTTTTTTACGATCTGGTTAGTGGCGTCGAAGACGAGATTCTTGTGACCCCCCTCTCGCCTGTCGCGCGCGCAACGCAAAACGCGATCGCCCCGAGTTGGAAGCGATCGCGCTGTTTTCAGTCAATTTATCTTCGTTTGAGTCGCCTAAAATCCCATAATTTCCGCGACGGTGTCGAGGTCGGGCTCGATGCCCTTCTTGAAGAGGCTGTCGTCGCTGTGGACGATCGCTGAATCGGGATCTTTGAGGCCGTTGCCCGTTAGGACGCAAACGATCGTCGAGCCCTCGCGGACGCGATCTTTGAGCTTCAGCAGACCCGCGACGGAAGCCGCGCTGGCCGGTTCGCAGAAGATACCCTCCTGGCCGAGCATCCGGTAAGCGTGCATGATTTCGTCGTCGGTGACAGCGTTAAATTCACCTTGGCTGGCGTCTTGGACGGCTTTTGCCTTTTCCCAGTTGGCCGGGTTGCCGATGCGGATCGCCGTGGCCAGGGTGTCTGGGTCGAGCACCGGCTTGCCGACCACGAAGGGAGCCGAGCCCGACGCCTGAAAGCCCATCATCTTCGGCAGACGCGTCGAGCGGCCCATCTGGTGATATTGGCAGAAGCCCATCCAGTAGGCAGTGATATTGCCCGCGTTGCCGACGGGGATGCAAAGCCAGTCCGGCGCTTCGCCCAGATCGTCAACGACTTCAAAAGCGGCGGTCTTCTGACCTTCGAGGCGGTAAGGGTTGACCGAGTTAACCAACGTAACGGGGTGGCGATCGGCGATTTCGCGGACGATTTCCAGGGCGCGATCGAAGTTGCCCTTAATTGCTAGCACTTCCGCACCGTAAATCAACGCCTGCGCCAGCTTACCAAGGGCGACATAGCCGTCGGGAATCAGCACGAAAGCCCGCAGCCCGCCGCGCTTCGCATAGGCCGCCGCCGCCGCCGACGTGTTGCCGGTGCTGGCGCAAATCACGGCCTTCGCCCCGGCTTCCTTCGCCTTCGTGACTGCCATCGTCATGCCCCGGTCTTTAAAGCTGCCCGTTGGATTGAGGCCGTCGTATTTCACGAACACCTGGACTTTCTTACCGATCTCCGCTGCGATCGTCGGCACGGGAATCAGTGGGGTGTTGCCCTCGTGGAGACTCACGACCGGCGTCGCGTCAGTGACGGGGAGATACGGACGATAAGCCTCGATCAGGCCACGCCAACCATGTTGGGTGTGAAGGGGCACATCTGGCGTCGCTTGGGGTGGGGTTAAACTCAGCGTCACTGTCGTTGATGATACGGTTTTGAAGTTTTGAACAGTCTATCAAAGTCGGGCAAATCCCCACGATCGTTTCGTGGGGATTTTGGCCTTCATTGAAGTTCGTCACGCAGCCTACGATCGCCATTCCGCAAGCTTTGCGTGAGATCGGGACGGGGCTCGCCCGCCGCCTGTAGTATACGGTGTTTCAGAGAGCGATCGCCTAAAAAATCTGTTGCGATCGCCCTTTAATGATTCGGCCGATCGCGCTGAGATGCAGCAAATGCGACAGAAGCGCGCCTGTCTATCGTTACAATATCGAGCCGTTGGGTGCGTAAACATACGCTGACATGCCGTGCATTTCAGCGAACGTACCGAGCGAGTGCTAATTCAGGTAAGGAGACCATTCATGACTGCATCCTCGATTCGTTCCCAGGCCGCTGAAACGTCCGCGCGCCCCATGTCCGCACGTTCGGTCGGATCCGATGCGCTCCGTCGAGCGTCGGTGTACAACGCCGACCAGCAGGTGCGCTACCTCCAGCTTCAGGCGGAGATGGAGACCCTCCTGCTCGAACTCCAAACCAGCCCGCAGCGCTCCCAACCCGCGAAGACTCGCTAGACGCCCAGCGTGCGGCCACCGCGAGCGGGTGGGCGAGTGTCACAGACTGTTCCCAGCAGACAGTCGCCCACCCCGAAAGTCCAGCTTTTCCAAAAAGTTTCTCAGCCACCGCAAGGACGATGTATTTCCACCGCCAGACTCGCCCCCGACCGGTCTGCGCCCTACCGAATTCCTCTGCGATCCCGATAAAGCACCTCAGCTTCCCTCAGCGTCGTTCCCAAGCGATCGGCTCGCCCGACGCCCTGTAGGAAGCTTTCTCATTTATATCTGTGCGCTTGGGCTCTGTGCATTTGCTTCAAATATCTGCGGCGACTCGTGCAGCAGTAGAACCAGGTACAAGTCGCAGATTTCTCAGGATCGCAAGTCAAAAAGTTTCAGCAGGATACGGCCTCAAACAGCAGCGCGCCCGATCGCAGAATGTAACGAGATCGGACGTCCATTTAGGTGTCAAGACATTAAGAAGAAACACTCAGGGTAGGTTCAAAGCCTTTCCTGCAAAGGAATCCACGCGTGCAGAGCGGAGTCGAGACGGGGATCGCTCGCCCACGGGCCGCAGTTCATCAAAGAACTTAACAAACGATCCCCGAACCTGGTGATAAGATCTTCGCAAGCTAGAGATAAGCATTTTTGATACGCAAAGCGCTCGTTGTAGAGCTTTGCAATAACGTAGCCAGCATGGAGTCGTCCCGTTATGAAAACGTCCGCTAAAAATGTTTCCGTCAAGCCCGATACCCGCAACCATAAGGGCTTTTTCGTTCAAGATACCCAGTACGAATTGATGGGAGTTGACGACTCCGGCTGGGCCTTGATTTGTCTGGACGACGTGAGCTGCCACTATGTCGATCCGGACAACCTTCGGGCCAACCCCAAGCGGGAAGATTTATAGCGCGGCTCGTCGATGCGAAGAAGTTCTCGTATTGCGAGTTAGCCCACTGTTTCGGTTAAGTCCATAGCGCCAGGAGCCGTTGTTTTTTAACATTCGGCTCCTTTTTTATGCAGAGAGCGTTACGGAGAAGAGATCGACACGCGAGTTACTAACATCCCTCGAAGTTCCTCCTCAGGTATTGGCCAGAACTCCGAGCCCGGGCTGCTGAGGTTTTCGTCAAGCCTGCTTTTCATGAGGCAAAGACGCTACTGAGTGGGGCCACCGGCTAGCAGTTCTAAAATTGCTAGAAAGAAGTTTCCCGAACCATCGCCAAGCAGGACGAAGGGTTCGCCCGGTGTTCCAAAAAACGGACTGAGATGCCATGCAAGCTGACAGCCGATCGCGCTGTAGAGGGCGAACCAAGACGCGAGGAATAGCGGGCGTCGGAAGCGGGCACGTGCTCGGGTTTCTAGATCCATAATCGAGCCACAGAGAAACAGCGTGCCGATCGTCCCAGTTAGTCCCACGATCGCGATATTGAGCAACGTAAAAAATGCCGCATCGTCCAGGGTCAATAGGAAAAATAGCGAAACCGGAAAGAAGCCCAACATCAACAGGGAAATAATGTCGATCGAGGCTAAAACCAGGGTGCAGTACTGCAAAAAGCTCTGGCGCGAACCGATAAACGAATTGAAGATATAGAGCGTCGGGAAACAAACGATCGAGGTGAGGAAAAACAGAATCGGCAGCTTAATAGCCGAGACGATCGACTGGACGGGACTGTGAACCGCGCCGAGCACCAGGCCGTAGACCGCGAGGAGGATAGCACCGCAAACGAGCAGGCCGACGATCTTGTGCGGAAGCTGTTTGGCATGGCCGATTTCGGCGACGAAGCTTTTGCGATCGCGCATCAGCATCAGCGTCACCTGGAGACAAGCTGCAAGGCCGCTGGACGGGGCGGAGGGTGAAATCGGCGCGGCGAAGGGGCGGGCATCGCCGGTGTCGAGGCGTTGGGGCGATCGGTCGGCCATGATGTTAAGAAATGTTGGGTTAGCGGTCTGGCTGAATCTGATTTAAACGACAAACAAAGCGCCGAAATGGGCGTTTCGCGCGCGCGAGCAGGATATTTTCACGGTGTTGTCACAGTGGCTGAAATGCCCGCACGGCGGTCGGGCAAGCCGAGGATATTGGCCGCGTAGCTGTCTCGGGGGTTTGAATGTGGCCCTGAGTTTGGGGGGCTGGGCAGGATGTCCGATGCAGGCGGCACCGTCGCAAGCGGGTACATAAAATAGAATCCAGACCCTTCGGTGTCGATTCCCGAACTCCTTTCTTGTCGCCGTTATGCAGATCGAATTCCAGATTCTCCGACAGACCCCCGACACCGCCCCCAAACTCGATCGCTTCACCGTCGAGGCCGATTCGAGCGAAACGATCCTTAGCTGCCTGAACCGCATTAAGTGGGAACAGGATGGCTCGCTGGCGTTTCGCAAGAACTGTCGCAACACAATTTGTGGGAGCTGCTCGATGCGTATCAACGGGCGATCGACGCTGGCCTGTAAGGAAAATATCGCGGGCGAGATGGCGCGCCTGGGTACGGCCAGTGGGGAAACGCCGACGATGACGATCGCGCCGCTGGGCAACCTGCCGGTCGTCAAGGATCTCATTGTCGATATGAAGCCGTTTTGGGACGACTTGGAAAAGGTCGAGCCCTATGTCAGCACATCGTCGCGCCAGCTTCCCGAACGCGAGTTTTTGCAATCGCCGGACGAGCGCGCCGAGTTTAACGCCACCGGCAATTGCATCCTCTGCGGCGCGTGCTACTCCGAGTGCAACGCCAAGGAGGTCAACCCGAACTTCGTCGGCCCCCACGCCCTAGCAAAGGCCCAGCGGCTGCTGGCGGACGATCGCGACGATCGTCGCGAGGCGCGACTCGAGAGCTTCGACAACCCGGACTCCGGCGTCTGGGGCTGCACGCGCTGCTACTACTGCAACTCGGTCTGCCCGATGGAGGTTTCACCGCTCGATCGCATCAGCGAGATCAAAGGCGAAATCCTCGATCGCTCAACCAAAGACGACAGCCGCCCGATCCGTCACCGCAAAGTCCTGCTCGAGCTGGTCGAAGAGGGCGGCTGGATCGACGAGCGCAAGTTCAGCCTCCAGGTCATCGGCAACTACTTCAAAGATTTGCAGGGGCTGCTCGATATCGCGCCGCTGGGCCTGCGTATGCTGGCAAACGGCAAATTCCCGGTGCGGTTCGATCCTTCGGAGGGTTCGGCGGAAGTGCGCGGCCTGATCGCAGCGGTGAAGGCGGCCACACAGGCGACCACGAAAGCGGGGGCCTAGGGCTGAGCCCTGGTTCGGGCTTCGGAGCGTCGGAGCGGCGATCTAGCTGGCGCTAGTGTTGAGGTCGAACGAGGCGACATTCGGGCGGCGTGTGGGAATGGCGATCGTGACTGCGGTGCGCTCGCCCGGCTCCGACTCGAGCTCGAAGCGGCCTTTGTGTTCGTCTACGACGATTTGATAGCCGATCGCCAGCCCGAGCCCCGTACCTTTGCCGATCGGCTTGGTGGTGTAAAACGGCTCGCAGGCGCGCTCGAGTTCGGTGCTGCTCATACCCGGTCCGTTATCGACGATCGAGATAGATACTTCGTCGTCAGCGTGTTCGCTAACGATCTCGATCCGGGGCTGCGGCTGCGTGTCGCGCGCGGACTCCAGAGCATCGATCGCGTTGACGAGGATATTAAAGAACACCTGGTTGAGGTGGGCGCTGAAACATTCGACGGGCGGTAAGTCGCCGTAGCGGCGCACGACTTCGATGCCCTGGCCCGAACAAGAGTGGTCGAGCAGCAGCAGGGCGCTGTCGATCGAGTCGTTGATATCGATGCGCTTGAGTTCGGCTTCGTCGAGGCGGGCGAACACGCGCAGGCTCTCGACGATCAGGCGGATGCGCTCGGCCCCGGTACGCATCGACAGCAGCAGCTCGGGCAAATCCTGGCGGATAAAATCGAGTTCGAGGTCTTCGAGATTCTCTGCCAAGTCGTCGTCGGGCTCCGGAAGGCGCGAGTTGTAGAGGTCTATCGCCGACCACAGGTCGCCGACGTACTCCTGGATATGGTGCAAGTTGCCGTAGATAAAACCGATCGGGTTGTTGATTTCGTGAGCGACGCCGCCGACCATACGACCGAGGGCCGCGATTTTTTCGCTGTTGATCAGGCGTGTCTGGGTGTTGTAAAGCGCGGTCAGCGCTTCCTGGAGCTGGACGTTTTTTTTGCTCGTTTCGGCAGCGGCGCGGCGGAGCCGCGTTTCGTCCTGTTTGCGACGGCTGATATCGTTGGCGCTGACGATTAGCAGCGGGCCGGAGGAAGAGGGCACCACACTCGCGCAGATTTCCATCGGAAAGGTTTCGCCGTTGACGCGCTGGCCGCCGATTTCGATCGCCCTGCGGTTGGCGCTCAAGATCTCAAAAGATTCGCGCAGGAATTCTTCGCGTTTCGCGCGGGTTAGCTCGGCCTCCGGTCCATCTGGCAGGCGACTGCGCACGCTCTCGAAGACGCTGGCGGAAAATAGCTCGACGACAGCATCCGGACGATCGTCCTGCCAGCCGAACATCTGGGCGGCGGCGGGATTGGCCGAGGCGATCGTCAGGGTGCGGAAGTCTGCGGTGAAGATGGCTTCGAGGGCGGTATCGACGATCGCCTGGGTGCGCGAGGTGGCGTCCTGTAGGGCGGAGATCGTTTGGTTGTAACACTCGGCGATCTGTCCGAACTCGGAAAATGGCTCGGCGGGGGCGCGACGATCGAGGTTCTTCGCCTGCCGGTGGTCGGCCATTACCGCAAGCAGCTCGTTGAGATCCGATCGCGCCCCGTGTTCGGCGACGTTGAGCCCGACGCGCTCGTCCTGGCGCGACACGCGCAGGGTTCCAAAGCGCCGCAACAGCGCCAGCGTCGCAAACGTCATCGCCATCGACCAGATGCCGCAGGCTGCGATGCCCAAACTCTGCACGCCGAGCTGGACGATCGGCGAGGCCGCATCGGTTCGGGCGAACAGCGCCACGCACAGCGTCCCCCAGATGCCGCCGCCCAGGTGCACGGGAATTGCGCCGACCGCATCGTCAATTTTCCACTGGCGTAGCAGGCGGTCGATCGACAGCATCACGACGCCGCCCAACGCCCCGACCAGAATCGAGGCGCTAGGCGTCAAAATATTGCAGGCCGCCGTCACCGACACTAGACCGGCCAAGCAGCCGTTGACCATCCAGGCTGCCCGCACCGCGCCGCCGCGCAGCCAGCCCAGCGTCAGCGGCACCAGCAGCCCGCCCGCACCGCCGAGGATCGTATTGAGCAAAATCAGCGGCACGCTGTCGTTAAAGGTCAGGGTGCTACCGCCGTTAAAGCCCAGCCAGCCGAACCACAGGATCAAGCAGCCGAGGATGCTGCGCGTCGTGTCGCTTTCGTAGAAATCGTGGGTTCTGCCGTCTTGGGAGAAGCGTCCGTCGCGCGGGCCGATAAATAGCACCGCCGCCAGCGATACCCAGCCCCCCAGGCTGTGGACGACCGTCGATCCGGCAAAGTCGAGAAAGCCGAGGTGCTGCAACCAGCCCAGGGTCTCGCTGCCGCCGATCGAGTTCCAGCTCCAGTGCACGAAGACGGGATAAATCGCGCCGGAGACGATCGCCGACAGCACGACGTAGCTGCGAAAGCGCATCCGCTCGGCGACGGCCCCAGAGACGATCGTCACCGCCGTGCCGCAAAACATTGCCTGAAATAAAAAGAAGACGATCGCGTCGGTTCCGCTGGCGTCCGGCCACTGCCCCCAGCCCGTCCACCAGCCGTTGCCGCTGCCGCCGAACCCGACGCCGAAGCCAACGAGCCAAAAAATCAGCACGGCCACCGCAAAGTCCGTGATGTTCTTCATCGCCGCGTTGATGCTGTTTTTGCGGCGCGTCGAGCCCGCCTCCAGACAGAGGAAACCGGCCTGCATCAACAGGACGAGAATGGCGCAGATCGTCATCCAAAGGCGATCGAAGAGAAGTTGTTCCATAGTTCCGCGAGCGGGTGTCGGGACTGGGTGGCAATCGAGTAGGACGGCAGGCTCTAACGATAGCGAATCTTCCCGCCACCTGGAGAAATACACGGAGAACGCTTTTTCGCTGTAAATTTCACTCGACACCGCGCATTTCAGTCAATTTTCAGTAGATCTGCTTACATCTTTCTTTAGATTTACGAGGGTCGGTCGGTGGTGTCCGTACGATCGCCTAACAATTCAGCTCGGACTGGCAGGATTTTCACCGAACTAGCGATCCAAAGTACGAATTCAAAGCATGGAATAAAGGAACGCAAAATTTTCCGCCTATCCTCCGGGTCGTCGCCTAGAGTGAGAAGGTGGCGAGATCGCGGAGGTGTGGAGGCCCGCTCCGCATGGCGGAAGCCCACCCCGCAACCCCCGTCTCACTTTTAAAAACAGCCCCTTAAACAACTCAGCAAGCAGCTCAGCACTCAAACACCTATGCCTACGCTCTTCGTCAATCCCAGCAGCGGCAACGACGCCAATGACGGCAGTGCCGCGCGACCGTTCGGAACGATTCGCAAAGCCCTGAGCGCGGCCAGCTCGGGCACGACGGTGCAGCTCGCGACGGGGAGCTACACCGCCAGCGGCGGAGAAGAGTTTCCGATCGTCATCCCCGCTGGCGTCAAGCTGGTGGGCAACGCCAGCAGCAAAGGTAGCGGCATCACGATTTCGGGCAGCCGCACGATCGCGACGAGCGGAGGTATGCAGCCGATCGCCATCCAGCTCGAAGATGATGCGGAACTGCGCGGCGTCACGGTCAGCAACACCGCCACGCGCGGCACGGGCGTCTGGATCGAATCCACGAGCCCGACGGTGTCGAGCTGTACCTTCACGGGCTGTAAGCGTGAGGGGATACGGGCGACGGGGGCGGCCAAACCGACGATCGAGAACAGCATCTTTTCGCGCAACGACTCCTACGGCATTTGGATGCTCGACACCTCCAAAGGCGTCCTGCGTAGCAACCGCTGCGACAACACCGGTACGGGCATCTGCGTCGGTGACTCGTCCGCGCCACTGCTCGACGGCAACGCGATCGTCAACAACCGCGTCGGCCTGCTGCTGACCCACGACGCGCGCCCGGTGCTGCGTAACAACGAACTCAAAAACAACACCGACTACGGCCTTTCGGCCATCTCGAAGTCTTACCCCGACCTGGGTTCGGCTCAAAGCCCCGGCGGCAACGTCTTCGTCGGTAACGGGCGCAAAAACCTACTCAACGCCACCCAGCTCACCTTTGTCTCGGCGGGCAACCAGCTCAACCCGACTTCGGTGCAGGGCTCGGTGGACTTCGTTACCACCGATCGCGTCCCGACCCCGACGCCATCACCCACGCCCGCACCGACCCCGACGCCCGCGCCGACCCCGACGCCCGCGCCCACCGAACTCACCGATATCCGGGGTAACTGGGCCGAATCGTTTATTTCCGTTTTATTCGAGAAGGGCTACGTCAGCGGCTTCCCCGACGGAACCTACCGCCCCAGCAACCCGGTCACCCGCGCCGAATACGCCGCCCTGCTCTCGAAGGCGTTCGACGGCGCACTCACCCGATCGGCCAAGAGCTTCTCGGACGTGCCGGGGAACTTCTGGGGCTACACCGCAATTACCGAAGCGACGCGCCTCGGCTTCCTGACCGGCTTTCCCGACGGGTCGTTTCGCCCGCGTCAAAACCTGACGCGCTTGCAGACGCTGTTAGCGCTGGTCAGCGGCCTAGGGCTGGCGGGCAGCGGCAACACCGGCACGCTGGCCGTATTTGACGATCGCGCCCAAATTCCGAGCTGGGCGAGCCAGGCGATCGTCACCGCCACCGAAAAAGGCCTGGTGGTCAACTACCCCAATCCCCGGATGCTGCGCCCGAGCTACAGCGCCACCCGCGCCGACGTGGCCGCAACGATCTATCAGGCGCTGGTCATCGACGGCAAGCTGCCGGAAGCCGCCTCGAGCTACATCGTTAATACGGATGCTGTAGAGCGATCGCGCTTCGCCGACCTCAGCAACCACTGGGCCAAAGACGATGTACTCTACCTGGCCGAACAAAACCTGATCGGCGGCTACCCCGACGGCACGTTCCGCCCGGAAGAGAAAATGAACCGCGCCCAGTTTGCGTCGCTGATCGCCCAGGTGTTCCGGCCGCGCGCCCGCCGTGCCGCGACGACGTTCGCCGATGTGCCCGCCTCGTTCTGGGCCTACGACTCGATCCAGAAAGCCTACCAAGGCGGCTTCCTGTCCGGCTTCTCAGAGAACTCCTTCGGCCCCGGCCAAAACGTCCAGCGCTTGCAGGCGATCCTGGCGCTGGTCAACGGCCTCGGTCTCGAAGGCGGCGACGCGAACGCGCTAGGACAGTTCGCCGATCGCGACGAAATCCCCAACTGGGCGCAGTCGGCAGTCGCCACGGCGGCCACGCTCAACATCGTCGCCACACCGCCACCGGGAACCCACTTCGAGCCCAACCGCGATGCCTCGCGCGCCGAGATCGCGGCGATGGTGACGCGAGCGCTGAAGGCCAACGATCGCGCGTCCTAGTTGTCAAACTGCCCCAGCCGTCAAACTAAAGAACGCAAAAAGCGCGACAGGCGATCGAGTCCGGCAAGTCCGGCAAGATCGCCCGTCGCGGCAGACCTAACGCTGGGAGGCTGTGGGTTTTGTGCGGCGGACGCAGCGTCACCGCCCGCCTAGGCCGTCACGCAGTCCAGGCAGTCGGGCGAGAGCGGCACGAGATTGCCCTGGCGCGTCCAGCCCAGCAACATCGGTGCGTTCGGCGAGATCGGCACGCCCGTCAGCGCGCAACGCTCCTCGCGATCGGCCTGGGCGCGGATCGTCGCGCGGATATCGGCCTGACTGAACTGGGGCTTGTATTTCCCAGTCTCGTACTGAACGTAGTTCCAAAGGATGTCGCGCACGAGAGCCTGATAGCTTTGGCTCCCGGCCAGTTCTTTGAGGCGATCTTTCAGCTCCCGCTCTAGGCGGATGCTGGTCACTTCCATTTCCGTCGTCGATGTGCGGGGACGAATCGTTGCGGTCATTGTCGAAAGGTACTCCTAAAAGCTCACCAGCGGAAAAGGGTGCGAATCTCATACTACCAGCGTCAGCCAAGTGGTTTTGGACTCGCTGAGGCGCGCGGCGACAGTGCTACGATCGTAGGTGCACGCAGGCGTCTGTTTGTTTGTTCGCGGCCTGTTCGCTGTCCGTTCGCCGACCCAGCCGAGATTTAGTCGATTTATGCGTTTCATGTTGCGACCCTCTGCCTTGCGCGCCGCGATCGTGGCCTGTTGTCTCAGCGTCACCCTGACGCTGACGAGCTGCGCCCAAGCCCCCGCCCCCACCGCCGCACCGCCCGCCCCAACTGAAACGAGCCCGACGATTTCGACCCCGAGCGAGGTGCAGCCCACCGACGCCGTCGCGGACGAAGCGCTCCCCGGCGCGACGTTTAACGCCTTCTTCCCGGAAGCCCAGGACGGGCTCGATCGCGTCTACACCCAAGAAAAAGCCGGATTCGCCGAAGTCAAGCTGAAGCGCGACGGCCAGGAAGTCGCCAAGCTGGCAATTTCAGACACCGTCTCCACACCCGCTGCGGCCCAGAAGTTCGCCGACGCCACCGAGACGATCGCGGGCTACCCGGCGGTCACGGTCGGCAAAAAGCAGACGGCGATTCTAGTCGGCGGACGCTTCCAGGTGAAGGCGATTTCCGTTGCGGAAGACTTCACGCCAGAGAACCGCAGCACCTGGCTCGAGAAGTTCGATCTCAATGGTTTGTCCCAGCTTCCGTAGATCCTGTCGCTTCCCGGACGTTTCTGCACCGAGCGCGATCGGCGGCGGTTGCGAAATTCCTGCGAAATTCCTGCGAAATTCTACGGGGCGCACAGCGGTACGCCCCTGCCGATTTAGTTTTGGCCAGCCTGGTTCTGGCCAGCCTGGTTTTGGCCAGCCTGGTTCTGGCCAACCCGATCTTGGCCAACCCGATCTTAGTCCGATGTCCCCTTTCGTCCCCGTCAGGTTCGGGGGCTTTCTACTATGGCTCAACCCATTAACGAACGTGTAGACGCGCTGCCGACAAAAGGCATGACGGTCTTTTCGCTCAACGCCCTCGACTTTGCGGTTCCCGGCGCGTGGGAAAACCTCGTCGGCTGGGAAAATACGCTGCGCGCCGTCACCGGCGAAGACGACGCCGACCTGCTCCAGACCGTGAGCGATCGCGCGATCGAGCTCTACAACGATAAATCCCAAGGCTACCAAAACGCCCTCTTTCTCTACGACACGATCGACGCCGCCGGTCGCGCCCTCGGCACTGCTGCGCTGGCGAACAAGGTTGGCGAAAAAGTACCGCTGCTCGGGATGCTCAACAAACTGACGCCCCGCGCCGACAAAGCCCAGGCGATCGACCTCAGCCTCAAGCTGGTCGTCGAGATCGTCGCCTTCTGCCAAATCAACGGCATCCCCGGCGACAGCATCGGCGACTTTATGGCCTCCCTCGGCGACTACGGCGGCGAGTCGCTAACGCGCATGGCGGCGCTAGTCTGCTTCGACGGCCTGATTCCCCTCGGCCCGGACTTTATCGGCCTCGCGACCGACAAGCTGACCAGCCTGAGCGGCGGCGATTTGCTCGATAATTCCGCCTTCCAAAAGATCCAGCGCTTCGTTCCCGAGTACGAGTCGGGCGGCAAGCTGGGCTTTATTCGCCACAGCTTTGCAACCGTTAGCGACTGGATGGGCGGCTTTGTCGCCGATCGCGACCTAACGCCGCAAAAGGTGGTGACGAACCTCCAGTCGTTTATCGAAGTGACCGACGACAAGCTCGACTACCTGGCGGCGCTGCTGGATATGAGCACGAACTATTACGCCCACACCGGCGTGCAGACCCTGGCAAAGCGGCTGATCGATCGCGCCTACGCCGAGATCTAGCGCCGGATTTTCCCGCCTAACCGTTCCCGCGCCCCGCGTCTCAATTGATGCGGGAGGCGCGGCGTGTCTGGATAATGCATTGCCCGCGCGGGAGCGATGTAAAAGTCCTGAGTCAAGCTTGAAGCAGATCGGCCTCGGCTGCTGAGTTATACCAAATCCGACCTACGTAGACCCGATGAGCGCTGAGCGTAGTCGAAGCGCGGTTTCCTGGATAGATAAATCAATCGGACTTTGCGAATTCGGATTTGGTATTAGGCTGAAACGAGATCGGTTTTCTGCGGTTTTTCGCCAACTGTCACACCTGCCGCCACCCCGCCATGGTTCAAATTGTCGCTCCGCCCACCACGACACTATCGCTCAATCTTCCGATCGGCCTCAAGCTCCACGTCACCCCCGAACAGTTCGCCACCCTCGCGACCCACAACAAAGACATCCGCCTCGAGCGCACCGCCGCAGGAGAACTCCTCGTGAATCCACCGACCGGCTGGGAAACCGGCGAACGCAACAGCAGCATCAACGCTCAGCTCTACCGCTGGAACGAGGACAACGGCTACCCCGGCAAGGTGTTCGACTCTTCTACGGGCTTCACGCTGCCCAATGGCGCGATTCTTTCTCCCGATGCCTCGTGGGTCAGCTCGGAGCGGTGGGATGCGCTCACGGACGAGCAGCGCAGCACGTTCGCGAACCTCTGCCCCGATTTCGTCGTCGAACTCCGCTCCAAATCGGATGGGCTGAAGCCGACGCAGGCGAAGATGCGCGAGTATTGCAGCAATGGGGCGCGTCTCGGCTGGCTGATTGACCCGCAATCGAAGTCTGTCGAAATCTATCGCGCCAATGGCGAGGTTGAGATTCTGTCTAATCCCAGCGCAGTTTCCGGTGAGGACATTTTGCCAGGGTTCGCGCTTTCGCTCTCGCGCATCTGGAGCTGAACAAGCATCGTCTCTACATGGAGTGTGATGTCGACGCAGATTCATAAACTGAGTTACTCACCAAACGATTAGTTCCCGTGGCGCATTTTCGTCAATTCCTGGGGTTTGTTCGAGCGTTTCTGCGATTTCGTCTTGGTAGCACCGAGCCATATCTTTCAAGGCTCTGTGCATGCCATATCGAAACTTCCCAGCCGCTTTGCTTTGGTAGTACCAAAGTGGCGTGGGATAGAAGCCACGAGAGAGAGGAAAGTCTACTTCCTGTATGTATCCCGAATCCTGGAAAACAGATACGTGATAGCGATGGCGAAGAGTAGACCATGACAGGAAGTACTCGGCTTCGTTGTCGTTCCAGGCTAAGCGGTCTACCAATCGATCTGAATCTTCAGGCGACTCTTCGGACGCTGGATGGATACGAGCGATCGCCAGCACTCGGTTCATCTGAACGAAGAAACCATACTGACCCTGACTGTGTTCTAGCCACAGCTCGTCGATCGCTCTCAGCTCCGCACAGGGCAAACCCACTTCAAGCAAGACTTGGGATTTGATGGCCTGAAACAAAGTGTCTAGAAGCGATGCCCACTGAGATCGGTGGCGATTTGTGTGAGTCCGAATTGCAATACCGAGCAAACGGCTGGTCTCCACATCAGCTTTGTGAAAGTCTCCAGCGGCCAAGTGCCTTTCGAGATGAGACGTATCGAACACCATCCACCTCATGCGCCAGAAGCTGCCAATTGCCAACCCAATCGCGAAAGCGAGAAGCATCAGGAGCGCCTTTCTCGTTCTCTGAGGATTGCGATGGCGAGGTTTCAGCTTCATACGGGCGCTGTCGAGGAGAGCTTTGGTGTGACTTTGCGAGTCACCGTCACCACTAGCGTTCCCATGCTCTGCGCTGCACCCGCCACGCGCTAGAAAATTGGCGACCCCATCTGCAACACCTCCACCACTTCTCCAGCCCCGATCGCCTTTTCCCCCACCGGAACCACCGCCAATCCATTACACAATGCCAACCCGATCGCGTTGCCCGAATTGATACTGCCCCGATCGCGATCGAACTCAAACCCGCCATTCCCGTAATACAGCGCCCCCCACACATACGTCTCGCGACCGCCGCCCGCCTTCAACCCCTCACGCAGCGTCGCCCGTACGAACTGCGGCTCCCAGCCCCGCGCCAAGCCCGATCGCTTCAGCAGCGCCGATCGCACGAACCGCCAGCAGCCCACCAGCGCCGACACCGGATTCCCCGGTAGGCCGAAGTAGGCGACCGAATTTCCGCCGCGATCGAAGGTTGCGAACGTCAGCGGCTTGCCCGGTTTGATAGCGATCTTGCGGATGCGAATTTCGCCGCCCAGCTCTTCCAAGACATCCTCAACATAGTCGTAGTCGCCGACGGAGACGCCACCGGTGGAGATGACGAGATCGGCAGCGTCGATTGCGCGGGAAATCGCAGCGGCGGTGGCTTCGCGATCGTCATCGATAATGCCGAAGGGGATAACCTCCGCGCCGTGTTGCGTCAGGAAGCTGGCGATCGCGATCCGATTGGAGTCGACGATCTGGCCGGGTTTGAGCGTGTCCTCGGGCGACACCAGCTCGCGCCCGGTAGAGAGGACGGCGACGCGGGGGCGGCGAAACACCGGTACGGCAGTACACTGCGCGGAGGCGAGGACGGCGAGTTCGGCGGCGGCGATGCGTGTTCCGGCGGGAAGCAGCGTTTCGCCCGCCTGGCAAAACTGGCCTTGTTTGCGGACGAAGTGGCCGATCTGGGGCGGCGCGACGTTGACCGAAACGGTGTGGTCGTTGGGGGTGGTGTTTTCCTGCATGACGATCGTGTCCGCGCCGTCGGGGAGCATCGCGCCGGTGAAGATGCGGGCGGCTTGGCCGCGTTCGAGGGCGAGGTCGGGGGCGCGTCCGGCGGGGATTTCTCCCGCGAGGGCGAGGGTGACGGGCTCCGCTTCGCTGGCAGCGGCAACATCGGCGAAGCACACGGCGTATCCGTCCATTGCGGAGTTATCCCAGTGGGGGAAGTCGAGGCGACTGGCAACTGGCTGGGCGAGGATGCGGCCATCGGCGTCGGCGAGGGGAACGGTTTCGAGGTCGCCATTTTTCCCACAGCGATCGGCGTCAAACGAGCGCACGGCGTCGAGGACGATCGCTTCGGCTTCGCGGACGGGAATCATTTCGCTCATGGCGACGTCTCCTGATATTGCTCGATCGAAATTTGATATCTCTGACACACAAGTGTCAATGAATACTGAGCGTAGTCGTTGGCGTAGCCTCCGCACAGCGGATAGTGCGGGTTGCGGCAAAAGCGACAATCTAGAAGTCGGGCTCGGTATTACTTTAAGATTAGTAACAATTGATGCGCTTGTGATGTCACATCCCGGGCGCATTGCCATGCGCCCCTACAGTTGCTTCCTGCTCCACCGTTGATTCAATCCGAAACCCTCGACCTGCTCGAATGGTCGCGCCTGTGCCAGCACCTCTCGACGTTTTGCGCCACGAATCTCACCACGATCGCGGCGCGAAATCTGGCGCTGCCGCAAACACAGGCCGAGAGCGAGCGGCTGCTGGCACAAACGAAGGAGGCGTATGCGATCGAGCTGGATGTCAACGCCAGTCTGGGGTTCGGCGGCATTACCGATATCGGCGGCGCGATCGAGCGGGCGACGCTGCAAGGCATCCTCTCCGGCGAAGAGTGCATCGACATTGCCGGGACGCTATCCGGGGCGCGGCAAATCCGCCGGACGATCGACGGTCTGGAAGATCTGGAACTGCCCGAACTCAAAGGCATGGTCGCCCAGCTCAACACCCACGCCGACCTGGAGAAGGAAATCCACCGCTGCGTAGACGAGCGCGGCTCGGTGACCGATCGCGCCAGCCCGGAGCTGGGCGGCATCCGCAACCAGCTCAAAACCACCCGCAGCCGCATCCAACAAACGCTCCAGCGCCTGATGCAGCGGCACGCTTCGGCATTGCAGGAGCATTCGGTGTCGATGCGCGGCGATCGCTACGTCGTGCCGGTGAAAGCTGGCCTCCAGGGCGAGATTCCCGGTATCGTCCACGATATTTCCAGCACCGGCTCGACGTTTTATATCGAGCCGAAGTCGATCGTCAACGATAATAACCAGCTCCGCACGCTTCAGCGCAAAGAGCGCCAGGCCGAGGAAGTCGTTCTGCGGAAGCTGAGCGAACAGGTGGCGGAAGTGGCCGAGAGTCTGGAGATGATGCTGGCGATCGTCACGACGATCGACCTGGCGGTGGCGCGTGCCCGTTACGGCTACTGGCTGGAGGCAAACCCGCCGCGCTTCGTCAGACTCGATGCGCCGATGAACCTGCGGAACCTACGCCATCCGCTGCTGGTCTGGCAGCACGAGCGCGAGGATGGCACGGCGGTGGTGCCGATCGATGCGCCCGTCCGCGCCCAAACCAAGGTAGTGGCAATCACGGGGCCGAACACGGGCGGAAAGACCGTGACGCTGAAGTCGATCGGCTTGGCGGCGCTGATGGCGCGCTGCGGCATGTTCGTCCCGGCACGCGAGCCGGTAGAAATCTGCTGGTTTGGGCGAATTTTGGCGGATATTGGCGACGAGCAATCGTTGCAGCAGAGTCTTTCGACATTTTCGGGTCATATTCGCCGGATTAGCCGCATTCTCGAAGCGCTGCCGACGGGCTCGGTGGGCGTCGCGGATGAGTCGGCAGTGGAGGCGAACGGGTCGAACGGCACGGCTATTGGTGAATTCAACGGCGAATTCGACGGCGAACTCAATAGCGAAACGAACGGCGAAGGTAACACCGCCGTCGCAACTCTCGAACCAGAAGCGCCCGCCGCGATCGAGACTCTGCCAGACCCCACCCCCGATGCCCTCGTGCTGCTCGATGAAGTCGGCGCGGGAACCGACCCCACTGAAGGCAGCGCCCTGGCGATCGCGCTGCTGAAAACCCTGGCCGATCGCACGCGCCTGACAATCGCGACCACCCACTTCGGCGAACTTAAGACGCTGAAATACAACGACGATCGCTTCGAGAACGCCTCGGTGGAGTTCGACGACGTGAGCCTCAAGCCCACCTACCGGCTGCTCTGGGGGATTCCCGGACGATCGAACGCGCTGGCGATCGCCCGTCGCCTCGGCCTCGATTCGGAAGTGCTGGACGTGGCCGAACACCAGGTCGCGCCCAGCGGCATCGCCGACATCAACCAGACGATCGCGGAGCTAGAAGCCGAGCGCCGCCGCCAGGAAACCAAAGCCAACGAAGCCCAGAAAATCGTCGCCCAGGCCGAACGACTCAACCGCGAAATCGCGCAAAAAGCCGAGCAGCTCAAGATTCGCGAAACCGAGCTCAAGCAGCAGCAGGAAGAGGCCGTCCGCGCCGAAATCGGCCAAGCCAAGGGCGAGATTGCCAAGGTGATCCGCAAGCTCCAGCAGGGCAAGAACCCGACGGCCCAAGCCGCCCGCGCCGCCACCGACGCGATCGACAATATCGCTGAGAAGCGCCTGCCCGCCGCACCCAAACCGAAGCCCGGATTTAAGCCGAAGGTGGGCGATCGCATTCGCATCCCGCGCCTCGGCCAGGTGGCAGAAGTCCTCAGCGAAGTGGGTGACAGCGAGCTGATGGTGCGTTTCGGGATCATGAAAATGACCGTCGGGCTGGCGGAAATCGAGTCGCTGGACGGCAAGAAGCCCGATGTGCCGGAAGCCAAGCCAAAAACCAAGGCCACGGCCAAGAAAGCCAAGGTCGAGGCGGCTAAAAATGCCCAGAAGAAGAAAGACGCTCCGATCGTCCGCACCTCGAAAAACACCCACGACATTCGCGGCAGCCGCATCTCTGAGGCGGAGATGGCGCTGGAAAACGCGATCGCCGAGGCCGTGCCGGTGGGCGGGGCGCTGTGGATTATCCACGGCAAAGGCACGGGCAAGCTGCGCCAGGGCGTCCACGAGCTACTGAAGCGATCGCCGCATATCGATCGCTTCGAGCTAGCCGCACAAAACGACGGCGGTGCGGGCGTGACGGTGGCCTATCTCAAGTAGCGGCGTCAGCTCGAGCGGAAGTTTTGGGTAGATTGAGGCGAGTGTACGGGCGATACCACCCGCGATGGGCATCCATTCTCCTGTTTAATACAGAAGCCCTGAAGCCAGTTATGTCGGCCTCAGCGTTGCAACCTGTCACACAGAGCTTCGGCTCGCGCACCCCCCAGATAACCCGCAGTAACCCCAAACGCGCACGCCTTCAAGGATTCCCATGACAATTTCCCGAAAAATCACCATGGTCGGCGATTTTAGTGTCGGTAAAACGAGCCTGATCCGCCGCTACGTAGAAGGCAAATTCGACGATCGCTATCTTTCGACCGTCGGCGTTAAAATCTCGCGCCGCAGTCTCGAGGTGGCCGCGCCCGACGGTGGCGATCCGCAGGCGATGCAGTTAATCGTCTGGGATTTGGAAGGGCAGACGAAGTTCAAAGCGATCGCGCCGAGCTACCTGCAAGGCTCGAAAGGCACGATTATCGTCGCCGACCTGTCGCGTCCGGAGACGATCGAGAATATTGAAGGGCACATCGCGCTCTACCGCAGCGTCAGCAAAGACGGCGCAATTTCGGTGGCGCTCAACAAAGCCGACCTCGTCGAAGCCGGTCGGAGCCAGATGCTGCTGGGCGAAGTTCGCGATCGCCACAAGGACGAAATTCTCCACGCTTACACCACCTCCGCGAAGAGCGGCGCGAACGTCGAGTCGCTGTTTCTGGAGCTGGCGGCGGCCACGCTGGCGTAGGACGTGCCCGCCGACCTTCACCACACTGACGACGCATGACCACCGGACTGTGGATTCTCGGCAACCAACTCGCGATCGCGGGCGGACACCTGCGCGATCGCCCCAAGGATACGCCGCTCGCGCTTATCGAGTCCCGCAACTTCTCCACCGCACGCCCCTACCACCGCCAGAAACTCGTCCTCGTCTGGTCGGCAATGCGTCACTTTGCCGAGGATCTGCGCGCAGCGGGCTACACCGACGTGACGTACGCGATCGCCGACGATTTCGCGACGCCGCTGCGGGACTGGATCGCCGATCGCGGCCTCGACACCGTCGCCGTGATGGAGCCGACGGATTTTCCTTTCCGGCGCGCGATCGAGGCGATGCCCTTACCCAGCACGAACTCGCCCGATGGGGTCGCGATCGATTGGCTCGACAACGACCTGTTTTTCCAATCCGAAGCCAAATTCGTGAAGTGGGCGAAGGGTCGCAAGCGCCTGCGAATGGAGGATTTTTATCGCCAGAGCCGCAAGGACTTCGACATCCTCATGACCGAAGATGGCGAACCCGCTGGCGATCGCTGGAATTTCGATAAAGAGAACCGAAAACCGCCGAAAAAAGGGCTAAATCCACCACCGTCGCTGCTATTTGAGCCGGATGAGATCACCTGTGAGGTGATGGCAAAAGTCGAGGAGATCGGCGGCGAACTCTACGGCCAGATGGAGCCGTTCGGCTGGGCGGTGACGCGATCGCAGGCGCTCGAAGTCCTCGATAACTTCCTCGAAAAAAGACTCGCGGGCTTTGGCACGTATCAGGACGCGATGGTTACGGGTGAAACGACGATGTGGCACGCGCTGCTCTCGCCCTATCTCAATCTCGGGCTGCTCTCACCCCACGAGGTCGTCGAAGCGATCGAAACGGAATACGAAAAATCTGTCGGCAGCGACAACGAAATGTCCCTCGCCAGCGTCGAGGGCGTGATTCGACAAATCCTCGGCTGGCGCGAATATATGCGCGGGCTCTACGTGTTTTTCGGCGAAGACTACGCCGAGTCAAACGCGCTCGACCACCACCAGCCGCTGCCGGAGTTTTTCTGGGACGCCAGCAAAACCAAGATGAATTGCCTCAAGCAGTCGCTGAAGCAAGTCGAGGAGACGGGCTACGGCCATCATATCCAGCGGCTGATGGTGCTGGCGAATTTCGCGACGATCGCGGGGATCGAGCCCCAGGCGATCGAGCAGTGGTTCCACGCCGCTTTTATCGACGCTTACGACTGGGTGATGCAGACCAACGTGTTGGGTATGGGCATATTCGCCGATGGCGGCAAGCTGGCAACCAAGCCCTACGTGGCCTCGGCGAACTACATCCACAAGATGAGCGACTACTGCAAGGGCTGCGCCTACGATCGCAAAGACCGTCTGGGCGAGAAGGCCTGTCCGTTTAATTACCTGTACTGGAACTTCCTCGATCGCCACCACGACACGCTCAAATCCCAAGGGCGAATGAACCTGATTTTGGCGCAGCTTCGCAAGATTCCAGAGGGCGATCGCCAGCAGATTCGCGATCGGGCACAGGAGTTTTTAGCGGCGCTGTCGTATGGCAAAGAATCGCAGAATTAGGACGAGAGTCCGAGCACCTATGCGATGGCGTCAGCCAGGGGTAGGCTCGATCTGGAGTCTAAGCGCTTGCATAGGGATTAGCCGCCTGACGTAAAAGCCCACCCCTAAAAGAGTTGTGAAGAAATATCCGTGCTTACCACAGGCCATGTTCGCGACACTCTTTCGAGCAGGGCTTCAGAACGAAGGAAGTCGGCAAAGGCACGGGGCTGGGCATGGCGATCTCCCATCAGATCGTCACCGAGAGATCGGGGGGCACGATCGCCTGCACCTCAAAATTAGACCTGGGCACAGCCTAAGAGTACTCCACGGAAATAAATGTCCAGTATTCAGGATTCGAGCACTG
>CALCCD010000110.1 GCA_937899645.1 uncultured cyanobacterium | reverse complement strand
GTGGGGGGACTCCTCTATCCTATCTGTAGTCTCACTTTCTGGGCTTGGTATAACTACTCAGTCGAAGAAAAGAGAGAGTGGGTGACCGATATGCCGAGCTTTGCTATGTGGACTCAGATGCGGCCCGCAGTTTTTAGGCGTCCGGCGTCGGCGATTGATTCAGGAATGGCGTTAGGTATGCAACGAGGAGGCCGAGGACGAATGCCAGCACGTTGCGAACCAGCGGCAGCACTTCCGAGGTGCGCGTAACGACGGGGCCGATGCCGAATGCGAAGAATAGGATGCCCCACAGCGGCGAGAAGATCAGTGCCCACTGCCATGCGAACGTTTGGCCGTCGCGGGGCTGGGCGGCAAAACCGCACACGACGCCGCCGACCGCCGAGGTAATCAGGGTTAGAATCCACTGTTCGCGCGGCAGGCCGGGAACGACATCGCAGCCGCCGTCGCGGATGCAGCCTTCGACCGAGCCCAGCGCTTTGAAAATCGACTGGTCTTCGCCGTTATCGCGGACGAAGAACTGGTTACCGAAGCGGGTTTGTAATTCGATCCAGAAGGTGCGCGGCATCAGTTCGTAGAGTTCGTCGCCGACGCTAAAAGCCAGCAGGTTGCCGCCGCGCTGGTCGGCCACGAGCAGGACGCTTTTGTCGTCGAGACCCCAGTATTTAATGACGGCGCGGCCGGGCGTGCGATCGAACTGAGTCAGCACCCGAAGCTTAAAGCCCGTCTCTTCTTCGACGCGCTCGAGGCGGCTGGTAAGTAGCTCTTCCTGAGAGGATGTGAGGATATCGGCGAGATCGACGATCTCCGTTTCAAAATCTGGCAGCAGCTCGGGGTTATCGAAAGCATGGGCGGGCGCTGCCGAAAACCAGGCGATCGCCGCCAGTCCGAGCGCCAGGACGCGCGACCACAAGCGCGCGGGAAGTTGAGACGGAGAGTATTGCATGGCGTTAGATATATCTGCGAAGTCGATCTGCGAATCGTCTATTGAGAAGCAGCCGCAGCGCGTGCGATGCCTCTCGCCTTCATTTTATTAACAGTAGTTTACATTACGATATGAATCACCCTCATGTTGCTTAACATTCGCGCGATCTTCTCATGACATCTGACTCGACTTCTCGGCCCGACTCTGTTAGTGACGACCTCGACACGCGACTCTATTCCGAGGAATATTTCGTCGTCTTGGCCGCTGGCGAGCCGGAGGAAATTCTGACGGCAAGCGAACTTGCGGCAAAGCTGAGCGCAACCCTCGAGGCTGACTCCGAGCTCGATCTTCCCCGTGCGGTGCGCGAACTCGAGGCGACGAGCGATCGCGTGCGGCTGCTGATCGATACGACCTGCGAGCTGACCTTTGACGATGGCGGCTTTTTGCAGTGGTATGCCGTCCGCTTGGAGAAGTAGCCAGATATGCGAACGCCCGATCGGGCTGTAGTGGCTCGATCGAGCGTGGATTTTGAAACAGCGTCGATTGCGGCGCGATCGCTATGCGGCTTTGGGCGCTTCGGTCGCTTGGGTTGCTTCAGCCGTGACTTCGGCGCGGGTCGAGATCAGCAGCAGATCGACGTACTCTTCTTCCGGCTGCTGGATTTCAATGCGGATATCGGGGCCGAAGAATTCCGCCATTTTGTCTTGTTTCGCGAGCCATACGTCCAGCTCCATCAGCGGCGAGTCGAACTCGAGAACGAGGGTGTACGCGCCGTCGGTGAGGGCTTCGCGGATGCTGGTGAGCAACGGGCGCTCCTCGTCGGTGGGGCTCATGCCAAGCGACTCGAAGGACTCGATTAGGTGGGCTTCTTGGGCGTAGCGGAAGCGGGTTACGTCGTCGCGGATTTGGCTCTGCGTTTCGGTCGCGTAGCGATCGCGGACGGCGGCAACGTTGTCTGCGGTCGGCTCGGAGTAGGGGACGGGCTTGAGCTGCGCGGTTCGCAGGGCAATGCCGATTAGCAAAATCGGGATGCCGTAGAAAAAGCCTGCCAGGTTGAGCGTGGCGCGATCGGTGAAGTACGCCCAAAAGCCGACTAGGGTGATCGTCAGGCCGAGGTAAAAGGCGACGGAGCCGAGGGAAATCTTACGCAGCATAGTGTTTGAGTCTGGGTTCGCTGCGGGACGTGCAGGCGAAACATTAAGTCTTGTGACACTAAATCCTAACCTCTATCGCGGACGGCGCGATCGCGAACTGGTTGGGATTCGCTTCCGCGCGGCGGAGAAATGTCGCGCGGAGCCCAAAAACGGACAGTTCTCGCAGTTGCGGGGAGGTTTGAACTTTACTGGAAAAGCCAGCATCGCTTCTGTGTTCTGCGTCGAAATGCCCAACAGACGCGCTGCATCTTGCGATTTCGTGATTGCGATTTCGTGATTACGATTTCGTGATTGCGATTTCGTGACGCAGAGCGTCTGGGGCTGCGTACCCACGCTCCGCGTGAGTACGAGACTCTCGGGCGATCGCGACTCTGGCGGTTTAATCGTCAGGCGCTTGGGCGAGGACGCGACCGGCGAGTTTTTCTGGAACCTGTTGCAGGTGGTCGGGCTTCCAGCGGTAGGTTGCCACGCCGAGGGTGAGCGATCGCAGCTCGACGATCAGATCCTGCATTTCCGCTTCGGGCAGATAGGCCGTGACGGTGTCCCAGCTCGGCCAGTCGGCACGGGCTTCGTAGCCGAGGATCTGGCCGCGCCGCCCGCCGATCGCCTGCAATATCTTCGAGGTGAAGGCGTTGGGCGTGCCGATATCGACGCGGGCGATCGGCTCTAGGAGGGTCGGTTCGGCCTGGGCGAGGGCGGTCTGCATCGCGACGCGCGCTGCTTGCTTGAAGGCTTGCTCGGAGCTATCGACCGAGTGGAAGGAGCCGTCGGTGAGCTGCACGGCCACGTCTACGACCGGGAAGCCGAGGGGGCCGTGGCGCATATATTCGCGCACGCCCATCTCGACGCCGGGGATGTATTGCTTCGGGATCGAGCCGCCGACGATCGACTCGCTGAAGTCGAAGCCCGCACCGCGCTCGCGGGGCTGCACGTCCAGGTAGATATCGCCGTACTGGCCGTGGCCGCCGCTTTGGTGTTTGTAGCGACCGTGGGCGCGATCGACGGGCTTGCGGATGGTTTCTTTGTAGGCGATGCGGGGCGTGTGGGTGCTCATTGGCAGGTTGTACTTGCGATCGAGCCGCGCCATTGCCACTTGGAGATGAATTTCACCCTGACCCCAGAGGACGATTTCGTGGGTGTCGCCGTGTTGTTCCCAGAAAAGCGCCGGGTCTTCATCGACCAATTTGGTGAGCGCGGCGCTGACTTTGACTTCATCGGCGCGCTTCTCCGGCGCGATCGCCAGAGCGTAGACGGGCGTCAGGGTTTCGGCGCGGGGCAGGGGCTTGCAGTCCAGGTCGGTGCTGAGGGTGTCGCCGGTGGCGGCGGTCTCCAGCCGCGAGATGGCGATAATTTCTCCGGCGTGGGCTTCCTGGATGCCGATTTGCTGCGCGCCGAACAGCCGGTGCAGGCCGCCGAGCCGCATGCCGTTGAGCGTCGTGCCGTCGGCGATCGTGCCGTTCCAGATGCGAACCAGCGACTGCTTGCCGCCGCGATCGCTGTAGTAGGTTTTCAAGACTTGGGCGACGGGCAGGTCGGGATTCTCGAAGGTGAGGCCGCGCAGGCGGTTGGTGTCGCTGGGTGCAGGCGTCGCTCGGACGAGGGCGTCGAGCAGCGGACGCACGCCCCAGTCGCGATCGGCAAGGCCGAAGAAAACGGGCACGACGCGATCGGCGCTGAGTTCTTGCTTGAGGTCGTCGAGGATTTCTTTCGAGGTGGGGATGCCGTCTTCGAGCAGCTTCTCGAGCAGGCGATCGTCGAAGTCGGCGAGGCTTTCGAGCATGTCCTGACGGGCGATCTGTTCTTCGTCGCGCAGGGCTTCGGGCAGATCGATTTCCTTGGCGGGGGCGTCGTCGGCGTAGCTGTAGGCGCGCTCGTCCACCAGGTTGATAAAACCGGCCAGATCGCGATCGTTGCGGATGGGGTATTGCTGCGGCAGGAGCGGACGGCTGGAGACTTCGGCGATCGCGTCTAGCACGTCGGTAAAGTCTGCCGAGGCGCGATCCATTTTGTTGACGAAGACCAGGTGTGGAATCTCCCAGTCGTCGAGGAATTTAAACAGCGGCGCGAGGGTCAAGACGCGATCGACTTCCGGCTCGCAGACGACGATCGCCGAGCCGACGCCGATCAGGGCGTTTTGGGCCTCCTGGGTAAACTCGATCGAGCCCGGACAGTCGAGAAAAGTCAAAGAAAGACCGCCGTACTCAGTACTGGCGGCGGAGACTTCGACGCTCATTTGGCGATCGCGGGCTTCGGGGGCGCGATCGCTGACGGTCGTGCCGTCGGTGGTGTTGCCTTTGCGGTCGATTTTGCCCGTGATGGCGAGAATGCTTTCGAGCAGCGTGGTTTTACCACTGAGATACGGACCGACGATCGCGATATTTCGCCAGTCCGACGCGGCTTTGCGGTTCATACAGACCTCCCGGAGGATTTCCCCCATTGCGATAACAAGCGCCCCAAGGCGCGCGAGCGCTCCGGGGCGAAAACGGGGGCTGTGGCCGGTGATGTCGAACTCCGAGATGATGCGATGACCGACCGCAGTGCCGTCGAGCTTTCGGCAGGTCGAACGCGGGAGGAAACGAACTTTGGGGAGGGCCGCTGTGGGGTCTTATCTCCGGTGTTTCGCAGTGCGAGCGATGTCTGCCGAGTTCATTATCGAGTCCCGAATGACGAGACGATCGCAATTGCAGGGTGTCTTAACGAGTTCGCAAAGTTGCGTAAACGCAGCTTTTGTTTTGCTGCGAGTCGTGCGGGTCGATCCGGGCGGGCGCGACGGGCCGGGTGTCTGTGGGTTTGCCACTGGATGCGCGAGAGTATGAGGCTCTCGGGATCGTTAGCCGATCTCGATGCCTGCGCTGGCGCTATCAGAGGGGGGCTCGGATGGGGCCGCAGACGAAGCTTCGGATTCGGGGAAGGTGCGATCGAACTCCTCGAGCAGGTCGTCGATTTCTTCCAGGGCTTGGTTGACATCGATGCGGAGCGTGCCGATTTCGGGGTTTTCGAGCAGGTCGAGCAGCACCGAGCGCTTGGCTTCGATCGCGCGGATTCGGTTGCGAATGCTGGTGGTATCCATAGGTCTCTTGCGGGGCGGTCGCGGCTGGGGGTCGTTGGCGATCGTATCGTTTCGGGTGGTTTGGCGCTACCCGCGATCGCCCGCGCCTCCGAGGCAAGACTGGAAGCAGGCGAGGACGCCCGCGCTACGGACAGCTTTGGCTTGACTTCCGTCGCGCGGGCATCTTGCCCACCACGATTTTTCGCGGTTTTTCGCGATGCCTAATCTAGTGGCGCTGCGGCTGGCGACGGCGCGAGCGCAGTCGAGCGCGGTTCGTCCAACTCGCGCGGCGACGGCGACGGAGCCGAAGTTTCGACCGTGGCCTCGGCCTCGCTGGGCTGGCCGTTGCACTCGCACACGAAGTCCGCCAGGATATCGCGCATCACCGCCAGCGGCGCTTCGTAGCGCTCGCCCACTTCCGAGAGGAAGTCGAGGGTGTCTTCGACGTTGTCCGCCAGTCGCGCGCCGTCGATATAGAGCACCGGAGTCGGGTACTCGCGGAAGAACTCCGTCACCGACCAGCGGCTGTCATCGACGGTGGAGTTGATCCACGCACCGCGCAGACTCTCGATCGGAGCGACGCGGGGCGCATTGTGCAGTACTTGGCCGAGTTGGAACAGGGCGTACTCACCAGGCAGCGACTCGGTAATGTCGATCACCGTCTGGGCGTTGAGGCGGATATTGGCCGACAGGATGTTTTGCACGAACACTGGATCGGCGTCGATCGTATCGATCAAGAACTCGAGTTCGTTACTCATCTCGCCGGTTTCGGCGAACGTCTCTAGATCGTCAACGGTGACGGAACGGCTCAGGGAACCGTAGGTAAAGATAACGGTGTCGGCGGCGTGGCTCGGACGGGCGATCGCGCCGAAGCTGGCTCCGAGGGCGATCGCGCCGATCGCCAGACCGCGCTTGAGAAGGGAAGGAACGTTCACGGTTTATAAAAAGACGCTGAAGGACGCAGAGGTTAACGAGCGGGGACGGGAAAGAAGCCGGACGAAGCTGGAGAATTGCTTGCAGCATCGAACAGTTCGGAGCAGCCGAGATGGCGGCGCTGCGAGACATTCAGATTGCCCCCGAGCGCTTTGGTCTCGCCAGCTCCCGCCGGTTTTTGCTTCGATCCGTCGTCCTAGCGATCGCTCGCGTCTGCCGCTGCTGTCAGGTGCGCGTCATCGTTCATTTCACCGGCGTCTTCCGAAGCCACTGCGTCGTAGTTGTTGCAGGCGGCGGCCACCTCTGGGCTCGCTTGCGAAACGGCCACGGGGTCTTCGCAGTCGCAGACGATATCGCGCAGCACGTCGCCAACCACTTGCAGCGCCGGTTCGATGCGCTCGACAAAGGCGGTCACGTCATTGACTGTGCCCTGGAGCTTGTTGGCGTTGATGCGGACGGCGTCTTCAGGGTAGCGGCGGATCAGCTCGATCACCGAAATATTGTTGTCCGACAGCGAGCGGTTCATCGCCGTTTCCAGCGCCGCTAGGTCGTTTTGCAGATCGTCGCTGGCGCTGCTGAGGACGCGCTCGAGCTGGACGAGGACGAACTCGCCGGTGGTGGAGTTGAGGAACTTCTCGATGTCGTTTTGCAGGCGATCGCTGATAAACAGCTCGTAGGAGAGCGCGCTGCGAATGCCGCTGAGAATATCGTCGGCAGCCGACTGGGCGGTGTCGGTGGAGCGGCTGGTGTTCTCGCGAATAAACTCGCGCAGCTCGGGAACGTCCGTGCCGTCGATAAACGATTCGAGCTCTTCGAGGGTCAGCTCTAGCTCTTCCGATTGATACTGAACCGTCACGGAGTCGATCGCCTGGGCCGGAGCGGCGAGCAGACTGAGACCGAGACCGGCGGCCAGGGCGATGGCGGGGCGCTGGACGCGCGCGAACAGGGACTTAACGCCAGAGAAGTAGATCATTGATAAATACGAATAAATCGAGTTGCGGGATGCGATCGCGGACGGTATTCGATCCTCGAAAGTTTCTTGGGAGTTTCTCAGAAGAATTGCTCCTCATAGAGGATAGGAGCGCCGGGGGCGGTTTTACCGTGCTGCTTTGGAATTTGCAACAGCCGAACACATGAGATTTTGGGCTCGCGCTGGTGTTCGCGTCCCGCATGAGTGTGCGCTTTGCGAACCGTCAGCGGCGAGTGGCGACTCCGGTCACGGTTCGGGAGCGGATTGATTACGATGTAAACCCAGGGCTAGTTCTCCCGACGACCGACCATGACTGACGATCGACCGAATCCGAGTAGTTTGAGCGCCTGCCTCGATCGCTACAGCGCCTGCCTCGATCGCCTGGTCGCCCAGCCGATCGAGGCGTTGCCGAGCGACGCCCCGGGGCTACCGCAACGCGCGCGACGGCCCGCTTCTCGAACTGCTCCCCCACCTGATAACCGGTCAGAAGCCGATCGCCTGCCTGCCGGTTCGTCTCGACCGGGGCCTCTCCAAGCACCGCACCCGCCTCGCGCGTCTGTCTCAGCCTCGCCCGACACGCTTCCCGACGCGCCCGACTCTTACGAGCCCGTTCGAGAGCCAACTTACGAATCGAGCGTCGAGTCCTTACGTGCGGGGGATTTCGGGCACGACCGAGTCCTGCCGCTGATCGATCGCGTTGCGCCCCTGCTGGCCCGTGACGCCGTCCAGGCCGCCCTCGAACGCAAAGACGAAGCTCCGACGCCCGACGCGCTCGATCGCCTGCTGCGCCTCGACCGTCGGCTCGAGGACTGCCGCGATCGCATCTTTACCGATCGCGATATCGAAGACTGCCGCGATCGACTCGCCCCTGCCGAAACCGCCTGGTGGTGGTTCCTCGAGGCTCCGAAGACGTCGCATGTCCCGGCCTTTCTGACCCAGTTCGACGCCTTCTGGAACCTAGGGACGGCGGTATGCTTGACCTTTGCAGCGACGTTTATCACGCAAACCGTTCAAGCCTTCTCTACCCGGGGCTTCGACGTTCTCGGAACCGTCGGCACGATCGCCCAGGGAGCCGGTCTGGCCTTCGTGGCCAAAGGCACGCTAACCAACAGCGGTAAAGAAAAGCTCCACGACACCTTAGATGACCTCGGTATTCCCCACGCCCTCCATCAGGAGGTGACGTTCTTGGTGGCCGCCAGCGTCCTGGCCACCTCCTACGGCATCAACCAAAATCTCTATCGCTTTAGCGACTATTACTACAATCTCGGCCAGCGCCAGGAAGACGCCCAGCAGTGGAGCGCCGCCAAGAAAAGCTACGCCCGCGCGATGGACTTTAGCAGCGGCAACACCCGCGCGCTGCTGGGTCTCGGGTCGCTGCTCGAGAAGCTCGGCGAGTACGAGCAGGCCGCCGAGATCTACCGCCAGGGTATCCCCAGCGGCGACCCGAACTTTTTTAACGCTCTCGGTCGCAGCCACCTGCGCGACAATCTTCAGCGCAATGGTTGGCAGGGACAGCTCCAGCGCGCCGTCCTCAGCGAAGCGCGATCGCTGTTCGCACGGGCGCGGCTCCACGATGAAACTCACACTGACGCGATCCTGGCCACCGACGTCTATATCAACCTCGGCATCGCCCACTGGGCGGCGATCGACTTCAACCGCTTGGACAATACCCCCACCGGCGATCGCTCGATCTTTGCGGCGATGCAGTCGTTTAATAAAGCCGTCGAGGCCAACGAGCCCCGCTTCGACGAGTGGATCGCCAATTACGACGGTACGGTCGATGCCACGACGATGTACCCCTGGCAGCTCTTGCGCGCCCAGTGCTTTGAAGCCGCCGCCGAAGCCTTCGCCGTGGTGATGGACGCGCCCTCCGAGCTGCTGCCCCAGGCGACCTATACCGAAGGGCTCGATCCGCGTTTGGTCTTCGACCACGTGGCCTACTCCTGCAACGAGCTGCTCGCCAATCAGGACGAGATCGATGCGGCCAACAACTCGATTTTGCTCGAGTCGATCTTGCTGTCCGAGCGGGTTGCGCCTTTTAGCACCAGCAGCGATCGCGGCTTTGCCAGCTTGAAGAAAATCGACCCCGCTGTCAGCACGCGCCAGCGCGATCGCCTCAAGGCCCAACTCGTCGAACTGATCGAGGCCGAAGACATCGAGACCACCACGCGCATGCCGCTAATTAACCGGGTCGTCGTCGATCGCGACACCAATGTCGTCGCCGTCTACGCCTACGACGTGTTCTCGCTGGCGAAGCTGCGACAGACGCCGACCTATCAGCTCCAGCAGCGCGCCAAACGGCTCGGCGTCACACCCGGCGAACCCGTGGCCGACTTTTGGGTGAACTTTCGGCCCCAGGGCGAAGTCGAGATCGTTCCTTGGCACGAGCGCTACGTCGTCGATCGCATCGGCTCCCAGGCTCACTGGAAAACGCGCCTGCCCGTGAAAGCTCGCCCCGATCGCCGCCACTATCTCAGCGAGCTAGGCATCTTGCGGGCGCTGGTCTACGCCCAGCTTCGCAACTACAGCGAGGACGTACGCGACTGGCAACCCCTGCTCGATCGCAAGCTGGTCTATCAGATTCTCGTCGCCGCAGACGGACGCATCGTCGGCTACGCGCCCGCCCCGCAGAACGACAACGAGGCCACCCGCCGACTCAACGTGACGCCGCTCACGTTTTTTCCTGCCGAAGACGCGGAGAATGAAGCGGTTGCCTGGTTCTCTGCGTCGTTTAAGTCGTCTCAGGCGTTCCAGCTCGACTCCGGCCAGCGGCTCGAGGAGCTACCCGTTTGGGATATTCCCGAATAGGGCCTGCAGGCAGGGCTTGCGGTCGGGGCTTGCAGGCCACTCGCGACCACTTACGGTCACTCGCGGCGAGCGGATGCCCAGATCGAGCGATGTTTCAGGCATGATAAAGAGCCAGGGCTAGCTCTGGCCGTTCGCCTGCGCCCGATCCTCAGCGCGACACTTTGCGCGACCCCAACGCGACTCCCCGCGCGATCGCCGACCAGACTGCATCTAATCTTTCGCGAAACGTCATGGAAGCAGAACAACTCCTGCGGAAATATGCCAGTGGGACGCGCCGATTTATTGGCGTCAACCTCAACGAAGTCGATCTCAGTCGCGCCAGCCTGATCCAGATCAACCTGCGCAACGCCAGCCTTAGCGTCACGAACCTGAGCGGGGCGAATCTATCCCACAGCAACCTGCGCGGCGCGAACCTGAACGTCTCGAAGCTCGCGGGAGCCAGACTCGCCCACGCCAACCTCTACGGCGCGAACCTCAACGTCGCCAACCTGGTTCGTGGCGAGTTCGAGCGCAGCGATCTGCGGCACGCCTCGCTCGTGCGCGCCGAAGCGATTCGCGCTAACTTCCGCGAGGCCAACCTCAGCGAGGCCAACTTCAGCAGCGCCGTACTGAAAGAGGCCGAGCTTTCCCACACCACCGCGATCGCCATCAACCTCAGCGAAGCCAACCTCGATCGCGCCCACGCCGTCGGGGCCAACTTCGCTCAAGCTACCTTCCGCCGAGCGAACCTGCGCGCGGCCAACCTCTCCGGAGCCAGCCTCCACGAAGCCGACTTGCGGCGCGTTTGCCTCAGCGGCGCAAAACTTGTCGAGGCCGATTTGCGCGGCGCGAACCTGCGTTGGGCGAACTTGTCTGGCGCGAACCTGGCCGGGGCCGACCTGTCGGGTGCGAAGCTCTCTGGAGCGAATCTGACCGGGGCCAACCTAACCGGGACTAACCTGGTCGATACCAGCCTGGTGTATGCCGACCTGAGCCACGCGCGCCTGATTGCGGCGGACTGGCGCGGCGCGGATTTATCCGGGGCGATTTTAACGGGGGCGAAGCTGCACGGGGTGTTGCGCTCCGGGCTGTTGGCCGACAGCGTCACCTGCGACTGGGTCGATCTGAGTCCGGGGGGGGACGGTTCCCAGGTGCGGCAGCTCACCCCTGAAGAGGTGGAGGTATTTTTCAATGCCGTGTTGCCCAGCGTTCAGCTGTCGATCGATATGGCGATCGACCTGGGGACGCAGATCGGGCTGCTGACGGTGTACTACCATCTCGCCCAGGCGATCGAGAAGTTCTCACGCAGTCCGAGCATTCTGGTAGACGCGCGCCGTACGACGCTGGTCTTCGAGCTGGAAGACGATATGTGGCTGTTCGCGATCGCCTATCTGGCCAGTATCCCCTTCGCCGAAGCCGCCGCCATTCACGACCAGCTCGATCGCCTGCTAGAGATGCTCTGCACCAAGGAGCGCGAGCAGATCGGCGCGCTACAATTGCGCCACATCCAGCGGCTGCGCACTGCCTTCCACCAGACCCGCGATCTGGTGGGCCGCGAGCCGCCGGTCGGCCCGGAAAGCTGCGGCGTCGAGATCGAGCCCGATTTCCTCGCTGCTCCAGCACACCTGACACTGACCAACTCCGACAACCAAATCCTCGACGTGTATCGCAGCGTCCATTTCGGCAAGCGCAGCATCCGCGATGGCGCGTCGAAGACCTCCGAAACTGTGACTGCCCCTCGTTCGGCGCTCCCGCAACCGCCCGCCGTGTTCGACTTTGTTAAAATTGCAGCCACGAGTCACGATGTTCGTCGGTCTTAGGGCGCGCCATCAGTTAAAAAACTCCTCGCGGGGGACGCCCGACCAATCAAAGCAAAAGGGCTAAAACCCTCGTGCAGCCGGGGCCATGAATTTAATTGACGGCGGTCTCTCGATGTAAGACCGCGATCGTTGGAGGCGCTGCGAATTGCGTAAGGTGTTTGTTGAGTTGGGTAGCATGACAGTCAAAGAGTTACTCGAGCAGTACGGTTCGGGACATCGGGATTTTGGAGATCTCAACCTCGCGGAAGGCAACCTCAGCCGCGCCGTGCTCAGCCATGCCAACCTCAGCCACGCGATCCTCAGCATCGCTAACCTCAGCGGGGCCAACCTAACTGGGGCTAACCTGAGCTACGCCCGCATGAACGTGGCGCGCCTGAGCGGGGCGAATCTGACGGGGGCCAACCTAACCGGGGCGATTTTGAACGTCGCCAACACGATTCGCACCAAATTCGATCGCGCCTCGCTGGTGCGCGCTTCGCTGGTGCGCGCCGAGATGATCCGCGCCTCGATGGTCGCCGCCACCCTCGTTGAGGCCGACCTGAGTACGGCAGATATGCGCGAGAGCCAGCTCGATCGCGTCGATGCCACCGGGGCGAATTTTAGCGAAACCGACCTCCGCGGCAGCTCGATCGTCGGCAGCAACCTCACCAGTGCGAACCTCACCGGCTGCGAGCTGAGCAAAAGCAAGCTGACCGGTAGCGACCTGGGTCGCTGCGAGATGCGTCACGCCCGCCTGCATCGCGCCGACCTCAGCGGCGTCAGCTTGCGCGGGGCGAACCTGCGCTGGGCCGACCTGAGCGGGGCGAACCTGCGCTGGGCCGACCTGACCGACGCCAAACTCAGCGGGGCGAACCTGATCGGCGCAGACCTAAGTAACGCCAACCTACTCAATACCAGCTTCGTCCACGCCGACCTGACCCAAGCCAGCCTGATTGGCGCAGACCTGGAGGGTGCAGACCTGAGCGGGGCGACCCTGACGGGCGCGAAGCTCCACGGCGTCGCCCGCTTCCATTTGCGCACTCAGGGCATGACCTGCGAGTGGGTGGACATCAGCCCCAACGGCGACCACAGCCAGATTTACCGCTTTACGCCCGAGAACTTCCAGAAGTTTTTCAACCAGACGCCGCCGGTGGTACAAATCGCCATCGACTCGCCGATCGACAGCGAAGCCAACCTCGCCCTGGCGCAGCTCTACCACGCGATCGCCCAGGAGATGTCCGGCGCGATCGAGCCGCCCAGCATCGACGCCGACTACCGCCGCACGATGTTGCGCTTTCGCGTCGAAGCTGACGAGCATTTGTTTACGACGCTGTTCGCCGCCATTTTGCCCTTCGCCGACGCCAAAGCCACCCACAAGTCGCTTTCCCAGGTGCTGTACTCGATCCAGAGCAAGAGCAACAAAATCCTCGGCGTCAAAGAAGCCAACCAGGCTGCCAAGCTCAGCGTCTCGCTGCTGCAAACCTTGCGCCGCGTCGCGCCGTTGCAAAAGAGAATCCAGCCGCTGCTCTCCAAGTTCGAGATTCCCTTCCTGAGCGCGCCGACCCAGACCTCGATGCTCAACTCGAGCGATCTATTTCTGCAAATCTACGGCAATCCGCGCTTCGGTAAGCGCTTTCTCAATGCTGCCGAATTAGAGGTCGCGCCGGAGGCAATCCTCGGTACGAACAACAGCCCGGTGCTGCCTACGCCCAAAGAGGCGCTCGATTTCGTGCAGGGCTTCTATTCCCTCGAGCGGGTGGTTTAACGCGATCGCGATCGTGCCGGAAACCGAGTTTTTTCGATCGCGTCATGCTGTGCGCCAGAGTCTATTAGAACCCCAGTTTCTAAATTGCTCGCTGTTACCGGGCAGCTTCGAGAATCCACTGCTCGACGACGGGATTTACTAGCTCCGGCGCTTCGTCTTGGGGGCAGTGGCCGACATTCGGCAGCTCGACGAAATCGTCAACGGTGTCGTAGTCGGCGAAGGCGCGGGCGAGACCGACCGGCTCCCACGGATCGCGATCGCCCCAGACCACCAACGTCCGACAGGGTAGCTCCGGCAGCAGATCCTCCGGTAGCGGCCCCTGGGAATAGCGCGTAAAGGCCACAAACACCTCCCAGGCCGTGGGCGATCGCGATGGAGCCAGGAGCATTTCGATCAGGTCGTCGGTAATCGCCGCCTTACGAACGTACGCTTGGGACAGCGCGCTGCGAACCGTATTGGCCGTGGCGACGCGGCTGAAGAAGAACTTGCCGACTGCTGGAACCGACAGTAGGTCTTGCACGACGCCCGTACCGTAGCGCTTGAAGATATTTTGCGTGGCGCGACGGCGATCGTGGAGCAGCCGCAGCGAGCAGTTGAGCTGAACGATGCCGCGAGCGAGATCCGGCGCGGCGATCGCCGCCTGCATCGCCGCCACGCAGCCGATCGAGTTCGCCACGAAAAATACCGGCTCGCCGACGATCTCGCGGCAAAAGTCATTCAGCAGCTCCGCCCAGGTGTCGAAGGTGTAGTCAATGCCGATTCCCGGTGCGGGCTTTTCCGATCGCCCAAAGCCGACCAAGTCGATCGCGAACACCCGAAACGAGTCCGCCCAGGCGGGGATGTTTTTGCGCCAGTGGCCGCTCGACGCACCGAAGCCGTGAACGAGAACGACTGCTGCGCCGGAATCGCCCTGGGTCTGATAGGCGATCTCGAAGCCGCGCCAGTTCCAGACGCGATCGGAAAATAGCAGTGCTTCGGGCAGGGCGGGAAGATCGGAAACGGGCGAATTCACGTCAGTAGCCCGCCAAAAACGGCGAGAAAAAGCGGGGTGGAGTTGCGGCGACCGGCTCGCATTCGGGCGGGAATCGCGAGCGCGAGCGCGCGTTATTTACGAATCGTAACAGAGTGGAGCGATCGGAGCGCAATTGAGAAAACGCAGCGGTTACGGCGATCGCCCACCTTCAATTCCGTGCTAGATCGGCGGGGGTGTCTTAAGATACGTGAAAGATATTTAAACTTTTGTAACTCCATTTTTGAGCGGAGCTTCGATGACCTCAGTTGCCACCCTTCTCGCTCCCGTTGAGGACGACCTGAAAACCCTCAATCAAAACCTGCGGCAGCTTATCGGGGCGCGCCACCCGATTCTGAGCGCTGCCGCCGAGCATTTATTCCAGGTTGGGGGAAAGCAACTGAGACCGGCGATCGTTCTGCTCGTCGCCCGCGCCACGCTTCCTGACGGTGGCATTACGCCGCGCCACCGTCGCCTCGCCGAAATCACCGAAATGATCCACACCGCCAGCCTCGTCCACGACGACGTGCTAGACGAGTCGGAAATGCGGCGCGGCATCCCGACGGTACACAGCAGCTTTAACAATCGCATCGCCGTCCTGGCCGGTGATTTCCTCTTCGCGCAGTCGTCCTGGTATTTGGCAAACCTCGACAACCTCGAAGTCGTCAAGCTGCTCTCGAAGGTGATTATGAACTTGGCTGAAGGCGAGATCCAGCAGGGTTTGAGCCGCTTTGATTCGGAGCTGACCTTCGAGACCTATATCGAGAAAAGCTACTGCAAAACTGCCTCGCTGGTCGCCAACAGCAGCAAGGCAGCGGGCATCCTCAGCGGTATTGGACGCGATCGCGTCGATCGCCTCTACGACTACGGACGCCACCTCGGCCTCGCGTTCCAAATCGTCGATGACATTCTCGACTTTACCGAGTCCAGCGAAACTCTCGGTAAGCCCGCCGCCTCCGACCTCCGCAGCGGACACCTGACGGCTCCGGCGCTCTACGCGATGGAAGAGCAGCCCGCCCTGGCGACGTTGATTGCTCGCGAGTTCGCGGAAGACGACGACCTCGATCGCGCCCTGTCGATCGTCCGCGAAACCCAGGGAATCGCGCGATCTCGCCAGCTCGCGAAAGATCACGCCGAACTCGCCCGCCAGAGCCTCGCGCACCTAGAGCCGTCCGAGTCGAAAGAAGCGCTCGACGGCCTCGTCGATTACGTCCTGCGTCGCTGCAACTAACCCACTTCACGCCCAACGGTCGCGCTAACCGAACCCGCTCGCGATCGCGCTCTCGATAAGATATAGACTTCGATTCCGTCGTTTCACCCCGCCACACACGGCGACGAACCCACCATGATCCCAACCGTCATCGAACAATCCGGTCGTGGCGAGCGCTACTTCGACATTTACTCGCGACTGCTGCGCGAGCGCATCGTCTTCCTCGGCGAGCAGGTCACCTCCGACCTTGCGAACCGCATCGTCGCCCAGCTGCTCTTCCTCGAATCCGAAGATCCCGAGCAGGACATTTATCTCTACATCAACTCCCCCGGCGGTTCCGTCTCGGCGGGCATGGGCATCTTCGACACGATGAACCACATCCGCCCGGATGTTTGCACTATCTGCCTCGGCCTCGCCGCCAGCATGGGCGCATTCTTGCTGAGCGCGGGCGAGAAAGGGAAGCGCATGAGCCTGCCCCACTCGCGTATCATGATCCACCAGCCCCTCGGCGGCGCGCAGGGTCAAGCCACGGATATTGAAATCCAGGCGCGCGAGATTCTCTACATCAAAGACCGTCTCAACCATTATCTCGCCGAGCACACCGGCCAACCGCTGGAGAAAATCCAGGAGGACACCGAGCGCGACTTCTTTATGTCCGCCGATGAGGCGAAAGAGTACGGTCTGATCGATATGACCATCGATCGTCGCCCGTCGGCCACGCAGCCGCCCGTCGCCGTCGATTAATCGCCGTTGAGTATCTCTCCGGCCAAAACCCGCCGGACTCTTGGGAGGAGGTGCAGATGCGCCTCCTCCCGTGTTATTTTTGCCCAGACCGTTTCCCGCACCCCAACCGCCATGTCTTTGTTCGACGAATCCCTTTGGTCGCCGCTCGTGTGGATGGATTTTCGCCTTGCCGTCCTGTTTACGGTGATCCTGCCGCTCGTGCTGCTGGTGTGGGCGTTCGCTAAAAACAATGAGGCGATCGTGCGGCTGTTCGGCATCTACTGGAAGGTGGCGAGCCTGCTGATGATTTCGGTGTATCTGATGATCGCTTCGCTACCGATCGCATTTCTGTCGGGCTTCTTAGCACGGGTGCTGATTCCGATTTCGCTGTGGTTCTGGGTCGATCTCAACGACGAGATCGCCGACCTTCAACCATTGCTGCTAAAACTCTCCTTCCGCTCGTGGCGCTGGGCGGCGACGATTTACTGCGCGATCGGGCTGCTGTTCCAGTTGCCGTCGTTGCAGTGTGCGGCGCTGCCAACCGAGGCGGTGGTTGAAACCTCGCTCTGCCGCGTTTGGCTCGAGCCGCCCTGGGGCTATCAGGCGATTTTCCACCCCAACGGTTCGCCGCAGGTCTTAGGCTTTCTCGGGATTACCGGCCTGACGATTTATCTGCTGTATTTCCTGTATTTCTGCTTTATTCGTCTCGGTCGCAGCGGGCGATCGGCGATGGGATAAATGCGGGACGGCGAACGGAACTGCACACAACAGTGCGGCGCGATCGGATTTAACCATCGCGCTTCTAGAAGGAATCTGCTCGGGTTCGATTCCGTCTAGCGGCGCTTCGCTCGGAGCTTTCTCATCTGTCGTCACGACCTTCTGCCACAGCGTCGCGATCGCCTCTAGATGTCCCGGCTGAGCTGCTCCAGTTTCGCTGCCAGACTGACGCGGTGCTGGAATTTTTTCGTTTATTTACTGCATCGATACGATCGTTCGTTAGGTTCGGAGCATACGGCTATCGGAAACGGGCGATCGCCATGAGTATCGCTCCCGAACCTCTTTCGGCGCTGCCCGGTACCGTCCTCGCCTGCGGTGCGGGTGTCCACGAATCTCGAGAATCTGCCGACAGCGAAGTGTATCCAAACGTGACGTTATACCAAGCCCAGAAAGTAAGACTACAGATAGGATAGAGGAGTCCCCCCACAGAA
>CALCCD010000109.1 GCA_937899645.1 uncultured cyanobacterium | reverse complement strand
TAGCCCCCTAACCTACACCAATCTCGCCCCCTTTTTAGATGCGTTTACCCTGGTTAAACAAGCTGAGTGAGACGAACCAGTGCCAGATCGCCGAAGAGTATTACGACTTAAAGCTCAAGGAGTTACAGCTCACGCATGAGTACCGAGAGAAGAAGCAAGAGGAGCAGGAAGAACAACGCATACTCCGAGAACAGATGAGGGAGGAGAAAAAAGCTGCCAAGCAGCTCGAGAAAGCGAGAAAAGAAGCAGAGAAGGAAGAAAGGCAGTACCAAGAAGCTCTGGAAAGAGCGCGAAAGGAGTTCCCAGGTGTATCAGAGGAAGAGAAAGAAAAGTTACAGGCTGAAATAGAGGAGCTAGAGAGAAAGCTACGAGAAGCAGAAGAGAAATCAGAGCGTGCTATTTCTAGGGCACAAATGACGAGATCTGGGCATGTTTACATCATTTCTAATATCGGTTCCTTTGGTGAGAACGTTTATAAGATAGGGATGACTCGCCGAGAAGACCCAGATGAGAGAATTCGCGAGTTGAGCAGTGCTTCTGTACCTTTTCCTTTCGACATCCACGCCCATATCTGGTCGGAGGATGCACCAGAACTTGAGACAAAACTGCATCAGTTTTTTTCAGGGCGACGAGTCAATAAGGCCAATGAGCGCAAAGAGTTCTTTAATGTCTCGCTTGGCGAAATCGAAGCTGCCGTGCAAAAGATCCTGAAAGACGATCCACATGCGAAAGCTGAAATTCAGTTTACAAAAGTAGCTGAAGCAAAAGAGTACCGCCAGACGATGCAGATTCAGTCAAAAATTGGACAGTGACGCCACAAAACACCCAAAAGCGTTCGGTAGAGACACTTTTGGACTCAATCTTCTCGATTCGACTGTGTCGGTTAGTGCAGGAAGTGGCGCACGCCGGTGAAGACCATGACGACGCCCAACTCGTTTGCCGCTTTAATCGAGTCTTCGTCGCGGATGCTGCCGCCCGGTTGCACGATCGCCGTAATCCCCGCAGCCGCCGCCGTCCGCACCGAGTCGTCAAAGGGGAAGAAGCCATCGCTCGCCAGCGTGCCGCCTTGGGTTCCCTCGCCCGCCTGCTCCAGCGCGATTTTCGCCGCGCCGACCCGGTTCATCTGACCCGCGCCGACACCGACCGTGACGCGCGCTTTGGTCACGACGATCGCGTTGGACTTAACGTGCTTACAGGCTTTCCAAGCGAACAGCAGCTCCTCGAGTTCCGCCTCGGTGGGCTGCTTCTCGGTGACGATTTTCCAGTCGGCAGTTTTCTCCACCAGGTCGTCTGAGGTTTGCACCAGGAACCCTCCGGCGATCGCCTTGACCGTTTCCTTCGGCCCCGTCGCTAAGTCGGACAAAATCAGCACGCGAAGATTCTTCTTCTTCGCCAGAATCTCGCGGGCGTCGTCGTCGCATCCCGGCGCGATGACGCACTCCAGGAAGGTTTTCGTCATCGCTGTGGCGGTGTCGGCGTCGATGCTGCGGTTGAGCGCGACGATGCCGCCGAATGCCGAAACCGAGTCCGCGTCGAAGGCTTTGGTGTAGGCGTCCACCAGCGTATCGGCCAGGGCGATGCCGCAGGGGTTGGTGTGCTTGAGGACGGCGGCAGCGGCGGAGCTATCGTCGAGGAATTCGGCGATAATGCGGCGCGCGGCTTCGAGATCGACGAGGTTGTTGTAGCTCAGCGCCTTGCCCTGGAGTTTTTCGGCAGCGCCCCAGCCGGTGGCGGTGTTGCCGACCTGATACCAGCTCGCGGGCTGGTGGGGGTTTTCGCCGTAGCGCAGGGCTTGGATTTGGTGTCCGGCGATGCCGTAGTTTTCGGGGAGCGTGACGGTTTCGGCTTCGGGGTCAGCGCTCTCGTCGTTGAGGTACGTGGCGATCGCGCGATCGTAGGTGCAGGTGTGCCAAAATCCGGCCTTCGCGCAGTCGCGGCGGAACTCAAATGAGGGCGTGCCGTTGTTGGCGTCCATCTCGGCGATGTAGGTGTCGTACTGTGCCGGGTTGCAGAGTACCGTCAGGTGCTTGAAGTTTTTCGCGGCGGCGCGGAGCATCGCAGGGCCACCGATGTCGATATTTTCGACGGCGTCGGCGAGGGTGACGTCGGGCTTGGCGATCGTCGCTTCGAAGGGGTAGAGGTTGACGGCGACCAGGTCGATCGGGCGGATTTCGTTGGCGTCGAGGTCGGCGTGGTGGTCGTCGAGATCGCGGTTGGCGAGGATTCCGCCGTGGACGCGTGGGTGCAGGGTCTTGACGCGACCGCCGAGGATTTCGGGGAAGCCGGTGTAGTCGGAGACTTTGGTGACGGGGACGCCTGCGTCTTTGAGCGTTTTGGCCGTGCCGCCGCTGCTGATGATGTCGAAGTCGAAGCGTTCGACCAGGGCTTTGCCGAGTTCGACGATTCCGGTTTTATCCGAGACGCTGAGTAGTGCGAGACGACGGGCCACGGCGGATGCTCTCCAGACGAAGATTACGATAACTAATTCAGGGCAGTATCTTATCGCGTCTTGTCTGCGGGTCTGGTTCGTGTGACCGGAGCAAGCAGCAATGCGAGTAAGATCGAGAAAACTCCGCCGCTCTCTGTCTGAATGAAGCACACAGCACAGGAAAACCAACCCCTGTTTCAGCAGTTGCAGAGCCAGCGCGACCGTATCCTGGCGATCGCGGCCAAGCACGGCGCTTACAACGTGCGCGTGTTCGGCTCCGTGGCACGGGGCGAAGAGCGGGCGGACAGCGACATCGACTTTCTGCTCGACTACGACCCTGATAAGACGACCCCCTGGTTTCCGGGTGGCTTGTTGATGGATTTGCAGGAGTTGCTCGATAGAGAGGTGGATGTGCTGACCGAAAATGGCATCAGCCCGCTGATTCGCGACGCTGTCTTAAAAGAGGCGCGACCCCTGTGAGCGGTGCTGTCAACTCAGGGAAAGACGGCGTTTACTTGCGGCACATCCTGGAGTGCATCGTCACGCTCGAGCGTTATACCAAGGCGGGGAAAGCTGAATTTTTGCGCGACACGCTCGTGTGCGATGCCGTGCTGCGGCGTTTGCAAATCATGGCTGAATCGACTCAGCGGCTGTCTGTGACGCTGAAGGAGCAGGCCCCGAGAGTGGATTGGCAAGCGCTGTCCGGGTTTCGCAACGTTTTGGTTCACGACTATCTCGGCGGAATCGATCTCGATCGCGTTTGGAAGGCGATCGAGATCGATTTACCGCTGCTGAAGTCAGAAGTTTTGCGGCTTTTAGATGAATCGTGACCGCTAGACTCGCCCCGCGATTCGCGCCGCCGTCCGCAAAATCTGCCCTGCCAAAATCGCCGCGCCGAACCCGTTGTCGATATTGACCACGCCAATCCCCGCTGCGCAGGAATTCAGCATCGTCAGCAGCGGCGCGAGACCCTGAAAGTTCGCGCCGTAGCCGATGCTCGTCGGCACGGCCACCACCGGACAGTCCACCAAACCCGCCACCACACTGGGCAGCGCGCCCTCCATCCCTGCCGCCACCACGATCGCGTCCGCCTCGTGGAGCAAATCGCGGTTATCCAGCAAACGGTGAATTCCGGCCACGCCCACGTCCCAGAGGCGCATCACCCGAAAGCCACACAGCTCGGCGGTCAGGGCGGCTTCTTCGGCGACAGGCAGATCGGAGGTTCCGGCGCTGACCAGCGCGATCGTGCCGGGGTGTTTCACAGCGCCGAGGCCGCGACCCAGGGCGGCGATGCGTGCCATTGGGTAGTAGCGCAGGTCGGGGACTTTCGGCTTCAGGGCGGCGTAGGCGTCGGTGTTCAGGCGCGTGACCATGACGACGTCGTTGCGATCGCGCATCACCCGAACGATCGCGGCGATTTGCTCCGGCGTCTTGTCCTGGCCCCAGACCGCCTCGGGGAAGCCCGTCCGCAGCGATCGGTGGTGATCGACCTTAGCGAAGTCGCCAACCGGCTCGTAGGTAAAATTTTTGAGACGATCGATCGCGCCGTCGGGATCGAGCCGACCGTCGGCAACGGAGCGGAGCAGAGCGTGGAGGTCTTCGGGGGTCATCGGCGTCGGAGTTGCCTGGTGGGGGTGGCCTTGTGAGAGTGGCCTGACGAGAGCGGCCTTGCAAAAATAGCCTTAGCAGTATGACAAGGTTGAGGCGGATTCGGTTCGCAGCGCTCGATCGGGCCGGGGCGAGAATGCTATATATCGAAGGCGGGCGCGCTGTTGCGCTCGAGCGTGTCGCGGGAGACGGAGCAGTGTCTACGAGCGAGATTTTGGATTGGGTGGCGGTGTTTGGCTATCTCGGCGTGACGTTCTTTGTCATGTGGCGCGTGCTAATCGCCCAGAAGTAGCGCCAAGTCGATCGGTTAACCGCTGAAAGGAGAGATATTCGTGGCTGTGATTCCCTACCAAGCGCTAACGAATCTGACGCTGGGGCTGGTGGCGGCGGCGGGCGCGATCGGGTTACAGCAGCAGCAGCTCGATCGGCTCGATCGTCCGGCAGACTACCAGCTCGAGGCGGAGACGGCGGCAACGCGGCTGGCTGTTACCAAGCAATCGCCGACTTTTGGGTTTAGCGCGCTGGCGGCGGACTGGGTGCTGCTGGAGTACCTGCAATATTTCGGCGACGACGAGGCGCGCGGCGCGACGGGCTACGCGCTGGCGGGCGACTATCTCGATCGCGTCACCGAACTCGACCCGCGATTTTTCTTGCCCTATATCTTTATCTCTCCCGGCGTGTCCTACTATCAAGGCCAGCCGGAGCGGTCGATCGAGCTGTTCGAGCGCGGCATCGAGCACCTGTCGCCGGAGCTGCACCCGAACGCCTTTGCGGCGGCCCGGTTTAAGGCGCTCGACCACTTTCTGCTGCTCGGTGACGTTCCCGGCGCGATCGACGCTTTCGAGGTCGCGATCGACTGGCTGGCGGGGACGCCCTTCGCGGACTACCGCAGCGGCCTCGAGCAGACGGTGGAGTTTCTCGCGACCAGCGCCGATAGCGTTCGGGCGCGCTACATCGGCTGGGCGGACGTGTATGCCAACGCGTCCGATCCGCTGGTGCGCGATCGCGCGGCGGAGGAGTTGCGCGCGCTCGGAGCCCGCGAAGTTCGAGGCGAGGATGGCTCGGTTCGCTTTGCGCCGCCGGAGTTTTAGCCTTTTCGCAACGGGCCGCCGACCCGCTTCTCCAGAGGCTTGGAGCGTCGCCAGCAGGCCCAAACACCCCTCGCGATCGGCGAGAAGGATCGCGAGTCGTCCGGCTTTTCTCGGGAACGCTGCGATCGATGCTCCGGCGAGTTGTCAGAATCCCGGAGTCCTGAATTCGGAGCCCAGACTCTGAAGTCGAGAAGTCACTACTTAAAAACGGGGGAGAACATGACGGGCAAGGGGGTTTGGTTGGCGCGCTGGCGGCGCTTCTGGCGGCGGTTCTGGCGTTGGGCCGTGCTGGCGATCGTCAGCGCGATCGCGATCGTCGGTACGTGGCGGGCCGTGTCGCTGGCGGCGGCGGCGCGCGCGCCGATCGATGCGTGGCTCGTCCTCGGGGGCAGCATCAAGCGCGAGATGTACGTCGCCGAGCGGGCCAACGAGCGCGGGGCCGGAATAGTCGGCGGCAGCCCCCTGCCGATCTTGATTTCGACTGGTTCAGATCCACCGTGCCTGTGGGCGCTGTTCCAGCGAGAGGGGGTCGATCTGGGGCGCATCTGGATCGAGGAATGCGCGCGATCGACCTTTGAGAACTTCGCCTACAGCGTCCCCGTGCTGGTGAACTGGCAGGCGCGCCACGTCAAGATGACCACCTCCGGGACGCACTATCGGCGCGCGATGCGGATGGCGAGGATCGCCTTTGGTATGCGCGGCATCTGGGTCGAGTTCGACACTGCGCCGGAGGTCGGCGTCCCGGCGAACAGCGAATCGCAGCTCAAAACGGTGCTGGACGTGACGCGCACGATCGCCTGGTCGCTTGTTGCCCCGCTGTCCCCCATCCGCTGCGGCCTGGTCGCAAACCTCACGCAAATGGACTGGGTACGCTGGCGCGACAGCACGAGCTTTGCCTGCGAAGCCCAGGGGCAAGTTCGCCCGGAAGAGCTACCGCCCGGCCTGGAAGGTCTGTTGGAATGACGTCAGGCTCGCTCGGGCCGTGCCTCTACGGGATGTGCCTCTACGGGATGTGCCTTTACAATAAAAGCTAGAAAACAACCCCCGAGCGAGCGCGCTCGTCTGCGGAGCCGCGAAATCAGTAAGGAACGAACGAAGTATGGAGACCGGGCAAGCGTGGATTGCGGAGTGGCAAACCCGACTGGAACGAGAGCATCCGAAACTTTCCACCGCATGGCACGCTTCGATCGCGAAATGGCTGGTGGGCGATCGCCCAGAGGAGATCGAAGAGATGGACGACGCGCGGCGCGAGATCGCCCGCAAGTCCCAGGAGTTTTGCTACAACATCCTCAAGCAGCGTTATTTGGGCGTCGGCCCCGACGCGGCCTATCGCCGTTTGATCCGCCGCCTGAGCAACCTGGTGCTGCTGCGTAACAAGATTCGCACCTGGGTGGCGCTGAGCCGCGATCGCCACCGCAGCGCCATCGACGTGGTGCAGGAAATCGTCCAGGAGATGCTCAACAGCGATCGCTACCTACAAACGCAGATCGCCTGGATTGCGGAATGTACCGACGATCGCCGCCTGCGAAACATCGCGATCGTTACCGCCGTCGAGGAATACTGCCTGCGTCCGATTCGCAACCAGCCCCTGCTGGTCTATCGGTTCGTCAACTACCTGCGGCGATCGCAGCGCGGCGGCGTTACCCAAGTGCCTTCGAGCAACAATATCCGGCTCGTCTCGGCGGAAGTATCCGGCTCCGGTGGCGACGCCGACGACGACGTCAACCTAATCGATACCCAGACCCTCGACGCCTACGAGAGCGATCGCGAGTTCGGCGAAATCCAGCTGTTGCGGCAGGCCGTCGAGCGCGACTTTCGGTCGTATCTGGTTGAGAACGTCAGCGAAATGGCCGCCGACTGGCTGGGGCTCTACCTCAAGGGCTACACCCAGGAGGAAATCTCCGCCCAGCTCGATATCCCGATTTCGACGATCTATCGCCTGCGCGAGAAGGTCAGCTACCACGCCATCCGCGTCTTCGCCCTCAAGCAAGCGCCGGAGCTGGTCGAGAGCTGGCTAAAAATTTCCCTCGGCGAGCATCGCCTCGGGCTAACGGCAGTGGAGTGGGACGAATTTTACGAGCAGCTCGACAACCACCAGCGCGATGTGCTCGATCGCCTGCAAGCCGGGCGTTCCCCCGAGTCGATCGCCGATGAGTTCGGTCTCAAGGCGAACCAAATCGTGTCAGATTGGAGTAAGCTCTATCTCCTCGCCCAAAAGATTCGCAACCGTGCGGCGACTTAGGGGTTCGCCCGATCGAATCGGCCCGCTCCGGCCCGCAATTGTTCGGATTCCTTTGGTGGCGCTCTGCATATTGAAGCACGGAGCGATCTAGATTCGCGATCTCAATTCGTTCGATGTCGCCTGCGGCCCGTGCTTTTCACCTCTCTCGCTCATTCAATGCGCTGTTTTCATGGACTCCGATCGGATTCTCGAACTGATCGATAACGTTCTCCCGTTCGAGGTGTGCCTTTACTATCGCGTCATTCCGCTGAAAATCGCCGCTGATCGCATCCAGCTCGGCATGGTCGATCCGGAGGACGGCACGGCGCTCGACTACCTCAATCGCCTGTTTCAACACGTCGATCGCACCCTCGTCCCGAATGCCATCTCGGCAGACGTGCACCAGCTCGTCATGTCGCAGTATCTCAACCGCCTCAATCAAAACGGAACCCCGCCCGAGCCGCCTTCCCTGGATTGGCTCAAGACGGTCGAGTCCGATACGCCCAACTCAATCGCGCTCGACTCGCTCCCGGCTGACTCAATCTTGCCCGACTCGCTTGCAGCTGCCTCGGCGAACGGCCAGAACGGCATGGCCGCCGCCGCCAGCAACGCCGATCGCTCTGCCGACACTAGAGCCGAAGCCGCTGAAATCACCGACGCCGCCCCGCCTGCTGACTTCAAGCTCGCCGAACCCGCCGAGCCCGCCGAATCTGACGAACCCCTACACGTTATCCCGCCCGAGCCGCCCAATCTGCCGGTGTCGATGCTGGTGATGCTGCCGCCGGAGCGTTTGCTGCCCGCCCTGCTCGCCCGCGTCCTCTCGAACGGAATCGGGCGGCTGTTTTTCGAGCGGCGCGAAAAAGACGGCTCGATTCTCTACAGCCAAGACGGCGTTCAGCAGGCCGTGCTCGACGCGCTGCCGGTGGAGCTGTTCGAGGCGACCCTGGCGCGTCTCAAGCAGTTCGTTCGCTTCGAGGATGACGAGCTTGGCGACGCACCGGGTAGCCAGCGCGAAACCGATAGCGAGTTCCTGTATCGAGACGAGCGCGTGCTGCTGCGGCTGCGCGTGATGGCCGGAAACTACGGCGAGGAAGCGACGCTGCAAGTGCTGCGCGGCAGAGCGATGGACTTTTATCAGGAGCAGAAGCTTGCAGAGTGGAGTCTGGCGGCGCTTAGCTCGGCAAAGCTGCTAAAGGACTGCGTGCGCAAAATTCGCTCGGCCTATCAGAGCCCGCTGTTGACCGCCGATCGCGACTTGCGGTTTTTGCCGCAGCTCGAACAACTGCTCGATCGGCTCGAAACGGAGATGGAAGAACTCTCCCACGATGTCGAGCCAGAAGGCGCGCCCGACGCACCTTCGCCGACCGGTGCGGCCCTGTCGGCCGATCGCCCTTAGATCTAATTCTCGTTCAACTCTTGCTGGAGTCGGGCGCGCCGGGCTCGATTGCGGCTTCGTCGCGCTGCGCCCAGGCGCTGTGCCGCCCCGACGGCCACACGACGCCGCCCAGCCGCGCGCCGCGAAAGCTCACGCCGCGCAGGTCGGTTCCGGTCAGGTCGGCTCCCGTTAGGTCGGTGCGAGCGAAGTCCGTCGCGTTGCCGAACCGAAACCAAGCGATCGCCGCCTCGCGCAGGAAGCGCTGCTGCCGATCGCCCTCGCGCGTCCAACGCGCCAGCCGCACGTCCAACGACAAAAACAGCGCCACCACCACCAGCGACCCGGCCGTAATCTCCACAAGCGAGCTGTACTCCGGCGAAAACCCGACCAGCATCCACCCCGTCAGCCACGACACCGCCACCATACACGCCGCCGTCGGCCACCGCGCCACCGTCACCGCCACCACCCGCGCGAACGAGCTAACCCAGAGGATTCCGCCGGTCAAACAGAGGCCGCAGAGCGCCGCGCAGGTCAGCCGCAGCGGGATCTCCGCCGCACCCAGCGCCTCGCGCCACCATACGTAGCGCTCTTGCAGCAGCATCAGCCCCAGCGACGCCGCCAGCAGCGCCAGCCCCACGGCCACCAGCCACACCGACACGATCGCGACGCGCCCCAAACCCCAACGCGCTGCAATACCGTAAAACGCCGCCATAAACACCGCCGCCCCCAACACTGCCGCCGTATAGACCGGCGAGGGCGCATCACCGAGCAGCCCCAGCGCTACCACTGCCAGCGCCGCGAACGACAGCCCCGCCGTCGCCGCCAGCCCCCAGCCGATCGCGCCGCGCACCAGCCGGATACCACCCGGCACGCCAAATTTCGCGCCGCAAAACCGGCTCCCGGCCAGGTTCGCGCCCCGCAGGTTCGCGCCCCGCAGATCGGCGTTGCTGAAGTCCGCGTTGGAGAGGTCGGCCTCGGGCGGCAGGGTCAGCCGCTGCAAGTTCAGGCCGCGAAAGTCCCGGCGACCCTCGGCATACTCGGTCAGCAGGCGGCGGTACATGGGCAAGACCTCGCGGGCATGAGACTGAAGAGCTGCAACAGTTTCAGGCTAACAAAGGCGCAATGGGTTCGACGATCGGCGCAAACTCGCTAGCGCGCTTGGCTCGATGCTGCGCGATCGCGGGGCGGCCCCTCGATTCAGGCCGGAGCGGCCATCAGTGACGGTAAGAAATTAACGATCTGTGGAAACACGACGATCGCAATCAGTACCAATAGCTGCACCGCCACAAACGGCACCGCACCGCGATAAATATCACCCGTCGTCACCTCCGGTGGCGCGATCCCCCGCAGATAGAACAGCGCAAAGCCAAAAGGCGGCGTTAGGAACGAAGTTTGGAGGTTCGTGCCGATCACCACGCCGTACCAGACCAGATCGAGACCATACTGTTGGGCGACGGGGGCGAATAGCGGCACGATGATAAAGGCAATCTGAAAAAAGTCGATAAAAAAGCCCAAGAAGAAGACCACGGCCATGCTGAACACCAAGAAGCCAACCTGACCGCCCGGTAGGTTCAGCAGCAGATCTCTCATCACGCGCTCGCCGCGTAGCCCGCGAAACACCAGGCTAAAGGCCGTCGAGCCCAGCAAAATAAACACCACCATCGTCGAGATCCGCAGCGTCGAGTCGCACACGGCCCGCAGCGACTTCCAAGTGAGCTGGCCGTTGAGCAGCGCCAGAACAATTGCGCCGACGCTGCCCACCGCCCCGGCCTCGGTCGGCGTCGCCAGCCCGAAAAAGATGCTGCCCAGCACCAGCAGGATCAGCAGCAGTGGCGGCAGCATCGCGCCCAGCACGCGGCGCAGCAGCGCCCCGGCGGGCATCTGGCAAACTTCAATGGGCAGCGCCGGAGCCGCCTCGGGGCGCAGCAGCGCGATCGCGCCCACATAGATCGCAAACGCCGCCGTCATCAGTAAACCGGGCAGCAGCGAGCCGACAAATAGATCGCCCACCGAAACGCCGAGCTGGTCGGCCAGCACCACCAGAACAACGCTGGGCGGAATAATTTGCCCGAGTGTTCCCGACGCGGCGATCGTGCCTGTCGCCAGCGCGCGATCGTAGCCGTAGCGCAGCATAATCGGCAGCGAAATCAGCCCCATTGCCACCACCGTCGCGGCCACCACGCCCGTCGTTGCCGCCAGCAGCGCCCCGACGAAAATCGCCGCCAGCGCCAGCCCGCCGCGCACGCGCCCGAACAGAATGCCGATCGTCTCCAGCAGACGTTCGGCGATGCCAGATTTTTCGAGCATCGCGCCCATAAATATGAAATACGGAATCGCCAGCAGCGTGTAGTTGGACATCGTGTCGAACACTTGCAGCGGCATCGAGCCCCAGAGCCCGAGCTTAAAGCTGCCCGTCGCGATGCCGATCGCGCTAAAGACAATCGCCGTTCCGCCGAGCGTAAACGCCACCGGATAGCCCAGCAGCAGCATCCCGAGCGCCCCGGCGAACATCAAAATTCCCAGCCATTCAGTCACGATTCGCGCTCTCCGTTGGGTGCGATTTGGTTCGGGTCGATCGCAGATCCCGGCGGCGTGCGGTGGCCGGTGACGATCGCCACGTTTTTAATAATTTCCGAAATGCCCTGGACGATCAGCAGCACGAAACAGACCAGAATCATCGCCTTAATCGGGTAGCGCGGCAGACCGCCCGGATCGGGTGAGACTTCTTGGATTTTCCACGAGTTCGAGACCGGCTTCCAGGCAAACCACAGCGTCAGCGCGCTAAACGGAACCAGGAATAGCGCCGCCCCGATCGCGTTGGCGAGCGCCCGCCGTTGCGGCGGCCAGGTGTTGTAGAGCATGTCCATGCGCACGTGCTCGTCGTGCTTGAGCGTGTAGCTCGCTCCCAGCAGAAAAAGCAGGCTAAAACAGTACCACTGCGCTTCGATAAAGGCATTGGAGCTAAGCCCCACGCCGATCGCCTGACCGATATAGCGTCCGACAGCGTTCCACATGCCGATGGCGACCATCACCAGCACGAGCCAAAGGACGAGCTTGCCGATCGATTCGGTCAGCCGGTCGATCGAGCGGGACAGTCGGAGTAGCAGTTCCACGGGCGTTTCCTCAAGGCGGTGGCTCCGAACGTCTTGGTGCCCTCTTGGGTTTTCCGGACATCTGCCAAGCGTCGAAGCGAGACATATTGTACACACCCGCCTCCCGGCGACTGGACTTCTCGGGAGAGCTCCAAGAATATATCTGTCCGGAAGTTGCCAATGAAGACTCGACACCCAACAACGACCGGCACGAATTCCGCTAGAAATGCGCTAACTCGTTCCGAATCTAGGCTTTGCAGCAGGGCGAGAATCGGCTCCATTACGGATGGGCGGCGCAAGCGCGACGCGGCTCGGGGTGCATGCAACAGATCGTACGATCGCGCCCCGCCGCAAGCGCTATCCTGGAGGCATCAAAATTTCCGTTCTGGTTTCATATCCTGCCCATGCTCTCCGCCGCCTCGCTCGACCTGGCCGCATCTCAGAGGCGAATCAAACTTGCGGACTGCCGATCGTAACGATATTTATCGATCGTGCCTTGCTGAATCGACTCGATCGCCGCTTCGATAACTTCGAGCGAGAGCAGGAACCATTCTCTTGGGTTAACGGGTGTGCCGAAACGATCGAGCAGCTCTACGTCCAGGCGCGCCGCATCAAAAAAATTGTGCAGCAGTGCCTCGAGCTTTTTAGGGTTGATATTCATCAGCTCGAAGGTTGCGACGATCGTGACATCGGACAACAGGTAGGTTGGGTCTTTGGCGGCATTGGCGATTCGCTTTTTGACATCGCCACCGGTCACGCCAATTTTATGAACGAGCGAGCGATGTTCTGAGATAAACGGATCGTCAGACCGGCTACGCAGAACATAGATGTGGCCGGTGGTCGCGTCCGGTGGCGCATCAGCGCGATCGCTGAGATCGCTCTTGCCCGCATCACCCCCGCTTCGAGAAAAGAGCGGCCCGTAGTGTTCCGCCAGCTTGGTAATCCGGCGGCTGGTCTTGTCTTTGTTGAGCGATCGTTGCAACGATCGCAGCAGCAGATCGCTCTCCGTGCCGTTGTCGTACACGACCCGCAGCCGACGGTTCATCAGCCCATAATCGCTCGTGAACGGCTCGCCCATCTCGGCAACTAAGATCGTGTGGCCGTCGAGGATAAACAGATCGTCCCGCGCGATCGCGGCGTTGTCTCGATACTTCACCGTTTGCCGAGCGCCCGTCTTCAAATCCAGCTGGATCTGCTTAAACTTCAGCTCGAACCGCGCGAAATCTTCGCAGGGTGTCCGCTGGGCGACTTCTTCTGCGGCTTTGATCTCCTGGCGCGATCGTACGTAGGTCAAATTCGTTACGTCATCTTCGGCGTCGAGATCGATGCCCAGCGATTCGAGCAGGGCGGCGTCGTCTAGGTCGGTTTCGGGTTCGTCGCTCGCGATCGCGTTGACGGAGAGCAGACCGCGAGTATCGAGCGGTTCGAGCAGGGCGCGACACTCGTCTGAGTCGATGGCGAGTTCGCGCAGGCGTTCGAGCCGGACGGCGTACATGCGCTCGAAGATGTCGCGATCGTCGCCGTGCTGGGGCAAACGCCCGCTCTCTTCGACGAAGCGATCGATGTCCTCGAAACCGGCAATGATGCGCTCTTCGCGGGGCGTGCGTTTTGGCGGCGGGGGCGCTTCGATCTCGACGCCCAGTTCTTCGAGCAGAGCCAGATCGTCATCGGTGGTCTGTTTGGTTGTGCGCTTGGCCTTGCCTGCTTTATTCGCCACTGCGTTCCTCCTTGACCTTGCGCTGTAAAAATGCGACGCCCTCGGCCATGCGTCTCTCCCAAGGGTCGGCAGCGGTAATAGAGGGCGAGCGGCCTCGCTCCCGCTTGAACTCCATAGCCCGCTTGGCAAGAGTGCGGGCGTCTTCGAGGTCGAGGTGGACGCGCTTGGCGGCGATGACTTCGGCAATTTGTTTGAGGCGCTCTTCGCTCATTGTTTTCGAGAGGATGGCGTAGGCTTCGCTGAAAGGGTTGATGCGATCGATCAAGTCCATATCCAGCTCGGTGACGGAGAGGACGAACTGTCGCACGCCGTCGATCAGGGCGGTGTTGGGCGCAGGTTCTGTCTCGGTTTGCAGAGCGAAGCCAGGGCGATCGTTGCCGTCCATCCCTGCGAGCGTGGCAGGCATTTCAGTCTGGAGCGTCGTATCGGCACTGCCCGGATTCACGGTGTACGTGCCGCCAGGTTCCTGCAACGTCCGTTTGCCCTGTTGCAGCAAATTCATTGCCGCGATCGCGTGTTGGCGTACGGCTTCGGCGTCTTCTTTTTCCAGGTCGGGATACTTTTGTTGGACGATTTTGCCGACCCGCACCTGAGTGATTTCCTCCGGTACGATTTCTTCATTGAAGACGCCATTTTCCAGGCTGGGCTTGTCCTGCGCGACGGCGGCAACCAGTTCTAGCAAATCCTGCTGGCAAATACGCTGCGCTTCGTCGCTCTTCGGCGTTTTCAGTCCCTTGATTTCGATCTCGATCTGGCCGGTTTCTCGATTAACCCCGACGTTGTTTTTTCCCGGCTGGTAGCCGTCTTCGCCGTAGTCCAGGCCGTCCGTCGGCTGGTTGTCCGAGCGCTTGGGGCGAAACTCGAATTTGGGCGCGAGGACTTGTTCCATCAGCAGGCTGGCCGCGATCGCCTTGAGCGTATCGTTCACCGCTTCTGTCACCGTCTCTTCGCTGGCGTCCGGCTCGGCGATCAGGTTCGTGAAGCGGGCGCGGGTTTTGCCGGGAGCGTCGCGGGTGGCGCGTCCGATGATCTGGACGATTTCCGTTAGGCTGGCGCGATAGCCGATCGTCAGGGCGTGCTCGCACCAAATCCAGTCGAAGCCTTCTTTTGCCATGCCGAGGGCGATGATGATATCGACCCGATCGCGATCGTTCTTGTAGCGCGAATCTTTCAGCGCGGCTGTGACTTTGTCGCGTTTGCTGGGGTCGTCGTCTACGAGGTCGGCGATTTTCAGCGTCTTACCGTCCGGGGTTTGCACGAGCTGAAAGCCGGTGTCGGGGTCGGTTCCCTGCCATTCGCCCAGCTCTTCGATAATGTGTTCGACTTCGCGGATTTTGTCCTTGGTGCTTTCGCGGGAGTTGACGTTGGGGATGTGAACGATCGTCTTTTCGTTGGGGTCGAGCACATCAACGATCGCATCGGTGTAGCTGCCGGAATAGAAGTAGTAGCCGAGGTCGAGCTGCTTGAGGTGGTCGTAGCCGTTGAGCTGTTCGTAGTAGGTATAGGTCGAGGTCGCGAAGCGTTGTTCGTCGTCGGGATGGAGGACGGCTTCGGCGTCGCCGCGAAAGTAGGAGCCGGTCATGGCGACGAGGTGGGTTTTGTCGCGAGCCATGAGTTGGCGGATATGGTCGCCGAGTTTGTTGTCGGGGTTGGCGGAGACGTGGTGAAATTCATCGACGGCGATTAGCCGATCGTCGAAGGCTTCGATGCCGAACTGGTCGATTGCGAAGCGGAAGGTGGCATGGGTGCAAACGAGGATGCGATCGTCACTGGCGAGGAATTTTTCGACGGCTTTCACTTTGCCGTTAGTTTTGCCATTTACTATGCCGCCGTCGGTTCCGGGCGCGTCGCAAAGATTCCAGCGGGGTTCGACCTGCCAGTCTGCCCAGAAGCCAAAGCTTGAGAGGGGTTCGTTATGGAAGCTGGAGCCGATCGACTTTTCGGGGACGACGACGATCGCCTGCTTTAGCCCCTGGTTGTGGAGTTTGTCGAGGGCGATAAACATCAGCGCCCTACTTTTACCGGAGGCGGGGGGCGATTTGATCAGCAGGTATTGTTCGCCGCGTTTTTGGTAGGCGCGTTCCTGCATGGTTCGCATTCCCAGTTCGTTGGACTGGGTGGAGGTTCCGGCGCGATCGTAGTGGACGGAGACGGCGGGGGAGTTGCGTGTTGAGGTCATGGTGTTTGGTGCGGCTGTCAGGTTTCTGGTGGAACGTGCGGCGCGATCGCTCGAATTAGGTCAGGAATTTCTGCTCGGACGACAGCCCACACGATATCGAGATCAATATCGTCGTATTCGTGTACCAATCGGTTTCGCATTCCGTTGATTTCACTCCATGAAATTTCGGAGAGTCGATCGCGCATTTCTGGAGACAGTCTGCGAGCTGCTTCGGCAACGATTAGCAGCCTGCGGATGACGGAGTCTTGCGCTTGAATATCAGCGATAAACTGCGCTCGAGTATATCCATCGGTGTAGGTCTGAATCAGGTCTGCGGACTGTAGGATATCAAGTAGAAACTGTCGATCTCGATTCATAGATGAGCCTCGCTGACGATAAAATTTCGTGGCGGCGAAGATAGTTTCGGCTCGATTCTATGCCGCGTCGAGTGACGAGATCGATATCACGATCGAAGAGTTTTTGGAGTTCGGATTCGATGCGATCGAGCGTGCTAAATCGTGGGCGAGCGTCTGGGTGAAACTGCACCATTATGTCAATGTCGCTATCGGGGCGGAAGTCGTCACGAAGTACGGAGCCGAATAGGTATAGCTCGGCTATCTCGCGATCCTCGCAGAGTTTTGTGAGTTCTCCGAGTGGTATCTCGATTGGAAGCTTGAGGTTTTGGAGAGCGTCGATCGTCATCTATATCAGTGTAGTAAGGCGCAACTGTTATTTTGAGTTTGTGTTTTTCTTTTTACGTTTTTTTGCAGCTTTGGTGTTCTCTAGCGGTTTGGGTTCGGTCATTTTGGCGTACATCTCGAAGAGTTTTTCGAGGCGTTCGGTGTCGTTTTTAAACCGGCGTCCGATGTAAATGCGTTCGAGGGTTTCGTCGTTGTGTTCGTGGGCGCGGCGAACTTCAGGGAATTCGCTGTCCATGCGTTTGGGGTCGTACATGTCGGCGATCGTGGCGGGGAAGTAGCGTTCGCGGGCGAGGAGGATGGTTTCGGCGGCGCGGGTGAGGTCGGTTTTGTTTTGGCTGGTGAGGGTGGGGACGGGGAAGGTGTTATAGCAAAGAGCCGAAGCATAACGAAAGTCATTTTTGAGCTTCCCAGCTACTAATCGCGTCCATGAAACATGTAGGAGGCTCAGTAAAACTGCTAAGTTCCACAATGGTGGGTCATATACTGCCTGTGCAGAATCGCTGACGATACATTCAGAACTCATCAATCCAAAAGGGATATAGGAACGACGTTCGGAAGAAACTCTAGGAGCAATGATCAGTCTATTTTTTGCTTGATGCGTGTAACGAAATCTATGCGGTATGCTCACCAAGCTTTTGGCCACGGAGCCACCACTTTGCCTGAATTTACTAACGCTCTGAATGCGCGACTGGATTTCTTGGATTTCCGTGATATTTTCTGGCAGGCGATCTTCTGGCATCCAAATGCAGTATCGCTGCTCTCCATGCAAGTATCCCTTCGCACCATATATTCTCTTGACAACAGTTTTGACTTCCGGATACTCCCTTAGGAGTCGATCTTTCTCCTCAGGCGACAGAAGTAAATTTCCTCCGTCATAAGGGCTATTTCCTGTGATCATGGGACTCAGCTCTGAAATTGGCGAGAGTTGCTGTGAGATAACCTGCTTTTTACCAGGTATCAGGTATGGGCTAATGCAATCGACATCCTGTGAAAGCTCTTCAGAGAAAAACTTTTTTAATTGTTTGCTTTTCCTCTTGAGTCCAATTATTGAGCAAATAACCGCAGCATTTTTAGATGCATTGTTTGACCAGCGAAAATTTCGGTATGCAAAGAATATCTCAACCCCGATCCCGAAAATGATAGGCCATAGCTGGTGAACTTGGGATCCCTGATTTATTGAGTTGGTTGTGACAAAAGCTGCGCTTGCATTTGCGGAACACACATAATCCGCTCCCTTTCGTATCCATCCTGCAACATAGTCCAGTTCACCTATCTTTTTTGTCGTTTGAAAGACATCTGTAAGCTCTTCCTTTTGGAGTTTTGTCTGGCCTTTTCCACCCAAATACGGCGGATTCCCACAAATAAACACCTCACCCCCTAAATTCTCAAAATCCACCTCAGTCTGCTCCAACGGCGACCCAAACAAATCGTCCGCCACCACCTTCGACTCCGTCCCCCCCGGCGGACACAACCCCAACCAATCCAACCGCAACGCATTCCCACAGGTAATCCAATTCTCCCGCTTCAACGGCAACACCAACAAACTCGCCAACCGCTGCCCCAGATACATCACATTGCACTGATACTCTGCAATCACCAACGCCAACCGCGCAATCTCACACGAGAAATGGCGAATCTCAATCCCCCGAAAATTACTAATCGGAATCGCAGACTCACGCTCCTCCTCGCCTCGCCGCCGATTAACCTCCACCTCGATCGCCCGCATCTCCTTGTACGCGATCGTTAAAAAATTCCCCGACCCACAGGCCGGATCGAACACCCGAATTTTTGACAGCCGATCGCGCAAATTCAACAGCTTGCGCTTGTTCTCCCCCGCCGCTTCCAACTGCTCGCGAAACTCATCCAAAAACAGCGGATTCAGCACCTTGAGGATATTCGGCACGCTCGTATAGTGCATCCCCAACGCGCCACGCTCCTCGTCGTCCGCCACCGCCTGAATCATCGACCCGAAAATATCCGGATTGATCTGCGTCCAGTCCAAATTTCCCACATGCAGCAAATACGATCGCGCCACCTTGCTAAAACGCGGAACCTCCACACGCCCCGAAAATAGCCCCCCATTCACATACGGAAACTGACCCGCCCAACTGCGAATCCCCGCCGCCTCGCGTTCCTTCGGCGGCGTCCGCATCGCCCGAAACAGCTCCGCAATCACCTCATGGGTATTCGACGAATCCGCCGCACTCATCTGCGCGATCGTCTGCGTGAACAACCCCTCCCCGTGGAAAATATCCGTATCCTCCGCAAAAAAGCAGAAAATCAACCGCGCCATTAGGTGATTTAGATCCTCGCGGCGATCGTCCCCATCCCACCCCGGATTTTCCTTCAGCAGCTCCAAATACAGCCGATTGAGACGACTCGTCGCCTTGATATCGAACGCATTTTCGCGAATCTGCTTGACCGTCGTAATCCCCGCCAGCGGCAGGAAAAAGCCGAACTTGTCCGCCAGCGCCACATACTCACAGGCGATCGTCTCCCCATCCGCCAAGCTCTCCGCCTCCAGCGTCTCGCCATCCGTCGCCAGCACGAACTTCGCCTTTTGCTTCGCCGTCGCCGGACTCTCTCGCAGTGCCGCCAGCGTCGCCGTCACCTCGTCGCGATCGCAAACCTTGATGTGAATATTGTTGCGCTGAAGTACCCCGCCGATATCCGAGCGATTTGTGCTGTTCTTTTTGCTCTTCAGCCGCTTAATTGTCGTTGCCTTGTTGCCGAAAGCCTCTAGAAACGCAAACGGGAACGCCTCGCGATCGAACGGCGCAGCCGCCAGTTCCGATACGGCTTCTTCAATCTCAACAGCATTCATGGTGAAGGCTCCTCGATAGCTCGAATGCCGATCGCCGAACCGCTGAAAGCAACGAAAATCGCCCAGCGATTGGCTCCGCGATCGCGATCCTAACTCTCTGTTGGCTCCCAGGGCGATTGCTACCTGCGATCGCAACCGCAAACTCGCGCCCACACAGCTCGCTCGACTTGTATCCTAAAGATCGAGCCATTTTTCGTGCTGATTTCATATGCTGCCCGCCGACTCACCCGCCGACTTGCCTGACTTCACTGCCGAGCGCACCGCCGCTGACCTTGACTCGGTGCTGAAACAGAGCTTCGGCCACGCAGACTTCAGGCCGGGGCAGCGGGAAATCGTCGAGCGATCGCTCGGGGGCGAGGATATCTTGGCGATCGTGCCGACGGGCGGCGGTAAGTCCCTGTGCTACCAGCTTCCGGCGATTTTGCGCAAGGGCGTGACGATCGTCGTGTCGCCGCTGATCGCGCTGATGCAGGATCAGGTCGATTCGCTGAAAGCCAACGGCATCAGCGCGACGTTCCTCAACAGCACGCTGGACGGCCAGGAAAGCTTCAATCGGATTCAGGCGATTTTGCGCGGCGAGATTTCGCTGCTCTACGTCGCGCCGGAGCGGCTGCTAAGCGAAGGATTTTTCGATTTGCTCGATCGCGTCCGAGAGGACGTCGGCATTGCGGGTCTCGCGGTCGATGAAGCCCACTGCGTCTCGTCTTGGGGGCACGACTTTCGCCCGGAGTACCGCCAATTGCGACTCGTGCGCCAGCGCTATCCCGACATACCCGTTTCTGCGCTGACCGCCACCGCCACCGATCGCGTCCGTCAGGATATCGTCCGCCAGCTCGCCCTGCGATCGCCCTTCGTCCACATCGCCAGCTTCCGCCGCCACAACCTCTACTACGAAGTCCGCCCAAAGGAGAAAAAGTCCACCTACCGCGAAATTCTGGCGCGGGTTCGTCAGGGCGGCTCGGGAATTATCTACTGTATGAGCCGCCGACAAGTCGAAGAGCTAGCCGCAAAGCTGGTGGCCGACAAGGTCTCAGCACTGCCGTACCACGCGGGTCTCAATGGCGACACTCGCTCTGAAAATCAAACCCGCTTCATTCGCGACGACGTGCAGGTGATGGTCGCCACTGTCGCCTTTGGGATGGGCATCGACAAGCCCGACGTGCGCTTCGTGATTCACTACGATCTGCCGAAAAACATCGAGAGCTACTACCAGGAGTCGGGGCGCGCGGGACGCGACGGCGAGGATTCGGAGTGCGTTTTGTACTACAGCGCCGGGGACGTGGGCAAAGTCGAGTGGCTGATCCAGCAGGGCTCGAACGAGGACGAGCAGCGGGTAGCGCGGCAGCAGCTTCGACAGATTAGCGACTATGCGGAGAGTACAGAGTGCCGCAATACGGTTCAGCTTCGTTACTTTGGCGAGGATTTCCCCGGAAACTGCGGCAAGTGCGACAACTGTTGCGATCCGAAGCCGATCGAAGATTGGACGATCGAGGCGATGAAGTTCCTGTCTTGCGTGGCGCGGACGAAGGAGCGATTCGGCACGAAGCACCTAATTGACGTGCTACGCGGCTCGAAAGCGCAAAACGTTCTCAAGCGTGGCCACGACAAGCTTTCGACTTATGGCATCGGCAAGGATCGCACGGCGGACGAGTGGAAGATGCTGGCACGATCGCTGCTGCATCAGGGTTTGGTCTCCGAAACCACCGACGGCTTTCCGATTCTGAAGCTGAACGCGCTGAGTTGGGAGGTGATGAAAAAGCAGCGATCGGTGGAGATTGCGGTCGATCCGAAACGGAAGGCGATCGCGCTCGACGACGATCGACCCGATTCGACGGTGATGGGACAGGCACTGTTCCAGGAGCTGCGGACGCTGCGGAAGCGGATTGCGACGGAAAAATCCGTGCCGCCCTACGTGATTTTTGCCGACTCGACGCTGCGGCTGATGGCGCAAAAGCAACCGACGACGCTGGAAGCGATGGCACAGATTTCTGGGGTTGGCGCGTTCAAGCTGGATGAGTACGGCGATGCATTTGTCGGGGCGATTCGGAGCTACTGCGAGACGAATGCGAACGACGGTGTGGATGCGACAAACTTGGGTCGCACGCAGCTACAGACGTGGGAGATGTTGCAGCAGGGCTGGGACATCGAGCGAATTGCTCGCGAGCGCGATCTGAAGGAAACGACGGTGTTAAGCCATCTCGCTCAACTGGTGGAGGCGGGAAAGGTTGTGGATATCGCGCCGTATATCGAATCGGGCGTGCGATCGCGCATCGAAGCAGCGATCGATCGAGTTCAATCGCAGAAGCTCAAACCGATTTTCGAGGCACTAGAAGGGACGGTCAGCTATGGCGAAATTCGGCTGGTCTGTGCAGCGCGATCGGCCCAGCCGCAAGACCCGAACGAACCGGACGACCTGCAGTTTTGACTGGTCGGCAGAGGTCGTTGACCGATCGCAGCATCAAAGGTTAGCCGCTAGCCCAGCTTTCGAGCAGTCAGCAAAAGCGAGCCCGCCTCGCAGTAGCCCCGATATAGTTCGTAGCTGGGGAAGTACGGCGACGGCGTGAAGGCTTTGGGTTTGGTGTCGATCGGCAGCGGCACGCGGCGAGCTTCAACCTCGCGCCATCCTGCAGACTCTAGCAGTGCCCGCCACTCCGGCACCGACAGATTGTGCACCGTCAGCGACAGAGCTTCAACCCAGTGCGATGCAGCCGGATTGTCGCGATAGAGATCGATGACCAGCCCCATGCGACCACCGGGACGAGAGATTCGCAGCCACTCGGCCAGGGTTTCCTGCGGGTCGGGCGTGTAGTAAAGCGACTCGATCGAGACGACATGCGAAAACGTCTCGGCTTCAAGCTGCGTGTCGGCGCTGTCGGCGACGGCGAACTTCAGGTGGGGCAGCGTGCGGCGATCGTTGGCGATCGCGATCGTGTCGGGCGAGAGGTCGATGCCGACCCCCGAGGCGATGCGCGAGCCGAGCAAATCATTGAGCACCCAGCCGATACCGCACCCTGCATCGAGTACCACCGAATCGGTAGCGATCGCCAGGTCGTCGATTAGTGCCCGAGTGGCGTGGCGGTGGCCGTCGGCCATGCGATCGCCGCGACCCGCCTGCGCCCAGCGATCGAACTCGGTCGCGACCTCGCGCGCGCTGGAAAAAGAAGGGGATGTCATGGCCGCAACGCTCTGGATTTCGAGAGCGATCGTAGCAGTCTGACGCCGCCACCGGAATTGCGCCCAGATCTCCTGAAGCTTCCCTGTCAAACAGAGAAAGGCTAGGGGCTGTCATCAATTAAATTTGTAGCCCTCATCCAGCAAAGGTTTCAGTCCTTTTTTTGTTGGGTCGGGCGTTCAACAGCTCACCTCTTAAAGGTTCTGGCGCGAATTGATGACACGCCCGAGAGACAAATTCACCAGGAACTCGATCGCAATGCAGAAATTGACGAAAATGTTAGCCGCATGCGGCGCAGTGGCGGGCGTCATCCTACTGGGGAGTACGACGGCAGTCGCGCTGTGGCCTTCGACCGATGAAAATGGCAATTACATCACGCGACGTAACGGTCGCGAGAGCTTTCGTATCAGCCATACCTGGTGGCAGGTCGCCGATTCCGACCCGGCAGGCTTAAATTGCCGCCGGTATGACGAGTCCATCAACAGCGACGATTACAGCTTCGTCGATGGCGATTACCGGCGACATCTTTATCAGTTTCCTGTTGTCGGCACGTTGCCGTCGGGAAGCACGTTTGAAGTTTCTCTGCTCGGTGCGATCGGCCCTGAGTTCGACGATCGCGACTTACCCTGGCTCTACGTCCGCGCCAGCCACGAAGGAGAAGTCGAGGGCTGTTTCGTTCGCGCCAATTCGGCTTACATTCGCCCGATACCCGAACCCGATCGTTAAGTCGGGCGACGTATCAGTTCAGGCGGCGGCTCAGGCTGAAGCTTGGCAGACAGCTTCGATCTTGTAGCCGTCGGGATCGCGGATGTAGGCGGCGTAGTAGCTCAGGTGATTCTGGACGCGGATTCCCGCTGCGCCCTCGTCGGTTCCGCTTTGGGCGATCGCGGCGGTGCAGAAGACGTCGATCGTCGCGCGATCGCTCGCCCGAAATGCCAGGTGGAAGCGCAGCGGACGGAGAATATCGACCAGTGGCGTTTTGTCACTCGTTTTGAAATACGGCCAGTTGGAATACAGCCAGAACGACGCCTGCTGCGAATCGACATAGGCCGCGATGCCCGATATCGCCTATCGCGAACATACGGCTAATACCCAGGAGTTTCAGCGCTGCGTCGCAGAACGCGAAGCGGCGATCGAGGTCGGCAATGCCGAGAGAAAGATGGTCGAACATTGAGCTGCGCTAGAAAAAGTCCACGCTAGCGAGCGACGCGCGGGCGGTAAATCACCTTCAGCGTCGAGATCGTGAAAATAAAGAGCAACGTCAGCGTGTTGGCAACGATCACCGGCATGTCGTGGATCGCGACGCCGTAGGCCAGCCAGAGCGCCACGCCCGCGCAGAGGACGATCAGCATCACCCAGGACATATCGCCCGCCGACTTCGATTTCCAGATCTTGAGGAGCTGCGGCAGGTACGCGCAGGTCGTAAGCGTTGCGGCCACCATTCCGAGGAGTGCGGTGGGGTCTGCGTCGATATAGGTCACGATGGCAAAGCGCCGATGGCGGCGAAGAAGATGGAGAGCAACGCCTTATGTTCGCAGCTGGTTAAGTATTGTAAAGATATATCCTGGAATTGCAAGAGTTAAGTTGTGAAGATTATTTGAAGCCGATTGATGGGGCAATTCAAGCGCGATCGCGTCCGGCCCAGACGATTCTGCGTCGAATGCTCCGTGGGGGGCGATCGGCGTTGTAGTCTGGGTTACCGGGCTTAGCGCCCCGCTGAAATCCCGCTCATCGATCGCCACTCCGACGCGCAAAATGACCACTTCTCAAGAGACTTCCGGCCTGTCCTGGCTGCATCGCGGTACAGAAGAAATCTTCCCCAGCCAGCCCGGCTCCGAAAGCCCCCGCGACAACATCGAGCGGCTGCTGGCAACCGCCGATCGCCCCCTGCGCGTCAAGCTCGGCGTTGACCCCACCGGCTCAGATTTGCACCTCGGCCACAGCATTCCGGTGCGCAAACTGCGCGCCTTTCAGGACGCGGGACATACAGCGGTGCTGATTATCGGCGACTTCACCGCCCGCATCGGCGACCCGACGGGAAAGTCCGAAGTTCGCAAGCAGCTCACGGACGAGCAGGTCAAGCAAAACGCCCAAACCTACCTCGATCAGGTGCGCCCGATCCTCGACTTCGACACGCCGGGACGCTTGGAGATTCGCTACAACTCCGAATGGCTCTCGGGCCTGGATCTGAGCAAAACGCTGGAGCTACTCTCGACGATGACGGTCGGGCAAATGCTCGCGAAGGAGGGCTTTTCGCTGCGCTACGAGCAGGGCAGTCCGATCTTTTTGCACGAGTTTTTCTATCCGCTGATGCAGGGCTACGACTCGGTGGCTGTCGAGGCGGATGTGGAGCTGGGCGGAACCGATCAGAAGTTCAATATCGCCGTCGGGCGCGACCTGCAGCGCCACTTCGGCACGGCGAAGACTCAGTTCGGGCTGCTGCTACCGATCTTGATCGGGACGGACGGCGTGCAAAAGATGTCGAAGTCGCTGAACAACTACGTCGGGCTCTCGGAAGATGCGCTGTCGATGTACTCGAAGCTGGAGAAGACGCCGGATAGCCTGGTGAAGCAGTATTTCGAGCTGCTGACCGATCGCGCGCTCGACACCATGCCGGACAATCCGCGCGAGGCGCAAAAGCTGTTGGCGATCGACGTGGTGACGCAGTATCACGGCGAAGCGGCGGCGATCCAGGCACAAAAAGATGCAGCAACGCTGACGGGCGGCGGCAAATCGGCGGCGGCGGAGGCCGTACCGGAGTTTTCGCTCGCGGATATCGAGTTTCCCGCGAAGCTCTTCTACATCCTCGGGGCGAGCGGCCTATGCAAGAGCGGCGGCGAAGGGCGTCGGCAGATCCAGGGCGGCGCGGTGCGGCTTGACGGCGATCGAGTTTCGGACGTCAACACCGCATTCGAGAATCCGGTAGACCTGAGCGGACGCGTGCTGCAAGTGGGTAAAAAGCGCTTCGTGCGGCTAATTAATTAGCGCCAGAAACCGGAGAACGCCTGCTTCGTCTCGATAATAAGAAGTAGCGGCCCGCACGAGTGTCGGTCGTGGCGCGATCTAGGAGATTTAATTGGACATGCGACTTTCACTGTGGCGGCGTTTCTTGCTGTTTTGTTTGTCGGCTCTCTGCGTTTGGGCGATCGGGGCCTGGCAGGACGAGTTTGCGGCCAACGCTAGCGCCCCAAGCCAGAGCGCTCAACCCCAGGCGGCCCCGGCCACCAGCATTCTGCCGATGGAGGCGGGGCTCGAGGCAGAGTTCGAGAGCTACTTCGGACGCGACCTAGCGAGCGCCGATCGCGACGTGGCCGAAATTACCGAGGTATTGGGCCAAATTGCAGGCGAGACGGACACCACCCCGGCGGTGCTGTGGGCGATTCCCCGCCGCGACCACCTACATTTGGTGATGCTGACCCAGCAGGGTGAGGTGGTGCGCGATCGCTACGACGTACCGGAGGCCGAGCTGCGCCCCACCGTACGCCGCTTTTTCTTCGAGGTGGCGCGCCCGCGCCGCTCCGATCTCGCCGCCGCCCAGCAACTCCACCGCTGGATCGTCGAGCCGTTCGAGGCAGAATACTTCCAGGCCGAGGGCATCGATAGCCTGCTGATCTGCCTGGGCAACGGGCTGCGCGGTCTGCCGATCGCGGCGCTTTACGATGGCGACAGCTTCTTGATCGAGCGCTACAACCTGACGCGGATTCCGGCCTTTAACCTGATCGACACGGACTACAAGCCGATCGAAGCGACGCGGCTGCTGACGATGGGCGCGTCGGAATTCGACGACCTCGCGCCACTGCCCGCCGTTCCCTTCGAGCTGGACAATATTCGCTCGGCGGCGTCGGAAGTTGCTCCCGATGGCGGATACTACGCGCCGCCACGCCAGATCGACACCACGCCGGATCCGACGCTGCTGAATACAGACTTCACCGTCGATCGCCTGCGTACCAAGCTGGCCGCGCGCGACTTCGACATCATCCACCTTGCGACCCACGCCCTGTTTAATCCCGGCGAACCGGACGATTCGTTTATTCGTTTTTGGGAAACGGCTTTCCCGCTCAGCCGCATGAACGAGCTGCCCTGGAACAAACCGGCGCTCGATTTGCTGGTGCTGAGCGCCTGCCAGACGGCAACTGGCGACGACGGAGCCGAGCTGGGCTTTGCGGGACTGGCACTACAGTCGGGCGTCAAGACGGCGATCGCCAGCCTCTGGAGCGTCAGCGATCTGGGCACGGCGGCGCTGATGAGCGAGCTGTACCGCCACTTCGACGACACCACAACAAAAGCCGAAGCCCTGCGCCAAACCCAGCTCGCGCTGCTGAACGGTGACGTACGTATCGAGGTGGGCGAGCTAATCCTTTCGGAGACGCGTATCCCCATCCCCGCCGAGTTCATCGAAAATGGCCTGGTTCCGGCAAACGCCAACATCCGGCTCGATCGCCCATTTTTCTGGGCGGGCTTCACGACGATCGGCTCGCCCTGGTAGCTCGGCGGCGATAGAGTGCGACAGAAGCGGCAGAGACTGCGGTAATTACGGGCTTCGTTCCGCGCGGAGCCTCGCAAAAAGAGCGCAGTAACTGGCCAGATTGGCCCACAGTCGCCTGAAATCCTCGCGAAGCTCCGGCATAGCTTGCGTAAAACAATGTAAAAAACCTGCGTAAACTTACTGAAACTCCGTAAAAAACCGGATTCATTTGAGGCGGTTAGGATAAATTTAAAATACGGTTTGCTAAGTTTGGAGCTTTCAGTGTTGCAGCCATGACGTCTCTTCTGTCGCAGATCGCTCATCGGCTGGGCAAAGTCTTCAAGCGCGATCGCACGCCACTCCCAGGAGTTTCCTTACGGCAGTCGCTCTATACCCGTATTGGTTTCGGGTACATCGTCGCGATCGGGATTGGAGTATGCGGCTCGTTGACCGGATTGATCGTCGCGGATATTTTTCAGGGCGTGAATGTCGAGCGATTGTTCCTCGTTCAGAACAAATCGAATCGGCTCGACGCGCTGCAAACAGCGGTCGCCCGTGCGGAAGCGAGGGCGCTGCGGCTGGACGTGTTTCCCCAGAGCGCCCGCAAGCGCAAATCCCAGATCGAGACCTTCGATCGTCAGATGATGACGGCGATCGCGGTCGTCCGAGACTTTCAAGCCTGGGCCGAAGCGGCACCGCCCTGGCTGTTCGAGAACGAGCCGGACATCGATCGATTGCTTGAAGGTTACGCAAAGGCGCTAGAAGATTACCGCGCCCCGATCGTCGAGCGCCTCGGCGCTCTCGAAGAACAGTCTGCTGCGGAGGACGCTGAGATGTTGCGCCTGGCGCTGAATCGAGTGATTCGCAGCGCCACGTTGGACGTGCTCGATCTTTACTACGAGAAGATCGAGAGCATGCGTCGGCGAGCGCAAGGAGAGGAGCGCCGACGCAGCGAGGCGATGGAGGTGATTCAGGGCTATGAGAAAGGGGTCGTCGGCTTCAGTGTTTTATTCTCAGCCTGCATTGCCGGAGTGCTAGCGTGGCGCACGACGCGCAATATCGTCAATCCGATCGCCCAGACGGCGGCAGTCGCGCAGCAGGCTGCAAACGACGCCGACTACACGCTGCGCGCCCCGATCGTCACCAAAGACGAGATCGCGAAGCTCGGCGCGTCGCTCAACTATTTAATCGAGCGAGTCGGGCAGCGCACCGAGGAGCTACGCAGCTCCGAGCGCACCACCCTGGAGCGTAACCAAGCTCTCCAAAACGCCATGACAAAACTGGCCTCCACCCAAAGTCAGCTCGTACAAACTGAGAAAATGTCGTCCCTCGGGCAGCTCGTGGCGGGGGTCGCCCACGAAATCAACAACCCCATCAACTTTATCCACGGCAATGTCGTTCACGCACGCGACTACATCTCCGACATTCTCGAACTGCTCGACGCCTATCAAGAACGCTATCCGGACGACGAGGAGATGAACGCGCTGGCCGAGGATCTCGATATTGGTTTCTCGATCGGCGATATGCCGAAGCTGCTCGACTCGCTCTCGTCGGGAACTGAGCGCATTCGCGATATCGTGCAATCGCTGCGGACGTTCTCGCGGCTGGACGAGGCGGAGTTTAAAAATGTCGATCTGCATGCGGGCATCGACAGCACGCTGCTGATGCTCAGCAGCCGCCTCAAGACCGGGCTATCCGGAGCCTCGATCGAGGTTCGCAAAGACTACGGCGAGCTGCCGCTGGTCTCCTGCTACGCCAATCAAGTCAACCAAGTGGTGATGAATCTTGTGGCAAACGCGATCGAGGATGCGGCAGAGGTCGATCGCTGGACGCAGGTAAACGCACCGACGCCGATCGTCGAAATTCGGACTCGCCGTCGGGACGACAGCGTCGAAATCCAGATCGCCGATAACGCTCTGGGCATTCCCCAAGAAGCGCGATCGCGACTTTTCGACCCATTCTTCACCACGAAAGACGTCGGACGCGGTACGGGATTGGGCCTTTCGATTTGCTACACGATCGTCACCGAAACCCACGGCGGCAAGCTGCATTTCGACTCGACCATCGGTGTGGGCACGACCTTCCATATCTTGCTGCCGCTAGAGCGCGCAGCGAAGACGGCGTCGATCTCGCCCATCGTGAAAGCGCAGCCCGAAGCTGTCTAGAACATCAGCCTCCAAACCCAACCCCTCAGCGGACAGCACGGTGGCCAGTTTTACAATTGGCCGCGCGATCGCCTGGGCGAGATCGCCATCGCTTGCCATTCCGCCCGCCGGTCGCACGATGGCCAAAATTGCGCGATCGACCTGCGGGGCGTGATTTGCGGCTCAGGCGACCGGACGCCTCCGGGCGATCGCGTCACAGCATTGTGAGTCGCGACTCCGTGACAGTCGCAATACTGTTACGCGATTTCGCGGATCGTTGCGTAAAAAAGGGCAGAAATTGCGAAGGTTAATAATGTAGGGTGAGACCCACCACGGGAACTGCCCCTGGCCGCTGCATCGACTGCGCTTCCAGATACACCCGTCGTTCCGAGCACTGAAAAGATGAGCCATTCACTCTCCCGTTTTTCGAGCGCCAGCCTGCCAGATCTTTATTTTCAAGCGTGGGAATCAGGCACGGTGAGCCGCGACACTTGTGCTCTGCTCAAGTCGTGTCTGCTGTCGGGTGTCGAAGACCCAGACAACCTCGGCGACACCGAGCGGGCCTTGATCGATCGACTGCTCTATGCCGTGTACCACCGCCAGCTCGCCGTCTCCCGCTAGGGGCAGTCGTCTCCCTAGCGCTGACCCAACGGAGGTTATAGACCCAAGACGTTGCTGTTGGGTCGGACGTTCGACGGTTCGCCACCTCAAGGGTCTAGCGTGAAGGCTTGGCGCTGCCGAAGGTCATTCACGAATGCCGCGCCAGCGTTTTTTCCAACGAGTCGTCGGTTCGAGAGGGGAAGCCTGCTGCTCGCGGTGGCGTCGCTGGACGATCGCCGCTGCCGTATCCGTGCCGCTCGGGTCGCGATAAGGAACGGCGGCGCGGGTCAGTAAATGCTCGCGAGCGCGGCGATCGAGTGGTGTTAACCCCGCCTCGCACCAGCGCGCGGCCGTTCCGTGGGTGTTGCGCCCGACCGGTGGCGTCGAGCCGATCGCCAGCCCTGCCGCCACCAGTGCCGCCCGCACCGCCGCCGCACAAGAATAAGTCGCCAGGTAGCCATCTTCTGCCAAGCACCGCGCCAACCGTCCCAAGAAATCAACGCTCCAGAGCTGGGGGCAGTCCGGCGGCGCAAACGGATCGAGAAAAATCGCATCGGCCCGAACACCGCTCGCCAGCACTGCCGCGATCGTCCGGCGAGCATCGCCCACGTGCAGCACGGCCTGGAACTGCTCGCCATTTACCTGCTGCGTTTCGGCCAGCTCTCCGATCGCCTGCTGCACCGCCTGAGGCCACGGTTCCATCAGACCAGCGTCAATCGCGGCGCGCGTAACCCGCAAGTCCGACTCGAGCCCGTGCCAGCGCACCCGACAGTCCGGGTTGGCCTGCCAAATCGCCGTTAGCGCCGCCGCCGTGTTGTAACCCAGGCCGTAGCAGATATCCAAGATCGTTAGCTGCGATCGCGTTGCGGCGCGTTCGGCCAGCCGCGTGATGCGCACGAACTTTGCTTCGGCCTCCTGGCGCGCGCCGAAGTGGCTGTGAAAGAGCTGCCCGAAGTCTTCAGAAAAAAAGGTCTGCGAACCGTCGGCCGTCGTCTCAATGCGGAAGGGCAGCTCGGGAAGCGGGGCGGAAGGCATTGCTTGCTGGGGGAGACATAGCTAGAGACCTCGCTAGAGACCTCGCTAGAGACTTTGCTGAAGGTACGGCGGCAGCCTCAGTCGGCGGGCGCATCGCCCGTCGCCGTGCTCGTTAGTCCGCGCAGCTTGTCATAAACCGGGCTGTCGTCTTCAGGGACGAACTGCTCGATCGCGGTGGGGCGATCGCGGCTTGGGGCGGGGTCTTGGGGAGCGGACTCCGGTTCTGAGTCCGCCACCGACTCCACCGCACCGGTGGGATTCTCGTCGGGCAGCTCTGCGGACGACTCCGTCGGCTCCAGTTCGGTCGGCGGCACGTCGAGTTCGGCAAACAGACGATCGCAAATCAAGCGCTCGAACTCGTCGTTAAAGTGCGGTTGGGGCTTTTGTTTGCGCTCCCACAGCGCCAAAATCTGCGACACGGAAACGGCCTTGTAGCGTCCTTGGTATAGCGCCTCGAGCACGGCCAGCCGCAGCCACTCCGTCGGCAAGTCCTCCGCCCAATAAGTGGAAAATCCCCGCGCCGAGCTGCCTGCAATATCGAAGCTGTAGTGTTCGAGGAGGGCGATCGCCTGCTCGAAGTCGCGATCGTACTCGTCCACCGGTCTGCCGTTCCCGTTCGTTAAACTTTGCTCGCGCTTCCCGCCATTATACGAAAATCGCGCCCGACCGCCCGGATGCTCCGTCGGCATGGTGGCTCCGTCGCGATCGCCCGTAAAAAAGCCCCTATCCACCAGAACAGAGGCTGAGATCGAACAACACAGTGGCCGAGCACAACCCACGAAGAATACTCCACGGAAATAAACGCTCACCGTCTAGGAATCGAGCACTGAGCGCAGTCGGAGTGCGACACGCCCAGGCTATCGGCGAGATCGACGCTACGCGATCGACAAGCTCAGCCTTCATTGCCAACTTCCAGACCAATGTATTCCTGGAGCGCTCTAAGCCCCCCGACACAGCACGACAGCACAGCGCCAGAGCACAACACAACAAGCAGCACCACACGTCACGAAGCCGACCTAATCGCTTCTTTTCTTCGAGGGATATCCTTCAAAGGGCTGAACGCCGACATCGGGGTACGAGTCATCGGAAGGAGAAAACAAACGTATCGCGCCTTCCGAAAAGAAACGCAGTGCTTTCCGAGTTTGTTCGATAAATTTCATAGCAGAATACCTCGTTTAGCGATTTCATTAAGTTCGCACGGGCTCTCGCATCAATAGCCAAAACAACGAAATTAAATAGGCATCTCTACCGGCTGAAACCGAGAGAATGCATCGATCGACACAAGAGCCTGTAGGGATCACAGTAAAGGTCAGAGCTCAGTAGTGGCGAGGGCTTGCAACAATTATTTTCCCCGCCTTTAGACACCTCAACAAACAAGAGAGTCGCGCTCGCATTTCCAAGTAAAGAATCTCGAAATCTTCGGAGTGGCGATCGAGCCGCCGACCCGAAAGATTTAGGGTTGAGCTTTGTGTAATCTCAGCAGTTGTCAATGTGGACTTATATATTAAGTTCGGCTCTCGTGGCGGGGCGGGTCGCGTATTTTAGAAGCACGCTGTTTTACAAACTGGGAGCAGATTGATGCTCGACTCGTTTTTCCAAGGCCGTCCGGCGCGATCGGGAGTGGCGATCGCGATCGGAGCGAGCCTCGCCCTAATTGCCGGATGCGGCCAGGGCAAGCTAGAGACCTGCAAGTTTATCGAAATTGAAGACGCGGAAGTTGAAGTTGATGTCGGAGATATCGATATCGAGCGCGCGGAGGTGGAAATGGTCTGCGACGGCAAAATCTTGGACGTGACTTGGCCGGAGTTTCGTCGCAAGCTCAATATCGATCCGGGCTCGTTCCAAGGCAGCGCCGAGGCCCTGGAGCAGGTGGTCACCTGCGGCATATACGAGCGGGCCAACGACGATCGCGTCTGGTGTAGCACCGCGTCTACCGATAAGCCCGTGGCGTTGAAGTTCTCGCTCGACGACTAGGGGCTCGTTATCCATTAAATCTACAGCGCCTAGCTGACAAGGATTTCAGCCCCTAATTTGATTTTGGGTCGGGCGCTCAACTGCTGACTTCGTAAGGAGTCGGGTGCGAATTGATGGCATGCCTTGGGGCTGTCCCGGAGAGCCCTGTCGAACCGCCTAGCGCACGGCAAATCCCCGGCTTCAGCGTGAAACCGGGGATGCAGCGAGATACATTCCTCGATATTGCCTGGAATCGCTAGGTCGGCAGAGCGGCCTGAGTCACGCGCGATCGAGCTAGCTGTCGCGCTTGCGTCCGCGCGCGATCGCCAGCGAACCGACCGCCAGCAGCCCCAGCGCCGTCGCCGGTTCGGGTACTTCGTGGACGATTTTCATCTTCGCAATACGGTAGTCGTCTCCCTTGTCGGTCGTGTAAAAGTCGAAGACCGTACCTTCTGCCGGAACCAGGGCGTTCGTGCCGTCACCGGCGAGATCGACGCCGCCCGAGAAGTCCACCTTATACAGGGGACCCTTCCGTGTGGGAACCCGCGCAAAGCTGCGAATGCGATCGGTGCCGAACGTGTCGTTGATGTGCATGTCGATACCGTCGATGCCCACATCGAACTCGTCTTTCCCATCGGCCTTGGAAAAGAACACCGAGCTAAGATCGATAGCCTCGGAGAACGTAAAGCGCAGGAACTCCGGAAAGCCAGAACCGTCGAGCTCTTTCGAGTCGACGATCGGGAAGTTCTTTACGCCCAAGCCTTTGGCGTTTTGAGTTACCTTCGCATCACGGACGACGTTCAGAGGCGCATTCGCGCTCGGGCCGCCGGAGTGCACCCCAGCCGTCACCGTCAGCATCAGTCCGTTGCCTAGATCGATCGGCTCGGATGCGTCAGCCCGCCACCATCCACGGAAATCAACTTTCTTCTCAACGAGCGTTCCGGCGTGAGCAGCCGTAGAGAGGCCCAAACCGATCGCTGCCACACCAGCCGTAATCGCAACGCGCACAAAGTTTTGCATTTTACGTACCTTAAAGCTTCTGTTTTTCTACGGAGGTTCTAAAAGCTGCTTCCGTACTTATACGGAAAATCTATTCCCAAGTTCTCTCAAGTGCACGCAAAGCCGAATGACTTTACGCAGTCTTCAAGAAAAAGTGACTTTTATAAAGATGCGACAAAGAATCAATTCGCAAGAATATGCAAAGGTGTCTACAAAGGCATTTAAAATCCCCGCAATCTACATAAGGTCTTAATCTTTCGGTGCTATTCTGAAGACCGATCGAGAAAACTGCTGCTGTAGAGAATTACGGTCAGCACAAAAAATCTCCCGATCTCAGCAAGATCTCGGGAGATTTTTAGATTCAGGAGAGATCGAGATAACGCGTACGTTTACATGACGACAAGATCGCCAAATTCCCCCACTTTCAAAAGAGCGGAGGAACGACGATGACTCTGTTTTCAGAAGTATTGCCGTAAAAGTCTCGCGACCCTAGCCCCCGTCAGGAGGATAACTCCCGGCCTGTTTTGCGAGACCCGCCCCGTAGAGCTTCCGAGGTAAGCCGACGGCACTAGACCTGGCGTCGTGCCCGCGCGGCCAGGAGCGAACCGATCGCGAGCAGACCCAGCGCCGCTCCCGTTTCCAGACCGTCCGTACTGGCTCTTGTCTCGATATTTCCTTCGGCGTCAGCGCGATCGGAGTCGTCTGTGGGAGTCGCCTCCGGAGGCAGGCCCTCCGGCTGCGGCGCTTCAGTGGTTTCCGCGGCGGTTTCCGCAAGCGCGGCGGTCTTGCCCGGGGCGTCGGGAACGGATGGGGCTAGGAAATACGCAGGGCCGGTCACAGCGGTCGGCTCGCGCTCGAGCAGACGATCGACGCTGAGAACGCGATCGAGCTGCGCTTTAACCAAGGCGATTACGGCTTCAACCTCACGTCCCGAACGCGTCCAGCTGTGTGGTTCGCCCGTCTGGGGTAACGAGAGCGCACTTTTGACGATCGCCGCACTGCCCAGATCGTCTGCGCTGGAGTGCGTCGGGTTACCAGCCTCGTGCAGCCACTCCGAATCACTCGCGCTCGGTTCGGGCAAATCTACCGAGCGAAACATCGTGCCCGCAACAGCGGGGCTTCCCAATCCAATCGCGATCGCACCTGACATCACAGCTATTCGTACTAAACATCGCATGTCTGCTACCTCTAGCTTGATGGTCTGACGACGAAGACGACTGTTTTGTCTCCGTACTTCTTCGGAAGATTAGCCGATCGGCGGCGCAAGGTGACCGTAAAATCCCTGAGCTTCATCCACTCTTCACACGAACGCGGAGTTTATAAAGCGCCGATAAAGCGCAGGCGTTCGGAGACTACGGAGAAAGCAGTAAACGCCGCGAGTTCTGACCCAGTCGGACGAGGTGGAAAAACGGAAAATAACGACCGTCGCTCGGACTTCGCTGCCTGCATCGAGTTTTGCGTACGGTCGGGCCAAGCAGAAAGCTGAGCCAGTGGCGGCAGAGATAAATTGCCGCGATGATGGGAGCAGTAATCGAACTCCTCTGGCGTGTATCCGTGCCCGAACCCTGCCGCCCTAACTTTCGCTCGAACCCAGGAAGAGCGCCGCTATGCTGTCCAACGAAACGTTTAACTCCGATGCCATCTTCTCGCGGTTGCCCCAAGAGGTGCGTCAGTGGGTGAGCTCGCTGCACTGGAACGAGCGGCGCTACGTGCTGTCGCTATGCCACGTGCTCTGCGCAGCACCGCCGAGCGTGCAGGCAGAATTTCTCGATGAGTACACGGCGGACGGCCTGGTATTTCGGCTGCTCGACGACTACGACACCCAGCGAAAAGTCGAAGGCCACCTCAAGGCGTTTCATATCAACACGACGCTGACGGAAAACCTGCTTCGCAAGTACATCCGCCAGTTTTACGTTCACTGCGCCCAGGACTTGCAGCGTCAGCCGGAGCAGTATTTGCAGATTGCCGTCAAGCTGATGGGCAGCTCCGAGGAGAGCAACAATGCTTTTAACTACACGCTGGGATTCGAGCTGCTGAAAATGATGTTCGGTATGAGCTGGATGCAACAGGAGCGGCTGTATCGCTTGCAGAAAAACCAGGAAGAATTCATGCAGCGCTACATTAAGCCAATCCAAAATACCCACCGGGTTAACGGGATCGTCGTGCCGCGCGACAAGAAAAAATTCTTCGCGCGCCGCGACTACTACATCAAAGTTCCGACGATCCCGGCGCGCAAGCTCGTCGAGCTGGTGATGGCGACTTTTCCCGCCAGAGAAGTGACGGAATTTGGGTTTGCGGTGATTCGCCACCCGAATTCCTTGCAATTTAATTACAGCTACATCTATGCCCACGACGGTGAAGATATCCTGGGTGCGTCGAATTAGGCGCGGATATTAAGTCTGGAGGCCGATCGCGCGGCGGCGGCACGGGAGGCCGAGCTCGCATCACCACGCGAGGAGTTGCCATCAATTAGATTTAAAGTCCTTATCCAGCGAGGGGTTCAGTCACTGCGATCGTGTTGGCTCGGGCGTTCGACGGCCCGCCCCGCCGCTCATTGCAAAAAGGGTCTAGCGCTAATTGGATGATGCCCTCCGGAGATAGTGCTACCCGCAGGCGATCGACCTCTCTGAACCGGGCAGCGACGCTACACTGACCCTACTTCCCTGATATTCAGCCTGCGTGCCCCGGCCTCGAATCCGGCTCGCGCGCCTCTTCACTGCCCTTCACCTCGCTCCCGCACACCGTTCCTTCACATCGCTTCTGTGACTACATCCCTTGAAACAACCTGGCAGACGGTGCTGGAGCGGCTTAAGCAGGAGCTTAGCCCGCCGACTTTCGAGACTTGGCTCGCGGCGACGCAGGCGGAAGATTTCGACGGCCAGCGCCTGAGCGTTCGCGTCTCGAACCCGTTCGCGCGCAACTGGCTGCAAAAGTACTATCTAGGAAAGATCGCAGCAGCGGCCAGCGAGGCTTTCGGGCAGACGGTCGAGGTGGAACTGACGCTCGATCCGGCGTCGCGTGGCGGCATCGCCGATGCGACGATCGCGCCGGGGGCGGGACGCGGGCCGCAGCGACCGCCGAGCGGGGCCGCTTCCGGTCGCCAGTTCGAGCTCAACAGCAAATACGTGTTTTCTCGGTTTGTGGTCGGTGCGAACAGCCGCATGGCCCACGCGGCGGCGCTGGCGGTGGCGGAATATCCGGGGCGCGAGTTTAACCCGCTGTTTCTCTGCGGTGGCGTCGGTCTGGGCAAGACGCACCTGATGCAGGCGATCGGGCACTACCGCCTCGACGCCGACGCCAGCACGAAGATTTTTTACGTCTCTACCGAGCGCTTCACCAACGACCTAATCGACGCGATCCGCCGCGACAGCATGCAGGAGTTTCGCCAGCACTATCGCGAGGCGGACGTGCTGCTCGTGGACGATATTCAATTTATCGAAGGCACGGAGTACACCCAAGAGGAGTTTTTCCATACGTTTAACGCGCTGCACGAAGCTGGCAAGCAGGTGGTGTTAGCCAGCGATCGCCCCCCGAATCAGATTCCCTGTCTCCAAGAGCGGCTGTGTTCGCGCTTCTCGATGGGGCTAATTGCCGACATCCAAACGCCCGATCTGGAAACGCGCATGGCGATTTTGCAGAAGAAGGCGGAGTACGACAATATGCGCCTGCCGCGCGACATCATCGAGTACATCGCCACGAATTACAAGTCGAACATTCGCGAACTGGAAGGGGCGCTGATCCGCGCGGTCGCCTATATTTCGATGTCGGGTCTGCCGCTGCGGGTGGAGAATATCGCGCCGATCCTCAGCCCGCAGCTCGAGATCGCGATCGCGCGTCCGCAGTCGGTGCTGGAGGCGGTGGCGGCGGAACTCAACGTGACGGTGGAGGATATGAAGAGCGCGACGCGGCGGCGGGAGGTCAGCCAAGCGCGGCAGTTGGCGATGTATCTGATGCGGCAACATACGGATCTGAGCTTCCCGAAGATCGGCGAAGAGTTCGGCGGCAAAGACCATACGACGGTGCTTTACGGTTGCGAGAAGATCGCCCAGCGGCTAGAGCAGGAGCCGAATTTTGGCAAGTTGCTCGATCGCGTTAACGACCGGCTGCGGACGATGGCTTCAAAATAGTTGCCAGAGACAGGCTACAGCGCCAGCAACGATCGCAGCGCCTCCCCGATCGCCTCCCCGACGCCAACGCTCAGCGACCACCACAGGTCGATCCCGCTCGCAAAAATTCCCGACGCAATCGCCAAGGCCAGCAGTCGCCGCACCGGCAGCTCCCGCCAAACTTCTGCCAGCGCCACCGGCTCGATTGGCTCGATCGCGCCCTCCCCATCGCCCTTCGCCTCAATCTCTCGCCACGCCACTAGTGCTGTACTCGCACTCGCAAATCTTTCGCTCGCTTCAGGCGCGACCAGCTTCGCCAACCACTTCTGCTCTGCTGGCGGCAACTGCGGCACGGCGCGATCGACCGCGATCCGAAATCCGCCGTCCACCCAGTCGCCCACGCGATCGCTCGGCGTCCCCGTCCACAGACACACCAGCGTCGCCCCTAGCCCGTAGAGGTCAGTCGCCAGCGTCAGCGGGCGATTCAAAATCTGCTCCGGAGCCATGAATCCCAGCGTCCCGCGCACCAAGCTCGACGCCGTACCATCGCCGTCGCCGCTGACGCCGCGCCGCGCAAAGCCAAAATCCACGAGGAAAGTTTCGCCCGCATCCGAAAGCAGAATGTTTTCAGGCTTCAGGTCGCGATGCAGGATCGGCGGCACGCTGGCCTGTAGTGCGGCAAGGATTTCCAGCAAATCGCCCGTCAGCTTGCGAACCGCCACCGCGTCAAGCTTGGAGACCGCTATCCGCTGCGCCAGGTTCGGTGCGTCTTTGTATTCCTGCACCAGATAGACGGCCCGATCGCCCTCAAAGCTGCCCAGATAGCGCGGCACGCCGGGAATCGCGATCGCCTGCAAGATCTCGAACTCGCGGGCGATCGCGTCGTATCCCTGCCAACCGCCGCCGCTCGCAAACTGAAACTCCTTCAACGCCACCCGCGCGTCGGTCTCGGTGTCGCGCGCCAGATACGTCACGCGACCACCGGTGGCATTGCGGCCCAAGACGCGATCGATCGCATAGCGATCGGCAATAACGCGCCCCGATTCGCCTGCGCCGACCAGTTCGCTCACCCGACTACTCCGCAATCTCGCTCGTGAAGTCCAGCTCGTGCAGGTTCCAGAATGCCCCACCCAGTGCTGAATACTTCACGTTCTCGATGTTGTCGCGGATGGCAGACATTGACAGCGGATTGACCAAATAGATATAGGGCAGTTGTTCTTGGGTAACGATCTGGGTTTTGCTGTAGATTTCGTAGCGCTTCGCTTCGTCGAACTCCTTCGAGCCCGCCACGTAGAGATCGGCGATTTCCTGTTCCCAGTCGCTGACCTCGCGCCCGACGATCGGCGGGTCGGCGCGGTCTTGATTGAAGCTGTGCAGCCGCCCGTCCACCGACCAAATCGTGGAGCCGCCGTGGGGTTCGATGCCGCCGGTAAAGCCGAGCAGATGGCACTCCCAGTCGAGGCTATCGGTCAGCTTGCCGACCAAGTTGTTGAAGTCGATCGGCGTAAAGTTCACCTCGATGCCGATTTCGCTGAGGTCTTGCTTGATCTGCGCCCCGAGGGCTTCGCGCACCTGATTTCCGGCGTTCGTGATTAGCGAAAACGAGACGCGGTTGCCGTCTTTGTCGAACAGCTGGCCGCTATCGTCGTAGGTGAAGCCCGCACCCGCCAGCAGCTCGCGCGACTTCTCGGGGTCGTAGTCGTAGGTGGGCAGCCCTTTTTCCGGCGGTAGGTAAAACGGACTCTGGATCGAGATTGGCGAGTGCTGGAGTTCGCCGAGGCCGCGATAGATATTGTCGATCGCCCGCTGCCGATTGAGTCCGTGGGCGACGGCCTTACGGAAGTCGAGCGTGTTGAACCACTCGGATTTAATCGGATCGACGAGAGGCGTGCCGTCTTCGGTGGTGGCGCGATTCAGATTGAACGTGATAAACGTCGTGCCGAGGGCGGGGCCGTCTTCGTAAATCGTGAAGTCGCCGCGATCTTCTTCGCGCTTCAGCAGCGAGAAATATTGCGGCGCGACGCTGACGGTGCTGAGGTTTCCGGCGCGGAACTGAAAGAGCTGCGTATCCTGATTTTCCACCACTTCCCACACGAAGCGGCCGATGTACGGCATCAGGCGATCGGGGTCTTCCTGTTTCCAGTAGTTGGGGTTGCGATCGAAGGTAACGCGCTGGCCGGTGACGTACTCCTTGAGGGTATAGGGGCCGCTGGCGACGATCTCTTCCGGTGGTGTTTTGGTGTCCCAGGTGGAGTTAAAGGCCGGTGTACCCTCGGCGTCCACACTGTCCACCGCCGCTTCCAGGGCGTGCTTGGGCAGGATAGCGGTGGTCAGCGATCGCAAGATCGGCGAGAACGGCTCGGGCAGGATGAAATCGACAGTGCGATCGTCAACTTTCCGCACCTCGGGCAGCGTGCCGCTCTCGCCGACCCGCAGCACGTCCCGCGTCGAGGTCGGGATCGCTTCGTTGGCGTAGATCTTCTGGAACGTAAACACCACGTCGTCGGCAGTTAGCGGTTCGCCGTCCGACCATTGCAGCCCCTCGCGCAGCGTGAAGCGCACCTGCAAGTTGTCCTCGGAGATTTCCCAGGACTCGGCGAGACTGGGCTCCAGGTCGCCATTGCCGCCGTTGGTTTCCAGCAGGCCGGTGTAGATATAGCCGAAGACGTTGGGCGACTCTTTGCTGAGGGCGGCGTTGAAGGTTTTCGGAGGGCCGAGCGCGCCGATTACGATTTGGGGCGTGGGAGGCTCGACGCGGAAATCTTCGAGACTGCAGCCGCTGAGTATGCCAAGCGCGATCGCACAGCACAGGGCAATCGCGGCAATTCGGGCGGTGTCGCGCAGCATCTGGCGTGTGGCGTGCCACCAGCGGGCGATCGTCTGCGTCGGGGTTTCGGTTCGAGCCATCGGTTCTCCGTTTCAGTCACCGTGCGTTCGACTGGTCGGCCTCGATCGTAGCAGTCCGCTGTGGCTAGCGTGGAGTTGGTGCGGTAATTTATTGCCTGGCTTATTTGTTTGGCTCCGAACCTCAGCCGTTCGGGATGCTCGCTAAAACTTGCAGCAGTTCCGCGAGGTCGGCAGGCACGCGACACAGATGCAGATCTTGGGAGCGGTGCGGCTAACTCGCTTGTCTCTGCTGCCCTTCCGCTTCGCTTGCCCCCTTACTTTGAGCTCTCTTCTACCGAATGGAGAATTGCTGGCCGCCGAATCCTCGAATCGAGAATTGCCGGGCGGCTACGGGCGGCACGGAGTGAGCCCGCGAGTGCTAACGTTAGAAGGAAAAATCGCTCTCAGGTGCGGCTCGTTCGGCACGGTTCGTTCGGTGCGGCTCGTCTGGCGCAGTCCGCCGGGGCAGCTTATCTCTGAACTCTCGATCCTGACCCCTTCCACTCCGTATCTTGGCCCCTAGGCCGACCGTTCTGCCATGACTTCGGGATCGAAATCTTCAACGCTCGAGCTGCTCAAGCGCTTTAACCGAGCCTTTCCCCAATTTTACGAGCAGTTTGTCAGTAGCGAGATTCAGCTCCAAAACCTCAAGCTGGCCTACCACTTATATAAGAAACGTCAGGCCGTTATCGAGCTGCGGCCGGAAGGCGACCAGAGCGCGCTGCACTTTGCTTACCGCAATCAGTCGTTTCTGCTGAGCGATATTTTCGGCGTTTTGGCGGCCTACGGTCTGACCATCCACAGCCTGAGCCTCTACGGCCAGATTGCCGCGCCGATGCTGGTGTTCGTCAAGCTGGTGGTCTCGCGGGGCGGCAAGTCACTAACGGACAAGACAGCGGAGAACGTCGGGCGGGCGATCCGCGAGGCGCTGGCGGGACACTTTGAAGTCGAAGAGATGCTGGCGGTCGAGTTTAACCTCAATGCCGGTTTAGAAGATGTCGAGACGGAATTTTACGTCGATCCGGTGTTTCATCTGCCCGCGCTGCTAATCGAGGCGGACAACCAGCCGGGGCTTTTTTACAAGGTGATGTACGCGATCTGGCAGGAGGATCTGCTGGTAGTGAACGCCAACCTGCTGGTGTGGCGCGGGCGGACGCGGCTGATTTTGTACTTGCTGGGGCCGAACGAGAGTGCGATTCCGGACTATCTGGGCAACCAGATCGCCGAAAGCGTCCGATCGCGCCTGCTCGGCCAGTGAGCGATCGCGCCCCAATCTCCCGCATCGAGACGGAGCGCCTGACGCTGCGGACTTGGCGGCCGAGCGATCGCGCCCCGTTCGCCGCGCTCAATGCCGACCCGCGCGTGATGGAGTTTTTTCCCAATCGCCTGACCGCAGCGGAGAGCGATCGCTTCGTCGAACGCATTGAGGGCCACTTCGCGCGGCACGGCTTTGGCCTCTGGGCCGTGGAGCGCAACGCGACGGGCAGCTTTATCGGGTATATCGGCCTGTACGAGGTGCGTTTCGAGGCGGACTTCACGCCCGCGATCGAGATCGGCTGGCGGCTGGCGTTCGACGCCTGGGGGCAGGGTTGCGCGACCGAGGGTGCGACGGCGGCGCTGGAGGTCGCACGCGATCGTCTGGGTCTCGAGCGCCTGGTGTCGTTTACGGCAGAACCTAACCGGCGATCGTGGCGGCTGATGGAGCGCCTCGGGCTACGCTACGTCAAGCACTTCGAGCATCCGCTACTGCCGGTCGGGCACTGGCTGCGATCGCACCGCCTCTACGAAATCCGCTGGCCATCTCCCGTGCGGAGCGCGATCGCGACCTAAGATCGTGCCGACAGGTCTCAGGCGTCTGCGGCCGTGTCTTCGGTCATATCTTCGCTGCTGTCGTCGTCTGGGTCGCCGAGGAACTCGCGAAACGTTTCTGGCACGCCCTCCATGCCCTCGCCTTCTTTTTGCTGGATGGGAATTTCGACGAAGAAGGTCGTGCCCTTGCCGACTTCGGACTCGCACCAGAAGCGACCGCCGTGCTGCTCGACGACGATTTGGTAGGAAATCGAGAGGCCGAGACCGGTTCCTTTGCCGACGGGTTTGGTGGTGAAGAACGGATCGAAGAGCTGGTTGACCAGCTCTTCAGGGATGCCGCTGCCGTTGTCGGTCACGGAAATTAGCACGCGCTCGCCGAGGGATTTGGTGGAGATCGCAATCTGGGGGTTGCCGTTCTCGGCCTTGCGATTCGTGTCTTCGGCGTCGATCGCGTTGGCGATCAGGTTCATAAACACCTGATTGAGCGAGCCGGGGAAGCAGGCGACGGGCGGCAGGTCGCCATAGTTTTTGATAATTTCGATCGCTTTAACGTCGGCGTTTGCCTTGAGGCGGCTTTGCAAGATCAGCAGCGTACTGTCGATGCCGTCTTCGATTTTTACCGGCTTCATATCCGCTTCGTCGAGGCGCGAGAAGTTACGCAGCGAGACGACGATTTCGCGGATGCGATCGGCCCCCATCCGCATCGACTCGAGCAGGTTTGGCAGGTCTTCCTGGAGGAACTCGAATTCGATTTCCTCCATTTCGTCTTCGATCGCCGCGTCGGGCTTGGGGTACTTCTCCTGGTATAGGTCGATCAGGGCCAGCAGATTGCCAATGTAGTCGTTGGCGTGGGTCAGATTGCCGGAGATAAAGTTGACCGGGTTGTTGATTTCGTGGGCGATTCCCGCGACCATCTGGCCGAGACTCGACATTTTTTCGTTTTGGACGAGCTGCGCCTCAGTTTTCTTGAGGTTTCGCATTGCGTCCTGAAGCTTTCTGGCCTGGGTCTCAGCGGCGCGGGCGGCGGCGCAGGTTTTGGCGTACATCTCGGCCTGGTCGATCGCGATCGCGAGCTGATCGACTGCCGCGTGCAGCAGCTCGACTTCGCCGTGCGTCCAGGTGCGCGCTTCTTTGCCGTGGGCGCAGACGATCGCGCCGAACTGGTTGGCGCGCGTCCCCAGCGGCAGCACGAGCTGGGAGACAATGCCCAGCGACTCGAGGATCTCGCGCGTGGCCTCGTCTTCAGTCGCGACGTTGTCGATGTAGAGGCTTTCGAGGCTGGCAATGCTGTCGGCGAGGCGAGCTTCTTCTCTGGTAGGCAGCTCGCCGATCCAGGAGTTGAGGCCGGGTTCGGCATCTTCGTGGGTGACGGCCAAAATTCGGGTGTCCACTTCGATCGTGCACCAGATGTAGTAGCAGCGATCGACCTGGAGCAGCGAACGAATCTCGCGGACGGCGGTGGTCAGAATCGTGTCGAGTTCCAGGGTGTTGCGAATCTGGTTGGCGAGGCTGAACAGCAGCGACTTACGGCGGCTGGCCAGAGTGTCGCGAGCCCAGATGCGATCGACGGCGATCGCCGTCCCGTTGGCGACCCAGGCGAGGATGTCGTAGCTGCTGCCGGGTAGGGCCTGGGGGCTCCCCAGCACCAAAATGCCGATCGGTCGCGACTCGACCACGAGCGGGTAGCAGACCACGAAGCACAGGCCGTTGTCTGGGTTCGGAACGCGATCGAGCAGCGATGACTGGGCGATCGGGCTGTTGATGCAGTACGGATAGGACGTACGCGCGATCCAGCTGCTGTCTTCTTGCCAGCAGGCCGTCGTCGGAAAAAAGTCCGCCGGAAACGGCTCGCCAGACACCGCCGCCAGCGTCAGCCGCGAGTGGGTCTCCAGGCTGGGGTCTTCCTCGAGGTTCTCGGCCTGGACGGCGGTTTTGGCGCTGTCGGTGTCGGCGCGCAGGTCGCGATCGAGCAGCCAAATGCCGACCGAGGTAGCCCCGAGGTTACTTTCGAGGGCACTGGCACACAGCTCCAGGCTCTGCTCGAGGGGCTGGCTCTGGCCGAGGGCCGCACTGACCGCCGTCACCAGCGCCGAAGTGTGGGCGCGCTCTAGGGAGGAGTCGTCGGCGGCGTCCTGGGGATTCGTGGTTTCGTGCAGGTAAATCGAAATCAGATCGGAGGCCGGATAGATACGAACGTCGAGCCAGAGATCGAGAGCGACGTCGTAGTACTCGAACTTTTGGGCGCGGCGGCTGCGGGCGGCTTTGCGGCAGCTCTTCTCGAAGTCCGTGCCGCGCCAGGACGGCAGGCAGTTCCAAATTTCACAGCCGAGCGCCGACTCGCGATCGAGGTTCCAGAGCTGCTCGGCGTGGGTGTTGATATCGACAACGTCCCAGCTGTAGTCCACTGCAATCAGCGAGTCGGTGACGCGATCGAGAATATCGACGATATTTTGATAAGACGGCAGCGATTGCAGCAGCGTATTGAAATTGAGCTGCTCCAACTCCGGCTCGCGCGTCATATCGGCTTCCGACGGGCGAGCCAGGGTCGAACCAAACGCGTGGAGCGATCGCAGCACGCCTGTAGCCTGCCGCCCGAGGGCGTGGAGCGACTCCCGCTGGCGATCGCCTAGCACCCGCACTCGAGTGTCGAGCACGCAAAGCACACCCACATCGCTGTGGTTCGGCGTCAGCAGTCGCACGCCGCAAAAGAAACGGATCGGCGGCGCGATCGCTAGCTCGCGGCTACCGCTACGCAACTCTCTTTGTCCGCCTTCGGTTGTTCGCGCCGCCAAGGACAAGGCCGTTTCGTCGGCCAGCTCTAGCCCCGCCTCCCGGCTAAGGGACTCGAAGGCGGGCAGGGTCGGCAGATCCGCGATCGTCACGACGCGATCGGCAGGCGCAGCATCCATCGCGCGCATCACCAACGACAAGCAGGCGGGGCCGAGGGCCACATCCAGGCGGCGCGCCACGACTGAAGCGGGCTCGTGTCCCTGGCCGAGAACAAGCACAAAGGCCAAATCGCTACTGCAAACCTGCGCGGCTAGCAGCGTCAGATCGCGGAACGATTGATTCTCGGCACTATCGCTAAGATCCGTCGAGAGAGCGCGATCGAGGTTTGTAACAGAAGCGTTTGGCAAAGGGTTAGTCATAGCTTCAGGAACTTTGCGGTTTGCCACGCTCGAAAAGAGCCATTCCAGAAGGCTGGAGTGCGATGCATGGGAGGAGGAACGCGTCCATGCTCCGGAGCGGGAGGCCATAGCAGCGATGCGATCGGCCAGTCGGTCGGTCGAAGCCAGGCGACCCCCTCAACAATAGACAGCAAAGATCGCTGTCGAGCCGGAGTCGCGATGTCGAAACTCTTTCGAGTCGATCGTCAAAACTGCCGCTACAATTGCGACGAGATGGGGCGAGACGCGCCGCCAAATTTTCGGTTGAGTAAGCGCGATCGCCAATAGACCGAGCGTCCTCCTGTCTCAACAGCCGACAGGCGCGGCGGAAATGCGGACTGCCATCAGACTTACGTGGGGCCTGATGATGTCGCGGCAAGGGCCGACATTCGGTAGAAGACCTCAACGTGATTCTAGCGACTTTTCAATCGGCCTGGATGAAGACCGCAATTTTCGATCGCCATAATCACCTAGCATGATGGCGGCGGTGCGCGAAGCTTCAGAGATTTCACTGAAGATCGCCCCCTGACGCTCGCCCACTAGCTTCCGAAGATCGACGCGATCGCCCGAGACAACACCCATTCGCGCACCCTGACGCCACGCCTCGGCACACGCCTCCACCCCGCCAAACGTAGCCAGAGTAACGCCAATATACGAGCGCCACTTCCCTGCAACGCACAGAGTTCTTCTATGTCTACTCCCAGTCCCAACCCGCCAACTGTCTTGACCGTTGACGACAGCCCGGTCATGCAGAAGACCATCCAGAAAATTCTGGGGGACACTTATCGCGTGCTGTGTGTTGATAATGCCCTCGACGCACTCAACACCATCTACAAAGAATCGATTTTGGTCGTGCTACTCGATGTGTCGATGCCCGATATCGATGGCCTCGAGGTCTGCCGGACGATTCGCAACCTGCCCCAGTTCGCAGACCTGCCGATCGTCATGGTGACGGCGCGCGACAAAGCCTTCGATCGCGTCCAGGGCAAAATGGCTGGAGCCACGGAATATCTCACCAAGCCGTTCAGCCCCGAAACGCTCCGTCAGGTGGTCGATCGCTACGCATCGGCGGCCAGTTCATCGTAAGCCCGACCTGTGCTCGGCCTCGTGCAACAGACCCCCGGCAATTTGTAGCCCGGCAATCTGTAGCCCAGAAATTTCTAGCCCAGAAATTTCTAGCCCAGCAATTTTTAGTCCAGCAATTTTTAGACCGCCCTATCAGACCGTGCAGCAACCTCCAAACCCCTTCCAAGGCGACGCGAACAACCCGTTTTCCGACTCGGGCATCCCCAGCGATCCCGTGTTCCAGCGAATGGACGACGAAATGCCCGCCCCAATCCCGATCGAGCGCACCGATATTCAGCCTCAGCTCAAGAAGCTCTATCTGGCGCTGATCGCCGTCGGATTAACGATCGGCCTTATCGTTTCGATCGGAGTTCTGCGCGTTATCGACCACTTCGGCCTCAGCGACGTACCCGCCGCCAACCCGCCCGCCCAGGTGGACTAGCCCCGCCCTCGACCTCCGACCGACCATGCGCGCCCGCATCGAAGATGACATGCTCTTCGTCCACGCCGACGACGTGCCGCCCTTTAAGAAGGGGGGGCCGGTGGTACGAAACACCTATTTTTGGGCACTGAAGTCGATTTGTGATTTCGCGCCGCGATCGGGCGACTGGGAGTTCGATCGCTCGGTGTGGATAGCGCTATCGCGGATGCTGCTGGCGTTTATGGAAAGCGGCTACCTGGAAACGAGCGCCACGCAGCTAGAATTCGCGCCGGGAGATGCGATTCCCCCCGAGCTGCGTCCCTGCTCGACGGTGTTGTAGCTCCGATGCCTTCCGATTTCTGTAGCCAGTCTCAGTCAGGCTAGGGCACATCGCACTTCGGCTCCGCTCAATGTCCGAATCTTCGCTTTTGTCTTGTCCTAACGAACCTGCACGTGACGATCGGGTCAACGCCGAGACCCCAAAAGAAATTTCTGCAACGAAATTTCTGCAACCTTATCCGGACGGGGCACAGCGGGCAACGCAGTAAGGAGTGGTAGATGCACCCTGATGGCAAACTTCGGCGCTCGCGTCGGAGTTTTTTTTTGAATTTTTCGGGCGCTTTTCGGACGCTTTTCGGGCGAGCTGCTCCAGGGCATTTTGGCCCGAGGCGCGATCGCCGAGCCCGCGCCTCGGGATTCCGGTTAAGATCCCAAAGGCCGACCGAACCGCTCCAACGGACATCTCCATGACACTTCGAGACCTGCAAGCCGCCGCCGGTGCGACCTTTACCAACACCGAAGTCGCGCAAACTTTCCCCGACGATCGTGCGGCGCTCGCAGCGGCCACCGAGACTCCCGGCGGCGTTGCCCTCTACGACCGCAGCCACTGGGGACGCCTGCGGCTCGGCGGCGACGATCGCCTTCGCTTTCTGCACAACCAAACCACCAACGATATTCAGCGCTTGCAAGCGGACGAGTGCTGCGAGACGACGTTTGTCACCAGCACCGCCCGGACGATCGACCTGGCGACGGTGATTTTCACGGATGAGGCCGCGATCGCGATCGTCTCGCCCGAGCGCCGCGCCGCCCTGCTGCCCCTGCTCGATCGCTATATTTTCCCGATGGATCGCGTCGAACTGTCCGACGTGACGGACGAAACAGTCTGCTTTAGCGCGATCGGGACGGGCGGCACAGCGCTGTGCGCTCGGCTCGGCGTCGCTTGCCCGGAGCCGGGAAAACACCTCGAAGTAGAAATCGCCGGAGCCCCGGTGCGGCTGGCGGCGACGCAGGGTCTCTCGCGCTCGGAGCTAACGCTAGTCGCCGATCGCGCGGCGGGCGGATCGCTCTGGGAAGCGCTCGTAGCGGCGGGCGCGCTGCCCCTCGGCGATGCCACCTGGGACGAGCTGCGCGCGATCGACGGACGACCGCGCCCCGATCGCGAGCTAACCGAAGACTACAATCCCCTCGAAGCGGGCCTCTGGCATACGGTCTCTTTTGACAAAGGCTGCTACATCGGCCAGGAGACGATCGCGCGGCTTAAGACCTACAAGGGCGTCAAGCAGCAGCTCTGGGGCCTGCGCGCCGAGGGGCCGGAGCCGCTCGCGGCGGGAGCGATGCTGATGCAGGGCGAGCGCAAAGCCGGGAAAGTGACGAGCGCGATCTCGACGCCGGACGGGGCGATCGGTCTCGGCTACGTGCGTGCCAAAGTGGGCGGCGCGGGCCTGTCGCTGACGGCGGATGGCGTGGCGGTGCGGGTTGTGGAGATTCCCCACGCGACGCGCGGCTACCTGGCCGAAGCAGCGGCAGTATAGCGTCGCAGGCAAGGTTAACGAGGGGTGGGGATATGGTTCGCTGGCGATCGCTGCTCGATTTGCTGTTTAAGTCCGAGTGCAGCCTGTGCGGGCGCGATAGTCGCGAGCCGATTTGCGATCGCTGCCGCCCCAACCTCGAACGGCTCGCGCATCGCAATCGCGAGCGGCTGTGGCGGTTGTCGCCGCCGACATTTGTATGGGGGCAGTACCGAGGCGATCTAAAACGGGCGATCGCCGCTATGAAGTACAGCAATCGCCCGCAAATCGGAGAATATCTCGGGACGCGGCTCGGTCGCGCCTGGATGGCGTCGGCCCAGCGACGCAAGGTGGGACAAGTTATCGTCGTTCCTCTACCGATGCATCCCAAAAAACGGCGCGATCGCGGCTTCGATCAGGCCGAAGAAATCGCGCGCGGCTTCTGCGAGGTGACGGGTGCGCCGCTGGTGGAGCGTGGGCTGGAACGAGTGCGAGCGACGCGGGCGCTGTTCGATCTCTCGCCCGACGAGCGCCGACGCGAACTCGCGCGTGCCTTCCGCGTCGGCCCCGATCGCGAGCGGCTGATCCAGCTCGATCGCCCGATTCTGCTCGTGGACGATATCTTTACGACGGGCGCAACGGCGAAGGCTGGCAAGGCCGCACTCGACGCCGCCCGCCTGCCAGTCGCCGGACTCGCCGCGATCGCGACGACCGCACAGTGAGGGAACGGCTTGACTCCGAACGCAGACGAGCACCGCGCGCCTACTTCTTGCCGTCTTCGCCACCGACGACGCCTTTCTTGGGCGACATGAGCATGGTCATGCTGCGGCCTTCGCGCTTGGGGCGCTGCTGGACGTCAGCGATTTCGTTCAGGTCGCTGGCGAGCCGCTGCAACAGGCGCGCGGCCAGGTCGGTGTGCTGGATCTCGCGACCTCGGAACATCACGGTTGCCTTGACTTTATCTCCGGCTTTGATGAAACGCGTGGCGTGCTTGAGGCGGACGTTATAGTCGTGCTCCTCGATTTTGTAGCGCATCTTCACTTCCTTGAGTTCGGAAGAGTGCTGCTTTTTCTTGGCCTCTTTTTTCTTCTTCTCTTCCTCGAATTTGAACTTGCCGTAGTCCATGATCCGGCATACCGGCGGATCGGCCTTGTCGCTAACGAGTACGAGATCTAGGTCTTTCTCTTCGGCAATTTCGAGTGCGTCTGCCGGAACCATAATCCCGAGCTGTTCGCCATCGGTGCCAATGACTCGGATGTTCGGAAAGCGGATGCGCTCGTTGATTTGGGGGAGGTTCTGTTGTCGTCTTCTGTTGCGGATTACAGGCATACAATGCGATGTTGAAAGTTAATGGCGCTACGCGGCAATGGGAGAACAATCTTGCAGTGCTGGCACGCAGCACGTTTGTTGATATATTACTCGGAATCTTTCCTGACCGTGTTAAGTTCCAGGAAATTCTAGATTTTGTGAAGTGTGGCGAAGACGGGGTCGGGTGCAATGCCGACAGGCGCGAGCAACGACCGCGACTGGAACTGGCGCGACTGGAGCTGGCGCGGCTGGCGGGTTCGCTATGTCTACACCGGACGGCCCGTCAGCGAGCGCCGAGCGCCGATCGTCTGCGTCCACGGCTTCGGGGCGGCGATCGGCCACTGGCGCAACAACCTGCCTGCCTGGTCGGCGCATCACGCTTGCTACGCGATCGACCTGCCGGGATTCGGGGCGTCTTCTAAAGATTTCGCGCCTTACTCGATTTCGCTCTGGGCCGAGGCCGTAGGGGACTTTCTGCGGCAGGTCGTTGGGAGACCGGCGATCGTCGTCGGCCACTCGATCGGCTCGCTGGTGAGCTTGGCGGCGGCGGATTTGGGGCCGGGCTGGGTGTGCGGCGTCGTCTGCGTGACGCTGCCCGATCCGTCTGTGCGCGTGAAGGCCATCCCGCCGCCATTTCGCAAGGCGATCGCGGCGATCGAAGGGTCGGTCGGCCAGCGCTGGCTGCTGCGGCCACTGCTGGGCCTGCTCAAAGCACCGCGCCGCCTGATGCCATTCGTCAAGCTGGCCTATGCCGACCGTCGAGCCGTAACGCCGGAGCTGGTGTCGGTCTTCGCCGATCCGGCGGGCGATCGCGACGCCGTGCGCGCCCTGGTGGCTCTGGTGCGTCAGGCTTCCGAGCCGGACTACTGCCCGGATATTCCCGCGATGTTGCGTCGCCTGCGCCTGCCGGTATTGCTGACCTGGGGCCGCGACGATCGCCTCGTACCGCCGAGCGTGGCGCACCCCGAGGCTTTCGCGCAGTACGGCGAGCGGATCGCCCTGCACGAGATCGCTCCCGCCGGACACTGCCCCCACGACGAGCGCCCGGAAGTCTTTAACGCCTTGGTGACGAGGTGGATAGAAGCCGAGGTGGCGACGACGGTGACGACGACACCGGGCGGGCCGCGATCGCCCAACCTGCCCAACCTGCCCGAATCGCCCAACCTGCCCGAATCGCCCAACCTGCCCGAATCGCCCTAGCGAGCGAAGGTCGGCGTCAGTCATTTGTGGTAATGGCTCGCAAAGTAGCCGTTCGATGCACGCGCGCACGTGAGTTCGTGCTATTTTGCTTGCCAGCTTGCGCGGCAGTGACCGATCGTCCCGATTACCGATCGTGCCGATTTTGGAAGCGCATGACCGATGCCCATCGGCGGTTATTGCTCGCATACCATCCCGATTGAATCGCACCTCGCTCGAAACGTTCGATCGTCGCCCCCGTCAGGGCGCTTGGCGATCGCAGGAGATATGACCGTGAAACATTCCCGTCCGTTTGCCCGCTCGCTCGTCGCGGCACTGGCCGGTCTGTGCGTGCCTTTGGCCGCAAGCTCGGCGCTGGGCGCGCTAGAGATCCAGTCCGCCACTCTGCCGAGCCCCGACCCCGCGCCGCCGAGCGCCGATGGTCACATCGCCCAGTTTTCCCCGGCGATCGTGGAGTACCTAGAAATCACGACCGACGGCAACCGCTTGCTCGTTCGCACCGATCGCCGCGTCGATAGCTACGAGCATTACTGGGATCGATCGAGCCTCGCCTACGCCATCAACATCCCCAACGCGCGCTTCGCCCGCAACGCGACCATACCCGACGCCCGCGACAGCGACGCCATCCGCTGGGTGCGCGCCGAGGCCAATGCCGATGGCAGCGTAACGATTTTTGTTATGCCTGCGGCTCAGGTGGCGATCGGCGAGCTCAACGAACCGAGCACGCAGATTCTTTCCCTGGAACTCGATCCCTACGCCGCCACCGTTGGCGAGTCGCCCGTTCGCCCCGGCTCCTTTGACTGGTCGTCGCTCGATAACCTACCGACAATTCGCGATGGGGATATCGTCGTCGTCCTCGACCCCGGTCACGGCGGACGCGATCCGGGCGCAGTGGGCATCGGCGGCCTCGACGAACTCGATATCGTCAATCCAGTCACCGATCGCGTCGCCGATTTGCTGGAAGAAAACGGTGTCGTACCGCTGCTAACTCGCACGAGCAACTACGAACTCGACCTCGAGCCGCGCGTTGATTTCGCCAACCGCGTCAACGCCAACCTGTTCGTGAGCATCCACGCCAACGCGATTAGCATGAGTCGCCCGGACGTGAACGGCATCGAAACGTACTACTTCCAGACCGGCGATCGCTTTGCTGAAGTCGTCCACGAAAGTCTGCTCGATGCGACCGGTAGCGGCGATCGCGGCGTGCGAACGGCAAGATTCTACGTGCTGCGGCACACGGACATGCCCGCGATCCTTCTCGAGCTCGGTTTCGTGACTGGCGCGATCGACGCGCCTCGCCTCGCCGACCCCGACCACCGGGAAGTGCTGGCGCGCGCCATCGCGCGCGGCATCCTCGAATACGTCGATCGCTACTGCCCAGGCCCCTACTGCGAGCCCTAGTCCGGTCTCCAGAGCCCTCCAATACACGTACGTAAATCCCGCGATTGCGCGGGGTTGCTACGATTTAAGTCATCTGCCCTCACACGCGCCACCCATTAGCCCCCCATGACTGCGAATGACCCCCAACAATCAGCCGATCGGACTGTTCGATAGCGGCGTCGGCGGACTTACCGTCCTGCGCGAATTCGAGCGCATTCTGCCGGACGAGTCCGTTCTGTATTTCGGCGATACGGCTCGCCTACCCTACGGAACGCGTACCCCCGAGGAGATTCTGGCGTTCGTGCGCGACATCCTCGACTGGATGGCGGCCCGCAACGTCAAGATGGCAGTGATGGCCTGCAACACCAGCTCGGCTCTGGCGCTCGATATCGTGCGGCGCGAGTACGGCTTCCCGGTGCTGGGTCTGATTTTCCCCGGCGCGCGGGCGGCGGTGAAAACCGGGCGGCGCGTCGGCGTCATCGCCACGCCCGCCACGGCCAGCAGCGGCGCGTACAGCCAAGCCATGCGCGAAATTTGCCCCGAGGCCCAGGTCTGGGAGGTCGGCTGTCCGGACTTCGTGCCGATCGTCGAAGGCGATCGCATTCACGACCCAGCCACGCTCGCCACGGCCCGCGAATACTTACAGCCGCTGCTCGATCGCCAGATCGACACTCTGGTCTACGGCTGCACCCACTACCCGCACCTGTCCGAGGTCGTCCGCACGATCGTCGGCGATCGGGTCACCTGCATCGATCCCGCCGTCCACCTGACGCGCGCCACCGTCCGCGAGCTGGATTTGCTAGGACTACACGCAGCTCCCAGCGCGCACCGCCCCACCCAGTTCTTCGTCAGCGGCAAGCCATCCCAGTTCGCCGAGCTGTCGAGCCGCTGGTTGGGCCACCGCCCCGGGGTCGAGCGCGTTCGCTTTGCGCCGCCGCCCGAGGTCGCCGAAGTCGCCACGGTCACCGAGCCAGCCATCGAGCCAGCCATCGAGCGGGCGGACAGAAACGACGCCTATGCCGATCGCCCGCTGGTCAACGCCGACGAGTAGCGGCTGCCAGACAGACCGCGCGCAACGCCCCGGATTTTGCCAAGCGGCTCGATCTGGGGCCTTTTTTTCGCTATTTTGCGAGAGTGCACGACCTTCACTTTGTCGAGTTTATGAGCGCTATCGGAGACCGATTTAACCGCATCACCGGCAAAACCCGCTTCGTGGTCTGCCGCCTCGTCGTCAGCCTCCACGGCTCGGAAGTCGCACCGCTGCTCGGCACGCTAAATCGCGCGGCCCGCGAGGCGATCGCAGCGGACGGCGACCTGGGCGTACTGGGCGAGCAGCTCGAAACGATCGCGGCGCAGCTTCTGGAGTTGCAGCCCTACTGGCGATCGGCCTGCAACGAAGGCGACGTGTTTTGGAGCGAAGGTGAGGCAGGCGACTACGTCAACGAACTGTTCGCCGACTCCGCCCAGCGCTACCAGGGCGATTTCGATCTGGCCGACGCACCCGAAACTGCCGGTATCGGCGACCCCGACGCGCCGCTGACCCTACCGGTAACGGAAAACGCGATCGTTTCGTTGACGATCGCCGCCGAGGGCGAAGCGCCCGACCTGGAGACCGACCTGGCCGAACTCGACGCACTCACCGATGGCCTCAAGGCACTGGGCAAGCTGCACTACCAAGAGCGTCTACGGGCGGTGCAGGTACACTTCGCTCCGGCGCAGTTCGGTGACTGCCTGACCGACGAGCAGCTCCTGACGAACTACCCCGAGCTAATTCCGTTGTAGAGTCTCCGCCTGCAGCAAAGCAACAAATTTGAGAAACAGCACAGTTCTCCTCCACAAAGCTGAAGGAGCGCGAGCAGAAGTGAGCGAATAGACCTCTTGCATGAATCGAAAGAGCCAGGATTCGAGCACTGAGCGGAGTCGTTGGCGTAGCCTCTGCGAAGCAGATAGTGCGGCCACTTTTCGCGACGCCCCCCAAGCTTCGACTCCGCTCAGCCTCCAAAATCTCTCTTTTTCGAGAACTCAGGATCTTTGTGCAAGAGGTCTAATGTAAGTCTCTCGCTTCTGCTCGCGCTCTGACGATTTGCGGCCCAACCTCTACTTTCTAAATCGACTCTTAATCCCTGCCTTTAAGATCGATCGCATTCTGAAACCAGAGAGGATTTTCAAGACTGCTTAGAATCGATCGGTCTGGCAAGCAGTCGCGACGAAGAAACTGCGCCAGCTCTGGCTTAGCTTCACAGAAAAGCAAATCGAACGATCGTCTGTCGTTTCCATACAGACCTCGATGAATGATGTTTGCAGAAAATACCAAAGCATCGCCTTTACTGAGCGGAACGACAACTCCAGTAGAAATATCGTGATGGTTTTTCTTGCCCGATTGCTCTAGCCTGACCTTCAACTCTTCCTCTGAGTCCCAGCGCCTGTGAGTGCCGGGAATCAGCTCGATGCCCGGCTCGTTTCTCAGGGGTATTCTGATATGTATGACCTCAGAGCCGCTTAAGACCTTCTTCTGCTCATCGATGGACAAGTGGTACTGCGGATCCCGATGCCAGTAATTCTTTCGCTTCGCGTCTACAGGATCGAAAAATAACTGAGCGTTCATAAATGCCGCTCTTTGGAAAGGCAGCTCCGATATAATGCGGGCGATTTTGCTAGACGAAATAAACCAGAAGAGAGCTGATCGATCCAAATCGCTTAAATACTGTGTTCCAGTTAGGTAAGACGAGTTCACAGCTCCTTTCAATAAGGTCTTACCATTTTCTTGCTTCCAGCAATTATGGAACCTAGAAACGACGGAGACAACTTCTCTTAATTCAATCCCATCGAAGCCGTCAGATATTTTAACGTAGCCGTCTCTTTGATACTGGCTCTCGATCGAGCCTAAGTTGAAACTGTTTGCCTCAGTCATCATCGCGGCCCGATCGTGAAGGAAGCGGCAAAAATATTTCAGCCCTGTTGAAGATCTCGAACGGCATCTTGGTACTAATGCAGCGTAACGATCCCTGACTGCTGAAACCGTTGCGATTCGGCAACTCAAGCCGGGAATACCATTACGGTTGCGTCACTACCGACATCTTTACCTTGAGGGTTCGAGGCATCGTGCTGAAATACTCTTGCCGCAATTGACTCGCCGCAATTGGCTCTTTGAAACACGGCCTCTAGGGGAGGCGAGAACGAGCGCTACTTTTCTTTCGCTTGAGCCGATTCCGCCTCGGCCTCCGCTCCTGCCTCCTCGCCCTCCACAGCGATGCCGAGCTTGTCGCGCACGATCGTGTCGATCGATGCGGCAAAGTCAGGATTCTCTTCCATGTACTTCACCGTATTGTCGCGCCCTTGACCGAGGTTGTCGCCCTCGTAGCTGTACCAGGCTCCGCGACGCTTGATAATGCCTTCCGCCTCGGCCATATCCAGCAAACAGCCCAATCGCGAAATGCCCTTACCGAACAGCACGTCGAATTCGGCGATACGGAATGGCGGCGCGACTTTGTTTTTGGCGACCTTGACCTTGGCTCGGATGCCGTACTCTTCCGTGCCTTTCTTCAGGGTTTGAATACGGCGGATATCGAGGCGCACCGAGGAGTAAAACTTGAGGGCGTTCCCGCCGGTGGTGACTTCCGGGTTGCCGTAGCTGATGCCGATTTTCTGGCGGAGCTGGTTGAGGAAAATCACCGTGCAGCTCGATTTGCCGATATTGCCGGTGATTTTCCGCAGGGCTTGGCTCATCAGTCGCGCTTGCAGGCCGACGTGGACGTCGCCCATTTCGCCTTCGATTTCCGATCGCGGCACCAGCGCCGCCACCGAGTCCACAACCACGAGATCGACGGCCATCGAGCGCACCAGCTGATCGACAATCTCCAGGCCCATCTCACCGGTGTCGGGCTGAGAGACCAGCAGGTTCTCCACGTCCACGCCCAGCGCGCCAGCGTAGACCGGGTCGAGGGCGTGCTCGGCATCGACGAAGGCCGCGATGCCACCTTCGCGCTGAACTTCGGCGAGCGCGTGGAGCGCCACGGTGGTTTTACCCGAGCTTTCTGGGCCGTAGATCTCGATAATGCGGCCCTTGGGCAGGCCGCCGCCGAGGGCCAGGTCGAGGGTCAGCGCGCCGGTACCGATCGTAGCAACGCGCATCTGGGGCGCATCGCCGAGGCGCATAATGGCATTTTTCCCATAGGCACGCTCGATTTGATTGAGAACGAGGTCGAGGGCCTTTTGCTTGTCGGGGTTCGTGTCGGTCGATTTGGCCATGAGTGTGCGGCAAAAAAGCGGGGTTTGACAGTCGGCGGACGCGCACAGTGCCGACGGAGAAGACTCCGGGGCAAGCTGAGGGGCGAGCTGGGCTTCGATTCTAACAACCTTGCCGATCGCGCTTTGGATTACTCAGAAGTCGCGCCTTGGGTCGCCCATGAATCGAACTTTGGGTCGCGGGCGCAAGGTTGGCAGGCGGGACGCGATCGGCTACAAATGAAATACGTACTTTATTCTAGCGCATTCCTCACTCATTACACTCGCCACTGGAGAAGTCATAGACGCGATGGACGCAATGGAATTTTCCCGCGAGGCTCTAGAGGTCACTTTGGAGAACTTTGCGGGCGGCGTGCTGTCGGTGGGCGGCGTCACAGACTACCTTAAGGCTCTCATCGAAGGCGACGCCCAGCTCAGCGCGATCGCGGTGGTCGGCGAAGTCTCGAGCGCCAACCTGTCGAGTAGCGGTCTATTTTTTACGCTGCGCGACCCGGAGTCCAGCGCCTCGCTGAGTGCGGTGCTGTGGCGATCGCTGCTGCCCAAGCAGCCCGCACTGCCCAAGCCCGGCCAGCAGTTCGTCGTCATCGGCAAGATGCAGATCTACGCCCCGCGTAGCGACTACAAAATTATTGCCGATCGCGTCTTTCCCGTCGGCGAGGGTTTGCAGGCGCTCCAGCGCGAGCAGCTTCGCGAGCGGCTGCGGGCCGAGGGACTGTTCGAGGTCGATCGCAAGCGCCCGCTGCCGAACCACCCGCAGGCGATCGGCGTTATCTCCTCGCCCCAAGCCGCCGCCTGGGGGGACATTCAGCGCACCCTAACCCAATGCTACCCCGGTCTAAACGTGCTGTTTTCCCCCGCGATCGTCCAGGGCGACCTGGCTCCAGCCTCGATCGCGGCGGCATTTGCGCGGCTGGCGGCAGACGGGCGTGCGAAGGTCGTTATCCTGGCGCGGGGCGGCGGCGCGCGTGAAGACCTGGCGGCGTTCGATGACGAACGCGGCGTCCGCGCGATCGCTTGCTCCCCCACTCCGGTGATTACCGGCATCGGCCACCAGCGCGACGAATCCCTAGCGGATCTAGTCGCCGATGCTTGCGCCCATACACCCACCGCCGCCGCCGAGCGGGTCGTGCCGAACCTGGCCGACCTGAGCGCCGATCTCCAACATCACCGCGATCGCCTCCGAGCCGCAACCCAAACCCAGCTCGATCGCCAGCGCCAGCGCCTTGCCAACCTTCAGACGACGCCGCTGCCCGCTCAGCTCCGAAAACGACTCGCTCGCGAGCGGGCGACGCTGACATCCCTGCGCGATCGCCTGCGGTTCGCGACCCAAGCTCGGCTCGATCGCGAGCGACAGCAGTGCGCGGCGCGGCGCGAGACCCTGGCCGCCCTCGACCCCAGTGCAGTCCTGCGGCGCGGTTACGCCCTGCTGCGCGATCCGGGTGGGGCGATCGTGCGATCGGCGGCAGAGGTGCAACCCGGCGACCGGCTGGTGGTGCGTCTGGGCGATGGCGAAGTGGACGTCGAGGCGATCGAAGTAGCCCCGAAGTATGCCGATAGTTAGATGCCAATAGTTAGAAATCGGGCCACCGAAAAATTTCAACTTCTACCTTTCGAGCCATGTGCTCCAAGTGCCTCGGAAGATAACTTGAATACATCGAGTTCGAGAGAACGCCACCGCAACCGCACAGAGCCTTTGAGACTTTAATCAGTCACCGCTCTCTTGCAGCGGCCTCGCAACCGGCGGCTTCATCACTGAAGTGAAACGACCGGAACCGAACCCGAGACTTACGACAACCGGCGCGAACATCGCCAGCCGGTTCGGCCTTCGCCCACGGCTCGGGCCTGCCGTAAAAGAAGTCAGCAGGACGTGCGAAATCCCACTGGCTTTGTTGAATTGGAGACCTTGTATGGACTTACCGACTGCACCGACTTCGCACTTTCCCTACGCAGCTTCGCTTCTGCTCTTCGCTGGATTTGCCGCCGCCGCCACGATTGGCAGCATCGCCTGGTTTGCTTCCAAGCGCCCGGTCGGCTGGAAGGGCACAGGCGCACCGAAGCCCAAAGACGAACTCGAAACGGACGGCTACGACCGCTTTATGATTTCGGCAGAAACCGCAGAGCGTCAAGCCCGCGAAGGCCAGTCGTTCGGCAGCACGCCCGAATCGGAAGGTAACTTCAATACGACGAACGGTTACACGGTCGATCGCGAAGGTCTAGCCAACAACCACGCGATCGTGCCGGAAATCTACGCAGAGGTTCCGGGCGACATGCGCGAACGCAACCAAGCCGTCGAAGAAGCACGTGCCAACAAGCGTCGGGAAGTCCAGCAAACCGATGAAGATGGCGAATTGACCGTGCATGCGGACACGCGAGGTAAAGGCGTCGGCGTCATCTAGGCAAAAGCCCTACGTGCCCCACGTCCACTCCAACCGTCGCAACCGCAATGCAATTTCTCATCACCTTTCACCCCCGAGCCCGGCAGTCTCTAAATTCTTCGGCGTATCGACGTCAAGTGTCGCGAGATCCGGCGATCGCGCCGCCGACGGAGGCGCTGCCCTCCGAACGCAGTTGCCGCATCATGCAACGCGAGCTCGCCAGCCGCCTGGGCCACGCCCTGCGCTGCTGCGAAGATCTTTTCACTCAGGCTCGCGACTTCAACGTCGAGAACCGTCAGAAGTATTTCGCTAGCCTGCGTAACCTTCGGCTCGCACGTGATTTGACAATTGCAGACTTCGAGCAGCTGCGGCGCACTCGCGGCCACTCTTGGCGAGAGCTTTACTACCAGCTCGACTCGGCGATCGAAGGACTGCGCCAACGTTGCACCACGGCCTCGCAGCGCATGGGCGAAGCGGCCTAGACGCAAGCATCCGACCTCGGTAGCCACGTGTGAACCGTCAACTTTTGAACACAGCAAAACAAAGGAGAAGTATATGAGTACCCAATCTCTAGAAAATATCGGTAACGAAACCCGCGAAACTCTCGAAAAGCAAGCTCAGGCCAAGATCGACCTGATCGAAGCGCGCTTAGAAGAAGTCAAAGCCAAGGCAAATACGGCCAAAGCCGAATATCTGGAAACGGAGAAAGAACTCGAGCAGCAGCGCCAGAAAGCCGCGCAGTACTTCGAGAACTTGCAACAAGCCGGTGACGATGCCTGGAAAGAGATTCACGCCAGCTTCGAGAGCGCCGTTGGCGAACTGCAGTCCGGCGTCGATAAGGCCATTGCCTATCTCCAATCAGCAGCGAAATAGAGAGCAGGGCGCTGCGACGGCGCGTGCGCAACGCGACATCACTAGAGCCCGACGCCCTACGGGCAGAAGCCGCCCCCGCATAGCCGCATCCCGAAAGTCAGACAGAATTGCGACGGGGAGTGCCTCCACATTTGGAGCGCGCTCCCCGTCGCTTTTGTCGTGATTGGTACGTTTCTCGAATGAGAGAACTCGCACTTTCTAGCCAGGGACGCAACTAACGATCCCCCGATTTCAGCTCATCGATGCTCAGCGGGCGATCGCTAAATTCATAAGACGTCACGTCTTGAGTCTCTGGCGACCACTCGGTCAAAACGTGTAAGAACTGCACCGTGCCGTCGTCTTTGGTCAGCTCGAAAATTCGGTAGTTCGCCTCGTCTCCAAGTTCGTCATAGGGTACGACAGTGTAGCCTTCGCCTCTAAGGCGGGGTTCCAGGTCGTCCATCACCGTTTGCCGCGTCGCGCCCGCAACCTCGTAGCACGCCTCTGAGCCGTAGCAGCCACTCTGCGCGCCCTCGAAGTGGGGAAAACTTGGCGTCGGGGTTGGCGTCGGAGTCGGAGTCGGGGTTGGCGTTGGCGTTGGTGAGGGCGTTGGCGACGGCGACGGAGTTGGGGTCGGCGTTGCGCCAGGACTGGGGCTCGGCGCGGGCGTTGGGCTTGCCTTTGGGGAAGATCTCGGCGTCGAAGCCGGTTTGGGAGACGGGCTCGGCGTTGGTGAGGGCGTTGGCGAAGGCGACGGCGTCGGAATCGGCTCGGGGATCGCTTCCGGCGTCGGCTCGGGAATCGGCACTCCGAGCGGCGGCGGCACATCGACAAGCGCGTCGATCGGGATCTCCTGACCGACGCTCGTGTCTTCTAAGCCCGACTCGACATCCAGTTCGGGCGGGAGCGGTCGCCGCAGCAAGGCAATGTGAGCAGCACCCGACAAGACGAGAAATATCGCAAACTTCAGGCGATCGATAGTGCGCTTGGGCCTCATTTTCTAGACTCGGACTCAAAACCAATTTTCCATACAGCCGCGATCGCCGCTCTCTCGAACAAGACAAACCTCCTACAAGGTCCGTACGCTCAAAGCCGACGCAACGCCCGCACGGAGAGCAGTACACAATATTCAAATTCTTCTTGCCACCGCGAGAATATCGCGTGCGTTATTGAGAATTATCAAAAAAATCCGTGCGATTTAGAATTCCGGCATCCTAACAGGTCTAATTCCTCCACGACGGAGAGGGAGAATCCTAGCTGCATCAAGCAAAAAAGAACAGCGCCGAACGCATCGCGTGCGTCCAGCGCTGCCGTAAGCGGAGAAACTGATGGATAAACCGAGCGCCGAAGCGCCCGAGTGGCCGAGGCGTCTAGCGCCAGCCAGCGCGATCCATCATGCGAACTGCAGCCTGTTGGTTTTCACCCAGGCGCGCGACGTTGACCGGGTCAGCGTTGAAGGAGCCGAAGCCTGCGAGCACGGGATCGAGACTGACGCCTTCGACGACCGGGTACTCGTTGTTGCCTTCTGCGAAGTACTGCTGGGACTGGTCGGATGCCAGGTGCTCCAGGAATGCCACCGCAGCGTTTTTGTTCGGGGAGTTCGCCAGAACGCCGCCGCCGCTGATGTTGACGTGGGCTCCGCGCTCGCCGCGACCTTGGTTCGGGAAGAAGATACCGACCTTACGCACGACTTCTTGGTCTGCGGGGTCGGTCGATTTCACAAGGCGTGCGAAGTAGTAGCTGTTGGCGATCGCGATGTCGCCAACGCCATCCGCGCAAGCGCGAATTTGGGCGGTGTCGTTTGCTTCCGGCTCGCGCGCGAAGTTCGCGGTGAAGCCTTCGAGCCACTCTTCGATCGCTGCGTCACCGTGCGCCGCGATCAGCGATGAAATTAGCGACTGGTTGTAGATGTTGCCCGAGGAACGAATCAGAATCTTGCCGCGCCATTTGGAATCGGCGAGATCTTCGTAGGTGGACAGGTCGGAGGGGCTGACGCGATCTTTGTTATAGTAGATGACGCGAGCGCGCTTCGAGAAGCCAAACCAGTGGCCGTTGGGGTGGCGCAGGTTTTCAGGGATTTTGCTTTCGAGCATCGACGAGTTGACGGGCAAGAACAGGCCGTCGCGATCGGCGCGCCAGAGGTTACCGGCATCTACTGTCATAAAGACGTCTGCCGGGCTGTTGACTCCTTCGCTCTTGATGCGCTCGATCAACTCGCCAGCCTTGGCTTCGATCATGTTGATCTCGCCATTCATAAACGAGTCGTACAACGCCTCGTCGGTGTTGTAGTGGCGCGAGGTGTAGAGGTTAACCGTGCCGGATTGAGCATCGGCACGGCGCGGCAGTCCACTCATCACGAGCGCCGTGAGGGCGGTTCCGCCTGCCAGGAAAGTACGTCGGGTTAGTTTTACGTTCATTGCGATAGCACGCTAGCGAAAGAGCTTCGTTGTGTAAACGGGCTGGCTGCTGGAACGCGAGTCAAAAAACTCCACGGAGTTTCTTGTTCCACGCTTGCAGTAGGGTAGCCTTAGCCAGTTTATTGCCTTATACCTATTGCGATATGAATGCAACAGTCGTGTAGCAATTGAAGCACCGCCTGTTAACAATTGCAACTGGTTCGCATTTGTATATTAGGTGCGCCTGTTTTGCGCTGAAGGCTTCGCTCGATCCGAGTTTCTATCCGCAAAGCGCGCGTTAAGCGCGTTCCAAGTCGCTTTGCAGTTGGGCGAGCTGTTCTGGCGCGAGTTTCGCGCGTATTTCGAGCATTTGCCCGCGATCGCGCAGCACTAGCGTTCCATCCACGACCGTCACCACCGACGGATCGAGCGTTAGCTTTTCGTATTTTGGCTGCGGCACGCCGACCCGCACGATCGTGTCCGGCTTCGACTTCAGGGTGATAAACAGCGCCTGCTGAGTGCGATCGAGCTCGAAGCGGCTGGCGGTCAAGTCGCGCCGCGCGTCGTCGCCTGCTTTCGACCAAAATACCGTGATGCCTTTCAGTTCCGGCGCAACCAGCGCGAACTGTTCGTCAAAGCCCTGTGTCTCCCAGTCCAGCTCGGCAGGCGCGCCGCCGTTGCCTACCCGCTGCTGCCAGGTGACGGACTTGCCGCTCAGCCTCGCCCACCATTGCTGAATGGTTTCCAGCGCCTCGACGTTGCTCGGATCGTTGCTGCCAAACTGCCAAACGGTCGCGGACATAATTCGCCCCCAATAAAGCTGCGAAAAGTGGGTTACGGTATCTATCCGTATGCTACATCCCGTCCTCGCAATACTCCGCAGCACGCCGTATGGGTTTGCCGATCGTCTACCACCCGCAGTACGTCGCGGCGATTCCCGACGACCACCGCTTCCCGATGCCGAAGTTCAAGCTGCTCTACGACAAGCTGCTCGGTGAAGGAATCGTCCGGCCCGATCGCGTCTTCGAGCCGCAGATCGCCCCTTACGAAACCCTCGAACTCGTCCACAATTCGGAGTACATCCGCGACTACTGCGAGGGTACGCTGGACGCGAAGGCGAAGCGGCGTATCGGCCTGCCCTGGTCGCCTGAGGTGACGATCCGGACGCGAATGGCGGTAGGCGGCGCGATCGAGACAGCCAAGCTCGCCCTCGAGCACGGACTCGCGTGCAACACGGCGGGCGGCACGCACCATGCTTACCCCGGCTACGGCTCGGGCTTTTGCATCTTTAATGACATCGCCGTGACGGCGCGATATCTACGCAAACACGGCCTTGCCGATCGCATCCTCATCGTCGATCTCGACGTCCATCAGGGCGACGCCACCGCGTTTATTTTCCAGAACGAGCCGGAGGTTTACACTTTCTCGATGCACTGCGGTGCAAATTTCCCCAGTCAAAAGCAGGCGAGCGATTTAGATGTATCGCTGCCGGTCGGCATGGAAGACGACGACTATCTACGCGAGCTGGGACTGCGGCTGCCGGACGTGCTGGCGGCGGCGAAACCCGACTTGGTGATTTTCGATGCGGGCGTCGATCCCCACGTGGGCGATCGGCTCGGGAAGCTAGCGCTGAGCGATGGCGGGCTCTATCGCCGCGAAATGCAGGTACTGAGCACCTGTCTGGCGGCGCGGATTCCCGTGGCCTGCGTCATTGGCGGCGGCTACTGCAAAAATATCGACGAATTGGTGGCACGCCACAGCCTGCTTCATCGGGCGGGCAGCGAGCTGTACCGCCAGTTCCGGCTATAGCGCCTTTGTGTCGAGCAGGCGCTGCGGGCGATCGCGCAACCTGTTTGCCGCAGGTTCGGTCTGTATGGGTGGGTCTGTATGGGAATGACGGGGGATGCTCCTGTAGATGCTCTGGAATAGTGCTAACTGGAATAGTGCGAAAAAATTCGATGCCTCTTGAGATAAAACCAATAAAACGAATTGAGATGAACCTGAAATCTTTCGTTCGCGCTTCGCTGTTGGCTGCTGTTTTGGGCGCGATCGCCGCACCTAGCGCGATCGCGGGCAGCTTTTCGACCGTGCGCCGCATCAGCACCAACAATATCTACCAGTGCAACACCGGGCTGGCCTGGGAGCGCGAGGTGGGCGCGAGCAATGTCTTCTCGACGTTTGCGACGTTTGCGATGGGCTGCTTGAACTCGGATGGGACGGCGCGGTGGATTTTGCAGTCGGGGTCGGGCTGCCAGGAGGGCGAAGAATGTCCGGCCAATCTAATGGACTACCTGTCGCCGGAGTTCGACTCGGGCATTTATACGCGCAGCCTGTCGGACGTTCGGATCGGGCGCAACTGCGAGATCGAGGCGCGCAGCGATGGCGGGCGGCAGTGGCGCTGTGAAGACATCACGTTCTACGACGCGCTGACGGTAGAGACGGTGGGCGTTGCGGAGATTATGTCGGTGGGGCAGTTCGAGTCGCGCGGTGGTGTCGTACCCGAGCCGGACATCACGATTTCGATCGTGGCGGAGTAGGGCTGTAGCGCTCGGGCGAGTTTTAACATTGAGGGATGGCGATCGCGCTTTCCCACGGGGAGAAGTCTCGCGCGACGCGCTGCTTTTTTACTCCGGAGAGTCCATGACGATCGTGACCCCCAACCGTCAGCCGCGCGTATCCGTTATCGGAGCCGGTCGCGTCGGTAGTACCCTAGCCCAACGGGTACTCGAGCGCGACTTGGCCGACGTGGTGCTGCTCGATACGCTCGACGGCTGGCCCCAGGGTGTCGCGCTCGACTTGAATCAAGCCCGCGCGCTCGAAGGGCACAGCCGCACGGCGATCGGCACGAACGACTATGCCGACACGGCGGGCTCGGACATCGTCGTGATTACCGCCGGGAAGCCGCGCCTGCCGGGGATGGATCGCGCCGACCTGATTCAAACCAACGCCGCGATCGTCACGGGGGCGGCGAAGGCGGCGATCGCCCAGTCGCCCGACGCGATCGTTATCGTCGTCACCAACCCGCTGGACGTGATGACCTATCTGGCCTGGAAAGCCACCGGCTTGCCGAGTTCGCGCGTGATGGGCATGGCGGGCGTCCTCGATGCGGCGCGGCTGAAAACCTTTATCGCCGAAAAGCTCGGGGCCGACGTGCGCGACGTGCAGACGTCGATCTTGGGCAACCACGGCCAGCAGATGATCCCGATCGCCCGCTACTGCACGGTCAGCGGTATCCCGCTCCCGGAGCTGCTCGACGAGGCGACGATCGAGACGCTATTCGAGCGGGCGCGCAACGGCGGCGCGGAGCTGGTAAACCTGATGAAGACCGGCAGCGCATTCTATGCGCCCGCTTCATCGGTGTACAAAATGGTGGCAGCGATCTTGCAGGACGCGCCGCGACTGGTGACGGCGGCGGCTTATCTCGACGGCGAGTACGGCATTAAAGACGTGTTTCTCGGTGCGCCTTGCCGGTTGGGTCGCGGGGGCGTGATGCAGGTTCGAGAAGTCGCGTTAAGCGATCGCGAGCGGAAGGCACTCGATGCTGCCGCTGCTGCCGTCCGGCAAAATATCGATACGGCCCTGGCGATCGTCGGTGCGTAGCTGCGCTCGCCATTGCCATCGAAGGCGGGGCGATCGCGGCGGACGGTTTATCAGGTGTCACGCTGAGTCGCGAGCCCGCGTCCGGCCCGTCCTACAGTGAAGATGAAAGCCGGAACGGAGCCACTTCGCGATGCGATCGCCGAGTCCGGCCAGGCAACTACGAGAGGTCGAACACGATGTTAAAACGCCGTTCTAACACCAAATCCAAAACCAGCTCCACCACCGCCCAGATTCTGACCGCGAGCGCGCTGCTCTGCGGAGCGATGCTGGCCCTGCCCACCCCGAGTTTGGCAGCCGAGGAACTCAACCCGCCGACGACGGTTTCGGGGCGATCGGGCGGTGATGCCTACACCAACGACTGCGGTTTCACCAGCGCGGGCGAGACCTACGCCTTTACCCTGTCGGCGGCGACGAGCAACCTGTCGGCGACGGTCAGCTCCAGCGCGGCAGCGGCGGATATGACTCTGACGATCCAAGGCCCAGACGGTCGCACTTGCGTTGACGATACCAGCGGCGGCCTGATGCCCAGCTACGACGGCCCCTGGCCTGCGGGCGACTATCGGGTGTGGGTCGGCGATTGGGGCGACTCGCAGCCGTTCGATCTGAAGTTTGAGTAAGAACCGTAACCGGACTAGCGAAAAGTATCAGCACTCTATTCGGAGGTGGCGCGCCTTTCGAGAGCTTCCCCGAACAAGAGCCATTCACTAGACCTCTTGCACGAAGATTTTTGGACAGGCTAAAGAACGTGAGTTCGGGATAAGGAATCGGCTGAAAGTCTCGAAAAACCGTTGTTTTTGGCGCAGTGGCTAGAGCAACGGTGTGCCGTCGGTCTAGCAATCGGCTCGATTTGCACGAAATTCGGGCAATCAGCCAGAATCTAGGAGCTTTGCATCGACCAGAATGCTCTGCATACCGTTATTTGAGCGGATTTTCTTATCCCGAACTCACGTTAAAGAGGAATATCTCGAAGGCTGAGCGGAGTCGGAGCCTGTGTGTTGTCGCGAAACGTGGCCGCACTATCTGCTTCGCAGAGGCTACGCCAACGACTCCGCTCAGTGCTCGAAACCTGACCTTTTCGATTCATGCAAGAGGTCTACTTCAGAAGCCCGACTCCGTGAAAAAGTCGGGCTTCTCGCGTTACGACGGGGAACGGTGGCTTTACCCAGCTCTCAAACGCGACAGCGCAAACGCATACGTACTCCAACCAGCGGGATACCATTGCAGGCAAGATGCCTGCGCGACGGAAGAAACGGAAAAGTAACCGTGGCGCAAGCGTCCACGCCTGCTTCCAGTTTTGTATGTATTTTCCCTGTCAAACGTAAAGGCTAGACGTTAAAGCGGAAGAGCAGCACGTCGCCTTCTCGTACCACGTATTCCTTACCCTCGCTGCGGACTAAGCCCTTGTCCTTAGCAGCATTCATCGAACCGTTTTCTACCAGCGCGTCGTAAGCCACGGTCTCGGCGCGAATAAAGCCCCGCTCGAAGTCTGAGTGAATCACTCCGGCGGCCTGGGGGGCCGTCATGCCCGCGCGGATCGTCCAGGCGCGGGTTTCTTGTTCGCCGGTGGTCAGGTACGTCCGCAGTCCCAGCAGCGTATAGGTCGCGGTAATCAGCGACTTGAGGCCGCCCTCTTCGACGCCGAGCGCTTCGAGGAAGTCGGCGCGATCGCCCTCCGGCAGCTCGACAAGTTCGGCCTCGACTTGGGCTGAGACGACCACCACCTGCGCGTTTTGGCTGGCGGCCAGCTCTTGAACCTGCTTGACCCAGTCGTTGCCGTCCGCCAGGTCGTCTTCCGAAACGTTGGTGGCGTAGATAATCGGCTTGCGCGTTAGCAACCCAAGATTTTTGATGAGGAGCTCTTCTTCTTCGTTCAGGTCGATCGCCCGAGCCGGTTGGCCTTCGTTCAGGACGGCGACGATGCGCTCTAGGATTTCTAGCTCGACCTGGGCTTCTTTGCTCGATCGCGCCTGTTTACGGACGCGATCGATGCGGCGCTCCACCTGCGCCAGGTCGGAGAGGCCAAGCTCCAGGTCGATGACCTCGATATCGCGAATCGGATCGACCGAGCCGGAGACGTGGATGATGTCGTCGTTGTCGAAGCAGCGCACCACGTGGACGATCGCGTCTACCTCGCGGATATTGGCCAGAAACTGGTTGCCCAATCCTTCGCCCTTGCTCGCCCCGGCAACGAGTCCGGCAATATCGACAAACTCCATGCGCGTCGGTACGACGTTAGCGGACTTCGACAGCTCGGCCAGTACTGCGAGGCGCGCGTCCGGCACGGCCACCACGCCGACGTTGGGCTCGATCGTACAAAACGGGAAGTTCGCCGCCTGCGCCGCCGTGTTGGCAACGAGGGCGTTGAAGAGAGTGGACTTACCGACATTGGGCAGTCCGACGATTCCGGCTCTTAACATCGTGGTGGTGGCGGGAGTCGATCCCGGTTGACTCGAAAGGATCTTTTAATCGGGGATACAGCCGCCGCGCCTGCGGTCGTTCGTGCGGTCGGTGACTGGAAAATCCCTAGATACTCTACCCTGATTTGAGTGTCCTCACGGCCGAGCGCCGCGCCTGCCGCCTTTACGAAATCTATGCCCTCCGCCCTCTGGCCCTACGTCACTCCCGGAATTCCCGACCACCTCTTCGAGCGATCGCCGGGAATTCCGATGACGCAGCGTGAAATCCGACTGACGATCCTCTCGCAGCTCCAGCTCGAGGCGGACTCGCTGCTCTGGGATATCGGGGCGGGAACGGGGACGATCGCCGTCGAGAGCGCGCTGCTTTGCGAGGGCGGCAGCGTCGTGGCCTTCGAGCGCGACCCGGATGTGGTGGCGCTGATCGAGGCCAATTGCGCCCGCTTCGGAGCAGGCAACGTCGAGGTCGTGGAGGGCAACGCGCCGGACTGCTTGCACGATCGCACCGATCGCCCGACGCGCATCTGCGTCGAGAGCAGCCGCGCGATCGCCCAAATCCTCGAAACCGCCTGGGGGGCCCTGGCCGTCGGGGGCCGCATCGTGGCGACGGCGAACAATCTCGAAGCGCTCTACGCCGTCTCGGAAGGGTTCGCGAGGCTACAGGTGCGCCAGATCGAGGTCGTGCAGGCATCGATCAATCGCCTCGAGCGGCGCGGCACGAATCAGGCGCTGGCAGCGATCGACCCGGTGTTCGTGCTGAGCGGCGCGAGGCTCGACTGACGAGTGCGGCGGCCTTTGCGGGGGAAATCCAACGAGCGATTGGGGCGTTTGCTATCTTTACTGGCAGCTCTGTGAAATCCCATATCGCTACTGTTCCAACAGCTTCGGTGTCCGTGCGTTGGTGTCGCGCCGCAAAGGCCACTCGCGTTACGGTTCGATCGCCCGCGCCCAAATATTCTTAAAGGATTGTTACCGCGAGCTTAGTCTTCGATTAACGTAAGCTTCAGAGAGCTGCGGTCGCAGTGCGCGATCGTCGAGCTTGCGCGCCGATATCGCACCTTGACCTGAATACATGGCGATCGACCGCCGTGCCTTCTGCCTGTCATCTGTGTTGTTTCCTCTGCCCCTATGCCTATCACTCGTATCGTTAGCGGTGTCATCGCGATCGTCATCGCGCTGTCTGTTCTGGCTATGGGAGGCTCGGCGTTTGCGCTCGGTATCGGCGCGCTCGCGTACCTCGCCCAGCAAGAATACTTCCAGCTCGTCCAAGCCAAAGGCATCGACCCGGCGAAGAAGACCACGATGGTCGCAACCCAGCTTCTGCTGCTGTGCGCGCTGCTAGCTCCGAGTTTCGTCAGCGTGGCCTTCCCGATCGCTGGAGCTGCGATCTTTTGCTACCTGCTCTTCCAGCCGAAGCTAGCGACGATCGCCGATATGTCTACATCAGTGCTGGGCTTGTTTTATGGCGGGCTGCTGCCGAGCTACTGGATCCGCCTTAGAGTCGAGCTGGACGGGGGCATGGCCCCGATCGCGGTGGCCAGCCAAGCGACGAGCGGCTCGATCGCGCCAGACATGTCGGCCCTGACGCCCGGTTTGCTGACGACGCTGCTGGCATTTTGCTGCATTTGGGCAGCGGATATCGGGGCGTATTTCTTCGGGAAAAGCTTTGGGAAAACCCGGCTGACCGCCGTTAGCCCCAAGAAAACCGTCGAAGGTGCGGTCTTCGGGATCGCGAGCAGTATGGCGGTCGGTGAGATTGGCGCGTATGCGCTGGGCTGGTCGATGTGGCCGCTGTTTGGGTTGCTGTTCGGTGCGATCGTCGGTATTGCCAGCCTGGTGGGCGATCTGACCGAGTCGCTAATGAAGCGCGATGCGGGCGTGAAGGACTCGGGGCAGCTGATTCCCGGCCACGGCGGCATCCTCGATCGCACTGACAGCTACATCTTCACCGCGCCGTTGGTGTACTACTTCGTGACGTTGGTGCTGCCTGCCTTTGCGCCTGCGGCCTAGGTTCAGGGAGTTACGGCGGGTTGCGGCGGGTTGAGGCGGGTGAGGACTCAAACGCCAGCGGTAAGCTGCAAAACTCTGTACAAATCTGCTAACTGAGAATTACTGAAAGTTGAGGAACGCACGGCGCGCTGCCGGATTCTGGGAGGGTAACTGCCGCAACCTTCAGGAAACTCCGACGAAATCGTGGGCGTAGCGATCGATGCTTTCGAGGACGCGATCGAGGCAGTGCAGCAGCGACGAAACTTCCACCGGGTCGATTTTGACGGGCTGGTTTTTCTCTTCCTGGCGCAGCCGATCGACGATGCGAGCGGCTCCGTGGCGGAGCGAGGTGGCGGCAATGTTGCCCGCCGAGCCTTTGAGGGTGTGCAGCAGATGGATAATCTCGTCGCGATCGCCGCGATCGACCGCCTCGTTTAGGGTTCGGTGGAAGGGTGTATAGATTTCCGAAAACATCTCCAGCAGCTCGGCGTACAGCTCCGTATCGTGGCTGATGCGCTCTAGCCCCTGCTCGAGATCGAGGCCGGGAAGCGAGGCAGGAGGCGCGGCGGGCGGACTGTTGCGACCTGCGACGAGGGGTTTGGGAGTGCTGTTGGGGGTCTTTGCGGTAGCGCTTTCGGGCGATCGGGTCGGCGGCATGGCGGGGTCGCTTTGAAGCTCTCGGTGCAACTCGCGGCGCGACTCCCGGACGCCCAAGGCGAGGTCGGCGACGGGGAGCGCGACGGGCGAGGTCGCCGGATCGTTGCGATCGAGCCAGTAGGCCAGAGTCGTGGCCAGCGTGCGCGTGTCGATCGGCTTCGTTAAATGATCGTTCATTCCCGACTCGAGGCTGCGCGCCTTATCCGACTCGAAGGCGTGGGCCGTCATTGCCACGATCGGGATATGAGCCAGGTGTCGCGTCGAGTCCGTCCCGAGCTGCGCTAGGCGGCGGAGGCGGCGAGTGGTCTCGTGGCCGTCGAGTCCGGGCATCTGCACGTCCATCAAGATCGCGTCGAAGGGCTGGTTGACCGCCTGGGCGATCGCCTTGCGTCCGTCGGCGGCGACGGACACCTGCATGCCGAGCTGGCGGAGGATCTGCCTGGCGATGAGCTGGTTGACCTCGTTGTCTTCAACGAGCAGAACGGACGCGCCTTTCAGCAAGCTGGTATCGGCTAGGTCGTTCGTATCGCGGGGGCCGCCGCTGTCGGAGGAGGCCACTTCAACGGGGGCAGAGCGATCGTCCGCGCGATCCGGATGCGGCCCGAGCTTGACGACACTCGCCGCACGATAGGCAAAAGGCAGCTCGAAGTCGAAGGTACTGCCCCGACCGACTTCGCTGCGGACGGAAATTTTGCCGCCCATCGACTCGATGAGCCGCTGGCAGATCGTCAGCCCCAGGCCCGTGCCGCCGTAGCGACGACTGGGGGACGGATCGACTTGGGTGAAGGGGTCGAAGAGCGATTGTATCTGCCGCTCGCTGAGGCCGATGCCCGTATCGCAGACGGAAAAGTTCAGCCGGATGCGCTCGGCGTCTCGGGTGCGCTCGGCGATCGCGACGGTGATGCTGCCGGACTCGGTGAACTTAATCGCGTTGCCGATTAGGTTGAGCAGCACCTGACTGAGACGCAGCGGATCGCCAGCCAGCATGGACGGCAGGGCGGCTTCGGTCTCGAAGCACAGGTCGAGCTGTTTTTCTTCGGCTTTGGGGACGAGCAGTGCCTCCAGGCGGGCGATCGTTTCGCGCGGGTCGAACTCGATAGTGTCGAGCTGGAGCTTGTCAGCCTGGAGCTTGGAAAAGTCGAGAATGTCGTTGACGATCTGGGACAGCGAGGCGGCGGTGTCGCGCAGGGTGTTGACGTAGGTGTGCTGCTGGGGCTTGAGGTTCGTTTGGGAGAGCAAGGTCGCCAGCCCGAGCATGCCGTTGAGCGGAGTGCGCAGTTCGTGGCTCATCAGCGCCAGGAAGTTGCTTTTGGCGCGATCGGCCAGCTCGGCGGATTCTTTCGAGTCGCGCAGTTGCTGCTCGGCCAACTTACGGGCGGTGATATCCGACTGCAAGCCGATCGTCCGCAGCGGGCGTCCGTTGGCCTGCCGTTCGATCGCCTGCCCGCGATCGAGCACCCACTTGTACTGGCCGTCCTTGCAGCGGATGCGGTATTCGCTGGTGTAAACCGACATTTCGCCGTTGAAGTGAGCCGTCAGCGCCGCCTGGCAGTGCGGACGATCGTCGGGGTGGATGCGGCTCGTCCACTCGTGGGGGCGATCGCCGATTTCCCCGTCGTCATAGCCCAGCGTGCTTTTCCACTGGTGCGAAAAGAAAATGCGATCGGCTTTGAGGTTCCAGTCCCAAACGCCATCGCCCGCACCCTCCAAGGCAAACTTCCAGCGCGCCTCGCTCTGCTGGAGGGCGGCCTCGGCCTGCTTGCGCTCGGAAATATCGCGGCACACGCAGATAATGCTGCCGTCTTCGGCTCGGGTCAACGACAGTTCTTCGCTAAAATTCGTGCCGTCGCTCCGACGGGCGATCGTCTCGCCCTTCCAGGTTCCGGACTGTTGCAGCGAGGCGAGGACTGGCTGGCGCAGGACTTCGATCGTCTCTTCGGCGTAGAGCGGCTGCCAGCTTTGGCCGATCAGGGACGCAGCGCTGCGATGGCCGAACATCCGGGCAAAAGCGGAGTTGACATATGTAAGAATCTGGCCCCGAACGATAGCGAGACCTTCGGCGGCAGCTTCGATGGTGGCGAGCTGGCGCTCGAGCAGGCGATCGGTTTCTCGGCGCTCGGTGATATCAACGTTAACGCCGGTCATGCGTAGCGGCTTACCGTTGGCGTCGCGCTGGACGATCGCGCGCGCGTCGATCTCGCGAACCTCGCCATCCGGGCGAATGATGCGAAACACCAGCTTGTAGTCTTCGTTGGTTTGCAAGATGTAGTCGAGATAGTCCGTTGCCATCGCCACATCACTGGGGTGCAGACAGCGCTTCCACTGCTCGCAGGTGTTGCAGCCCTCGCGAGGCTCGAGGCCGTAGATGGCGTACATGCGCTCGTCCCAGACCAGCTCGTCGTTGGCGAGATCCCAGTCCCAAATCCCCAGGCCCGCTGACTTCACGGCCACGTCGAGTCGGGTCACGAGCTGCTGGCGCTCCGCTTCGGCCTGTCTTTGGGCCGTGATGTCGCGATACATGACCAGAATGCCGATCGCGTTGCCGTCGAGATCGTGCAGCGGCACCTTGCTTATCTCGATCCAAGGTGAATGGCCATCAGCACGGACGAACGTCTCGATCGAGCCCAGCTTCGGCTTATTTGAGGCGATCGTCTGGCGATCGGCGCGACGGTAAGTTTCCGCTTGGGAGCCCCAGGGCAGCTCGGCATCGGTTTTGCCGACGATTTCTTCGATCGAGTCGAGCCCCGCATCTTCAGCGAACTTGCGGTTGCAGCCGAGGTAAACCGAGTTGCTGTCTTTCCAGGAGATCGCCAGCGGAAACAGCTCCAGGTCGATTACGGTTTGCAAAAAGTCCTGACGTGCCTGTAGCTCAGCAGTGCGCTCCACCACCTGGGCTTCGAGTTTGCGATTTAGCAGCGCCAGCATTTCCTGGGCGCGCTGGCGTTCGAGTTCGGCCCCGGCGCGCGCGGCGAATACGTTCAAAATCGAGCGGATCTGTTCGGTATTGGGCAGGGGTCGGCGCTCGAAAACGCACAGATGCCCGCAAATTTGACCGCCTTCGTCGTAGAACGCGACCCCCACGTAGCTCTCGATCTCCAGGTCGGCAACGAGCTGCCCGGAAAAAGCCGCGCGCACGCCCCGCTCGCGGACAAAGCTCCCGACTTGCCGAACTCGCCCGCAAGGCGTGTGCGCGATCGCGAACGTCTCGCCGCGCACTTGCGACTGGCCGCGCGACCACCCCGCCACCAGCCGCATCGTCGTGTTGCTGTCAGCCTCCATCAAGAAGACGCTATCGACCGCCAGCGCCGATGCCAACGCCGCCACCAGTGCCTCGAAAAACGACTGGCCGATGCTCGAAGAGGTCGCCTCGAAAACCTGCCGCAGCGTGTTCTCCTGCCAGTAGCGCTCCGTCACGTCGTAGAAGACCAATTGCACGAGCGTCGTCCCGTCGATCTCGAGCGCCTTTTCGCAAATCTCGACGTACTCGATACGCCCGTCGCGGCAGCGGGTCTGCTGGGCGATCGGCGCATCGCCGACCAGGCCCGCCAGCAGGCGCTCGAAGCGCTCTGCCATAGCTGGGCGCTCTTCCGGCGGGTAAAGCTCGGTGTGGTGCAGGCCGAGCAGCGCCTCGCGCCCGTAACCGAACAACACCTCCGCCGAGCGGTTAGCGTCGATCGCATAGCCGTCGAGATCGACCACCAGCACGGCCTCGCGGGCATCGAGCAGCGCCCGGTAGCGCTCTTCACTCGCCTGCCACGCCTGGGCTCCCGGCGCGATCGTCGTGGCGAGGCGCTGCCGCCATCGGGACGCTTCGAGATGCCGCATCGCATCGAGCAGGCTGGCCTCCGACAGCAAACCGACCGGGCGATCGCCCTCCGTGACGATCGCAAAGCCCCCCGCAGACGTCAGCGCCTGAAAAGTTTCGTTCAGGTCGGTCAGCTCTGCGATCGCATCGATCTCGAAAACCAGCGGCTCGGGCGCACACAGCTCGCCGAGAACGACCTCCGGAGAGTCGAGCGCCGCATCGAGAAGAGAGGCTTCGGTGACGACGGCGATCGCGCGATCGCCGTCCGTCACGACAATGGCGCGCGCGCGCTGCTGCTGGTGAAACTGGCGCGGGAACTCAGCGGGACGGGGGCCACTTTCGACGGGCGCAGCGCGCAGCGTCCGAACTCGCTCGATCGCGCAGCGGAGACTGGTACTGGCTGGCAGAAGCAGCGGATCGCGGACGATCGCACACGCTCCGGCGAAAGCAGAAGAAACGGGCATGGGCTAACCAGGGTAAACGCATCTAATTTAGTTAGCCACTATACAGAAAAATATCTTCATCCTTGAGATTCGATGAGTTCACCCGCTTTCCCACCCCATTTAGCCATCGACACTCTGTAGATCCTGTTCCGATCGCCTCAGCAGGTGGAGAAAATCTAAAAAGCAAGCTCTTTGTTAAGCCGAGTGGCGCAAGAGATGCCGAATTACTCCACAATTTGTTGTTTGGAGGCATTTGTTTTGGCTTTCGGACAATTTTTCTGTATGGAAAGATACGAAATTAGATGCGTTCACCCTGATGGGCTAACAAGGCGGAAGCAAAAACGGAGGCCGATGCAAAGACAACAACAAGAAATCGCCTAAAAATTGCGATTCGAGCGAGCGTCGAGCGAGCCAAAACGCGCGACTCGCCATTTAGGGATTCAGACGCCAGCGTTAAAAAAAATTCACCTTTTTCAAGGTATCTTCACCGGCATTTGTCGAGACGATTTTATACCAATCACTCAAAGTCTAGCTACAGATGGTAAGTCTAGGACTGAAGCTTGGCTGGTAATCTAGGTCACCCATCTGTAGTTTTACTTTCCAGGCTTGGTATTAACTCGTCCTTCCCATTTCTGGGGGATGGCAGCGAGTCGTAATACAGTTTTAAAAATTTCAGGTCGAAGATAGCAAAAAATATCCGTATTCCTGCCTAGGGAAATGCGAATTTACCGATCTTAGCTTTCGTCAAAAGACAGCTGCCCGCACGATCGATCTCGTTCTTGTCTTCTCTTTCTGCGGAGATCTGCTGACAAGCAGGATGACAACAAAGACAACCGATAAGGTCGCCGAACTGTGTATCGAACAGTCTGGAGCCAACGTAAATCTCGATCCCGAGGGGGTACGTACGAGGCCGGGCTGTTGGCAATCGCCCATTTTTTCTCGAACGTTTTTGTCAGGGATTTCTGTCAGGATCGGGCGCGTCGATCGAGCGCTCTTGCCTGGCCCCATCAGACCTGCGGGATGCCGCCGAGGGCGAGTCGTGCCGTGCCGTAGGCCGCGTCGGCGATCTGCGCCGCTCGTACGTCAACGCCAAGTCGGTGCGAGCGCAGCCGCTGCCAAGCGCGGTTTTGCGCGCCGCCTCCGGTCGTCTCGACCGACACCAGGCGATCGGCCCCCAGCTCGTTTAAAAGCCGGTAGCCCTGCGCTTCAATGCGCGCCATCCCGTCGAGCAGCCCGTGCAAAAAGGCGGCGCGATCGTCGGGGCGCGGCGTCAGGCGCGGCGCGAGGTCGGGGTCGTTAATGGGGAAGCGCTCGCCGGTCGCGGGCAGCGGGTAATAGTCTAAATCGTTCAGCTCGCTTGTCGCGGGCCGGGACAGCAGCTGGGCACTGAGGTCTGCTAGCTCGCGATCGCGAAAGAACTGCCGCAAGACCACGCCGCCAGTGTTCGACGCGCCCCCGGCCAGCCACAGGTCGCCGAGACGGTGGCTGTAGATGCCGTAGCGAGCGTCGTCGATGCGCGTGCGACTCAGCAGCTTGAGCGCTAGGGTCGAGCCTAGGGCAGTGACGGCGGCTCCGGGACGGGACGGGCCACTGGCGAGGAAGGAGGCGATGCTGTCAGTGGTTCCGGCAACAATGCGGCAGGTCTTCGGCAGGCCATAGCGGCGGGCGACGGCGGAGGTGACGGGCGCGATCGTCTCTCCGGGGGCGAGAACACGGGGCAAGATAATCTCTGGCTTGCGAGACAAGACGAGCGCCGGTTTGTCGCGCTCTCTGTCGATCTCTTTGTCCGGCCCGATCAAAATCGCCCCAGCCGAGCCGCATTCGCGAATTTCCCAGGCGGGCAACGATCGCGCCAGCCCCACTCGCAGCCAGTCCGGGTAGGCTTCAGCGGCGGGGTCGTAGCCGAGTTTTAGGGCGTTGTTGTAGTCGCTGACGCCGAGGATTCCGTGGAGCTGGGCGGCGAGCCAGTCGGCCTGATGGCAAAAAAAGTAGGGCGCGTCTGGCTCCTCCAGCGGCGCGATCGCCCCCAGCAGCCAGAAAAACTTCGCGAGGCTGGAGGTAGCACTGCGGGTCGGGTGCTGTTCCGGCGCGATTGCGGCGACGCGATCGAGGCAGGCGCGGGCGCGATCGTCGTTATAGAGCAGCGGCTCGCCCTGGGGATGACCGTCTGCATCGACGAGAAAGACCGTCGAGGACGTGCCGTCGATCGCGATCGCGTCCAGACTTTCGCGCAGCTCGCCCAGCCCCGCCAGCAGCTCGCCCAGCGCCGCGCGCCAGATCTCGAACCAGTCGGCAGGCCGATCGGGGGCCACAAAGCGCACGGACTGCGACGCCTGGATATTGCCGCCCGCGTCGATCGCCACCGCGCGCGCGCCGGACGTACCGAAATCGAGCCCGAGAGCGTAGCGCATGATCTAGCGAAGAAAAGTTGAGCTGCGACAGGGTTCGCGACGGCAGGGTTCGCGACGGCGGGGTTCGCTACGACAGGTTTAGCTCTTGCAACAGCCAAAACCCGGCAAACGACTCCGAGTTCGGGTCGGACTGCACGGCCAAAAAGTGAACGCCGTTAGCCGCCTGCTTGGCCGCCTCGAAGCGCTCGGCCTCGGCCTGGGTCGCTTCGCCCACCGCATCGGCCAACACCCAAGCGTCGTTGCTGCCCGTCTCCAAAATCAGGCGCGGCGCGCGACCGGGCGCGTACTTGAGAAAGCTCAGCTCCAGGCCGGACATCCAGGCCGCCAGCGGAAAGGCGCGGGGCGAGAAGACGATCGTCCCTGGAACCGAGCGATCGCCCGCCAGTCCCGCCAGCGACAGCGGAAAGCCTTCGCCAAAGTCGATTTCCCACTCGGACATCTCGTCAAAGGCGTTGGCCTCCAGCGTGACGAAGGCCCACTGCTGGCCCTGGAGCGCGTCGGGCAAAGCCAAGGGCACGGGCGGCTGGTACTGCACTGACGGCGAGGAGATCGTCGCTTCCTGGTATCCCGGCTCGCTGGGGTAGACGTTGGCGAGGCGGTCTTGAAACCAGGCGTTCAGTGCCACCGTGCGCCGCCCGAGCTTGGCATCGAGGCCGATATCGGTGCAGGCTTTGACGATCATGTTGTTCATCTGGCGGCGAAAAAAGCGCACCACCTTCGGCGACTGGCCGGAGGTTTCCATTGCCTTTTTCAGCGCATCGCCCAGCCACTGGGAATTCACCGCCGAGCTGGGGCAGTAGCGCGCCTCGCGAAACAGCGCTTCGGGAGCGCGATCGTTGCGTAGCGGCGCTTCGCACACCAGCAGCTCCCAAAGCTTTTTGCCGTCGTCACCCAGCACGGGACGCGAGTAAAAATCTATTTCCCAAACCGTAGCCATAGTGTCGTCGCGCGGGAGCGGTGATGAGTGGGTGAATGCAGAGCGTTCTCCATCATAGCGGGCGCGACCGTCCCGGCGGCTCCGGCGATGGTACTCCAGCTACTCCATCGGCGCGAGAGGATCGAAGGTTCCGGCCTCGAGCTGCTCGGTCGCCTGGCGCGAGAGCTTGGCGGCGGTTATCTGTTCTTGCTGGCGAAATAGCGTTTCGGCCACCTTCAGATCGGCGATCGCGTCGTCGAACTTCTGGAGCTGGGCCAGCACCATCGCGCGATTGTAAAAAGTCTTGGAGTCCTGGGGGTCGAGCACCAGCGCGCGATCGAAGTCCGCCAGGGCGTGCTCGTAGTTGCCCAAGTCGAAGTGCAGGCTGCCGCGATTGGCGAAGGCGATCTCGTAGTCCGGCTGTAGGGCGATCGCGCGGTTGTAATCGACCGTTGCCAGACGAGTTTTGCCCAGTGCGTGGTGGGCGCTGCCGCGATTGGCCAGAGCGCGCACGTCGTCCGGGCGGCGTTCGAGCACGGCACTCAGGTCGGCGATCGCCGCATCGTACTTCTGCATGCGCAGCGAAGCCAGCGCCCGCCCGTGGTAGCTCAAGACGCTCTCCGGCTGCAAGTCGAGAGCTTTCGAGAAAGCGGTGTGCGCTGCCGAGTAGTCTCCACCTTCAAGCGCCGCCGTCCCGTCTGCCAGCGCCAGCTTCAGATCCGCCGCCAGCGACGCATCGACCGGCGACATCTGCACCGCAGGCGTCAGGCTCGTCGCCCCAAAGCGGAACGACTTCGCAAACACGTGCGCCGGGATCGGCATTGTCGCCGTCGCACTTTGCTGCGAGAGCTCCATCAGTCCACGCGGCATCACAAAGCCCAGAACGGCCAGTGCTGAAACCACAAAACCGGTATATCCCAGAAGCGTCTGGTGTGTGCGGGTTGAATGGCTCATGCTACGAACGAAAGAGGCTGCGTTTCGTTGGGGAAGTGTAAGTCGATCGAGTCGGCACTCTGGGAAATCCGGGAGCGCTTCAGTGAAGAATGATACCTCAGGCGACTGAGTCGTGCGAGGCCATAGGCTACGGAAAGCGTCATCAATCGATCGCCCCAACCTCTGCAAGCAGGAACGGGCGAGCGTTTGCGCTTCCCGAACGGCGGCTGAATCGCGTCTGGGTCAAGGCATTGGGGCGCGCGGCTGCGTTGCCGCCCAGCGCTCGACCAAGATCGTCGCAACGATATCGTCGATCGGTCGGGGAATCGATCGCAGCTTGGCAGGAACGAGGCGGGTCAGGCCGCGCGGCGGATACAGCTCCCAGTAGCGATCGCGCGCCTCTTGAGTGCTGTTGTACTCATCGACCCGCACGAGGGCGACGGACTCGGGGAGCGCGGCCGCGAGGCGCGTTTGCCACTGCTTGGAACTCGTGCCATCGCCGATCGCCAGCACGGACACGCCGTATTGCCGACACTGCGCGATCGCCCACTCGATCGCCCGCGCGGACTCGACGACAGCCATCTCCTCCACTGCCGTCGCGAGCCCGCCTGCCGACGTTCGGAGCGAGACTCTGGCAATGCCGCACTTCTCGCGTCCCGGATCGAACCCCAGCGCCCGGCGATCGGACCGATCGGACGGTGGCTCGGGCGTGTTGGTGTTGGTATCGGACATCGTGACTTTCGCTTCTAGCTCCCCGCCTCCAGACTACAGGCGTCTGAATCGCGAGAGGCCGATCTTCCGCGATCGCGCAAAAAACGGCGCAGCCGCGATCGCAGCTACGCCGTAACGTCAGTCTCAGTTCACCTCAAACCGCTCGCGGGATATACACCCCGCAAGCGGCGGGCTCGCCTCTAGAACTTGAAGCGGGTACGAACGGCGACGACGACGATGTCATCGTTGTCATCATCCGCTTCGGGGTTAATCAGCCAGATGACGCCGGGAGTGATGTCGATGCCCTTGGTCAGGCGAATGCGGTACATCGCTTCGATGTGGAACGTTGCATCTTCGTCTTCGCCTGCACCGTCGTTACCATCGGTTACACGGGGCGTTTGGCCGACAATCAGCGCGCCCAGGTTGCCGTCGCCACCCAGGTCGGGGAACGCAGCGTTCAGCGCCCAGTTGAAGATGGTCGAATCCTGGTCGCTGTCATCGACGTTGTTCGCCGAGATCAGACCAGCCCAGCCGGCCAATGCGAAACCATCGCTCACCTGTGCAAAGGCTTGCAGACCGAAGTGGTCACCCGAGGTTTTGGTGCTCGAACCGAACGGGTCTTGCGCCAGGTCGGAGCCAGTCGAGCCGTTCAGGTTCGGGCTGTCCGAGTAGGTGTGCAGGTAAGTGAACGCCAGGTGGAAGTCATCGCTGGGCGTGAAGTCAATTTGCGCGCCAGCGCCGTAGTCGCCGTTGAAGACGCCTTGGCTCGGAGACGAGTTCGGCGCATCGCCATCATCTGCCAGGTAGGCGGCGGTAATCGCGAGGCTATCGCTCAGATCGACGCTCAGCGCCACACCGGCACCTTCTTCCGCGCGGTAGACCGCCGGGTTGCGGCGACCGAAGCGCGAGAGTGCGCCGCTGCCACCGCTGGCCAGGTAGGGGTTGACCACGTCGAAGACGTTATCCCAGTCGAGACCATTGGTACCGACGAAGAAGGTCATGCTGTCGCCGAGCTTGGTGCGATACCACAGGTCGTCGATCGCGACGTTGTTGCCGCCGCCTGCGGTGTGACCGAGGCGCACTTCGTCGGTGCCGGTCGCGCCGCTGAAGTTGTCGAAGTTACCGGCTTGCAGTCGGGTACGCAGACGGTCGCGGCCCGTGAAGCTGGTGTGGAAGTTCAGACGAACGCGATCGGCGAAGATCGTTTGGGTCGGGTCGCCATCGTCTTCGCCAATTGCCGGACCGAAGGTGTCGGCGAGCGTGAACAGCACTTCACCGGCCAGTTTGGTCGTTGTGGAGAATTGCTGCGCTTCGACGGTGTCGAGGCGAGCTTCGAGGCTATCGACGCGACCGCGTAGGGCTGCGAGCTGGGCCGCGAAGTCGTCTTGCAGGCGGCGAATCGTGTCGAGGTCGCCAGGCGCGATGCCGTCGCCACCGACTTGGGCCAGGATTTGATCCAAGCAAGCGTTCAGACCGGCGGCGAACTCGTAGCGGGTCAGGGGCTGGTTACCACGGAAGGTTCCGTCGGGGTAACCGGCGATGCAGCCGTAGCGCTCGACGAGCGACTGCAGCGCTTGGAAGGCCCAGTCGGTCGGTTGGACGTCCGACAGCTGCGACACGGAGGTCACTTGGTCGAGGTTTTCCGGCGTTTCGTAGGACGAGAGTTCGTCAACGGAAAGGAGTTCCGCGTTTGCTTCGGCAATCGGGCCGAACACTGCCGCTGCACCCAGCAGGGCGGGCGACACGCGCCATAGCGCGTTTACGATCTTGTTTTGCATGGGTCTGTTTCTCTCACAACCAAATGGGGCCTTGAAATGCGATCCACGTGCGTACGAACTGACCGAAGCCAAGCGACAGTCGCGTCGTACTTCAATCCGCGATCGGCAATAAGCCTGTATCAGAGCTTACTGTTTTCACTGCACGTACCGCAATTTAAGCTAGATCGAGACCGAACGGATTCGGGTTAATCCGGGGTTAATAGTTCTTTAAAGAATCAGTCGCTAGATATAAAGAAATAGCGCAGCCGCGATCGCAGCTGCGCTATTTCCTCAATTGAGATGTCGTTCTAGAGCCGCTAGCGAGCCCCGTCAAGGGTTAGGCAAGCGGCTAGCAGTCCGCTTCTAGAATGCGAAGCGGGTGCGAAGCGCGACCATGACGATGTCCTCGTTGTCGTCGTCAGCTTCGGGATTGATCAGCCAGGTGATACCAGGCGTGATGTCGATGCCTTTTGCGAGGTTGATGCGGTAAAGCGCTTCGATGTGGAAGGTTGCATCCTCATCCTCTTGCGCGCCATTGCTCGCGTCGATCACATGCGGCGTTTGGCCGATGATGATACCGCCCAGGTTGCCATCGCCACCCAGGTCGGGGAAGGCCATGTTAAACGCCCAGTTGAAGATGGTCGAGTCTTCGTCGCTGTTGTCAACGTTGTTGGCGGCGACAAGGCCAGCCCAACCGGCGATCGCGAAGCTGTCGCTGAGATCCGCAGCGAATTGCAGACCGAAGTGGTCGCCCGAGGTCGGCGTGCTGCTGCCGAACGGATCTTGTGCAAGGTCAGTACCCGCCGTACCGCTGATGTTCGGGCTATCCGAGTAGCTGTGCAGGTACGTGAGCGCGAGGTGGAAGTCACCCGGCGTGAAGTCGATTTGCGCACCAGCAGAGTAGGCACCGTTGAAGACGCCTTGGCTCGGGCTCGAGTTCGGCGCATCGCCACCAGCTGCCAGGTAACCGGCAGTGATCGCGAGGGTGTCGCTCAGATCGGCACTCACAGCCACACCGGCACCACTTTGTTGGCGGTAGACCACGGGGTTGCGGACGCCAAAGCGCGAGATCGAACCTTTGCCGTCGCTACCGATGTAAGGGTTGACGACGTTGAAGACGTTGTCCCAGTTGAGGCCGTTGGCACCAACCCAGAAGGTGATGTCATCGCCGAGCTTGCCACGATACCAGAGGTCATCGACTGCGACGTTGTTGCCGCCGCCCGCCGCGTGACCGATGCGCACTTCGTCGGTGCCGGTCGCGCCGCTGAAGTTGTCGAAGTTACCGGCTTGCAGTCGGGTACGCAGACGGTCGCGGCCCGTGAAGCTGGTGTGGAAGTTCAGACGAACGCGATCGGCGAAGATCGTTTGGGTCGGGTCGCCATCGTCTTCGCCAATTGCCGGACCGAAGGTGTCGGCGAGCGTGAACAGCACTTCACCGGCCAGTTTGGTCGTTGTGGAGAATTGCTGCGCTTCGACGGTGTCGAGGCGAGCTTCGAGGCTATCGACGCGACCGCGTAGGGCTGCGAGCTGGGCCGCGAAGTCGTCTTGCAGGCGGCGAATCGTGTCGAGGTCGCCAGGCGCGATGCCGTCGCCACCGACTTGGGCCAGGATTTGATCCAAGCAAGCGTTCAGACCGGCGGCGAACTCGTAGCGGGTCAGGGGCTGGTTACCACGGAAGGTTCCGTCGGGGTAACCGGCGATGCAGCCGTAGCGCTCGACGAGCGACTGCAGCGCTTGGAAGGCCCAGTCGGTCGGTTGGACGTCCGACAGCTGCGACACGGAGGTCACTTGGTCGAGGTTTTCCGGCGTTTCGTAGGACGAGAGTTCGTCAACGGAAAGGAGTTCCGCGTTTGCTGCGGCAATCGGGCCGAACACTGCCGCTGCACCCAGCAGGGCGGGCGACATGCGCCATAGCGCGTTTACGATCTTGTTTTGCATAGCTGTTAGTACTGTCTCTCTCACACCCGTACTGGGTTTTGAAATACGAGCCAGGCGCGAGCGAACCGTATGCGGCCCCAGTGCGGCATGCATCCGACTCGCAAATGCGAATGAGCTCGTATAGAAGCTTACCGTTGGCCGTGTATTTATCGCAATTAGGCAAGACTGAGATCGAACCAGCTCGGGTCTATCCAGAGTTGGCAAATCGTTGCGATTCAGACCCCCAAATGCTTTTATTGCCTACAATCTGCGGTTTCGGGCGAGCCTTCAAGCGTGCGATCGATTGCTGTGATTTCAGGCGGATGTACCGCAGCAATTTATTGAATCTTCCTGTCAATAAATAAATCTCTTATTGAAATCATCTGCCACATCTATTGAATCGCGAGCGCGATCGTACCCGCGAGGTCGCCACGCCCGACGACACGCAGCAGGCGTGGCAGGATGGGAGCCTGCACTGGCTTTACGAATATGGCCCCGACCCCGAATTCCCGCCGCTGGCATTTCTGGATCGATCGCGGCGGCACGTTCACCGATATCGTCGCCCGATCGCCCGACGGCGCGACCCGCACCCACAAGCTTCTCTCAGAGAATCCCGACCGCTACGCCGACGCTGCGATCGCGGGCATCCGCGAATTACTCGGCCTCAGCGCCGACGAACCCATCCCGACCGACCGCATCGCCGAAGTGCGGATGGGCACGACCGTGGCGACGAACGCGCTGCTGGAGCGTAAGGGCGATCGCACGGTGCTGCTCGTCACCGAGGGATTCCGCGACGCGCTGGCGATCGGTTACCAGCACCGCCCGGAGATCTTCGCCCGCGAGATCGTCCGCCCCGATCGCGTTTACGAGCGGGTCATTGAAGTGCGCGAACGCCTCGACGCCGACGGCCAGAGCCGCGTCGATCTCGATACGAGCGAGCTAGTGCCACAGCTACAGCGCGCCTACGCCGACGGAATTCGCAGTTGCGCGATCGTCCTGATGCACGCCTACCGCTACCCGCAGCGCGAGCGAGAAGTGGCCGCGATCGCCCGAGACATCGGCTTCACGCAAGTCAGCGCCTCCCACGCCGTCAGCCCGTCGATTAAGTTCGTCAGTCGCGGCGATACCACCAGCGTCGATGCGTACCTGTCGCCCATCCTGCGGCGCTATGTCGATCGCGTTGGGGCGGCGCTCGGTTCGGACTGCTCGTCAAATGGGCAAAGCGGGGCGCTGATGTTTATGCAGTCCAACGGCGGTCTGGCCCCTGCCGATCGCTTCCAGGGCAAAGACAGCATCCTCTCGGGGCCTGCGGGCGGCATCGTCGGCGCAGTCCAGACCAGCCGTCGTGCCGGTTTCCACAAAATCGTCACCTTCGATATGGGTGGAACCTCCACGGACGTGGCGCACTACGCGGGCGATCCGACCAAGCCAGCGGAATACGAGCGCGAATTCGAGACGGAGGTAGCGGGCGTGCGGATGCGCGTGCCGATGATGGCGATTCACACCGTGGCGGCGGGTGGCGGCAGCGTCCTGCGCTTCGACGGGTCGCGCTACCGCGTCGGGCCGGAGTCGGCGGGGGCGCATCCGGGGCCTGCCTGTTATCGCAACGGGGGGCCGCTGACCGTGACGGACTGCAATGTGATGTTGGGTCGGATTCAGCCGCCGTTTTTCCCGGCGGTGTTTGGCAAAGCTGGCGACGCGCCGTTGGATGCTGAGGTGGTGCGCGATCGCTTCCAATCTCTCGCCACTGAGATAGCGGCGCAAACCGGCGACGATCGCGGTGCGGAAGAAGTCGCGGCGGGCTTCCTGGCGATCGCGATCGAGAAGATGGCGCAGGCGATCGAAAAAATCTCGCTCCAGCGCGGCTACGACCTGGCGGACTATACGCTCTGCTGTTTCGGCGGTGCGGGTGGTCAGCACGCCTGCACGATCGCCGAATCGTTGGGCATCGATCGCGTCTTTTTGCATCCCTACGCCGGAGTGCTGTCAGCCTACGGTATGGGCTTGGCGGACGTGCGGGCGCTGCGGGAGCGCTCGATCGTGGCGACCCTTGACGACGCTCTCGACCTGGCCGCGCCGATCGACGAGCTAGAAACCGAAGCGGCGGCCGAGCTGGGCGGGGCACGCGAAACACTCGATTTCGTCCGCAAGGTGCAGCTCAAATATCAAGGAACCGACTCGCCGCTGGCCGTGGACTTCGGCGATCGCGCGGTGATGGTGGCAGAGTTTGAGGCGCAGCACCGGCAGCGCTACGGCTTCGTCTCGCCGAAGAAGACGCTGGTGGTGGACGCGATCGTCGTCGAGGCGATCCGGGCGGGCGAGGCGATCGAGTCTGTCATTAGCCCAGTCAAGCGTGAAGGCGGGCTCGAACCCGTCGCCACAGTACGGCTCTACGCGGCGGGACGCTGGCACGATGCCCCGGTCTATCGCCGCGAGGACTTGCGGGCGAGCGATCGCGTGGCGGGCGCGGCGATCGTTATCGAACCGACGGGGACGAATATCATCGAGCCGGGATGGTCTGCAGTTCTGGGCGATCGGGGCGATTTGATTTTGGAGAAAGGCAACCAGAATTCGAGCACTGAGCGGAGTCGAAGTGCGGCCACTTCCAGCGATCTCGCCCAGATTTCGACGACCCACGACCCCAACCAGGCTATCGGCGAGGCCGACGCTACGCGAACGACTCCGCTCAGCCTTCACACCACCCGCCCCGATCCCGTACGCCTGGAAATCTTCAACAACCTCTTCCGCGCGATCGCCGAACAGATGGGCATCACGCTTCAAAACACCAGCAGCTCCGTCAACATCAAAGAGCGCCTCGACTTCTCCTGCGCCATCTTCGATCGCCACGGCGAACTCGTCGCCAACGCGCCTCATATTCCCGTCCACCTCGGCTCGATGAGCGAGAGCGTCCGATCGCTGGTGCGCGATCGCGGCGGCGAACTCCAACCCGGCGACGTCTACCTCTCCAACAATCCCTACAACGGCGGCACGCACCTGCCCGATATCACGGCGATTTCACCCGTCTTTTCGACAGATACTGACGATAAAACTGAAAAGCCACTCTTCTACGTCGCCTCGCGCGGCCACCACGCCGACATCGGCGGCATCACCCCCGGCTCAATGCCGCCGCAGAGCCAAACGATCGCCGACGAAGGCATCCTCTTCGATAACGTGCCGCTCGTGCGCGGCGGCAAGTTCCTCGAAGCCGAAATCCGCGATCGCCTCGCGAGCCACACGCACCCCGCCCGCAACCCCGATCGCAACCTGGCCGACCTCCGCGCCCAAATCGCCGCCAACAATCGCGGCGTCACAGAGCTTCGCAGCATGGTCGCTAACTACGGCCTGCCGACGGTGCGCGCCTATATGCAGCACGTCCAGGACAATGCCGAAGCTGCCGTGCGCGGGGCGATCGCTAAGCTCTCGGATGGCGAAGCCTGCATCGAACTCGATAGCGGCGATCGGATTCGCGTCAAAATCTCGGTCGATCGCCAAGCCCGCCGCGCCACGATCGACTTCTCCGGCACCTCTGCTCAGCTCGCTAGCAACTTCAACGCCCCGGCGGCGGTCTGCAAAGCGGCAGTGCTGTACGTGTTTCGTACGCTCGTCGATGACGATATACCGCTCAACGCTGGATGCCTGAAGCCGCTCGATATCGTCATTCCACCCGGCTCGCTGCTCGACCCCGCGCCGCCCGCTGCCGTTGTGGCAGGAAATGTGGAGACTTCCCAGGCGATCGCTGATGCGCTGTATGCCGCGATCAGCGTCCTCGCCAACTCCCAAGGCACGATGAACAATCTGACGTTTGGCAACGATCGCCACCAGTATTACGAAACCATCTGCGGCGGCGCGGGCGCGGGTAAGGGTCTCGCAGGCAAGGGCTTCGCGGGAGCCGACGCGGTGCAAACCCACATGACCAACTCGCGGCTCACCGACCCGGAGGTGCTGGAGCTACGCTTTCCGGTGGTGGTGGAGTCGTTTGGGGTTCGGGTGGGCAGCGGTGGCGCGGGTCGCTGGAGCGGCGGAAACGGAATCGTGCGGCGGCTGCGTTTTCGCGAGGCGATGACGGTGTCGGTGTTATCCGGGCGGCGGCGGGTGGCTCCGGCGGGGCTCGCTGGCGGCGGAGCCGCGCGGCCGGGGCGGAATTTGAAAGTGGCGCGGGATGGCGCGATCGAAGAGCTGCCGGGGACGGTGACGATCGAGCTGGCGGCGGGTGAGGCGATCGAAATTGAGACGCCGGGGGGTGGGGGCTTTGGGGCTCCCGGCGACACGTAGAGCCGCACGATTGCGGGGGGCCAGGTGCGGGGGGGCCAGAAGGCGGAACCTTTTGGAAAAGCCTGACTTCTGGAGTGCGGGCGCGATCGATTAGGGCAGCTCGGGATCTTCGGATAGGCCGATTTCGGCAGCGTTGGTAATCTCGAAGCGGACGCAGCGGCTGAGGTCGAGAGGCTGTTGCGCGGAGATTCCTGGCGGTAGCTCCAGCGAGCCGCGTGTCGCTAGCCGATCGCCGTCGATCCCCCGCTCGACGAGCAGTTCGCGGATGCGATCGGCGCGGGCCTCAGCCAGGATCTGGTTTTGCTCGGCGGAGCCAACGCGATCTGCGTGACCGACCACGGAGATCTTGACATCGGGAAACTTCCGTAAGAAACGCTCGACCGAGTCCAGCTTGGTTTTGCCAATCGCGATCGGTTCCACCTCGCCCAAATCGAAGTAGAGGCGAATCTTGTCCGGCGGCGCGTCGATTAGCAGCGCACTCGACACCGATCGCATTCCAGAAATCGCCTCAAACGCCTCGCCGACCGCCTCTAGCACGTTCTCGTCTTCCGCCCAGCCTCGCAGCGTTACGCGCCGGTCTTCGTACTGCGTTACGACCGTGGCCGGTAGCGTGCGGTTGAGCAGTGCCGTCAACCGATCGACCTCCAGCGCGATCGTCACATCGTCCGGCTCGAAGGTGGCGAGCTGAGTGCGATCGACGATTTCGCGATCGGGCACGATCGGCGTTACGACTTCGATCAACCGATCTTGCAGCGCTTGATACGGCAAATCGCCCGACAGCTCCAGCCGGTTGCCTCGCGCGTCCACCTCGATTTGATAGGCCGTCAGCTCGGGAACCGCGTCGATCTTTTGCAGCACCGTCCGCTCGACGCGCCGCAGCCACGACTGCCGTGCCCACAGCCCGAGTCCCCCTAGTAACGCCAGCACCAGCATCACCAGCAGCATCGGTGGACGCTTTGAATCCTTTGCGTTTGCACGCTCGAGTTCGAGCGGGTCGGGCACGAGGCTGGCGACCTCGGTCGCAACCTTGCCAGGAATCGTGCTCGGATCGCCATCGAAATCCTTGATGTGTTGGCCGAACTGCTGCACGACACCAGCCATCACGAGCCGCATGTGATTGACGTAGGGCTTCGTCACGTTGCCCTTCACCACCAGCGCCACATAGCAGTAGCCAGCCACCTCTAGCACGAGCTTGAAGGTGTCGTATTCGATTTCGTTCAGCTCGGCCTGGATGCCCGCGTCGGCCTGGGCGATGCAGTCGTTGGCGAAGCTGCGAATTGCCGTCAGCATCCCGCCGATCATGTCGGATTCGAGGGGCTGCGTGTTGGGCTGTTGGGCTTCGGCGATCACGAGGCCCGACTCTTTGTGAATTAGGAACGCTGCCTTGACACTGAACGAAGCCGAATCGCGCAGGATTAGCTCCGCTTCCGAGACGCCCTGGACTTTGGCGCGGATCTTGCGCGTAATGCCCTCGAAGCTAAAGCTCTGCTCGACCTTGGCATTGATGTTGCGGATCTCCTCCGCCATGTATTTCGTAATCGTGTTGCCGATAACGGGGTAGAGCGCATCGATCATCTCGTCGCGCGCCAGCACCACCTGGCCGCGAATCGCTTCGCCCATCTCGGAGGCGATCGCCTCACCGAGCGAGCCTTTCCTCAGGGCGATCTGACGCCGAATTGCTTCCGCCATTTCTGGCGCGACGGCGTTGGCGATCGTGTGGGGATCTTCTTTAATTTGCCGCTCGATCGCCAGCGGCATCAGTTCGGCGATCACGGCACTCATCGCTTCGCTGTTCTGGGCGGTGCGCTCGGCAATGACGCGATCGATCACCGGAATTAGGCTGCGGATTGTCTCCTGGCGCAGGGCCGTCGGCGTCAGGCTGCTGAGAATCTCGTCCACCAGCGGCATCAGCTTGCTTTGCTTATCGTGCTCGTCGGTGTCGTGGAAAATTTCGAGCTGAGCTTCGAGTTCGTGGATGCGCGATTCGAGCACGGAGAAGCGCTCTCGCTCGAAGTCCAGGAGCGCCCGCTCGAGTTCTGCTTGGGAGACGGTCGGCGTATTGAGGCGATCGAGGATGCGATTGAGCGTGCCGTCGCTAAAGAGCGGTCGTTCGACCGTCGGCGACTCGCCCTCGATCGTCCCCTGTAGATCCGCGAACTGATGGCGCTGCTTGCGGGTGTGGGGGCTGAGCAAACGTTGCGTGCGTCTCGGCGCGGGCTCTTCGAGCGGGTTATCCATGTCGCGGTCGGAACTGCTGTCGGACGGTGGAGGGGCTGGTGTCTCGGCGGCGGAAGGTCGTTGCTCGGGCGCACCAAGCCCCGATTGGCGGCTGACTCGAAGGCGGGAGGAAGGGCGACGCGGTGTCTTGGAACTGTCAGGCTCTGGGGGGCTGGGCTCAGCCCGAGCTAGCGCGGGCGGGTCGGGCGTCGGCGGGTTGGGTTCCAACTGACCGGGTTCTGGCGCGCTAGGTTCTGGCGTACTAAGTTCTGGCTGGTTTGATGCGGGTGGGCTGGGTTCTGGCGCGTTTGGCAATGACGGGTCTGGCGCTGGCGGGTGGCCGGGCTGCGGCCCCGAATTCGCGGCAGCACGATCGGCAGCGGAGCCGTCTTTAGACACCGCGAGAAGGTCGAGTAGCTGCGCTAACTGCGCCTCACCGCCATCGCGCGGCGAATCCTCAGAAGATGCGCGATCGGGCGGCAGGTCAGATGAGGGGTGAGAGCCAGTCATGGAACTATTGTGACAGACGCCTCGCCCATCGGGGACGGGAGGCTCTGACCTAGCTGCCGACCTGGTGCTCGGGGAGAAGAAAGGTTGCTTCGGCTTCAGCCGGACGCTCGGCTTGGCCGCGCACCTGCATGCACAGATCGAAAAGCATCTCGGCTAGGTCAGCGCGCGATACTTTCTCCTCTCCCAGGCTGTTGAAGCTCTTCGTCAACTCGTCGAGGAGCTGCGATTTAAGCTCTTGCAGGCCGGATTTGAGCTGCGATCGCGTGCTGGTCAGGCTATCGCTCAGCTCGCCGATATTGGCCGAGAGCGTCTTCTCGACGATGACGATGTTGCCCGCGAGGTCGCGCTCGACGGTTTGCAGACCCTGACGGATCTCGCTCGAGTCGGTGTTGAGCGTGGAGCTGACGAACTGGATTTTTTTCTCGAGGGCGTCGATCGCGTTTTGTAGATCGGTGGAAATTTGATTCTCCAGATTGCTCAGTCGCGCCTCGATTACCCGACTCAGCTCATCGACTTCGACCTCAATGCGATCGAGCCGTTCGGTGTACTCACGCTCGCGATCGCCGAACAGAATGTCGCGAATCTGATCGATATTGCCAAGTCGATCTCGCATTTGATTGGGATTGATATCAGTCATAGACAAAGTGTGGATCTGAGGTGTGGCGAGATAAAAAGACACAGCGCGAGCATGCGTTTTGCCAGAACGTGCGTTTTGCCAGAAGTATACCCTAAGCATTTCCTTGGAGACGTTGCCGCGTGGGAGATGGCGGTGCGTCGCTGCCCGTGGGGCGATCTCGGTTAACTCCCGCGCCGAACGCCATGCCGAACCCCATGTCGAACGCCATGCCGAACCCCATGACTTGCTGCGCCTTGGAGGTAAGATCGAAGTGCGCTCGTCTCGCTCCGGCGATCGGCGCGCGATCGACCGTTAACTTTACCCGTCACCCTAGCTAAAGCGCCCATGACAGCCGCAGCTCCGACGAAAACTCCGCACGAAACGCAGTACGAAGCCGTTATTGGCCTCGAAACCCACTGCCAGCTCAGCACGAACACCAAAATTTTCTCGAACTCCTCGACCGAGTTCGGCGCGACGCCCAACACCAACATCGACCCGATCTGCATGGGTCTGCCCGGTGTCCTGCCCGTCCTCAACCAAAAAGTGCTGGAATACGCCGTCAAGCTCGGCCTCGCGCTCAACTGTCAGATCGCGCCCTACAGCAAGTTCGATCGCAAGCAATATTTCTACCCCGACCTGCCAAAAAACTACCAAATCTCGCAGTTCGACCTGCCGATCGCCGAACACGGCTGGCTGGAAATCGAACTAATCGACGACGACGGCAATCCCCAGCGCAAGCGCATCGGCGTCACCCGCGCCCACATGGAAGAAGACGCGGGCAAGCTCGTTCACGCGGGCAGCGATCGACTCGCCGGTTCCACCCACTCCCTCGTCGATTACAACCGCGCGGGCGTGCCGCTGCTCGAAATCGTCTCCGAGCCCGACATCCGCTCCGGACGCGAAGCCGCCGAGTACGGCCAGGAGATCCGCCGCATCGTCCGATACCTGGGCGTTTGCGATGGCAACATGCAAGAAGGCTCGATGCGCTGCGACGTCAACATCTCGATCCGCCCCGTCGGTCAAGAGAAGTTCGGCACGAAGGTCGAGATCAAAAATATGAACTCGTTTAGCGCGATCGCCCGCGCGATCGACTACGAGATCGAGCGCCAAACCCAGGCGATCGAAACTGGCTCCGAGACGATCGTCCAGGAAACGCGCCTCTGGGACGAAAACCTCCAGTGCACCAAAAGCATGCGGAGTAAAGAGGGCTCCAGCGACTATCGCTACTTCCCCGAGCCCGACCTGACGCCGCTAGAAGTTCCCGCCGAGCAGGTGCAGGGCTGGAAAGCCGAGCTGCCCGAGCTACCCCGCGAGAAACGCCACCGCTACCAGGAAGAGCTCGGCCTCTCGGCCTACGACACCCGCGTCCTCACCGAAGATGTGGACGTGACGGCCTACTTCGACGCGGCGCTGACTGCCGGTGCGGATGTGAAGCAGGCAGCGAACTGGGTCATGGGCGACCTGACAGCCTACGCCAAGGAGCAAAAGCTGTCGTTCGCCGATTTGGCGCTGACGCCGGAGACGCTGGCAGAACTCATCGGCCTGATCGCCGACGGCACAATCAGCGGAAAAATCGCGAAAGAGGTGTTGCCGGAGCTGCTGGAAAAAGGCGGCTCGGCGAAGGAGCTGGTCGAGTCAAAAGGCTTGATTCAAATCTCCGACGAGGGCGAGCTGGAAGCGATTATCGACAAGCTGCTGGCGGACAACCCCGACAAGGTGGAGCAGTACCGAGCCGGGAAAACCAAGCTGCAAGGCTTCTTTGTCGGTCAAGTCATGAAAGCGACGAGCGGTCGTGCCGATCCGAAGCTGACCAACAAGCTGCTGGTTCCGAAGCTGAAGGGCTAGGGACACATCGCGCGGGGGCTGAGAAGTCGGGCTTCTCAGGTGAAGGCTTTGTTCGGTAGTTCTCCAAACGAAATGACAGACAGCGAGGTCAAATTCGATCGCCTCTCCAACACGTCGCACCCCGCGATGCCCGCCGTCCTGGAGATCTACACAGAAGCCTTCCCGGCCAGCGAACGCCTGCCGATTCCGGTACTCAAAGAGCGCGTCGATCGCGGCATTTACGAACTCTGGCGCGGCCAACAGGGCGATCGCGTCGTCTTTCTGGCCGTCCTCTATCCGTTCCCCGACAGCGACCTGACGCTGCTCGGCTACATCGCCACGCACCGCTCGGCGCGAAATCAGGGCATCGGCAGTCAGTTTTTGCGGCAGATCTTGGCGGAACTGCAGCAGCGCGATCGCTACCTGCTGCTCGAAGTCGAGCTGCCTGTCGAGACCGACCCGATGACCCAGCGTCGCTGCGAGTTCTACCGGCGGTTCGGTGCGGTGTTCCTGGAGGGCGTGCGCTACATTTTGCCGCCGCTGTCGGGGGGCGAGCCGACGGAGATGTGTCTGGCGATCGCGTCGGAATACGCTGAGCCGACGCTGAGTGGCGATCGGGTGCGCAGCTTGCTCCGCCATTTTTTCCAAGATTTGTACGACCGGCCTGCGAACGATCCACTGCTGTTGACTTGCCTGGAAACCGTTCCCGACACGGTCTATTTGAAGTAGGGGTCGCGGGCATGGTGGCGCTCGGGGGATTAGCGGCGCTTGAGGATGGCGAAGCAGACACGCAAAAGAAAGAGGCCGACGGCGGCTTCGGGAAAAAAGGTGGCGACGAAGCTGAGGGTAAGGGTCTCGATCGCGCTGAGGCGAGAGCGCGCGGCGTCGGTGGTGATGCTGGAGCCGATCGCCCAGTGAAGGTTTGGGCGGCTCAGGGTGAGCGGGTGATGGTGGGCGAGGTGAAAGGCGAGTTGGGCTTGGAAGTGCGTCATTTGGCGTGTTGCTGAATTCGATGCTTGGAGCTTCGCGGATTCAGCCCGGACAGGTCTCGACGGCAGTGGACTGTCCGAAAACGCCTTTTTTGTCAGCAAAAAACCGAGACAACAGACCCGCGCAGAACACCCGCCAAGGTAGGGGCGTCACGGCAGTGCACCTTAGAAATTTCGCCGTTTCAGCCGATCGCCACATCAGTCCGAAGTGAGCTAACCTCAAGTCAGAATCTTGGTTTGGAAAGCGGCAACGTGAAGATCGCGCTCGGTGAAGCCAGCCGGAAAATCTTGCTCGACGCTAAGGCGAGTCAGCGCAACACAGACGATGAAGTATGGAAAAACAGTGACCTCGCGGCGGCGGCGGGAATGAGCGAGCGGACGGTGAAGCGGTGTCTTGACGGCAAGCGTGTCAATCGCACGACAGTTGCTGCGATCGCGCAGGCATTAGGAGTCGAAGATCGGATTTCCGAGCTAAATCTGGAGCCAAAGCCAGAGGCAACACCCGAACCTCCGAACTTCGAGCCGCCTAAAGAAACGACCGTGCCGAACAATCTCGGGTTTCGCGGCGTCGAGCCCGATCGCTTCTTCGGGCGCGAAACTGACCTGCAAACGCTGCACGAGAAACTGACGCGATCGCAGCGGGTCTCGGTCGTGGCCGGGATGGGCGGCATCGGCAAAACGGAGCTGGCGGCGCAGTACGCGAAGCGGCATTTGCGCGAGACCTACGGCGGCGGGGTGGCGTGGCTGTCGGGCGATCGGGCGGCGACGGATTTGCTGGCGTTCGCGCAGGCAGAGCTGTTCAAAGGCGAGCGGCTGGCGGAGCGGGGCGATGAAACGATGCAGCTTCGGCATGTTCTGAGCAACTGGCCGATGCTGGAGGCCGCGCGGGTGCTGCTGATTTTTGATGACGTGACGGACTACGGGTCGCAGGTGGAGCCGTATTTGCCGGGGATGGGCGATCGGTTTCGGGTGCTGGTGACGACGCGGGAGAAGATTGAGGGACACAAGCTCGATCTCCTCGATCTCGACGTGCTGAAACCGTTGGCGGCGCTGCGGCTGTTGGTGTCGATCGTCGGGCGCGATCGCGTCTGCCCGGAAGCCCGCACGGCGCGGGATCTGCTGAAGGCGTTGGGATATCTGCCGCTGGGGGTGGAGCTGGTGGGGTTCTATCTGAAGCGCAGGCCAGATCTGGCGCTGGCGACGCTGCTCGATCGGCTGGCGGTGACGGCGCGGGCGCTGAATCCGAGCAAGTTTCCGGCGGGACTGACGGCGGAGCGGGGCGTGGTGGCGGCGTTCGAGTTGAGTTGGGAGATGTTGTCGGAGGGCGCGCAGGCGTTGGCGATGCGGCTGAGTATCTTTGCGGCGGCTCCGATTCCGTGGGAGTTGGTGCAGCGGTGCGTCGCGATCGAGGAGGAGGAACTGGAGGAATGGCGCGAGGAGGAGCTGGTGCGGCTGCACTGGCTGAAGCGCTTGGAGGCGGGGCGCTATCGGCTGCATCCGCTGGTGCGGGAGTTTTTCGGGATGAAGCTGGCGGAGCGAGAGGAGGCGACGGACTGGCGACAGACGTTTGCAACAATGATGGCGGCGATCGCCCAGCAGATACCGCAGGCCGTGACGGTCGCGCAGCAGGCGGCGCTGAAAGATGCGATCGCGCACATGGAGGCAGCGGCGGACTACAGCGATTTGCTGAGTTCGGAGGATTACGAGTGGGGCTGGCCGCTTGAAGGTGCGGCTCGGTTTTACGAAACCCAAAGCCTATTTGAGTCCGCCGAGTGCTGTCGGCGGCGGATGCTTGAGGTGAGCGAGGCTCGCTTCGGTCGCGATCGTCCCGATACCGCCTCCAGCCTCAACAATTTGGCGGCATTGTAT
>CALCCD010000108.1 GCA_937899645.1 uncultured cyanobacterium | reverse complement strand
CCTGCTTTTGAGGCGACCGACCTAAGTAAAACTACTTATTCAGAAGTCCTCTGAGGGTCTAGGAGATGATGAGCTTGCAATTAGATTTCATGATCGATCCTTGAATATAAAGAAGGAGCTAGGCAATCGATTGGGTGAAGCGGCCTCTCTTGGGAATTTGGGAAATGTGTATAGAAACCGTGGGGATATTAAGCGCGCAATTGATTATTACAAGCAGCATCATGAGATTGCACAAGGATTTGGGGATCGGCAAGGTGAGGCCACTTCTCTGGGGAATTTAGGTAATGCCCACCACGATTTAGAAGAGTATGAACGCGCAATTGAGCTTCACAAAGATTCACTAAAGATAAAACGAGAGATTTTTGACCGACCTGGTGAAGCCACATCAATTGGTAATCAGGGAAATGCTTACTACAGTATGGAAGAGTACGATCGTGCTTCTGAACTGTATCAGCAGTCACTAGCAATTCATCGGGAAGTCGGTGACCGACAGGGTGAGTCTACCTTCCTTGGAAATCTGGGACTTGTTTATTGCGCGCAGGGAAAGTACGAGCAGGCAATTTACTTGCATCAACAGCATCATCAAATCGCATATGAGATTGGCGATCGCAAGGGTGAAGCAGCTTCTCTTGGAAACTTAGGAATTGCTTATCTAGAGCTAGGAAATATAAAGCTTACGATAGAGAAACTCCATCAGCAAAGTAAAATCGCACAAGAGATTGGATATCGACAAAGCGAGGTGATTTCTCTTAGTAACCTTGGCGATGCGTACAGAAAATTAGGGAAGATCGAGCTCGCCCGCCAACACTTCCAAGATGCTCATAATCTCTCCCAAACTCTACAGCAGCCGCACTTCGCAAAAATCTGCGAGCAGAATCTTGCTGAGTTAAACAAAGTCAATGGCGTAATCGTACGGCTACGTCATTTTTTGTGCTAGCTTTACGGTCACATTCAGTACCGCTATGCAACCCACCCCAGTCAAAGAATACCCAAACGACGTTGGCACAATTCCCATCCCGGGCACAAATATAGTGCTGAACGGCATTAGCTGGTCAACCTATCAAGCCTTGATTCGAGATCTCGCCGAACAGCCCAGCCAGCGCCTCACCTACGATCGCCAGCGCCTCGAAATCGTGACCCCCCTACCCGAACATGAAGCCAACAAGCGACTGCTCGGGCGAGTGGTAGAAGCGACAACCGAAGAACTCGGACTTGAAATTTACAGCCTCGGCTCAACCACTTGGAGCCGCGAAGACTTAAAGCGCGGCCTAGAGCCGGATGAGTGCTATTACATCCAGTCCGAAGCGCGGGTACGCGGAAAAACGCGCATCGATCTGACGATCGACCCGCCGCCGGATCTGGCGATCGAAATCGACATCACCAGCCCATCGCTCGATCGCCTGTCGATTTATGCCAGCCTGGGCGTCCCCGAAGTGTGGCGTTTCGACGGCACACAGCTCTGGATTTACGTCCTGCAACCCGACGGCTACGGCATCCAGGATCGATCGACCGTTCTGCCAGTGTTAGATCGGACAAAACTCTTGGATATTTTGGGGAGACGGACGCAACTGGGCGAGAATGCCTTGATTCGAGAGCTGCGCCGTTGGGTGCGCGATTTAGAGTCCGATCGCGGGGATCGATCCTCCGATGACGGCTGATTGCTTTGGCTCCAAAAGCTCTGGCGACGCTTCCGCCGCTTTATCCACCGCCTCCTGCGCCGCTCTTTCCTCCGCTAACCAACCACCATTACCCATGGTTCAAGCCGCCACCTCCCAGCTCTACCCCGACTCCGACGGCCAACCCATGTCCGACAACACCGAACAATACGAATGGATCGTCCGCCTCGTTACCAACCTGCGCTACCTACTCAAAGACAAAACCGCCTTCGTCGCCGGAGACCTGCTGTGGTATCCCCAACAAGTCGATCGCCCGCCCGTCCCGCAACAAGCCCCCGACGCGATGGTCGCGATCGGTAGACCCACCGGCTATCGCGGCAGCTACAAGCAGTGGGAAGAAGACAACATCGCCCCGCAAATCGTCTTCGAGATTCTCTCCCCCAGCAACACCCGGCGAGAAATGGCCGAAAAGCAAAAATTCTACGAAAACTACGGCGTCCTCGAAGCCTACTACTACGACCCGCAGCGCCAAGACTTTTGGGCATTCGTCCGCGACGAGCCCGATGAAGTTTGCACCCTGGTGACGGCGCTGTCCCTGCCCTGGGTGTCGCCGCTGCTAGAGATTCGCTTCGAGCTGTTCGACGACGGGCTGGCGGTATTCCACCCCAACGGCGAGCGGTTCGCGGAACCCGAAGCGGGTCTGCTAGAGCGCGATCGCGCCAAACTCGATCGGCAGCAGGCCGAAGCCGAACGCGACGAGGCCGTTCTGACCCAGCAACAAGCGCAGACCGAACGCGACGAAGCACAGCAGCAGGCAGAACAATCTCGCGCCCAACTCGATCGCGCCCGCGCCAAACTCCAAGAACTGGGCATCGATCCCGACACGCTCTAAACAATTCGCAGAGCGATCGCTAGCCAGCGTTCTGCGTCCCGTCCGCAACCAGCAAATACGATCGCTTACCCAAACACGAGCTGGGCAACACGCCAAACTGACGCTTAAACGCCGCCGTAAACTTGCTCACGCTGCCGTACCCCACAAACTCCGCCACCTCCGAAACGCTCATCTGCCGACCCATCAAGAGCTGCCGCGCTTGCTCCAGCCGGTGCGATCGCAAATAGCCAAACACCGTCGTCCCGAACGCCTTACGAAAATCGCGCTTCAGCTTGTAATCCCCGATGCCAACCTGCGCCGCCAAATGCGGCAACGACGGCGGATCGGCCATATTCTCCACCAGGATCTCCCGCGCTTGATGCACCCGCTCCATATCGTCCACGTTTAACAGGCGGTTGGTGCCGTTTGATGGCCGCTCTTCCTGCATCTCAACCATCTGCGCTAGCTTGAGCGTCAGCAGCTCCACCGCCTTGCTCTCCAAATACATCCGCTGCATCGCACCTGAGTAAGGGCAATTGAGATACTGATGCAGCACCATTTGCATCTCCGGCGTGATGACACCGCTGTGAAAATAGGGCTCTTCGGAATAGTCGCACAGCAAACGCTGAAACTGGAGGGAAGCATGGCTGGGCTCGGCTTCCAGATAGCTCGCCAGTCGCGACCCCTCGATTACCACCTCTACCGTTTGGCTTTTCACGCCGTACGGACAGAACCAAGTTCCCCGCTTGCCCAAGCCGCTAAACATTAGTAGGCTTTGTCCGGCTTTAACGGAAATCTCTCGATAGTAAGTCGAGTCGCGATAAGTGGCCTGTAGGTATCCCTCGAGCAGAAAAATCAGCATCACCGGTGTTGGCTCCGTACCGGACTCCACGATCTTGAAGTTATCGAGGAAGGTCTGATTCCAGTTGTGGATTTTCAGGTCGGAGCTGAGGTTGAAGAAGCGGTTGTAGCCTTCGATAAATGGCGAGTGCCAGTCGGTGCGAGTGGCTCCGCGATCGGAGTACATAGACACCCACTGGTTGTGGCAAAACTCTCGCAGCATCTCCTTGTAGGAGTCGTAGGAGGCTTCGATATTCATGCGCGAGAAGCCTGCCGGTGTCGCAAGGCTTGAGTGGAGTAGTGCAATGCTATTGCGTCTCCCCGGCCTTAATGAGAATTATTCTTGATTTCTTTAGACGTTGCTCCGGGCGTTACCGTTCACTCCGCAACGCTATCGAGCAAAAAATACGTGTGCATCTCGCCCTTACCTTTGATTGGGATTGCGCCGCGCTCCTCGAACTCGAAGCGATCGCGCAGCCGCTCCCACACCATCGCCGACACCTGAATCTTGCCCGGAATGCCTGTTGCTTCCATGCGGCTCGCGGTGTTTACCGTATCGCCCCAGATGTCGTAAACGAACTTCTTCTCGCCGATAACGCCCGCGATCGCCGCGCCGCCGTGGATGCCGATCCGCAGGTCGAAGTCGTAGGGCTTGCAGGCGTTGATGCGCGCCATCTCGACCTGCATCGCCAGCGCCAGATTGGCCGCCCGCTCGGCAGGATTCGGGACGGCGTCGGGTAAGCCTGCGACCGCCATGTAGGCATCGCCGACGGTTTTGATCTTCTCGAGGCCGAAGCGATCGGTCAGGCGATCGAAGCTGGAGAAGATTTCGTTGAGCAGCGATACGACCTCCGTGGCCGATACCTCGCTGGAGAAGCGCGTAAAGTTCACCAGATCGGCAAAGACGATCGCCACGTTGTCGTAGCGCTCGGCAATTAGAGTCGGTGCGGTCTTGAGCTGCTCGGCGATCGCCTGGGGCAGGATATTGAGCAGCAGGCGATCGGATTTGGCCTGCTCTTCCTTTAGCTGAGCATTGGTGCGGCGCAGCTCCATCTGCCCGATCGCCTGGCGACTCAGGGCTTGGAGCGCGTCAAGCTGTTTCTCGTCGAGAGTTCGCGGCTTGCTGTCGAGGGTACACAGTGCCCCGAGGGCGTGGCCGTCCGGCGTCACTAGCGGCGCACCGGCGTAAAACTGCACCTTCGGGCCATCGACAACGATCGGGTTGCGCTTGAAGCGCTCGTCTTCTAGAGCGTTGGGCACGACCATCACTTCATCAGGCTCGAGGATCGCGTGGGCGCAAAATGACTCTTCACGAACCGTTTCGGCGCGCGTAAGGCCGATTCGAGATTTAAACCACTGGCGATCGCGATCTATGAGGCTAATCAGCGCGATCGACGTGCCGCAGATCTGCGCGGCGATTGCCGTTAGGTCATCGAAGTCTCGCTCTGGCAGGGTGTCAAGAATTTCGTAGGCTTGCAGCGCCTCCAGGCGCTCCGCTTCGTTGTCCGGAAGCGGAGCCGGAACGGCGGCGGGAGTCAGATCTGGGGATGTGTGGGGAAGCTCAGCGGCCAATTGTCTATTTCTCCGAACGGTTGCCCGATAGCGCATTACAAGCGTTGCGCCTGCAAATCCCTGCTTTCTGAATTGTATGGGGAAGGGAGAGCGCCGCGCTCGACCCGAGGACTCTCGCCAGCGATCGAGGGACGCCACGACTGAGAAAACATCGGCCTTGCGAGAGCCGCCTCCATAGTTTTACAGAGGATATTTAAATCGCAAATATTTTTGTGTGCCCTATCCTGCTTGACTTTCAAGGCTTTGTCGCCGTAGAGAGTCTTCTTCATCTATGAAGAAGCCGCGTAAAACTACGGAATTCGTCGTGATGGATATGGTGAAGCATAAAAAACGGGTCGTCATCATGCATACAGGGACTGCAAACTACTGGGCTCAACAAGTCAAAGCGCTGCCGATCGACAGTCGCGAGCGCCGAACCGCATTTCGACACCTCGCGCAGCAGCTTTGCACGGAGTTCGACTATCCCACTTTGCCGGTGCTGACAGAAGCCGATCGCGCGGAGATTTGCCGGACGGCAACGCGACAAACCCTCGCTAAGCTCAACCACCTGCTCGAACGTTGCGATCTAAACGCTGTTTGTGTTGCGACCTGGTTTCAAACGCAGCTATCGCGGCACGAAATTCCCGAGGCGCACCAGAGATGGCAGCAGCGCCAGCAGCGCCCATCGCAGTCCCTACAACCTGAAGCTAGCCTGCCACCCCGGTTCAGCCCAGATCGAAAACGCCAGATCTTTGAGTACATCGAGCGCGACACGAGTCTCGATCGGCGCTACTACCGAGGCAACCTCGACGTTTCTTTCCGCGAGGTGGCTCTAATGCACATCGCGGGGCACTCGTGGCAGCGACTGGAGCAGCACTTTAATATCTCGGCGTTTTACCTCGTCGAGTTCTATCAAACTGGGATCGACGAGGTCGTGGCCCGCCTGCAAAGCTGCCAGCCGACGTTCGACACGTTGGCGACATAGTGCGGCATCCAATTGGTTCTCCGATCGCGGCGCACTACTATGCCCGCCTGCTAGGGGCGATTGAATGGCGATCGCCCAAGAACTGCCGTCAGTTCGTGCTTTCGCTCAGAGCTTGCCGAGCTTCTCGTCGCCACTCTCGCACTTCTGTCAGATAGTCCTTAGTGTCGGCAAGGCAATTCGACCAATGCTTGCGCGCCTGCTGGATTCTGTCGCGTGACTCCAAAACTTTTGCCATTAAGCAGCTCGCGTCACCATACTCTTGCTCTCGTCTAAGCGACGCCTGAAGGTGCTTTTCAGCTTGAGCCAGGTCACCGAGCTCATACATCAACCAACCCTGATTTTTATGGTATCGACTCATGCCGTGGATGTCGGAGTCTACGAGACTGTGGTGGCAAGTGTTCAGTCTCGCTTTCGCTTTTTCAAGCTCATCTTGCCGGATGTAAATTCTCCCTAGGTTAGAGCAGGCAAGTCCGCTGCCGAGTTCGTGGGCTCGATCGAGGTAGCGGATCGCAGCATCGATATCGTCAATATCTTCGTGAGCGTTCCCGAGCTGCATGTGTGCGTTTGGATTCCAGGGATTTAAAATCGTCGCAATCCGGAAGAGACCACGGGAGAAAACCTGGGCTGAAGGGCTTAATTCAGTATCGAAAAACCCCTCAGAGAGTGACTCGCCGACGACCGTGAGAAAGCTCGATGTCGGAATTGCGCAAGCCGCCAGGAGCGCCAAAGCCGGGAGCGCAACCTTCAAAGGTGGGATCTTTTTTGTAAGCGAGCGAACCTTCGTGTCTGATGCTACAGCTTCGTCTTTCGATCGTTCTTCCGTTTGGAAATGGGAAGCAGTACTCGTCTCGTCGGGCTGTTGGTATAAGTCCTTCCAGTACAGCGTTTCGGCGAATGGCGTTTGGACGATCGTCGGTAGCCAAGCGGGGCAGGGGACTTTTCGACTGAGAAATCCGAGTCTTTCTCGCGCCTCGCGTACGGAGGCTTGGAGCGATCGCCCGGCGGCGAAGCTCCGCAGGAAGTGCTTGAGGAAAGTGTGGGCTACCGAATCGGTAATCGCCTCGCGCATCACGATGGCATAGGGAATCGAGCGATCGTTGACGCGCTTGGCGATTTGTAGCCCGTCGCAGGAGTTAAAGACCGTCAGGCGCAGCCCGTTGCTCAGGGCTTTTTTTAGGCCGTGCCACAGGTGGTCGATCGACAGGTAGTCTCCCTTCGAGTTGATATAGATTTTGCCTTCGCCCGCCTCGCTGCTGCTGTGGCCGGAAAAGCAAATAATGTCCCATCCCCGCTCCCAGAGCGAGTCGTCGATCGCCTCGGGAGTCGGCTCGTCGAGGAAGGTAATGTCGGCGTGGGCTTCTCGTTCGAGGCGCTCGAAAAACTGGCGATCTTTCTGAATGTCGATCCCCGCCGAGTTGCCGAGAATCACTAGGATTTTGACGCGGTCGCGAATGGCGGGCGCGATCGGCTCGTTGTGTTGGCTCGAGAGGGGACTAAATGCGGGCTCGGTGGCGGCGCGATCGCGAAATAAATCCCACTCGTGCCAGGGCAGGCGCTCGATTTCCGGGTCGCTGTAGCGAATGATGAACTGAAACGTTTCGCCCTTGCGCAGGAGGTCGCGAGCTTGACGGTTGAAGAGGCGACAGTCGGGGGATTCTTCTAGCCAGTTTAAAAACGTTTTTCGCAATTTTGCTTGAGAGCGATCGCAGTCGGCTTTACAAATTCTCCTAGCGTATTCAACTTCGGAGTTATGAATCCGGCATGAAGTTTCACCGTCGTCAGTTTCGATCGCTTTTTTTAGTTCCTCTTCGACAAACCCTTCTTCGCTAAGCCCTTCTTCGCCAAGCCCTTCTTCAGTGGCTTCTTCATCGAGATAGATCAAAGAGCGACTGTTTTGGCGGACGAGCTGGCGGTAGTTTTCCCAGTGCTCGACGAGCTGCGCGTGAAGTTCGGGATTCGATCGCAGCGTTCCACGGCCTGAATATTGTGGAATGCGATCGAATGTCACTTCAAAGTAAACTCGCACTTCTGGCGTTCTCGAATTGCCTTCAATGGTCAATACCGCTCGCTTAGAAACCACGTTTGCCCCCCGCCTGGGCTAGAGATTCAATTTGAATACGCATATTTGAATACGCATATTTGAATACGCATAGTTTACGCGAACTGCCGTGAAACCTCAGCGAAACTCAGTACAGACTCGCTATAAACTCACACTTCGCCGTTTCACAGATTCCAAAACCACTGATAGATGGAGACCTCTGGGCGACGACTGCCCGTCTTCGATCGTCGCCCAGGCACCCGGCCACACTGAAAATCTCGCGCCGGATTGTGCGATCGCTCCGCCCAACCCTTCATCGCGGACAAAACTCCAAGCCCCTAAAATATGGGGAATGTTCTGTTTCGATCGCCCCATTCGCCGGAGACACCGCCCTTGCTGACCCTAGGCGTCAACATCGACCATATCGCCACGATCCGCCAAGCCCGTCAGACCACCGAGCCCGACCCGATCGCCGGGGCCGTGCTAGCCGAGCTGGGCGGCGCGGATGGTATCACGGCGCACCTGCGCGAAGACCGCCGCCACATGCAGGATCGCGACCTCTACCTCCTCCGCAAAACCGTCAGCACTCACCTGAATCTGGAGATGGCGGCGACGAATGAGATGCTGGCGATCGCCCTCGATCTCCAGCCAGACTACGTGACGCTAGTCCCCGAGCGCCGGGAGGAAGTGACCACCGAGGGCGGGCTCGACGTGACCGGTCAGCAGGCGCGCATGAACGAGATCGTTGGCAAGCTCGAGGGTGCGGGCATTCCCGTCAGTATGTTTATCGACGCGGAAGAGTCGCAAATCGACGCCTCGAAGCAGACGGGCGCGAAGTTTATCGAGCTGCACACGGGGCAGTACGCCGAGGCGAAGGGCGAGGAAGCGCGCGCTAAGGAGCTATCGATTCTCAATCGCGGCTGTCAGTACGCCCGCGCGGCGGGGTTGCGCGTCAATGCCGGACATGGCCTGACGTATTTAAACGTTTACCCAGTGGCCTGCATCGACGGTATGGAGGAGCTCAATATCGGCCACACGATCGTCGCGCGGGCGGCGATGGTCGGCCTCGAGCGCGCCGTACGCGACATGAAGCTGGCGATGCGCGGTTTGCTGTAGCGATTCCGCTCGACTGTCGCCCAGTCCGCGTCGAGTTCAATCTGCGGCAGTCCCATCCGCATCGGCTCCGTTGGCGGACAGGACTGCCGCTCAGGCTTGCCGCGCCAGGATGATGTAGTCGTCGAGGGTGTAATGGCTGGTGTGAGTTTCGCCGAAGTAGTCGCGGGCGACCCGACTGATTTCGGGCTGGGGCGGGCAGTGCTGGCGAACGAACTGCGTAAAGCTTTCAATTTTGTCGCGCTGTCCGGTGGAGGAAATGTAGCGGCCCCAGGCCAGCTCCAGCCCTAGATCGAGTTCGACGAAACGATGTAGCAGCTCGCGCTCGGTTTCCAAGCTGCAATCGCGGGTGCGTCCGGGCAGTTTCGACCACTGGATCAGGAGCAGCACCAGGCCCTCGGGGGCGAGCCGATCGCGGAAGATTTGGCGGTATACGGCCACGGAGCGATCGTAGCGATCGGCGTCGGCAAAAAAGCAGTGAGAAATCGTGATGAAGTTAAAGCGCTTGTCGGGCAGGCGCTGCGCTTGGCTGGTGTAGTCGAACAGATCGAAGGTGTGAAACTGAAAAAACAGCCCGATGGGCCGCAGGCGATCGGCGATTGCGGTGTTGTAGCGCCGCCAAAATTGCAGGCCGCGATACTGGATAGCGTCTCGCTGCTCGAGGGAGGCGTAGGCAATATTTAGCTCCGGCAGGGCTACGGTCTGGCCGACGCTTTGCAGCAGCAGCGACAGCCCGATCGCCATGCTTCCCGGCCCCGCCGCAATATCCAAGATGCTGAAGTTCGCCGACAGCAGGCCGCGCTGATAAACCCAAAACCAAGCGAGATACGCCCCGTAGACGTTGTCGAGCAGATAGCGCGTCAGGTAGACGTAGGGCATCTGCGGGCTGGAGTCGTCCGGGTCGATGCCCTTTCTGAGGCCGTCGAGATCGACGATCGCCCGGTGCAGCTCGTCGTGGAAGTGGTGGGGATCGCGCTGCTGGCGCTTCTCGAACTCCGTCCGCACGAATTTACTCAGGCAGGTTTCCAGAGGCCGAAAGACGCGCTCGTCGATGCCGGTACACTGCACCAGTCCGGCATCGCGCTGGTTCAGCTTCAGCCGCTGGGCGATGTCGGTGACGGCGGCGCGATCGGCGGTGAGGTAGGCGTCGCTTTTCAGGGTCGGCGCGATGGTGCGTCGGGGCGTGCGATCGCGCTGGTTGAGCTCGAACCACTGGGCGAAAGCGGGCAGTGGGCGCACCGTCTGTTTGATCTCGAGCAGGATCTCTTTGGCGTGGTGTTCGTCGCTGCGCCACAGCGCGATCGTCAACTGCAACGTCAGCCAGTAGCCTCGCAACTTAGAGCGCCACGACGACGTTCGCAACCGCTGGCGACGCTTCTCGAACTCGCTTTTAGGCATAGCCGAACCCCTCCGCGCCGTCGAGGATCTCCAGGTCGGGGGCGTAGCGTCGCAGCTTGTCGCGCAGGCAGCGGCTGTAGTCGGCCTCGCGGGCGTACCAGTCTGCGTATTTGGCGCGCAGGGCGATCGCGGCCTCGCGGGTGGTGGCGCTGAGGCGACCGCCGCCGCTGGGGTGGAACGGCTGAAAAACGACGCGATCGGCGCAGGCCAGGCCGCGCGCCAGTCGATCGAGGTCGTCCGACTCCTCGCCGTCCGTACGCTCGCCGTCGATCGCGCCAAAGGTCGGCAAAAATGGCGTCACCGTTGCCGAGAGCTTGAGCTGCGAGTCGAACGGCGCGGTGTAGCGGAGCTTTTTCAGGGTATTGATGCGGGCTTTGACGCTCGGCGATCGCGGCTCGAAGTCCCGACGGACGGCGTCGCTGCCGGTGGGGATGCTGATATTGACCCGCACGCGCTCGAAGCGGTGGAGCAAGTCTCGATCGCGCCAGACCATCGGGCTGCGGGTCTGCACCACCAGCGTGGGCTGCTCGCACGCCGGGCGATCGAGCATCACTTCCAGCAGCGATCGCGTCAGGCGCGCGCGGCTCTCGATCGGTTGATAGGGGTCGGTCACGGTGCTCATGTAGATGCTCGGCGGGCGATCGCGATCGCCCTTGTACCAGCGGGCCAGCTCTTTGCCGAGCAGTGTCGCGGCATTGTCCTTGACGATCACCCAGTTGCCCCAATCGTCGCGCATTTTGGCGTTGGGGCTAAAGGCCGTCGCGTAACAGTAGCTGCACCCGTACTGGCAGCCGCGATAGGGATTGAGCGTAAAGTCGTAAGCTTGGATATAGCCCGAGGCCGGATTGAGGATCGATCGCGCCGCTTTGGCATAAATATTGGCTCCCGCGAGCCGTTCGCGTACTCGCACTGCCGCCCCATTCGCCGCCCCATCCTCGGTGGCCTTGTCGTCGGTGTAACCCTCAAAAATTTCCCGACCCATAGGTCTGTTCGCTGCCTGTCAAATTGCCGTCGCCGCTCTCCATATCCTAGGGCGGAGTGCGTCGGCTCTGTCTCAGACGCAACCGCCAGGAACATCATCGGAGAGAAGTCGCTCGTTTTAAACGTCTGACTTTGAAGCCGTGTTTTTCAACTAATGCAGATGATTTCGGGCCTTCGCGAGATTAATGAGAATCGAGATCGGGACTCGCCAGCCAAAACGGCCTTGACGAAACAGCTGAAACAAGTCCCGCGACACCTTCAGAACGAGATCGCCGTGCGAACCGTCTCCCGATCGACCGCTCGATCGCCGTACTGCCGTGACTGAGTCTACTCGCTCCGCCAACCCACCGCGCCGATCGCCCCTCCGGCGGCGGCTCCTGCTGGCCCTGCTCGGACTGGGAACCGCGAAGCTCGCCCGCGAATTTTTCCGATCGGAGTCCAACCGCCAGCAGTTCGGACGCGCCTGGAGCCCGATCGCCCGCGACGCCCTCAACCGCGCCCTGGCGATCGTCGATTGGCGTCGCGACGACGCCCTGCAAGCCCTCAACGCACCCCAAAATCTGCCGCTGCCATCCGAACTGCCACTCAACTGGCCGCGTCAGTCCGCACCGTTCGATTCGATCTCGCCTCCCGGATTCGGCTCCGGCACGCCCGTCCGTTACGAGTCCACCCGCCTGCTGGGCGTCCCGTTCCACCGCCTCACCGTCGATCTGCGATCGCCCCAAACCCTGCTGACGATCGCCGTGGCCAACGACGCCCCCTACGCCAACAGTTCGCGCGGCAGCTACGGCGACGAGCCCTTTGCGAATATGGTCGATCGCGCCCACGCCGCCGCCGTCTGCAACGGGACGTTTTTCGGTACGGACGCCAACAAGCATGTCCTCGGCAACCTGCTGGCCGGGGGGCGCGTGCTGAAATACAGCCCCTGGGAAAACTACGGCACGACCCTGGGCATCAAGGCCAACCGCAAGCTGGAGATGATTACGGCGCGGGCCGAGGGCAAGCCCGACTGGCAAGACCACTGGTTTTCACTGACCTGCGGCCCACGACTGTTGCGCGACGGCGAGATTTACCTCGCGCCCCACGGCGAAGGTTTTCGCGACCCCAGCGTGCTGTCGGCGGCCTATCGCTGCGCGATCGGCTATCCCAAGTCCGGAAACGAGCTGGTGTTGGTGAACTTCGCCGCGCCGCTCAGCCTCGAACGCACTGCCGACCTGATGAAGGCGATCGGCTGCTATCAAGCCATGAACCTCGACGGCGGCGCGTCCCAAGGGCTGGCCTATCGCGGCGAAATTGTCGTCCGGCCCGAGCGCAACCTGACTAACGCGATCGTCATCTACGACACGCTCAGCCCCGCGCCGAGCCACCTTTACGAGGCCCGCCGCCAGTTCGATCGCGGCCTGCGTCCCGACCTGAAAGCGTAAATCTAGAGCGGAGCGTGTTCCATCGCAGCTAGGAATATTCATTTTCTGGCCGCCTTCTCAGGTTTCTCTCTCGCATCTTCATATATTTTGCGGCCCGCTCGCCTGCGCCCGTATCTCCTCGCCCCAGCAGGACACAGACTCGTAACGGATATCCAGACCTCGATACCCGCGAGGGAAGCGCGGCTTGAATTATGGTGTAGCACTGTCGGAATTCATTAAAATTGGTTAACATACGTAAATAGATCTTAAAACCTTACAGTCAGTTATGACGGTATCCACCTCCCCGCGCGCACTGCTCGTGCGCATGTTTCAGCCCAGTAACGCTCCAAGCACGTCCATGCAAATCGCCTGGGCGGTTCTGCGCGTCGTTGCAGGCGTCGTGATGGTTCACAATGGCGCGAACAAGCTCGCAGATATTGAGGGCTTCGCCGAAGCCTACGTTGCATTCCTCGGTCTGCCGTTCCCGATTTTCCTGAGCTACATTGCCGCCTACACCGAACTTCTTGGTGCGCCGCTGGTCGCTTTCGGCATCCTGACCCGCCCCGCAGCCCTCGGCCTGTTCGGCACGATGTGCGTCGCAATGTACCACCACGTCTTGGTTGCGGGCTTCAGCCTGCCTTACCTGGAGCTGTCGGCACTCTACGGTGCAGTGTTCCTGTTCTTTGCTCTGAACGGTGCGGGTCTGTACTCGTTCGATGCAACGATCGCCAACGCCCTGGACAAAAATGCTCTCTCGAATCGCGAGAAGTCGATCATGGGTCTGGAGCGTGCGTACGAGTCTGCTGAGGCTCCCGCAGCGAAAGAGCCCGCAGCGCAACGATAGAGAAAGCGAAACAGAGCCAGCTCTCGAACTCGATCGCTACTAAATGAGTTCGTAGCTGTCTTCAATACGCTTGAGAGTCCCGCGAGAGTGGGACTCTCTTTTTTTATGGAGATTTATTGCGTATGTAATGAGTGTGTAACGTATTAAGGCGTGGGAAAGCTGAAAAAACGAGCTAAACGTGTCGCTCGCATCCCGATCGAGAAGTATCATCGCGCTGCCTCGGGTCGCATCGGTCTGTTAGCTTCGCGCGCTCGGGTCGATCGCCCTACACGTTTAGATACGTATAACTCCGCAACCCCTCCTCGTACGCCCCCAACAACCGCTGCGCCTCTTCAATCTCGATGCGCCCCGCCCGCAGCGCCGCCTCGCTCGCCTGCCGAATCCGCTCCAGCAGGTCGTCTCCGTCGTACTGGACATAGCTCAGCACCGCGTCCATCGTGTCGCCCTTGACTACATGCTCGATCGCGTAACCTCCCTGGTTTGTGAGCTGGACGTGAACCGTGTTCGTATCGCCGAACATATTGTGCAGGTTGCCCATAATCTCCTGGTACGCGCCGACCAGGAACATACCCAGGTAGTACGGCTCGCCAGGATTGTGGCAGTGTAGCTCCAGGTTGGGCTTGACGCCGAGGCGATCGATAAACCGATCGAATTTGCCGTCGCTGTCGCAGGTCAGGTCGGCCAGCGTGCCGCGTTCGGTCGGCTCCTCGTTGAGGCGGTGGATCGGCAAAATTGGGAAAAGCTGGTCGATCGCCCAGCAGTCTGGCGCGGACTGAAAAATCGAGAGATTGATGTAGTAAATCGACGCCAGGATTTGCTCCAGATCTTCAAACTCCGTCGGGACTTCCGGCAGCGTGCGGACGATTTCGAGGATCTTGCGGCAGCTCGCCCAGTAGATTTGCTCGGCCTTGGCGCGCTCGGTGATGCTCAGATAGCCGAAGTTGAACAGGCTAATCGCCTCGTCTTTGAACTGGACGGCGTCGTGATACAGCTCCTGAAAGTTTTCGGCGTCGATCGAGTTGTAGGTTTCGCGCAGATTTCGCAGCACCAGATGCTCCTTCTCGGTGGGCAACACCGGCACGGAGTTCGGCTGCGAGCTGGTTCCGACCACATCGAAAATCAGCACCGACTGGTGCGATGCGATCGCCCGACCGCTCTCGCTCACCAGCGTCGGCACGGCGCAGCCCTTCTCCTCGCAGGCTTCTTTCACCTCCGCCACGATGTCGTTGGCGTAGTTCTGCATGTTGTAGTTCTTCGAGGCATAGAAGCTGGTTTTCGAGCCGTCGTAGTCCACCGCGAGGCCGCCGCCCACGTCGAGGAACTGCATGTTCGCGCCGAGCTTCGCGAGCTCGACATAAATCTGACCGGCCTCGCGGATGGCGTCTTTAATCGTGACGATCGAGGAGATCTGCGAGCCAATATGGAAGTGGAGGAGCTGCAAGCCGCCCAACATATCCGCCCCGCGCAGCTTCTCGACCGCCTCGACGATCTCCGGCAGATTTAGGCCGAATTTCGCCCGATCGCCACTGGAAGTCCCCCAACGCCCGACGCCCTTGGCGCAGAGCTTCGAGCGCACGCCCAGACACGGCGTCACGCCCAGCTTCCGTGCCACCTCGATCGCCAGATCCACTTCCTCCGGCTGCTCGAGGACGACGATCGGCAAATGACCCAGCTTCTGTGCCAGCATCGCCGTCTCCATGTAGCCACGATCCTTATAGCCGTTGCAGATCAGCAGCGAACCGGGCGCTTCGAGCATCGCCAGGGCGATCAGCAGTTCCGGCTTCGATCCGGCTTCCAGGCCAAACCCGTGCGGCACGCCGAAGCGCACCAAATCCTCGACGACGTGGCGCTGCTGGTTGCACTTAACGGGGAAAACGCCGCGATATTGACCGGGGTAGCTGTAGCGGGCGATCGCCTTGGCAAAGCAGGCATTGAGGCGTTCGAGGCGATCTTCGAGAATGTCCGAGAAGCGGATCAGCAGCGGCAGACCGAGGTTGCGCTGCTTTAGCGACTCGACCAGCTCGTAAAGGTCGATCGCCCCGCCGCGATCGCCTTTCGGCGAGACGGTGACGCGACCGGCGGCATTGATGCCGAAGTACGGCTCGCCCCAACCGCGAATCCGGTAGAGATCTTCGCTGCGCTCGATCGTCCAGCGCTCGCTTTCCGCGGGCTGATCGTTGCGATCGGCGTTTTGTTTGGCATCTGCCTGAAAATCGGGGCTGGGCGAAGCGAGAACCATGTGTGGAGCGGGGTCGAGTGTGCGCTCAAGGTAGCATAGGCCGTCTGCCCGTCGTCTGCGCTCCTGGTGACGGCCTGAAGTCGAGTTCGTCGAGCCGATCCGTCAATTTGACATGTGGGAAGTCGTTGGCGATCGTTGGGCGGGTCTGTCGATCGGGACGATTTGCTAATTGCTAGGAATTATCAAACAGATCGAGCGGCATTTCAGTTACGTGCCAATTGTCGCGATCTCGCTCGAGAATTGCTTATTGACATAAGTTTTCGGCAGGGAGCTTATTGCTTTGAAGTCTTTCTAACGGCGATATTTGAAAAGAGATTTTTGACGAAGGTTCATCTTGGCTGTGTTGTCTAGAGATCTTCTTGCTTGCGATCGGGGCATGCGATTGAGAAGTCAAAAGCTTGACAGAGATAATGCTTCGAGATTATCCACAAAGACAGTCAGGACTCTTGCTCCGTAATAAATATGGCTTACTGACAATCTATTCTAGTATCGAGAAATGGCTGCAAAGTACTGCGCATTAACGCAGCTTATGGACGCCAACAAAATACGTTTGAGTTGCTATTTGATTTTTTTAAATCGCCGCAATCCGATACACTCTTACTCAGGAGTTGGAGATTCCTAAGCCGCTCCCAGCAAAACTAGATTTAAGACTTGGAGAGGATATTTAATCGTGCTGAAATATCTACGCAATGGAGCCAGCCTCCGAGAAGGCGTTGCCGAACTAAAGGCACTGCCAGCCGGACAGGTCGTGACGATCGGGTTGGCGACGGTAGTCCTCGCGCCGGTGGTGCTGCCCCTGGTACGCCCGGCAATCAAGGCCACGATTAAGACGGGCGTAATGGCGTTCGATAAGACGAAGCAAACGATCGCCGAAACGGGCGAAATCATCGCCGATATCGCGGCGGAAGCGAAGGCCGAAGCGCGGGCGGAAACCTTGCAAGTGCGCGCCGAGGCCGTCGCGCCCGCCGAGCCGACTGCGCCCAGCGAAGGCTAGCGCGGCGCGTTGACCACCGGTCGCGAACCAACCGCGCATGCGGCAACGAGCAAAACTATCGGGAGATCGAAACAGATGACAGCAAATGGGGTGTCCGCAGACGGCGGCCTCGGCACGCCGAGCGTGTCGGCGAAGCTGGGCAAATGGCTGAAGGAATATAACGAGGTGGCGCTGGTTCTGCCGGTGTTGACGGGACTGTTCGTCACCAGCCGCTTTAACCTGCGCGGAGCGAACGCGCTGATCGCCAACCTGACGATCACGGCACTATCGCGCCAGGCGATCGAGCAGCTCAAGCAGGAGGCCAATGGCGCGCCCGATGCGTCGATTGCTGGGTCGGCCGCGAGTTCGGTCGCGGGGTCGGCAACCGCAGCGGAGCCAGAGGACGACTACACGATCGTGCATTCCGTCTCGGGTCGCATCCGCCTGCGCGTGCCGCAGTTGCTCGACGATCGCGGTTTTGGTAAGCGCCTGGAAAAACTGCTGCTGGCCGACGATGCCGTTGTCGGCGTGCGGATCAACCACGCAGCGGCCTCGATCGCGATTCAATACGTGGACGGACTGCCCGAGCTGGAGCTGGGAATGCGCCTGCTGGACATTCTCGAGCAGGCGAAGAATACGACGATTACGCTCGTCGCAGAATCCAGCGACGCCTAGTTGTACAATTCGCAAACTTCTGCCGCTGCGGGCCCGAGCTTGCCGCGCGTCCCGTGTCCTGTCGCACCTTGCTTCCCATGAACCTTTCCCATCTACTGGCGACGCCCGCTCGGGAAGCCTCAACGCCGAGTGCCGCGCCGCTGTCCCACTGGCCGGTGCTGCATCAGATGCCCGGACGGGTTCGCTTGCGGCTTCCGTCGCGCTGGCGCGAGAAAGACGCTGCGGCGGATCTACAGATGCAGCTCGGTAATGTCGCCGGTGTGCGATCGGTGCGGATGAATCGGGCGGCGGGAACGATCGCGATCGGCTACCACCCGCAGGCGGAAACGGCCCTGGCCGAACGCCTGACGGCGCTGTCCCAGGCTGACGAGACGGAGACTCCGCAGGAAGCAGAAGCTGTACAGCGCAGCTCGGGACGCCACCTGGCTCCCGTACCGGCGATCGCGGCGGGTGCCAAATCTGCGAGTCCGGGCGGTCGATCGGGCACGAGAGCGAGTACTAAACCGGGCGCGAAATCGAGCAAGCGAACGCTGCACCAACTCACCGAGAAGCCCCAGGTTCCGCACCTTCAACTCGTCGAAACGCCACAAACCTCCGCGTCGGGAAAAATCGCGAAATCTGCGATGTCCGTCAGCGAAGCGCTCGACGAGCTCGAAGGTCTCGAGCTGCCGCTGGTGACGCTGGGGCTAGCGGCGGTGAGTCACCTGGCGCGCCTGCCGGGATTGCGATCGCTGGCTTGGGTGACGCTGCTGGCGTCGGCGTTCCCGGTGGCGAAGCGGGCGGTGCAGAGCCTCGCGAGCGAGCGCAAATTTAATATCGACTGTCTCGACTTCTTGGCGCTGGCGCTAAGTGCCTCCCAGGGCAAGATCGTCACGCCCGCGCTGGTGCTGGCGCTGCACGAGTTTGGCGACACGATCCGCGAGCAAACGGCGCGGACGACGGCGGTGGAGACGGCCAGCCTGGAAGACGCGATCGGGCACTTCGCTTGGGTCAAGGTCGATCCTGCCGCGCCGCCGGTGCAGATGCCGAGCGATCGCGTCCAGGTGGGTCAAACGGTAGTGGTCTATCCTGGCGAGCAGATCCCCGTGGACGGCCTGGTGCTGGACGGCGAAGCGACGATCGACCAGCAGAGCCTCACTGGCGAGGCGATGCCGATCGTCGGACGCAGCGGCACGCAGGTCTACGCCTCGACGCTGGTGCGGACGGGCAAGCTGGAAATTCGCGCCGAACGCATCGCCGGGAACACCCGCGCGGCGGCGGGTCTGGCGCTGCTGCGCGATGCCCCCGTCCACGACACGCGCATGGCGAATTACGCCGAGCAGGTGGCCGACAAGCTGATTCTGCCGTCGCTGCTGCTGGCGGGCGTCGCTCTGGTGGCCACCCGCGATCCCGCTCGCGCCGCCTCGATCCTGACGCTAGATTTCGTCACCGGCGTGCGCGTCTCGATCCCGATGGCCTTCCTCGGCGCGCTCAACCACACCACTCGCCACGGCGTCTTGATCCGCAGCGGTCGCACTCTGGAGCAACTGGCCGATATCGATACGATCGTCTTCGACAAGACCGGCACGCTGACCCAGGGTCGCATCGCCGTCGTGGACGTACGGACTCACGCTGAGGCCACGCTTGACGCCACTGAAATCCTGCGCGTCGCCGCCTCCGCCGAGCAGCGCATCAACCACCCAATCGCGGAGGCGATCGTCTCCTACGCTGACGGCCAGGGTCTAGCGCTGCTCGATCGCGACACCTGGTCGTACGAAGTCGGGCTGGGTATCATCGCGCAACTCGAAGGTCGTTGCGTACTAGTCGGCAGCGAGCGCTTCCTGCGTCAGTCCGGAATCGAGTGGGAGGCAAACGGTTGCGACACCACCAGCGCTTCTCGGATTTACGTGGCCTGCGACGATCGCTTCCAGGGCACGATCGATTACACCGATCCCTTACGTGACGAAAGCGCCGAGCTGATCCACCGCCTCCACAAGGAGTACGGCATCACTACGCACCTGCTGACCGGCGACAACCCCGAACGCGCCGCCCAGGTCGCCGCCGAGCTGAACATCCCCACCGAGCGCGTTTACGCCGAAGCCTTCCCCGAACAAAAAGCCCAGGTCGTCCACGATTTGCACCGAGCCGGACATACTGTCGCCTTCGTCGGCGATGGCCTCAACGACTCGATCGCCCTGGCCTACGCCGACGCCTCGGTGTCCTTCGCGCGCGGTGCAGAAATCGCCCGAGAGACGGCTGACGTGGTGCTGATGGACGACCACCTGCTCGATTTCCTGGAAGTTATCGCCATCTCCCGCCACACGCGCAGCCTCATCGAGCAAAACATCGGCCTGGTCGTACTGCCCAACCTAATGGCGCTGGGCATCGCCACCACCTCCGGCCTCAACCCACTAATCGCCAGCGCGATTCACAACGGCTCGGCGATCGTGGCCGGACTCAACAGCCTGCGCCCGCTGCTGCAACACCAAATCAACCCCGAGCGCATGGCCAGCTAGCCACGCTCGAGGCAGGCCACAGAATCTCCCAGCCGGTAAAACTCAATACAGAAAATCGCTCAGCGAGCCCCAGCGCCAGTCCAACTGGCGCTTTTTTGTTGCCAACTTCGATCGAATCTCAAAATGACCGGACATTTGTGCCGATTCGGGGTAATAATTGGGGCAACTGACAACAATCGTCATTAACCAATCTGCGAACCTCCGCGCCGCACCGTGCGGCAAATGCATATGTCCTTAATTCACCTCGAAAAGTCCGTGCTGACCTTCCACGCCCGCGAGCTGTTCGAAGACGGCTGCGCCGGGAGCGGTTTGCCTCTGCTCGGACTGGGCATCATGTTGTTCGGGGGTCGCCTGCTCCCGTCGCTGGCCAACGCATCGCGCCCGGTGGCCAAACAGCTTGTCAAATCTCAGCTTGCTAAATCTCAGCCCGCCGAGCGCCACCAGGCCGATCGAGCGCCCACCTTTCGCCCGAACGTGACCCTTTCGGAGTGGGTGCGCCAGCAACAAGCGCAGCCGGAAGCCGGATCTGCTCGGCCCCACGGCGATCGAGCGGCGGCGTAGAGCGTCGCGAAGCCCCAAGCGGTTCTACTGCAACAAAGTCTCACAAAATGAGAAAGTCCAGCGAGCGGAACGCTCGCTGTTTTTTTTGCGATCGAATAGCAATATTTACGGTGCGGCGAATGTCCTGGCCGCGCGCTTGGTAGCGGTCAGGACTTTCGCCGCAGTTTTTTACTGGTGCTCGACAGGAAGGGGAGCATGCTGTTTATGCAACTTAGTGGCAGGCGAGGACGCCTGCGCTAGGGGCTGTCATCAATTAGGCTTATAGCCTTTACCTTGCAAGGGTTTCAGCCCCTAGCTTTGTTTTTGGGTCGGGCGTTCAACTGTTTATCCCGCAAAGAGTCTGGCGCTAATTGAGGACACGCCCTACGGTACTCCGGTATCTTTTCGTCGCGCGGGCATCTTGCCCGCAACGGGATTTGCAAAAGTGGATGCTCCCACTGGAAGTATGCCGGGAGCTTGGTGTGATTGCGTCGAGATTCTGCGGAGGGACGTGCCGCGAAACTACGCGGCCTTTATGAAGCTGGGATGAAGCGGAGAACGAATTTCCGTAACCCCAACAACCTCCAGTGTGAGGAATTGATGAAGATTTCGATTTTTAACTTTCCCTTGCTCGAGGCTTAACCCCGCTCCGAGAAGTTCCCGGTAACTTTTCAGAGGTCGTAAGTAATGTCAACAGGTTAACGGCTCTCTTCGCTGGCAATTGCTTGGGTTGAGTCCGCACTTTGACGGTTGCGGCTCCGCATTTTTTCGGATTTTTCATCGATCGCGCTCAGTGGTTGCGAGTGTGGCACGTTGTAGACCCTGCTGTTGTCTGCTCGGTTTTGTGCCGCTTTCCGGCCGTGCGGGAGCGTGTCGCTCGCGACTGACCCCACGAAAATCTCATGTCTACTATCGCAATCACCGAATTTATCAACAACCCCAGCGGCCTCAGTGACGCTGATGGTGAATGGCTCGAGCTGTTTAACTACGGCTCCGATCCGATCGATCTCAATGGCTGGGCGCTGTCTGACGAAGACTCCGACAGCTTTACGATCGCCACGTCCGAACTCGTAATTCCCGCCGGTGGCTACCTCGTCCTCGCTAAAAATAAAGTCGCCTTTGAGGGCGAATGGCTCGGCGGCGCAAGCGACGATCGCGTCGTCGAATGGGGCGGATCGATGTTCCTCGCCAACGGCGGCGACGAGCTGATTCTCAAAGACGCCAGCGATGCGGTCGTTTGGAGCCTCGCCTACGCCAACGACGAAAGCGCCGGTCGATCGACCTTCCTGGAGTACGACACGGATTTCTCGGTCAACACCTGGGGCTCGAAAGCCGCACCGGGAATCAGCCGCAACGGCACGGACTCGGCCAGCGGAACCCTCGGCTACGAAGAGAACGACTCGACGACGGACACCGAAGCTTTCCCCAGCGTCGGTGGCGACACGGCCAGCCCGCTGGCGGGGAACTACGTCGCGCAGGGCGGCGGCTCGGGCGCAGCCAGCGAGCTGTTTTTCTCAGAGTACGTTGAAGGTAGCAGCCTCAATAAAGCTGTCGAAATTGCCAACTTCACGGGTGCGGATATCGACCTAAGTGGCTACAGTCTGGAGTTCTACTTCAACGGCAACACCAACGCGGGTACGACGATCGACCTGAGCGGCAACACCGTCGCCGACGGTGACGTGTTCGTCATTGCCGATGACGGCGCGAATGCAGCGATCTTGGCCGAAGCCGACTTGACGCCGGGGAACAGCTTCTTCAACGGTGACGACGCGGTGGTGCTGCGCAAAGACGGCGCGATCGTCGATGTTATCGGTCAAATCGGTGACGATCCCGGCAGCCGGTGGGGCAGCGGAAATACCTCCACGCAAAACAGCACGATCCGTCGTAAGTCGAGCGTCACCGCAGGCGATACTGACGGCAGCGATGCGTTCGATCCGAGCGCGGAATGGGACGGTTTTGCGAACAATACGTTCGACGGCCTGGGCCGCCACGCGGTCGATGGCGTCGAGCCACCTTCGGATGACCCGCCATCGGACGATCCTCCGGCGGTGGACATCACCAAAATCCACGCGATTCAGGGCGCGGGTATCACCAACCTCCTCGACGGCCAAAGCGTGACGATCGAGGCGATCGTGGTCGGCGACTTCCAGGACGGCGACACCGATGACAGTCGCAACCTGCGTGGTTTCTACGTCCAGGAAGAAGACGGCGACGCCGATGCCGACGCGCTGACTTCGGAAGGGATTTTCGTGTTCGAGAACGGTGACTTCATCACCGACGTGAACCTGGGCGACAAAGTCCGCGTCACCGGCACGGTCGATGAGTTCTTCGGCGAAACGCAAATCGACACCATCACGAGCATCGAGGTCATTACCTCGGATAGCTCGCTGCCCACCGCCGCGACGATCTCGCTGCCCGCCGCCGCCACCAGCCAAGCCCAAGACGGCGACCTCCAGCCCGATCTGGAAGCCTTTGAAGGGATGCGCGTTTCCTTCGCCGACGAGCTGACCATCACTGAGATGTTCCAGCTCGATCGCTTCAACGAAATCAAACTCAGCCAGGGCGGTCGCTTAGAGCAGTTCACCCAGAACAACGCGCCCAGCGTCGCGGGCTATCAGGCGCACCTGGAAGATATCGGCTCGCGCACGATCGTCTATGACGACGGCCTGAGTCAGCAAAACGCCTCGATTTCCAACCTGGACGGCTTCCAAGGCTTTAACACCGCCAACGCGCCGAGCATGGGCGACACGATCGCCAACCTGCAAGGCGTCCTGACCTACCAATGGGCGGGGGCTTCGGCCAGCCAAGCCACCTGGCGCGTGCGATCGGCGGAAGACGGCACGAACGCCTTCGCTGACACCAACCCGCGCGAAGCCGCTCCCGACGACGTGGGCGGTCGCCTGACGGTGGCGAGCCTCAACGTGCTCAACTACTTCACGACCCTCGACGCACCCGACGCGACGACGGCCAACGGCTCTGACCCGCGCGGCGCGGACGACCTGTCGCGCTTCGGCGTCGAACCGGCCACGGCAGAATTCGATCGCCAAACCGAGAAGCTGGTCACGGCGATCCGCGCGATCGACGCGGACGTGCTGGGTCTGGTGGAAATTGAGAATGACTTCCAGGCCGGTTCGAGCGGCAACGCGATCGAGTTCCTGGTCGGCAAGCTCAACGAAGCGGAAGGCGCGATCGTCTACGGCTGGGTCGATCCCGGCCAGCCGTTCGTCGATGTCAGCGACGCGATTTCCGTCGGCGCAATTTACAAAGTCGATTCGGTGAGCGTCGCCGCCAATACCGCTCCGGCCATCCTCAGCGATGCCACCCTGCCGGGTGATTTCGCCGGTGAAAACCTGTTCGACGGCCCCAGCACCAACCGCGCCTCGCTGGCCGTGACCTTCACGGAAAGCGCCACGGACGAAGAGTTCACGATCGCCGTCAACCACTTCAAATCGAAGGGCAGCGTTTTCCCCGATGGCAACAACGCCAGCATCGGCGACGGCGCGGGCAACAACAACCCGCTCCGCACCCGCGCCGCCGAAGCGCTCGATGCGTGGCTGCAAACCAGCCCGACGGGCAGCGCCGACGAGGACTATCTCATCCTCGGCGACCTCAACGCCTACGCCAAAGAGACGCCGATTACGACCCTCGAAGACGCGGGCTACACCGACCTGGCGCGCGAGTTCGTCGGCGATGACGCCTACTCCTTCGTGTTCGACGGCCAAACCGGCACGCTCGACTACGCGATGGCCAACGGCTCGCTGCTGAGTCAAGTCACCGGCGCGACCGAATGGCACATCAACTCCGACGAAGCTGACGCGCTGGACTACAACCTCGACTTCGGGCGCGACGCTTCGATGTTCGACGGCACCAGCCCCGCCCGCAACTCCGACCACGATCCGATTATCCTCGGCCTCGATCTGCTGACCGAGACTCCTGGTGAAGTCATTGAGGGTACGCGACGTCGCGACAACCTGACGGGAACCGAGGGCGACGACACCATCACCGGCTTCCAGGGTCGCGACAGCCTCACCGGCGGCGCGGGCGATGACACCTTCGTTTACACCAGCATCACCGACGCGGGCGACACCATCACCGACTTTGAAGCGGGCAGCGATGTCATCGACATAGCCGCCGTTCTAGACGGTTTCGGCTACACCGGCTTCGACCCGATCGCCGATGGCGTTGTCGGCTTTCGCGATCGTCGCGGCGACGCCTTCGTTACCTTCGACCCCGACGGCTCGGCAGGCCGCGCCCGCGCTCGTACGTTCCTGCGCGTCAGTGGTGTTTCGTCGTCGGTTCTCAGCGACCCGGCTAACTTCGACTTCGGCGAATCGCTGTTCTAAGGCGAGCGTCGCAATTCCTCGCGAGTCGGCGGCAACGCCCAGCGCTTCCTCGCCGACTCGCCCACCTTGCTCGAATATCCACCTAACCCTTCTAAAACCCCCATGCAATCCCTCAATATCCTGCAAAAGCTCGCCCTGACCACCGGTGCGATCGCTGCGATCGCCGCTGCGCCTGCCACCGCCGCCACCGTCACCTACGACTTCGACGTGGCGATCGACTCCGGCGAGCTAGACGGCCAAGCCTTCTCCGGCTCCTTCAGCTTCGACGATGAAGTCCTCACCGGCACGGATGAAGAATTCATTGCCGTTGATGCGCTGTCGTTCGATTTCCTGAGCCTCGAGTACACCGAAGCAGACGGCTTCCCCGAAGTCGTGTTCTTCGACGGCGACTTCCTCGGTTTGGAATTCTCCGCCGATGACTTTGCCTTCACAGCCGGATTCTTCGACCTGAGTGAAGCGTTTTTCTCCTACGACGGCGAAGTTGCTAGCGGTACGGGTGATGTTGTCTTTGCACTGCGCGAAGACGAAGAGCCGACCTCGACGCCGGAACCGGCGGGTCTGCTGGCGATCGGCGCGGCAGGCATCGCGATCGCGCGTCGTCGTCGCTAACGCCACCCAGCGAGATCGAACTTCAGACAGCCGCACGGTCTCGGGATTTTCTCCCGGTCGTGCGGTTGTTTTCGTATCGGTGCGTGGCGGCACCAGCGCGATCGGGCGTCAGTCATTTCGCCCAATTCTGGCTAACCTGGGGGAGCAACTATCAAGCCGCCGCAATGCCGATCGATATCAGCCAGTTCGCCAAGGCCATCGACCCAAGCCGCACCCTCGTCGTCTCCGACCCCGACGACCGCGAATACTACATCGACTTCGCCAGTGTGCGCGGCGGCGCGATCGTCGAGAAAGTCCGCAACCGCATCGCCAAACTCTCGCCGGACGATCCGACCTGCTCGCTGTTCTCCGGCCACATTGGCTGCGGCAAATCCACCGAGCTGCAAAACCTTAAAGAGCAGCTCGAAGCCGAGGGCTTTTTTGTCGTCTATTTCGCGTCCACCGACGATCTGGAAGTGTCGGACGTGGACATCATCGACGTGCTGTTGGTGATTGCCAAGCAAATTAGCGAGCAGCTCGACGCCCTTGACGCGCTGGAAATCCCGGCTCCGGGACTGCGCGGCCTGCTGAAGCGCACGGCAGATATTCTCAACACCGAGATCGACGTCAGCGGCAAGCTGGGCGTCGGCGACGTGAAAATTGGCGATGTAAAGGTCGGCGGCGCACAGGTGGGCTTCGACACCGGAAAACGCGCCGTGACGCTCGGGGCGGGTATCGGCTCGCTGACGGTGAAGGCGAAAGGTGACGCGGGCTTGCGGGCGAAGCTGAATCAGTATTTGGGGCCGCAGAAGATCGAGCTGCTGAATGCGATCAACGCCGAGCTGCTGGAACCGGCGATCGCGCAGCTTAAGGCGCGGGGCTATCGCGGCTTGGTGGCGATCGTCGATAACCTCGATCGTATCGATCGCTCGATTAAAGCCTTCGGCAAAGGCCAGCAGGAATATCTCTTCGTCGATCAGGGCAGCTACCTCAACGAGCTGAACTGCCACACGATTTACACGATGCCGCTGTCGCTGATGTTCTCCAACTCGCTGGGGAATTTGCTGCAAGTCTTCAAGCCGCCGTACGTGCTGCCGATGGTAGGGATTCGCCACAAGGACGGTGCGGACTGCCCGGAGGGGCTAGAGCTGATGAAGCAAATGGTGCTGGCGCGAGCGTTCCCGAAGCTGTCGCCGGAGGAGCGGCGAGCGAATTTGGGCGAGGTGTTTGAGGATGAGGCGTGTCTGGAGGCGCTGTGCCGCTACAGCGGCGGGCACGTGCGGGACGTGCTGTCGCTGCTGTCCCAGTGGGTCGAGGAGGAGATGGATCTGCCGCTGACGATGGAGTCGCTGGAGTATGCGGTGGCCGATCGGGGCAATATCCTGCGGCTGCAAATTTCGTCGGAGGAGTGGGCGCTGCTGCGCGAGGTGCGGGAGACGAAGCAGGTGCGCGATGCGGAGGGGTTCCAGCAGTTGATTCACACGCGCATGGTCTTCGAGTACAAAGAGGGCAGGCGATCGTGGTTTGATATCAATCCGATCCTGGCCGATGCGGAGGAGTTGCAGGCGTGAACCGGGATGATATAGCAAGGCGCACAGCGGTGCGCCCCTACGATGTGTCTCTTTTCTTCTCAGTCAATCTCGACCGAACAACCAGCAATCGCGCTCGATTGATGACCCATGATTGCCCAACCCGATCGTACGTATCTTACCCCTGAAGAATATCTCGCTGCAGAAGCCGTTTCACCCGTCAAGCACGAGTATCACGACGGTGAAATCTTCGCGATGGCTGGGGCTAGCAATGCACACGTCATCGTTACGGACAATTTGACTGGCCTATTACTCGCCCACACGCGCGGGACTGGCTGTCGTCCATACAGCACAGATATGAAAGTGCGCATCGAGAGTACAAACCGCTTTTTTTATCCCGATCTGCTTGTAACTTGCGATCGAGCAGATCGGGAAGCTGACTTAAAACAACGCCCGAAACTGATTATCGAAGTTTTGTCGGACAGTACCGAAGCGTTCGATCGCGGTAAAAAATTCGACCACTACAGCGAACTCGAAAGCCTCGAAGAGTACGTTTTAGTCAGCCAAGACCGCATCCGAGTCGAAATCTTCCAGCGCCGTGATGACGATACCTGGACGCTAAAAAGATACGGCGCAGGCGAAACCGTCCGCTTCGCCAGCCTCGACTTCGACTGCCCGATCGCCGAAATCTACACCGACGTAGCCCTACCGTCATGACCCGCGACCCCTCCGCCAAAAACGACAAAACTCTGCGGCAGCTCGTGGCGGCGATCGCCCGATCGCAAGGGCAGTTCAAGCTAATTCTCGTGCGCTGCGACTACACCCAGGCGCGATCGCAGTGGACGCAGCGCCTCACCGATCGTTGCCACAGCGAACATGGCCTGAGCGTACCGGTGCTAACGCTGCCGAAAACCGGCACGACGCTCTATAGCTGCATCGGCGAGTTTTTGCAGGCGCGGGGCGAACTCCACGGCGTCCAGGTTGTCGGGCTCGAAGGGCTGGCGCAGCTCGACGCGCTGCTCGCGAACGCCAACCAGGTACGGGAGAACCTGCGCGAGTTTCCGTTTCCGGTGTTGGTTTGGCTCGATGACGCGGTGTTGCGGCGCTTTATGCAGCAGGCGAGCGACCTGTTTAGCTGGGCGACGACGAAGCGATTTGTCGCCAGCGACGCGATGCTGACCGAGGCGCTGGGCGAGAAAATTCGGCTGTTTTTCGATCGCCTCGCCACTGCCACTGACGCGCAACTGCTCGCCCGCGCCGACCTGCTGACAACCCTCGAGCGCAGCGAAGCCCGCACCGCCCAGGCCGAACTCGATCGGCGCGCGGTGGAACTCGACGCCGCTCGCCACGCCCAGCTCGCGATCGTCTTCGGGCGTGACGTCTATCGCCACGGCGATCGCGGCACCCGACTCGCAGAGGCCAAAGCCCGGTTCGAGTCCAGCCTGGAATATTGGGACGGCGACGGGCGATCGCATCCGGACGCGACGATCGGGGCGGGCTGGGCGCGGTTCTATCTGGCGCTGGTGGCGCTGAGCGAGGCGGAAACAGACGCGGCGCTGCGGGAGAGCGCGCGCGATCGGTTCGTGGCGGCGGCGGCGACCTTCGAGCAGGGCGATCGGGCGGCGCTGGCGGAGCGGTGTCGGGGCTGCTCGGCGTGGCGGCTGCTGGAAGCGCGGCTAGAGGCCGATCGGCGCTACGAAGCGGGCGATCTGGACGGGGCGATCGCGGCGCTGGAGGAGCTGCGCGGGCTGAATCCGTCGGGCTTTCCGAAACTGTATCTGAGTGGTCTGGAGCGGTTGCAGTCGCTGTACTTCAACGAGCGGCGGGACTACCTGGCGGCGTATCTGGTGCAGGGCGAGCAGAACGCCACCGAGCGGCGCTACGGCCTGCGGGCGTTTATCGGGGCGGGGCGGCTGGAGCCGATCGAGGCGGAACCGGTCGATCGGGGCGGACTGACTGACGATGGGGCGGACGCACTGCCGCCGGAGATCGATCGTGCCGGACGTGGCGACGACGTTCGCAACTTGCTGGAGCGGATTGGCCGCAACGACCACAAGCTGGTGGTGTTGAGCGGGCCGTCGGGTGTGGGGAAAAGCTCGCTGGTGAATGCGGGGCTGGTTCCGGCGCTGCGCGGGCAGACGATCGGGATTCGGGATGTGGCGGTGGCGGTGGTGCGGGTATATCGCGACTGGCCGCGCGAGCTGGCGAAGGCGCTGGCGGCGGCGCTGGCGGAGCTGCGGGGGACTGCGGCGGAAAGTTTGGGCAATGCGGGCGGGACGGGCGATCGGCGCGAGGCGATCCGGGCGACGGTGCGGGCGGCGGCGGCGCGGAACGAGGCGGTGGTATTCGTTCTCGATCAGTTTGAGGAGTTTTTCTTTGCGAACCCGAGCCTGCGGGAGCATCGGGAGTTTTTCCGGTTTATCGGCGGGCTGCTGGACGAGCCGGAGCTGCTGGGGGCGGTGAAGGTGGTGTTGTCGCTGCGGGACGACTATTTGCACTACCTGCTGGTGTGCAACCGCATGGAGGAGATGCGCGGTATCGGGCAGGACGTATTGAGCAAGAACGTGCTGTATTCGATCGGGAATTTGTCGCGCGATCGGACGGTGGCGGTGGTGCGGACGCTGGTGGCGAAGACGGCGCTGTATCTGGAGGAGGGGCTGTTGGCGCGGTTTGTGGAGGATTTGGCGGACGATGTGGGGGAGGTTCGCCCGATCGAGTTACAGATTGCGGGGTCGCAGCTTCAGGCGCAGGGGGTGATGACGTTGGCGGCGTATGAGGGGCTGGCGACGGAGCGGGAGTCGTCGAAGGAGGTGTTGGTGCGGGGGTATTTGGACAGTGTGGTGGTGGCGTGTGGGGAGGAGAACCACCGGCTGGCGGATTTGGTGTTGTTTTTGTTGACGGACGAGCGGGGGACGCGGCCTTTGCGGACGGAGGAGGAGTTGGAGAAGGATTTGCGGGAGTGGGGGACGGAGTCGGCTGGGTTAGGGCTGGTGTTGGAGATTTTTGTGTTGTCGGGGTTGGTGGTGGTGGTTCCGGGTGTGCCGCGCGATCGGTTTCAGTTGGTGCATGACTATTTGGCGGTGTTGGTGCGGCAGACGCGGGCATCTGAATTGCAGGAGGTGATGGTAGCACTAGAGGCTGAACGTACAAAGCGGCAGCATGCAGAGGCTACATTAAAAGATCTACAAAAAACACAAGACCGGGTCGTAAAACGCACGCAGTTACAAGGTATAGCAGGAGTTTTGATGATAGTAGCGGCCTTGGGAACTGCCTCTTGGATACGAGGTCAGGCACAGCTTGAGCTTAAGACTATCCAAGAAGAGTATGAAAGAGTCCAGGAAACTTCCAGAGAATTACGTCTACTAGATAGCCTCATAAGAACACAACCACTCCAAGCACTATCCCGAGTAATTGAGATAAACAAGAAAAATTCAGGCCAGAGAGGGAGAGATGTTCTCATATATTCAAATGGTCGATCTCTTTTCTACCTAAACAGGATTTTGTCTTCATCAACATTGGAAAATACTTTGAGTGGCCATGATGATGTGGTTTCTGATGTTGATTTTAGCCCTAATGGAGAGTTAATAGCTTCAGCATCTCGGGACAGCACCGTGAAAATTTGGAATGCAGAGAAAGGAGAGGAGGTGATGACACTTTTTGGCCATTCAGACTTTGTAAACAGCGTAGAATTTAGTCCTGATGGGACTATAGTTATATCTGCTGCTTCTGATGGAACTATCAAGTCTTGGGATGTCTCAACGGGAAGAGAAGAAGTCTCTTTCTCTGTTCAAGAAGGAGTGCTCGATCTCAGCTTTAACTCTGATGGGTCAATGTTTGCGTCAGCTTCTGAAGATGGAGTAATTGAATTATGGGATACAAACTTAGGCACAAGATTAAGAGTCTTTGAAGGACATCGCGATTCAGTAAGATCTGTTAGATTTAGTATGGACGATAAAATGCTTGTCTCAGCTTCTGCTGATACGAGCATCAAAGTATGGGATGTCAAAACGGGCTCGGAATATCAAACTCTTTCCGGTCATCTAGGAGTAGTATATAGTGCCGAGTTTAGCAATGATAATCGACTAATTGTATCGGCTTCATCTGATGATACTGTTAAGGTTTGGAATGCTAATACAGGTCTAGAAATACAGTCTTTTAATAGTCATTCTGACGACGTCAGAAGTGCTAAGTTCGGCTCTGATCGTAGAACTGTTGCCTCTGCGTCTACTGACAACACTATTAAGCTCTGGGATACTATAAAAAATAGAGAAATTCACACATTTTATGGACATTCTGGTTGGATAGAAGACATAGAGTTTAGTCCTGACAATAGTCGCGTGGTTTCAGCTTCTCATGATAACAAAGTTAAAATCTGGAAGCTTCCGAGCAGCGAGGAATATCTAACGCTACTCGGACATTCTAGCTGGGTTAGACGAGCCGATTTTCACCCTCTCCAACCATTGGCTATTTCCGCATCATCGGATTCAAGCATCAAGTTGTGGGATTTAGAAACAGGACAAGAGCTAATGGCATTTAAAGGCCATTTGGACCGGGTATATGATGCAAGCTTTAGTCGCGATGGTCAGAGTATAGTATCTGCGTCCAAAGATGGAACAGTGAAGTTATGGAATGTTTCCACACAAAAAGATATAAAAACCCTTTTAGGTCATTCTAGTGACGTTTACTCTGCCAGCTTCAGCCCTGACGGCACAAAAATCGTCTCTGCCTCTAATGATGGTACTGCTAAGATATGGGACGCCAAGAGTGGGAAAGTTTTGCATACCTTAATTGGACATACTGACTGGGTTCTAAGTGCTGGTTTTAGCCCGGATGGTAAAACGGTTGTTTCTACATCGCGAGATGAAACTATCAAGCTGTGGGATGTAAGAAATGGTGAGGAAATCAAGACTCTTTATGGTCATTCAGGTTGGGTCTTTAGTGCGAAATTCAGCTCTGATGGAAAGACGCTTGTTTCAGCATCTCAAGATGCCACAATTAGATTGTGGGATGTTTATGATGGAAAAGAGAAAAGAGTATTGAACGGTCATTCTAGCTGGGTTTATAGTGCAAGCTTTAGCCCAAATGAAGAGTATATTATTTCTGCCTCTCGTGATAGCAAGATAAAAAGATGGGATGTTCGGTCTGGAGAGGAGCTACAGACATTTAATGGCCATGAAGACTGGGTTTATGACGCAAGATTTAGCCCCGATGGCTCCAATATCATTTCTGCATCAGCAGACACTACTGTGAGACTTTGGCAAGTTGAAACCCTCGACGAACTCATCGATCGCGCCTGCCGCCGCCTCACCCCCTGGCTCAATAACCCCAACGGCGGCGCAACCGACGAACAACGCGCCGTCTGCGACCTGCCCCCCCGCAACCCTACAAACTAGCCCGCAACCCCGCCATCCAAGCCCCCGACCCAAACCGCCCCGCCAACAACCCCGCCACACTCAAATCCGCATCCAACCCCTCCCAGTGCAGCCCATCCCCCGCAGGCGTCACCTCCACCTCCGCCAACTCCGCCGCCGTCCCCTCCGCAATCCCCTGCGCGATCCGCACCGGAAACGAAAACACCGCCCCGCTCCGCAACCGCACCACGATCCGATGCTCCGCCGCGTCATACTCCGCCGACACCGCACGCGGCTCCATCAGCGCATTCAGCTCAGCTACCCGTCGCGCCTGCTCTAGCTGCATCTCCAGCTCGCGCTCTTCAGTCGTGTGCTGCTCAGTCATAAAACTCTTTCCACTTGCCTGACAGATACGCCCGATTTTCCAAAACGAGCTTCAATGCTTGCTTTGCCGTTTTATTATCCATCTCCCTAACCTCCAGCAACCACGGCAACTGCTCCCCATCACCGAGCGCAATTTTGGCCTGTCCCTCCGCCTTGAAAACGTGAACGTGCGGTGGTTCATGGTCGTTAAAATAAAGGCGAACAGCAAAACCGTCCTGGCGCAAAATTGTCGGCATTGGCGTCCGATATAGGCATTGCCGTCCCTCTCAGGTTACGCGCTCGAAGCCTAAACCTTCAGCCACCCGAAAATCTCCTCCACCGACAGCGCCAACGCCTCCAACCCCGAGATAACCGGCAGCGGTAGCGCATCGCCCAGCAGATAGACTCTGGGCGCAGCCGAAGCGTGAAACACCGACACCGACTTCGCCTGCGGATCGACCAGCCAGCCCAGCTCCGCCCCCCGATCGAGACAGAATAAAATCTTCTCCATCACCAACGTCGCCGACTGTTCCGGCGAAAGAATCTCGATCGTCCAGGCGGGCGGACAGTCAAAGCGATCGGCGATTTCCCCATCCGCATCCAGCGGCAAACTGTCCCAGCGCACCACCGCGATATCGGGAACCAGCGAGCGCCCACCAAACGTACAGCGCAGTTCCGTCAGCGCCAGCGCGATCTTTCCCTCCTCCGCCAGCAGGTCGATTTCTCGCGCCAAACGGCTCTGGAGTCGGCTGTGCTTTCCCTTCGGCATTGGCTTATCAACAATCGCGCCATTGACATACTCGCGAGCGGGCTTCGTCTCCGGCATTGCCAAAAACTCATCCAGATAAAGCGTTTGTTGCACTACTCTCGTCCTATCGATCCTCGCCATCTCGAAATTTCAGCGATTTATCTAAACCCGCACTTCGACTCCGCTCAGTGCTCACTGACCTAATCCAACCCCAACGATCGCCGCGTGCGATTCAGCACGACCGCCGCGATCGCCACCACTGCAATCAAAATCCCAAACGTCAGCGTCACCAGCGCCGCGCCGTAGCCGAAGTCGAGATAGCGCCGCACCGTCGCGTAAATGTAGAGCGCGATCGTCTCCGTCGCCCCCGCAGGCCCGCCGCCCGTCATCACCTGGATCAGGTCGAACACGCCGAACGACTGCGCGAACCGGAACAGCGCCGCGATCGCCACCTGGGGCATCACCAGCGGCAGCGTAATTCTCGTGAAGCTCTGCCACGGCGTCGCGCCGTCGAGGGCATGGGCTTCGTAGAGGTCGGACGAAATTGACTGCAACCCTGCCAACAGCAAGATCGCCACAAATGAAGTGGTTTTCCAAACGTCGGCGGCGATCGTCGCGCCCATCGCCAGGGTCGGGTCGCCGAGCCAGTTGAGCCCGTCTTCAATCAGACCCAACCGCAACAGCAGGTCGTTGACCACGCCGTAGCGATCGTTGAAAATCCACGTCCAGGCCAGCGCCATCACCGCCGTCGGTAGTGCCCAGGGCAAAATCGAGATCGTCCGCACGATGCCGCGCCCGCGAAACGACTGGTTCAGCACCAGCGCGATCGCCATGCCCAACACCAGCTCGAACACCAGCGAAATCAGCGTAAACGTCGTCGTGTTGCCGAGGCACTGCCAGAAGCGCCCGTCACCAAAGGCCCGCCCGTAGTTGGCGAGTCCGGCGAACTGCGGCTGGAGTTCCGTACCCAGATTTTGGACGAACAGGCTCAGCCATACCGCCCGCCCGATCGGGTAGGCGTAGACGAGTAGCAAGACGATCGCGGCGGGTGCGACGAGCATCCAGCCGGTGCGGTTGCGGCGACGTTCGATCGGGGACAGAGCCATGAAGAATCGGGGAAACCTACGATTTCGACATTAAGGCGCGATCGTCCGTCGTGACAAGGCTGGCGCTCAGGTCGTCGAGAACGGCGATCGTCTCGCGCTCGAAGGCTACCTGCGCCCGATTCGTGCGGCCACCGACGTAGAGCTTGCCCGTTTCGCCATCCCGCAGCGCCCAAACCTGCGAGTGCGAGGCGTAGCTCATCAGCGAGCTGAGCATCAGTAGCCCGAACCCAGCGTAAACCAGCGGAATACCCGGATCGGATTTGATTTGCAGGCCGGTGCTGCCGACGATGCCCTTAATTTTTAGCGTGATGCCGTTGACCTGGACTTCGCCGCCCGCGCGGACGGTGTCGATCGGCTTGCCTTCGCCATCGTAAACGAACAGCGTCCCCTGAAGGTCTTTGGCGATGACCGAGACGCCCTCACTCATGTCCGGCTTGGTGGGAACCCAGGTTCCCCAGAGACGATCGGGACTCTCCAGTCGCGCCATTGGCAGCTTGAAGATCGGGCTGTTGTTGAGCTGGACGCGCACGGCGGAAATCGCCCAGTCAGTCTGATAGAGCACGACGCCGTTATGACGCAGCGGCTCGTTGACGAAGATGGTTTTGCGGTCTTGCTCGTTGCCGTTGGCGTCGACGATCGACAGGTCGGAGTAAAACTGGTCGATCTGGCCGGTGGGCAGGTAGTCGATCCAGAAGCGATTCACGTGGATCGACCAGCCGCGAAAACGGGCGGGACTCGACAAAAAGCCAATATCGATAAAGTTCTCGACGGGAACGGTGTCTCCATCGTCGATCATCTGCTGGGCGACGACGCCGGTGAACGAGCCGACGATCGCGCCGAGCAGCACCAAGATCATGCTGGCGTGGACGACGATCGGTCCGATGCGACCGATGATGCCTTTGCGGGCATAGACTTTTTCGCCGTCGCGGAAGACTTTGTAACCGCGATCGCCGAGGAGCGTCTCGAGGCGATCGAGCGGTTTTTCGGCAGATTCGGCAGATTCGGCAGATTTGCGAACGTCACCAGATGGCGGCTCGACGGGAAACTCCGAACTCAGCGCCAGCTTGCGAAACTGACGCGGCTTTTCATAAAACTTCCAGTTGCGCGCCGCCTTGAGGGCGGGAAGTTGGCGGGCGATCGTGCAGGAAATTAGCGACGTGCCGAAGGCGGCTAGCAGCGCCAGAAACCACCAGGTTTTGTAAACCGAGTCGAGGCCGACTGCTAGCACCACTTTCCAGGTCAAGAAGCCAAACAGCGCCGGGCTTTCTGGATAGTTGGCTTGGTAGAACTCGATGCTGCGGTCTTGCTCGATAACGGTTCCGGTGGCGCTGGCGGCGGCGATGAACAGAAGCAGCGCGATCGCCAGCCGCAGGTCGGCCAGCACCGGCAGCACCTCACGGCGAAACCAGCGACGCAGCGCTAGCCACCAAGAGTCGGAAGAGGAAGTCGAGTCGGCAGTCATGAAGTCGTGAAAGTTGATTCGTAATGTCGGAGCACACGGCGGCGTGTCTGCGATATCTTGCCGCTTCAGGCGATCGGCAGAAACACCCGGCGGCGATCGAGACGTGATGAAAATTCTAACGGGAGGCCAGCATTTCGGCAGGTGCGCCCCTATCCGGCTTAGCGCACCGCCGCCGTGCTGCCGCTTTCCCGCGCCTGCTTCTGTGCGAAATACGCCTGAAGCACTTTCAGCACCTTCGGGCCGGTAAACGAACCGCCGCCCTGGCCGGAGTGTTCGCCGAACGCCACGATCGCAACCTCGGGATCGTCCATCGGGCCGTATGCGCCGAACCAAGTGTGCGACTCGTAGGGTGGCGCTTCTGCTGTGCCGCTTTTGCCGACAAACGGCGGAATGCTACTGGTATTGATGCCCGCGCCGGTTCCGTAGGTGATCACTTCGCGCAAGCCTTGGTTGAGCACGTCGATCGTCTCGGGGGAGATGCCCAGGGGCTCGCGCCAGGTGCTCGGCGTTTGGCTCTCGTCATGGAATAGGTGCGGCGTTACCAGGTCGCCACCGTTGGCCGGGACGGCAAACATCACGGCAACCTGGAGCGGCGAAGCTTGTAGGAACCCTTGTCCGATCGACATGTTGATCGTGTCGCCCTGGAACCACTCATAGCCGATATTCTCGACTTTCCAGGTGTTGTCCGGCACGAGTCCGGCGGCTTCTTCGGTGGCGATTTCGATGCCGGTTTTCGATCCGAAGCCGTATCTGCGCGTCCAATCGATTAGTGGCTCGGCTCCCATTTTCTGGGCAGTCTGATAGAAGAACGTGTCGCTACTCCAGGCCATCGCGCCCGCGAAGCTCAGCGGCCCGAATCCAGCATTGTTCCAATCCCAGAATGTAATTCCGCCTGCGACGATATTGGGGAAAGTGGGCAGCACGGTGGTGTGCGGGAACGCTCCGGATTCGATCGCGGCGGTGGTCGTGACGATTTTGAACGTACTGGCGGGCGGGAAGCCTTGGAGGGCGCGGTTGACGAAGGGGTGGTCTTTGCCCTGGATATCTTTCCAAGTGTCGTCGTCGATCGCCTTCGAGAAGATATTCGGATCGAAGGTGGGGCGGCTGACCATCGCCAGCACCGCGCCGTCGCGGGGGTCGATCGCCACGATCGCGCCTTGAGTGTCGCCCAGTGCTGCTTCAGCGGCTTTCTGCAGCTCCAGGTCGAGCGTCAGAGTGACGTCCTCTCCAGCGTAAGTTTGGCGCTCGCCCAGGATTTCGAGCACTTGGCCGCGACTGTCCACCTCGACTTGCTTGCCGCCCCATTCACCTCGGAGCTGCGACTCAAAGGCGGCCTCCGCGCCCATCAGGCCGACCACATCGCCCAGGCGGTAGCGCTTGTTGGCCTCGTCCGAGTAGCGATCGACGTAGTCATCGAGGCTCTCGTCGTCAATCTCACCGGTGTAGCCCAGAACGTGGGCCGCAACTTCGCCGTTGGGATAGTAGCGAATCGCTTCGATATCGACCTCCATGCCCTTGAGTTCCTGGCGGTACTCCTCGATCGCCGTCACCTGACGCGGGTTGAGATTGCGCGCAAGGCGGATCGGCAGTGGCGAGTTGTACCCGGCCTTTTCGAGGCGAGCCAATACGAGGTCACAGGGCTTGTCGAGAATTTTGCACAGCGGTTCGAGCTTCTTCGGCCACTCCTCGGGTTCGTGCTCGGCGGGCCAGAGGAACAGCGAGTGGGACAGCTTCGAGCTAGCCAGGATCTCGCCGTGGCGATCGAAGATATTGCCGCGAATCGGCTGGGCCGGAACCAAGCGGATGCGGTTTTCCTCGGCGAGCTGGCGGTTGCGCTTGCCCTGAATGAGCTGGAGCTGCACCAGGCGCGCACCGATGCCGCCCGCCAGCACGAGCGTAATCGCCGACATGATGACAATCGACTGGAACGACTGTCCCACCGTGCGCTTCGAGCCACGGCTGCTGGACTGGTTGCGAGAAGAAGGAGCGAGCGTCACGGCAAAAGAGGCGAAAACGAGCAGTAGCAGGCACTCGATCGCATCGGAGCAGTTGTATTCGCGTGTATTCGCGAGCGCCAGGCGGCGGCGCTGGGTCGCGACGAAATCGCAGACGACGGCCTCGGCCTGACGGAGCGGGCGACGATCGCCCCCTGCATGGATACAATGAGTGAGTCGAAGCTGTCGCCAGTTGGCAGCGCACTTCGCTAGATTCAGTCTACCGAGTCGATCGCCACCGCGATCGCCGCCGCTCGCTTCGATGTCCCTAACATTCCTCGGGCATCAGCACGCCCTCAACCCGGAATCGCACCATGCTGCAGACCGCTTCCCCCAATACCGATCTGGCCGGACGCGAGGCCGAATTCGATGTCGAACTGCGAAAAGTCTTCAAGGTGTTCAACGGCGAGACGGCGGTGCGGGGCGTTGAATTTAACATCCGACGCGGTGAATTCTTTAGCATTCTCGGCCCCTCGGGCTGTGGGAAAACCACGACGTTGCGGCTGATCGGTGGCTTCGAGATGCCCTCGGCGGGCGAAGTGCTGATTCGCGGCCAGTCGGTGAATCAAGTTCCCGCCTACCGCCGCCCGGTGAATACGGTCTTTCAAAGTTACGCCCTGTTCGACCATATGAACGTGCGCGACAACGTCGGCTTTGGCCTGCGCCTAAAGAAGATGGCGAAAGCCGAAATCCAGCACAGCGTTGATGAAGTGCTCGAACTCGTGAAGCTCGAATCGCTCGCGACTCGCTTCCCCAAGCAGCTCTCCGGCGGTCAGCGGCAGCGGGTGGCTCTGGCGCGGGCGCTGGTCAACCGTCCTGCGGTGCTGCTGCTCGACGAGCCCCTGGGCGCACTCGACCTGAAGCTGCGCAAGCAAATGCAGTACGAACTGACGAGCCTGCACCAGGATTTGGGGATGACCTTCGTAATGGTCACCCACGACCAGGAAGAGGCGCTGTCGCTGTCCGATCGTATCGCGGTGATGAACGACGGCCGCATCGAGCAGATCGGCTCGCCCCAGGAAATCTACGACGCGCCGAAGACGCCGTTTATCGCCGACTTTATTGGCGATACTAATTTGTTTGAAGGCCACGTAGAAGAAGCGGACGAGTCGTCACTGCTCGTGCGATCGCAGGCCGGTCTCGATCTGGCGATCGAGCGCGGTGAGTCGGGTGCTGACGTCGCCGACGCGCCGCGACTCGATCGCGGCAGCGCCGTCGCCGTCAGCATTCGCCCCGAGAAGATCGATCTGCACCTGTATCCGCCGGAAACCTCGGTCAACACCTTCGAGGGACGCCTCATACAAGCCATGTATCTCGGAACACACGTGCAGTTCACCGTCGAACTCTCCAATGGTGCGACGCTGACGGTGCGGCAACCGGGCTCCGGTAGCGAGCGAATTGCGCTCGGCACTGCGGTCTTCGTCTCCTGGTCGCCGAGCAGCGCCCTCGCTCTGTCCCGCTGAAGCGGGCACTCGGCCGACTCCGAACCGATTTCCCCGTTAAGTCTCACCTAAATTCAAGCGCCTTAAGTCCCGTGCCACCCATCCGACGCTCACGACCCGGCGGACTCTCGCGCCGCCAATTTTTGAATGCCTCCCTGGGCGCGGCGTCTGGTGCTGCGCTCTCGAGCTGTGGTTGGACGCTGGCAAACGTACAAACCACTGTCCGCACCGACCCCGGCGTTCTCTACATCTACACCTGGGCGGGCTACACCGACGACGAGCTAATCGACAATTTTTATAAAGAGACCGGCGTGCGCGTCATCGCCGACGTGTTTAGCTCCAACGAGGAGATGCTCGCCAAGCTCCAGGCCGGGGCAGGCGGCGCGTACAGCGTCATCTACCCGTCGGACTACATGCTTCAGAAGATGGTCGGCCTCGGGTTGGTGCAAGAACTCGATCGCGCCCGTCTGATCGGTCTCGACCTGCTGTTCGATAAGTTCGCCAGCCCAATTTACGATCCCGACAATATCCACAGCCTGCCGCTGAGTTGGGGGACGACCGGCCTGGTGTACAACACCACGGTACTCGAGCCCGCGCCCGAGGATTGGGACTATCTTTGGAACAACCGATCTGACTTGACGCGCCGGATGACGCTGCTGAGCGATACGCGCGAAGTGATGGGCGCGTCGCTCAAATCCCTGGGCTATTCCTATAACACCACCAACCCGGACGAAATCGAACAGGCGTACGAGAAGCTGCTCGATCTCAAACCCTCGATCGCTGCCTTCGATACCGACTCCTGGCGATCGCAAATCCTCACCGGCGACCTGAAGGTGGCAATGTGCTACTCCGCCGATGCCAACGAAATCGCCAAGCAGGACGCCAATATCGCCTACACCCTGCCCAGCAGCGGCTCGTCGATTTGGACGGATACGCTCGCAATTCCCAACACGGCACCGAATCCGGATGCGGCCTATGCGTGGCTGAACTACATGCTCCAGCCGGAAGTGGCCGCGCGTATTTGCCAGCGCCTGAGCTTTGCAACGCCGAACCAAGCGGCCTTCGAGCTGCTGCCGCCGGACGTGCAGGAGAATGTCAGTCTGTTTCCGCCCGAGTCGGCGCTCGATAAGTCCGAGAACTTGACGCCAATTCCCACGGACGTGGAGGAACTCTACGATCGTCTCTGGACGAAACTGACCAGCGTCTAGCTCACGGCTTGCGTACGGCACTCGATATTCCGCAATTTTTCGCGATGTTGCGACAAGCCGTAGCTGTTATGCTTCAGGCAAGCTCGTTTGTAGCGTTCTCGTGCGGTTTTCGCCCACTCCGCAACCTCCCGTCTTTTTGCACCGATCGCGTATGGCCGTCTCGTCTCCGCCCCCGACTAGTCCGTCTTCCTCCGAGCCCCGGCCGCAAGCGCGCTGGCTCGGGCCGCTGGCTCTGCTCGCCCCGTCCGGCCTGTGGCTGTTGCTGCTGCTCGTGCTGCCGACGCTGGTGATTTTCCAGCTCAGCCTCGTGCCGAATATTCGCCCTGGCGACGTGGTCAATCCGTCGGGACTGGATAACTACTGGCTGGCGTTTAACTCGACGAACCTGACGGTGATCGTGCGGTCGCTCAGTTTGGCGCTGGGAACGACGGCGGTTTGCTTGCTACTGGGTTTTCCCGTCGCCTACTGGATCGCCATCCTCGCGCCGCGATCGCGGCGTAACCTGCTGCTGCTGGGCTTTATCCTGCCGCTGTGGACATCATCGCTGCTGCGAACCTACGCTTGGATTACGATTCTGCGGCCCACCGGCGTCCTGAATACGTTCCTCGGCACGTTCGGCCTGCCGCCGCTGGAGCTGCTCAATACCAGCGCCGCCGTCACGATCGGCATGAGCTACAGCTTTTTGCCCTACATGGTGCTGATTCTCTACTCCTCACTCGAAAAGCTCGATACGCAGCTCCTCGAAGCTTCCGCCGATTTGGGTGCGCCCCCCCTACAAACTTTTCTGAAGATCACCGTACCTCAGGCGCTTCCAGGGATTGCCGCCGGATCGCTGCTGGTGTTTATCTCCAGCCTCGGTGACTTTATCGACCCCGAGCTACTGGGCGGTGCGTCGAGCATGACCGCCGCGCGCCTGATCTACAACCAGTTCCTCGGCCAGACACAGAACTGGGGCTTCGGTTCGGCGCTGAGTACGATCTTGATCCTGGCGGTAAGTATCGCGATCGCGCTGCTGCTCAAATACGGCGATCGCGATGCCTACCGTTCCTAATTAAAGCGATCTATCGGCCATTGGAAGCCCGCCCAGAAACTTTTCCGGCAACCTTTTCGGCAACGCCCCCATGACTCAATCTGAAACGTCACTGCCCGAGACTCCCGAACGCGCCGAAGACCGTGCCGACGACCTTCCCTCCGACGAACTGCCCGCCATGTCCCGCCCCTTCAAGCTGAAACTATCCTGGCAAGCCGGTTTTACGATCGCGATGTTCGCGTTTATGTACTTGCCGATTCTGGTGCTGACGGCCTACAGCCTCAACGCCTCGCCCTACAGCGCCAACTGGGAAGGCTTTACTTGGGAGTGGTACGGGCGGCTGCTGCAAGACCGACGCGTGTTTTCAGCGCTGCGGAATAGCCTGACGGTGGCGACCAGCTCGGTTGGGATTTCGGCGGTGCTCGGGACGCTGATGGCCGTGGGGCTGGCGCGCTACCACTTTCCGGGTAAGCGGCTGTTTCTGGGCGTGTCGTATCTGCCGCTGATCGTTCCCGATATCGCGATCGCCGTGGCGACGCTGGTGTTTCTGGCGGCGATCGGCTTCCCGCTAAGCTTGTGGACGATCGTCGCGGCGCATGTAGTTTTCTGTTTGGCCTACGTGGCGATCGTTGTCTCAACTCGGCTCGCCGATCTCGACCAGAACCTCGAAGAAGCGGCACTCGATCTGGGTGCGACGCCGGTACAGGCATTCGTACAGGTTCTGCTGCCCCAACTGATTCCGGGCATCGTTTCTGGCTGTCTGCTGGCCTTCGTGCTGAGCATGGACGACTTTTTAATCTCCAGCTTTACCGCTGGTGCCGGTGCAACGACGTTGCCGATGGAGATATTCAGCCGAATTCGGACAGGCGTACGCCCGGATATCAATGCGCTCAGCGTGGTTTTGATTTCCGCTTCGGCGCTGCTGGCTTTTATCGCGGAATACTGGCGCTACCGCAGCGATTCAAAGCAGTAGCTTCAAATGGCGACCATTTCAAATGGCGACTATGAATGGCCGCCTCAAACGGCAGAACCGCCTTCGCACCGGGCGATCGGCGACGCCATACGCATATCCGGATCGGTTATTACGTACGGAGCCCCGGTCGCAATCCAAAAAGCAAGCGCTTATCTTACTCGGTACGGCCCGACAGCATCTGGAAAGATTCTATAATTCCAGGCGAAGATCTGGCGTTTTTGCTACCTTGGCGGATATACTCGTCGTCCCCGACTAAAGCCTCTTCAATTCACGTGCTAAAACTGCCGTCGCGAGACGCAGCGGTCTCCGTTTCATTCGCCGCTCTCGTCCGGACGGGCAGCGCGATCTCCTTGGAGTTTTCTCTTATGTCGCTGCCGTCAAATATTATGGCGCTTTCTTCTCGAATCCGCCCAACGCTTATCAACGCTTTCTTACCGCCGCCAACTTAATGGAACACACTGACAGTATCCAGCCACGCTTGATTCAGTTTCTGCGTCAAGATCTCGACCTCTCGTCCGACTCGATCGCGATCGCGCTACGCCACCACAAGCTCGATCGCGGCCCCCTGCCGATGGTGCTGCTGAAATACGGCCTGATCGACCTCGAGCAGCTCGATACGATCTACGACTGGCTCGAGCGCGGTTAGAAATCTTCGGGCGAGCCAGCTCCGGTCGGGAACCTTCGCATTTGCGAGCCAGCATCAGAGTTCGTCCGGGCAGCGCGCGCTCGGTCGTGAGTGGCAGATGGCGAACTTCGATAAAATGGCGGGCGGGTACTGCTAACGTATTCACGTTCCCTTCGCACCGTGACTATGGCCGCTGAAACTGTCGATTCTGCCGAACTTCAATCCGCTGTCGATCGCCGTCGGACGTTTGCGATTATTTCCCACCCGGATGCGGGTAAGACGACGCTGACGGAAAAGGTTTTGCTGTACGGCGGTGCGATTCACGAGGCCGGAACGGTCAAGGCACGACGCTCCGAACGCAGCGCGACCTCAGACTGGATGGAAATGGAGCAGCAGCGGGGAATTTCGATTACCTCGACGGTGCTGCAATTCGACTACTGCGAGCACCAGATCAATTTGCTCGATACACCCGGCCACCAAGATTTTGGCGAAGATACTTACCGGACGCTGACCGCTGCGGACAATGCGGTGATGCTCGAGGACGCCGCGAAGGGGCTAGAGCCGCAGACGCGCAAGCTGTTCGAAGTCTGTCGGATGCGCGACCTGCCGATCTTCACGTTCGTTAACAAGATGGATCGCCCCAGCCGCGAGCCGCTGGAGCTGCTGGACGAAATCGAAACCGAGCTGGGCTTGGCGACCTATCCGGTCGTCTGGCCGATCGGCTCGGGCGATCGCTTCAAGGGCGTGTTCGACCGGCGCGATCGCAAGCTGCACCTGTTCGAGCGGCAAGCCCACGGCAGCAAGGCCGCTCGCGAAACTTCGCTCGACCTGGACGATCCGGCGCTGCCCGGCTTAATCGACGACGACGAGCTGCTGGCGGAATTCCTCGAGGAGCTGGAAATCGTCGAGGAGCTGGGCAACGAGCTAGACCTCGAGGCGATTCACAGCGGCCAGATGACGCCGGTGTTTTTCGGCAGCGCCATGAGCAACTTCGGCGTGCAGCTTTTCCTCGATGCTTTTCTGGAGTTTTCTCTGAAGCCGGTGGCGCGCACCAGTACACGCGACGAGGTCGATCCGTCCAGCCCGGACTTCAGCGGCTTTGTCTTTAAGCTCCAGGCAAATATGGATCCGAAGCACCGCGATCGCGTCGCTTTCGTGCGCGTTTGTAGCGGTCGCTTCGAGAAGGATATGACCGTCAAGCACGCCCGCACCGGCAAGACGATCCGCCTGTCGCGTCCGCAGAAGCTATTCGCCCAGGGGCGCGAGTCGATCGATACGGCCTATGCGGGCGACGTGATCGGCTTGAATAATCCCGGTATGTTCGCGATCGGCGACACGATTTACTGCGGCGAAAAGCTCGAGTTCGACGGCATCCCCTGCTTCTCGCCGGAGATGTTTTCGTATATGCGCAACGTCAACCCCTCGAAGTTCAAGCAGTTTCGCAAGGGCGTCGCCGAGCTGCGCGAAGAGGGCGCGGTGCAGATTATGTACTCGGTAGACGAGTCGAAGCGCGACCCAATTTTGGCAGCGGTCGGTCAGCTCCAGTTCGAGGTGGTGCAGTTCCGGCTGCTGAACGAGTACGGCGTCGAAACTCGCCTGGAGCCGCTGGGCTTTAGCGTGGCGCGCTGGGTGGTCGGTGGCTGGGAAGCCTTGGAGAAGGCCGGTCGGCTGTTCAACACGGCGACGGTGAAAGATAGCTGGGATCGTCCGGTGCTGCTGTTCAAAAATGAGTGGAATGTGGGTCAGGTGCAGGGTGACTGTCCGGACTTGAAGCTGAGTAAAATCGCGCCGGTGCTGTCGGGGATGGAGCCGACTTCGATTCGCTAGGGGCTGCGCTCGATCGAACTTGCAGCCTTCACTCAGACTTTACTCAGAAAGTGGTTCAGCCCCTAGTTTGATTTTTGGGGCGGACGCTCACCTGCTTACCCCGTGAAGGGTCTGTTGCTAATTGATGAAACGCCTTCGCGAACGACTGTTTGGGGGGCGTGCGAGTTGAATTAGGTGGACTGTCCTGAAAAAACTGGGCGATCGCGCCCTGGTCGCTCGCAGCCTGCGATCGCTCAGTCTGCCGCGAAGATTAGAATCGTTGTTACGGGCCTTGCTGGTGCAGGTGCTCGCACTGTTGCGATCGAGAGGATATCTTCCACATGGCCGACAAATTGCCAACCAACCAGAAATCCGACGCGAACGCTCTCTCCAGCACGAGGAGGAGAAGCCGCCAACCGAAGAAGCGGACATCGCGCCCGAGCCGCTATCGAACGCAGACGCGCGAGGCTTCCGAAGAGGGGCTGCGGCTGATTCTCGAAGCCCGCGACAGTTGTCGGGAGTCCGATGCCGATATCGTCGCCCGTGCGAGCCGAATCGCCTACCAGAACGACCGACTGCCCGAGTCGTCGGAGCTAGCGCGGGGGTGTTCGCTGCCGACGTTTCGCCGGTTTTGTCGCGGTGTGTCGGTGCGGCGCTTCGGCGAGTTTTGCGAGGCGCTGGCGCTGAAGCCCGAGGCGGTGAGCGGCGAGGGTACATCGACGCCGCTGGCACCCGAGCTAGACGTCCACGGCAGATCTTATTTGCCCGTCGCTCAGAGTGCGGACTGCATCGGGCGCGATCGCGAGCTGGCTCACATCCTGGCGGCGCTGCACGACCACCCAAACTTGTACGTACGCGGGGCGCGGGGCCTGGGCAAAACGACGATCGCCGACGCCATTTTGCGGCACGCGGCGATCGCCGAGCGGTTCGAGCGCTGCATCCCGATTTGCGCGGCAACGCATCAGAGCTTTGGATCGTTGAAAGTGCCGCGCTGGCGCGCCCAGCGCTCGATCGACGCGATCGAACGCGAGATGCTTCGCCACTGCTCGCCCCGCGACTCCGAGGTGAGCAAGCTCGATCGCAACGTGCTCTACGAGCGTCTGGCCGCCGCGCCCACCCTGCTCGTTATCGACGATCTCGACTGCGTGGACGACCTTCCGGCGGTGTTGGGCTTGCTGGGTGGTCTTCCCGATAGCGTCCGCACGATCGCCACCGGCACGGCGGCGCTCGACTTTAACTGCATTATCCCGCTCCAGCCCCTAACCGCCGAGGCCAGTGGCGAGCTGCTCGATAGTGGCAGCCGCAGCCGCAACCTGCCGCTCGGAGCCGACGATCGCGCCTGGCTGCTCGAAACCGCCCAGGGGTTCCCCGCCGCGATCGTTAAGGCACTGTCGCTGTTTGTCGGCTCCAGCGGGCGCTGGCCGCGCCAGGTCGTGGAGGAATTCTCTGAGGAGTGCTGGACGGGCTACATCCAGCTGGCTCTCGAACGGCTCGACGGGGACGCCCAGCGGGTGGCAGCGACCATCAGTCTGTTCCGCCAGCCCATCGGCCTCGAGGCCCTGGCGGAGGTGGCCGATCTCGAGTCCGGGGCACTGCCCGCGATCGCCGTCGCTCTCCAAGAGCTGAACCTGATCGAATACGACCCGGTGCGCCAGACCTGCATCGCCCGTCGCCTCGAGCGCGAGTGTCTGGGCCGCGAGCTGGAGGAGCGCGCCGATCGCGGTGCGATCTACGAGCGTTGGATCGGGCGCTACTGCCGCCTCGCCGCCGACCTGGAGCCCGACGATTGGAAGGTCTGGCAGGACTACACCGCGATCGAGTGCGAGTGGGAAAACTGGCTGGCGGCGCTGGAGTGGTGCGTCCATCGGGGCGACTACGATCGGGTGCGCGATCTCTGGGCGGGGCTGCGGGGCTACACGCACCTGCGCGGCTACTGGCAAGAGCGGCTGCGCTGGCTCGACTGGGCGATCGAGCGGGCCGAACAGCAAGGCGATCGCCTCGCCCAAGCTCGCTTCTGGCGCGATCGGGCCTGGACGCTGGCACTGACCGAAGGCGACGGCCACCACGTCCGCGCCGAAGCCGACTTCGAGCGGGCGATCGTCTTGGCCCAGGCAGTGCGTGACGAAGCGCGGGGCAACGATCCGGACTCCGAGCGAGCGTGGCAGGAGTTTCAGTCGGAGCTGGCCTTGGAACGGACGGTGCTCTGCCTCGAAAGCGGCGATCTGGACGGCGCGCAAGACTGGATCGATCGCGAGCGCACCCACCTGACCTGGCTCGATCGGTTCCGCCTCGACGATCGCCTGCGCCTACAGCTACAGCGCCAGCGAATCCGCGCCGACTATTACGAAGCCGAAATTTTCTTCAACCATCAGGACTACAGCCGCGCTCGCGACGGCTATAGCCGCGTCCTCAAGCATGCTCGCGCCATCGGCTGGGAGCAGTTTTGCGCCTATGCCACTAATTGGCTAGCCGCGATCGCCTTAAATGAAGACAGCTATGACGCCGCCGAAAGCTGGCTCCGACAAACTTCTAGCTACCTCGAAGGCCACCAGGATTCGCGTTCCTGGGGCTACTACTATCAATCTCTGGCCTACGCACGCGCCGAGCGCGGCCTTACGAAAGACGCCTGCGAGGCCGCGCGCAAGGCCGCGAATTCCTTTGCCCAAATCGGGCAGCAGAGCCAAGCGCGCGAGGTGCTCGTCCAGTTTGGCGTCGATTGACGTAGTTAAGGGGTACGGGGCCAGCGCTTTCGGTTCGTGCGTCCCAGAAGCTGGACGGCTTGGAGCAGCTCGGACTTATCGGCCTTCCCAGCCATCGCAAGTCGCCCGATTGGTGCGGCGCTGACTGCGCCTAGGCGACACCGCGACCGCAGGCTCCCGGCCCAGTGGCGAAGGCGCTTCGGTCAGCAACTGCGATCTCGGGGTCGCGGTTGAAGTGGTAGCGGAAGAGCCACCGCATCTGCGCTGATGACGTGCCGTTCAGGGCCTCATGGGAGGCGTCCCAGGGCTGGTGGTCGAGAAACTGCCCGAACAGGATATGGCAGTCCTGGCGGTAGCGTCTCGTATCCAGGATATGGGCGTGCCAGATCGCGTCGAGCAGGGGCGTCGGCGACAGGAGCAGCTCTGGGTATAGATCGAGCAGACACAAAAAGTCGCGGTAGCAGCTCGCAGCGATCGCGCCGTAGCCGCTGGCGCTCGCATCCGCGCCCAGCGCGCGCGTCACGATCGGGTCGAAGTCGAGGTGCTCGAAGCGCTTGCGAAAGCCGCGAATACGGGCGTGCAGGGCGGCGGTGTCGCATCGCTGGCACGGGGCCACAACGTCGGCTGGCATCCTAAAGGTACGCGAGCAGGCGATCGGCAGGGGGGAGGTGGCGGTTGTCGGATCGATCGAAGCGAAAGAACTTGACTGCATTCCGAATTCCGAAGGGTGAATTGGGTGTACTTACAAGGTCTGTCAGCTCGAGCGACCGTATTTTTCGCCATCGCGATCGATTCCGTACGCTATTTGACGATAAATCGACGCGGACGCACCCGTTCGGGGTCAATTTCGATCGTGGCTTCTTCCCAGCTCAGCGAGCGCGTGCGCTTCGTCCAGACGTTAGCTTGGTAGACGCGCCGATCGCCCAGGTCGAGCGCCGTCAGCCAGCCGCTCTCTAGGGTATACGCGCCGGTGTCGATATCGAGCCAGCCCTGACCGAGTGCCAATTGGCCCACCTGCACGCCGAGGAAGGTAAACGAAATCGTATGGCCGATGATTATCAGCTTGTCATCAAAGGGCGGGGCCGGTGTGCGGTGGAACGGGTCGCGAATCCAGCAAAACTCGCGCGCGCTCTGCGCCGCCACATCGCGCTGTGGGTCGAGACCAGCGTGGACGAGCCAGTAGTCGCCCAGGTCGCGATACAGCGGGCACTCGCGCAGCCAGAGCACGTGCTCGTAAAGCTCGTCGCGATCGGGGTAGCTTTCTAAAGTCGTGTTACCACCGCTCCGCAGCCAATTTTCCAAGGCGCGATCGTCAGGTGGGCTCTGCTCGAAGGCGGCGATCGCCATCTCCTCGTGGTTGCCGCGAATCGTGTGGAAGTTCGGCGTCGTGCGAACGAGTTCGAGGGTTTGGCGGCTGTCGGGGCCGCGATCGATCAAGTCGCCGAGAAAATCGATGCGATCGCCGTCCGCCACGCCTGCAAACTCGAGCAGGCGCTGGAGCGTGTCGTAGTGGCCGTGGACGTCACCGACCGCGAGGCGGCGCTGGGCGACAGGCGCGGAGCTACGTCGAGAAGTCGGGTTCAAAAGGGCGTCGGTCGCGTCGTCCAAGGCAGGTGCGGGGATAGGCAGAAACAGTCGCGATCGCGGGCCAGGTTCAGCTCGTTGCTTAGCTGCTCACTCAGCTCGCAGATTCCCCGCAGCCGTTTGGCCGTCAGGCTACTGGCTGAGCGCCTTGAGGAAATTTTGTAGCCCCGCCATCAGTCCGGGGGACTTTTTCGGGCGCTCGGCGTTCGGCGACTCGCGATCGGCGCTGTCTTCATCTTCTCCCATCAGGATGCGATCGAGCGCTTCTCCGGCGGGCTTGGTTGGCGTTTCGGCCAGCAGCACCTCGCCCAGAACGGGCGGCGGCGCATCGCCCCACACCTGCCAGAGCGACGGGTAGGCGCGATACAGCACTGCGCCATCTAGAGGGCGAATGTAGTAGCAGGTTTCAATTTTGCTCAGGAAACGATCGCGCAGTTGACGGCCTGCGTAGCCGATGCCGATCGTCGCGACGCTCTCCAGGCGCGGCAGGAGCATCACCACCGGACGCCCCTCGGCGGCGATGTAGAGCTTCTCGACCTGGGCGATTTCTACATCCGACGGCTCGACCACCAGAAAGCACTCGTCGTCTTCGTGGATTTGCGTTTCCACCGGGCGGCGCGGGCTACCCAGATCGGAGATTTTAAACTGCTCCTCGCCCCAGTCGCGCCGCGCCAGCGCCGTCGCGCCCATATCCGGAAACATCACCCGCAGCGTCTTGCCCGTGTCCAGCAGCTCCGGCAAAAACTGCTCGGCGATCGTTTGGGCCTTCAGTTCGCCGACGAGCAGCTCGACCTGAATCAGGGTTTGGCCTGCTTCGAGGGCGGCACGGGTGGCGCGGCGGGCCTGGGCGATCGTGGTGTCGAGGTCGATCGGCAGCGGAGACGTGGCGGGGGTCATCATGGGGCGGCGATTGAAGGCGAATAGAGCCGCTGCGATTTCGGCTGCGATTTCGGCGGCTCTATCAAGTTTAGAAACAAATCTAAAGAAAGTGTCCGCTAAAATCCACCGGACAATGGCCGAGCGGCTCCAAATCGCGCCCAAACCTCACGATCGAACTCCTTGAGTCGTGTGAACGTCTGCTGGTTGCGCTACTGATTGCGCCAAAGGCGAGCGAACTCGGCCACTTGCGTCGCTGAAAGCTGCTGCTGAAGCCATGCAAACGCCTGCTGCTGCTGGGGCATGCCCTGGTAGTACTTGGCCGCATCGACCAGCTTCAGCGCGGGCGACACCGTCGGGGCCACATCGCGCCAGCGCTCGGCAAACGTCGCGATCGTCGTGCTGGGGAGCTGGGCCTGGAGCCAGATCAGCGCTTGATTTTGACTTGCCAGCCCCTGGTAATAGCGCGCTACGTTCACCAGCCGAATCGGGTCGCTGGTACTGGGCACGTTACGCCAGCGCCGCGCGAACTCTAGCAGTGTCGCGGCGGGAACCTGCTCCTGGAGCCAGTCCAGCGCCTGCACCTGATGCGACAGGTTTTGGTAGTACTTCGTCACGTCGATCAGCGAGATCGCGCCCGCCGCTTCGGGCACGCTGACGACGGGCGTTTCGGGTGCCGGTGCGATGTCTTTGACCGGCTCGTCCAGGATTGGCGTAAAGATCGGCAGGTCGTCTGAGGGCGTTGTGCCATCGCCGGAAACGTCGCCAGAAACGTCGGTGCTGGCATCGAGCAGGTAGGCCCAGGTTCGCGGATCGACCTCGCCGGAGATCGTCAGGCTGGCGCGCCGCTGGAAAATCTCGACGGCGGTTTTCGTATTTTGGCCGAAGATGCCGTCGATAACGCCCGGATCGATGCCGCGCTCTTTCAGGCGGCGCTGGATCAGATTGACATCCGAGCCGCGCTTGCCCGTCTTCGGCAGGTTGTAGCGGTTGACATCGACGCCACCGACCACGCCGTTAATATTGCCGCGATCGGTGTACTGCCACAGCGTCCAGGCGTCCCAACCGCCAGTCACCCAGGGCTCGGGGTCGCTGGTGTAGTGGGCGATCCAGAGTGGGTAGTCGGCGAAGCGCTGGGAGTTGCCGAGGCGCTCCCAAAATCCGGGGTAGGTGTAGACGATCGGGCGGCGCTGGGTGGCTTCCTCGACGATATCGAGCCAGGTTTGCATCCCGGCGAAGATGCTGTCGGCGCTCATGTTATCCGTGCGCTCGATATCGAGTACGGCAGGCAAATCTCCCGGCTCGAGCTTGACGACGTTGAGGAAATTCTGCGCCTGAGCGACGGCGTCGGTTTGCGGGCGGTAGAAGTGGTATGCGCCGCGTACGATTCCCGCTGCGCGGATTTCGCGCCAGTTGCGGGCGAAAGTGTCGGCAATAAAGGTCGCGCCCTCGGTGGATTTGGCGATCGCGTAGCCCACGCCGGAGTCGGCCACTGCTTTCCAGTTCACCTGTCCCTGATAGTCAGAAACGTCGATTCCGCGTAGATCCATAGGTTTTCTCAGCGATTCGCGCAGGGGGATGGCTCGCATCATGCTAGCACTCCAGCCCTGCCCGAATCGCTGCGATCTGGCCGCGTTCCGGTCGAGATCGAGTCGCGATCCGGCTACGATCGAGCCACAACCGCTCTGCTTAAAGCTGCGATCGGAAAGCTGACGGGCTGTTTTGGGAAGAACGACTAACAGCCGAGGCCGTCGCGGGTCGCAACGCCAGTTGTCGGGTTAACGCCATCGGCGTATTCGCACAGGCGGATCTGCTGGGCGCGATCGAGGATCGTGCCGGAGAAGTCCGCACCTTCGATTTTGGCTTCGTAGAACGACGAGCCCGAGGCGATCGCGTCGGTAAACACCGCGTTGGTCAAATCGGCGCGCTCGAAGTGGACGCGATCGGCAAAGGTCTCAGACAGGTTCGTCCCACTCAGGTTTGCACCGCTCAGCGTTGCCTTAGTCAAGAAGCCCGCGTAGATATTCGAGCCGTGAAGGTCGGCATCGCGCAAGTTGGCCGCTGCCAGCGAGGCTCCGGCCAGGTCGCGCTCGGAGAGATCGGCTCCCGGACTGTCGGCGTAGGTGAAGTCCTCGACGGCCAGGGCGGGCGCGGCAACCCAAGCCAAGCAGGCGAGAAGCAGGCTGCAGATGGCGGTCAGAAACTGGTTTGCGGAAGGAAGGGGGCGGTTCGTCGTCGGCTTCATCGCTCAGATCGCTGGGGGGGCGGCGGGGTTCTTTACTATTCTTTGCCAATCTTCGCACGGGGCCGCCCTGACGCGCTTGCCCGCCGGGAAATCAGCAAGATATCGATGGGCGACTCTAAACGATCTGCCGTGTTGCCAGAAACTGGCACAGCTCGCCGAGATCGGTCGAAGCGGCGCGGAACGCTTCAATTTGAGTGTCGTCAAAGCCCGCTTCGCGGTACTGCTGCTCGATCGCCTCGAGCTTGCGATGGTATTCCTGCAAAAAGGTGCTGCGGACGGCGTCGCGATCGGCAAAGGCGGGCAGGCGCAGCCCCACGGCCAGGCGGCCTTCCTCGATCTGCTCGAGGCTGCGGAGTCGGATGCTGCTAAAGTCCGAGCTGGCCTGCATCGCCTGCAGCGCCACCAGGCACGCCGCCCAGTCCAGGCCGTCTTGAAACTCGATATCGAGGGTGGCGATCGTTCGCTGGCACAGGTTCACCAGCTCGCCCGGCCCGAAGGAGCCCAGGCGCGGGCGACACTCCTGCTGGTTGGGCTTGAGATAGATGTAGTCGCAGATGACGCGTTCGAGCTGCGCGGGATTGTCGATATGCCAGTTGGCGATACACGCACCGGTGAGCAGCGTGCGATCGAGCCGGACGTCGGACAAGGACGCGCCGGTTAGGTTGGCCTCAGAAAGATAGGTGGCTGTCAGGTCGGCGCTCGACAGGTCTGCCCCGGACAAGTTCGCCTCGCGCAGTATGGCCTTGCGCAGCATCGCCTGCTTCAGGTCGGCTCCGGACAGGTCTGCGCCCAGCAGATACGCCTCCGAGAGGTCTGCCGATCGCAAAAACGCTTTCCCGAGCCGCGCCCGCCTCAGATCGACCTTGCTCAGGTTGACGCCCGCCAGGTACATCCCCTCCAGGTCGGCGCGAAACAAATTTGCGCGAATGTCGGGGTTGTCGGCGCGCCAAGCGTTCCAGACGTTGACGCCTTGCTTGAGCAGTGCGAGGTGTTCGGCCTTAGACATGAGATCTCCAGCTTCGTTACGCCCCTAGAACGGTCGCCACTCTAGGAGAAAGTACAGTTCTTGGCGCTCGATAATGTCGCGATCGCGGGTATCGACATCCGTCAGTGGGATACCCCAGTCAATCTTCGCGGAAAGCACATCGTCAAGCTCGAACGACAGCCCGACGCCGATCGAAGCGAGGCCGCTGGGGTCGGGGTCGTCACCATCAGTACTCCATACAGTGCCGAAGTCGAAAAACGGGTGAATTTCGAGCTGGGTCGAGCCATTGGCCGAAGTGAATAGCGGAATTCGCAGCTCTGCCGAGCCAAACAGACCGTTGTCGGCCAGCAGCAAATCCTGGCTGTAGCCTCGGACGCTGCGGTTGCCGCCGACGCCGAACTGCTCGAGGGGAACCAGCGAGGTGGTCGAAAGCTGGAAGTCGCCGCGCAACAGCAGGGAAATATCGCTATTGCCGAGGAGCTGGAGGTATTGGGCCTGGGTGCGCCACGCGAAGAAGCGGCTGTCGGGCTTTTTGTTGTTGAGCGTGGACTCGAAAATTGGGATGCCCCAGTTGAACTGCGATCGCGCCGCGAACACCGAGCGCGAGCCCCGCTGCGTCCACTCTTGGAAGAGGCGGAACACCGAGACGCGGGTTTCGCCGTCGTCGTTGGCTCCGTCAGAGAGCGCAAAGCCCGTCCCGAGCAAGGTGGTGTCGCTCTCGCGGCGGGAGAACGTCAGGCCGAGGGCTATTTCCTGGCGCGGCGTCTGGACGATCGGCTGGCGGAATGTCAGCTCGAAGTCGCGCGAGTCGGCCTCGATGTCGATGCGATCGAACGGCTCTTCGATAATCTCGCTGGTCGTGAACCGGGCCGACGCCCCGAGGGTGGCGTTGCTGGCGTTGAGCGGAACCGTGTAGGACGCTGCATACTCGTCGCTGCCCTCCGTCAAACTGTAGGACGCCTCGAATGCGTCGCCGATGCCGAACAGGTTGCCTTCGCGGATGCCGACCCGACCGCGCAGCACGCCTACTGTCGGCGATCGCCCGTTGTCAAAGCGCAGGCTCGGCGTAAAGCTGTCCGCCTCGACGATTGCGACCTCTAACAGATTCGAGCCCGGTCTCAGGCCCGCCGACAGCTCCGCCGAGAGCGTATCGATCAGCGGGTCGAGCTGGAGCAATTGCAGTGCTTCGAGCAGGTCGTCCACGTTGAGCGGCGCGTCGCTGGCGCGCTCGATGCGACTGCGAATGTAGTACGGACGCAGGCGATCGGTTCCCGTGATGAGGATGTCTTCGAGGGAGCCTTCGATTACCTGAATCTCAACGATGCCGTCTTCGATCGTCTGCGGCGGCAGAAACGCCCCAGAGGTGATGTACTTCTCTTCGATGTACAGATCGGTAATGCGCGTGCGAGCCTCGAGGAGCTGAGAGAAGCGGATTTCCTCTCCCGTTAAATCCTCGAGCAGCGCGTCGAATGTGTCGGCCTCAAAAACGGTGCTGCCCACCACGCGGTAGCCCCGCACCTCGATCGAGCCGGGAATCTCGTTCAGGTCGCCGCTGGGTGGTGCGTTCGGGTCGCGATCGGGCGGCGGCAGCAGCTCGTCGAGGGGCGGCAGCGGCTCGAACTCCGGCTCGGGCAGATCTTCGCTGTCGCTGCGGGGCAACTGGGATAGCGTGGCGGGCGGCGTAGCGGGCAGCAGCGCGGGCTCGGGCAGCTCGATCGCGCGGGAGACTTCGCCGGAGTCGATCCCCTTTGTCAAGGCACTGTCGGCTTTTGTCCGGGCGGCTGCGGGTGAGGCGGCGATCCCCACACCGGCTCCCAGCAGGGCCGCGCTTGAGAAAATCGCAACCCACGCAAAACAGCTCAACACGACACCTGGCCGTCCGACGCATGGGCGGTTTCTAGTGTTTATCGTCTCGGTCGTCTCGACCGCTCCCGTGCGCGCGACTCCTGCCGTTCGGGGCGACTGCGGGCAGCTAGAACTGCATTTCATCGGGCGTTTGTTGCAAGAGGCTCCACACACCAGACTCCGATCGCTGGATTGAAATTTGCAGGACATTGCAAGAGCTGAAGGGATTTAAAGACGTCCGTATTGCTGCGAAGGGGAGGGCGCGAACACCGTGCTTCTAGGGCAACACTAGCAGAATTCCCTAGTAGCAGGGATAAATCCTGACGTTTTAAGCGAGATGTACCGACAAATCGTCTGACACGCCATCCCCTCGCCGATCGGGCATTTTGCGAGGAAACTACGCTCCTCGACGTTCGCGTTCGCGGAGGGTCGCAAAACGGGAAGATTGCTGGAGCTTTCACGAGTTCGGAGGCCCTCCGGGCTAGTGTCGCCGCCACGGGGTGAAGACGCCTCATTATGGATACGGCGATCGCGAGAGAATCCCAAGAGAATCCCACAGCCGCGAGGCGATCCCCGCGATCCTGTCGCCGCCCGAGAGCGCCGCCGCCCTCTGGTAGACTTGACACTTGAAAAAAGGTCTTCAAAACACCAACGAAACTAGAATTTGGAAGGAGCGAACCGTGGATAAAACCATCGGCTTGGAAATTATTGAGGTTGTCGAACAAGCGGCGATCGCCTCAGCGCGTTGGATGGGTAAAGGCGAAAAAAATATTGCCGACGAAGTCGCCGTAGAAGCCATGCGCGAGCGGATGAACCAAATCCACATGCGCGGTCGCATCGTGATCGGTGAAGGCGAGCGCGACGACGCTCCGATGCTCTACATCGGCGAAGAAGTGGGCATTTGCAGCCAGCCGGGTGGCGCGGAGATGTGCAATCCTGACGAGCTGATCGAAATTGATATCGCCGTTGACCCCTGTGAAGGCACGAACCTCGTTGCTTACGGTCAAAACGGTTCGATGGCCGTGCTGGCGATCGCCCCGAAAGGTGGCCTGTTCGCCGCGCCGGACTTCTATATGAAGAAGCTAGCTGCGCCTCCGGCTGCCAAAGGCAAGGTCGATATCAACAAGAGCGCGACCGAGAACCTGAAGATCATTGCAGAATGCCTCGATCGCAAAATCGAAGAGCTGGTGGTCGTCGTCATGGATCGCTCGCGCCACAAAGAGCTGATTCAAGAAATCCGCGATGCGGGCGCGCGCGTTCGCCTGATCAGCGACGGTGACGTGTCGGCGGCGATCTCTTGCGGCTTCGGCGGCACGAACATCCACGCGCTGATGGGTATCGGCGCGGCTCCCGAGGGCGTGATTTCTGCGGCGGCCATGCGCTGCATCGGCGGTCACTTCCAGGGTCAGCTGATCTACGATCCCGAAGTGGTCAAAACCGGCCTGATCGGCGAGAGCAAAGAGGGCAACCTGGCTCGCCTGAAAGAGATGGGCATCACCGATCCCGATCGCGTTTACGACGCGGGCGAGCTGGCTTCGGGCGAAGAAGTGCTGTTCGCGGCTTGCGGTATTACCTCCGGCACGCTGATGCAAGGCGTTCGCTTCTTCCACGGTGGCGCGCGCACCCAGTCGCTGATTATCTCCAGCCAAAGCAAAACCGTGCGCTTCGTGGACACCATCCACATGATGGAAGACACCCACGAGCTGCAACTGCACTAAAGCGTCACTCAACGTACGATGACCGATCCGGGTAGGGGCGCCACGGCAGTGCGCCCGCGATATCGCTGGGAAATCCACCGATGCTAGGCGCATTGCTATGCGCCCCTACCCGGATCGGACGTTGACCTCGACGGCGCGTTCCGAGTTTGCTGCAACAGCGTGTGAATTGTCGAAACGGCGATCGCTTCACTTCGGTGGGCGATCGCCGTTTTTGCTGTCTTCCTGCCAGGTTCGACGCTCTCAAATCTTGCGATCTCGATGGCTGTTTCAATTCGCCCGTTGATGCGCTTGCCGATCGCCCGATCTGACGAGTGCGGCGGGGATCGTTTCGGAACATTTCGATCGGTCGCCAAACGATCGACATTTATAGATAATTGTGTCGCTCTCCTTTTTAATAGCTTCTATTTATAAATTCGATGAATATTGCCGTTATCGGACTGAGTCACAAAACCACCCCGGTCGAAGTGCGCGAAAAGCTAAGCATCCCGGAAGCCGATCTACAAGATGCTTTCGCCCAGCTCCGCGCCTATCCCAGCATCGAGGAAATCTCCGTTCTCAGTACCTGTAACCGCCTCGAAATTTATTTCATCGCCAAAGACATGGAGGCGGGCGTGCGCGAGGTCAGCCAGTTCCTCTGCGATCGCAGCGGCATGATGCTCTCCGAGCTGCGCCCGTACCTATTCGTGCTGCTCCACCAAGACGCCGTGATGCACCTGATGCGCGTCAGTGCCGGACTCGAGAGCCTCGTCCTCGGCGAAGGCCAGATCTTGGCGCAGGTGAAGACCACCCACAAGCAAGGTCAGAAAAACAAAGGCATCGGCCGCATTCTCAATCAGCTCTTCAAGCAGGCGATCGGCGCGGGCAAGCGCGTTCGCACCGAAACCAGCATCGGCACGGGCGCGGTGTCGATCAGCTCCGCCGCCGTCGAGCTGGCGCAACTGAAGCTGGCCCAGACGGATGGGGGCTGCCTGAAAGATCTCGAGGTCTGCATCGTCGGTGCGGGCAAAATGTCGAAGCTGCTGATCAAGCACCTACTCTCGAAGGGAGCCGATCGCATTACGCTCGTCAACCGCTCCCAGCGCCGTGCCGAAGAGCTGGCCGGACAGTACCCGAGCGCCAATATCGCCGTGCGTCCGCTGACCGAGATGCTCGATGCTGTCGCCGCCTCGAATCTGGCCTTTACCAGCACCGGCGCGACCCAGCCGATTCTGACCAAAGCCAACCTGGAGCCGATCGTCGATGCTGACGGCGACCTCGTTCTGGTAGATATTTCCGTGCCGCGCAACATTGCCGCTGATGTCACGGGCGTGGCGGGCATTCGCTGCTTTAACGTCGATGACCTCAAAGCCGTCGTCGCTCAAAACCAAGAGAGCCGCCGCCAGATGGCCCTCGAGGCCGAAGCCCTGCTCGAAGAAGAAGTCGCCAACTTCGAGACTTGGTGGCAGTCGCTCGAAACCGTCCCGACGATCTCTAGCCTTCGCAAGAAGATCGAAGGCATCCGCGAGCAAGAGTTGGAGAAAGCCCTGTCGCGCCTCGGCACGGAGTTCGACGACAAGCATCAGGAAGTGATCGAGTCGCTGACGCGCGGCATCGTCAACAAAATCCTTCACGACCCGATGGTGCAGCTGCGCGCCCAGCAGGATCTCGAAGCGCGCCGCGTCGCGATGCACACCCTACGGACGCTGTTTAGCCTGGAGGAAGAAACCGCCAAGCGTTAGGGCCGCGATCGCCCGATCGCCAAGGCGACCTGGACGCGATCGGGCGGCGCTGCTGAGTGAACTGCACGCGAGCCGGAAATGCATTGAGGCCCGCTACAGTTCGAGACGGTTCTCAATGAAGTTCTCCCGAAGGGTTGCAAAACGTAAGCTCTCTAGCTAATATAGATTTCGCATCAGAGAGCAATCCTCAGTAGCTCAGCGGTAGAGCGATCGACTGTTAATCGATTGGTCGCAAGTTCGAATCTTGCCTGGGGAGTTTAATGAACAAGTGAGAAAGCCCGTCGCACATCATTGCGACGGGCTTTCTCACTTGTTCACAACGAGGTTAGGCCGTTATTTACCGCTGTTTGCTTTCGCTCGATTGAGGCCGACAGCACGGCTTTAATACGGCGTCTCGGATAAAGCGACTAACTGGGCAGAGCGACTAGTAAGCGAGCGTCTCGAGAGTTTCGCGCAGATATGTCGCCACCTGGGAATCTAGAGAAACGCGATCGCGATCGAAGGTCTGACGACGATCGAGCTGCCAGCGCTGAAATCCCGAGCTGTCGGCGATCGCTTGCTTGAGGTGGTTCCAAACGCGATCGCGATCGTCTGGCAGAGCGGCGGCGGGAACTTCGGCGGAGGAGACGGGACTTGGCATAGCATTGACCTCGTAAAACACGGGGGTGGGAGAAATCTGTAAATCTTTGGGCGATGTGTGCCTTGGCGCTGTCGAATACCGCGATCGAGTAGAAATCGGACTCGGTTAGAAACCAGGCAAGCCGAGACTTTTGCTATTCTGAGCGACATCGCTTCGACCGACAGTATAACGGACAACCTTGCGGGACAGGCCGCACCGATCTAGGCGTACTCCACGAAAATAAACGCCCACCGTCTGGACTTCGATCGCGAAGGCGTCGTCGTTGACGTCGCCTTCGCGAAGCGAATCGTGCGGCACACCCAGGCGATCGGAGAGGCCGACCCTACGCGGACGACAAGCTCGTCCTTCTTTGGCGACTTCCGGACGAATTCTCGGAGCGCTCTAGGCGAAAAGGCGTCCGATTTGCGGCTTTGCCCGAGCTTAGCGCTCGGGAGCGACGGTCAGCACCTGGGCCAGGTCGCTACTCAGGCGCAGCTCGCTGGGGCGATCGCCGATTTCGCGCGCCAGGGCGATCGCGCCTTCGTAGAACCGGATCGCTGCGTCGTATTCTCCAGCGATCGTATACAGCGACGCAAAACCGCGCAGGGTCTGGAGTTCTTGGGCGGAATCCGTCTCGCGGCGGGCCAGTTCGAGGCGCTCTTCGAGTAGATCTTGGGCGCGGAAAAAGCGACCGACGCTCTGGTGGGCGACAACCAGGCCGTCGATCGCGCGGTAAAAATTGTCAAAGTCGAGGCTGTCGCGGGCGATCGTCAGCGCCGCGCCGTACGCGCCGATGGTGTTTTCGTAGTCGTCGGTTTCCCAGTAGGCTTCGCCCAGGTTGTTGTAGGTGCTGGCCTCGCCGGTCACCATCTCGGCTTCCCAGTGCCACTTCAGGGCCGTTTCGTAGCGGACGATCGCCGCGAAAAAGTCACCGCGCGCCACTTCTACCAGTCCGAGATTGTTAAGCGAGGTGGCCGTGACGCCGGGGTTGCGAATCGCTTCAGACTCCGCCAGCGCCTCGAGCAGAACGGTTTCGGCGGCGTCGATATCGTTGCCCTGGAGCAGTACCACCCCGAGGTTGTTGAGGCCGTAGGCGAGCGTTACGGAGTCGTCGCGCTGGCGGGCGATCGACACCTGCTGGGCAAAAGCAATCTCGGCCTCCTGGTACTGGCCGGTGGCGACGTAGGCGGGGCCGAGGTAGCCGTAGACGCGCCCCATACTCTCGAAGTCGAACACCTCGACGTAGGTGTCGAGCGCCGCTTCCCAGGCTTCGATCGCCTTATCGGGCTGGCCGCGCCGCTGGTAGTCGAGGCCGTTGCGGACTTGGATATCGGCGGCGTCGAGGTCGGGAACCGGCTGCAACGACTGGAAAGGAGCGGCCTGGGCCAGGTTCGTTTCGCGGAGTGGAGTAGAGCGGATATCCGGGGCGGCAATCGCAAGCGCGGCAGCTCCCGCCACCCAGAAACCAAACGCCATCGAAGGCGCGATTCGGACGAGGCGAGCGGTGACAGTGGTGCGGGCGTCTCGGCGATTCATATCCGTTTTAATGTTGCGGCTATGGGGCATAAATGCGGGGTCGCGATCTCGTTGGAGAGTCCTGGGAACTCCTGGCAACTCCGGAGGACTTCTGGATACTCGTTCGGAACTTTGGAGGCTTCGAGAACTGACGAAATTGCGGAGGGGCGGTTCCGGCGCGCCGCGCGCTCACTGACGGCTCACGGTCGCCGCGATCGCGTCGAGTCGGAGTTGAGCCCGCCGAAGCGGCGCTTGCGGCTTTGGTACTCGTAGAGGGCGACGCGAAACGCCTCGCGATCGAACTCCGGCCAGGGCGTTTCGGTGACGTACAGCTCGGCGTAGGCCATCTGCCACAGCAGGAAGTTGCTGATGCGCATCTCGCCGCTGGTGCGAATCACCAGGTCGGGGTCGCTCAGGTGGTTCGTATACAGGTGGCGCGCGAACAGCTCTCGGTCGATATCGTCCGGCTCCAGGGTTCCGGCCTTGACTCGATCGGCGATCGCGCGGCAGGCATCGACGATTTCCTGGCGTCCGCCGTAGTTGGTGGCGATCGTAAACTTCAGGCCCGTATTTTGGCGCGACTGCTCGACCGACAGGGCGATCTCGTCCTGAAGCCTCTGGGGCAGAACGTCCAGGCGACCGACAAAGCGGAGCTGCACCCCGGCCTCGACCATATTTCGCAGCTCCCGACGCAGGGCACGCTCGAACAGCACCATCAAAAAGCTAACTTCGTCTTCGGGTCGCGACCAGTTTTCTGTCGAGAAGGCGTATACCGTTAGGGCATCGATCCCCCACTCGCCGCACTGGCGCACCAAATCTTTGAGAACATCGACGCCGCGCTGGTGTCCCATCGTGCGCGGCAGCCCCTGCCCGCGCGCCCAGCGACCGTTGCCGTCCATAATCACGGCGACATGCTGCGGGAGCCGCTCGCGATCGAGTTCCGGGGGCAGCGCACTCAACGTAACGGATTCAGCACTCATATCTTGCTCACCACTCCCTACCATGAATCGCTGTCAACCCCGTGTCCAAACATCGAAATTCCCGAAAAAGGTCGCGCGCACCTTGAATTGTACCCGGAGTCGCGGTTGAGGCCGTTTGCCGAAGCGTCGCAATTCTGCCGCTCACAGGCCCGTGCCGCCTCCGATCGGGCGACTCGCCAGGCCCCGGCGATCGCTCCGGCTGTGCCCGCAACGCTTCGACGCGCTGCACAAGTCCGGAGCCGTCGAGGTGGTTTCGTCATTACCGCAGGTGGGGAAACGTCGAGCGATCGGGTGGCCGAGCTGGCCGCAAGGTCGGGCGCTCCCCCGCGTTTCTATCGCGTTTCTGCGGACGAGCCAATTTTGGGATCGCGCACTAGCATGGGAGGCGTGAAAGTTTTCCCCAGCCAAATACAATCGCTAGAGGCCGGAACCTGGTTCAAGGCAATCTGCGGTGCGAGCTTTCAACACCTTCCGGCGATTCGCACCATCGCCATTGCCTATGCCCTCGCGGGTGCGGACTGCATCGACGTCGCCGCTGACGAAGCGACGATCGCGGCAGCCCGAGACGGCCTGCGCGTGGCCGAGCGGCTGCGCCCCGAAGCGATCGAACGCGGATTTCCAGCAGCGCCGCCGCCCCTGCTGATGGCCAGCTTCAACGACGCCGAAGATCCCCACTTTCGCAAAGCGTACTTCGATCCGCTGGTTTGCCCACCGCGCTGTCCCCGACCCTGCGAGCGCGTATGTCCGGCTGATGCGATCGACTTCGAGCTGGGCGCGACGGGCAAACCCCTCGGCGTGATCGACGCGCGCTGCTACGGCTGCGGGCGCTGCGTTCCCACCTGCCCGATCGGCGCGATCGACACCCGATCGTTCGTCGCTAAACCCAAGCGCGTGATCGGAGCCATTATCAGTGGCATCGACGCCATCGAAATTCACACGCGATCGGGGAGCGAAGCCGACTTCGATCGCCTCTGGCAGGCGATTTGCCCCTGGGTCAACCGCCTTTCTCTTCTTTCGGTTAGTTGCCCCGACAGCCGCGATCGCGACGCGATCGCCTACCTGCGCGCCCTGGCCGCCAAAATATCGCCCCAGCTCGCCCCGGTTCTGCTTTGGCAGGCGGATGGCCGACCCATGAGCGGCGACCTCGGCAAAGGGGCGACGGTGGCGGCGGTTCGCTTCGGGCGCAAGGTGGTGGCGGCGGGGTTGCCCGGTTTCGTGCAGCTCGCGGGCGGCACGAACGATCGCACGGTGACGAAGCTCCAAGAGGCCGGACTCCGGCTCGGGCGCGGCGGCATCTCTGGTGTGGCTTACGGCAGTTTCGCCCGCAAGCTGCTCGCGCCGATCTGCGACGAACTCGAAGCCCATCGAGGTCGCGATCGCCTCGAGCTGCACCCCGAGCTGCTCTGGCGCGCGGTTCGTCTCGCCCACAGTCTGACCGCCTCGCTCAAGCCCGCTCTCGAGGAAGCCAGACCGATGCCGTAGTTCGTATTTCCCCACTTGTCGCGCGCTGCACTTTCTTTGCTCGGTCTGGCAATATTTGTACGTGTGCGACTCGTACCCGTGCGCCTTTGCTCTTCCGCGTTTATATCTGTGTCTTCTCCTTTGGCCTCTCCCGGCGATCCCGCCCGCAAGAATCACGACTCTTCTTCCATGTCCAACACGGAACCGAACGCGACGAATTCTGTCAGCACCGACAACACGGACAGCGCGGCGGCGGATGCCCCGATCGCGCCGTCAGCGGGCGATCGACAGGTCGCCACGCCTGAGGCTGATGGCGTAGCCGCCGCCGCAGAAGTCGCCGCGGAAGCCACTGCCGAAACCACTGCGTCCGAAGCCGCTGCACTTGCCGTGCCCCAAGAAGCCACCGAAGCCGAGCGCAACGCCGAAGGTGACGCCCACGTCCAGCGCTACGACGACGACCTCGATCGCCTAATCGACATCCTGCCCGACGACCTGCGCTGCGCCCTGCGCGATCGCGAGAACTACGGCAACCTGATCGAAATCGTTCTCGACCTGGGGCGCAAGCCAGAGATTCGCTTCGCCGAGCAGGCTGAATATTTGAGCGATCGCCCGGTGTCGCGCGCCGACCTGCAAGCCTGCATCGATCGCGTCGGCCACTTCGGCGGCGATAATCGCGCCGGGATCGAACAGACTTTGCACCGCATCAGCGCTATCCGCAACCGCGCGGGCGAAATTATCGGCCTGACCTGCCGCGTCGGGCGATCGGTGTTCGGAACGATCGAGCTGATTCGCGACCTAGTCGAAAGCGGCGAGTCGATTCTGATGCTCGGGCGTCCCGGCGTCGGCAAAACGACGGTGCTGCGCGAGATCGCCCGCGTCCTGGCCGACGACCTGGAGAAGCGCGTCGTGATTATCGACACTTCCAACGAGATCGCGGGCGACGGCGATATCCCTCACCCCGCGATCGGGCGGGCGCGGCGGATGCACGTAGCCAGTCCAGAACTCCAGCATCAGGTGATGATCGAGGCGGTCGAAAACCACATGCCAGAAGTCATCGTCATCGACGAAATTGGCACGGAACTCGAAGCCCTGGCGGCGCGGACGATCGCCGAGCGCGGCGTTCAGCTCGTCGGCACGGCCCACGGCAACCGCATCGAAAACCTGCTGAAAAACCCGACGCTCTCCGACCTGATCGGCGGCATCCAGTCCGTCACCCTGGGCGACGACGAAGCCCGACGGCGCGGCACGCAGAAAACCGTACTCGAACGCAAAGCGCCGCCCACCTTCGGCATTGCCGTCGAGATGCTGGAGCGCTACCGCTGGGTCGTCCACGAGAACGTGGCGCAGATGGTCGATACGCTGCTGCGGCGCGGCCAGCCCAACCCCCAAGTCCGCAGCTTCGACGGCCAGGGCGCGGTCAAGATCGAGCGCGAGCTTCCGACTGACGTGGTTCCTGTGCCGCCGGACGTGCCGGGTGCGCGGGGGTGGCGAGCCTCGGGGAAGATGCGACCCGTACCGCGATCGGGCCTGACGCCGAGCCTGGATAGCAACCCGCGCGTTCGCAAAGCGCGTCGCGATGGGGCGACGCTGATGCCCCAGACTCCGGCGCAGCAGTTCGAGCGGATGCTGGATCTGTCGTTGCAGGCGCGGACGACGGGCGAGCCGATCGCGCCAGAAGCGCTAGCCGAAACCGATATCGAACCGCCGTCGATGGTGCTGTATCCCTATGCGATTAGCAAACACCAGCTCGATCGCGCGATCGAGCTGCTCGGTCTACCGGTGCGCCTCACCAAAGACCTCGACGATGCCAATGCGGTGATCGCCCTGCGATCGCACCTGCGCAACCACGCCAAGCTGCGCCACATCGCCAAAGCGCGCAAAATCCCCATCCACCCGATCAAGAGCAGCAGCCTGCCGCAGATTACTCGCGCCCTCAAGCGTATCCTGAAGATGGAAGATCCCGGCGTGCCCGACGTGCCGGACTTGCAGCTCTTTACCCGCGACGGCAGCGACGACGAGCTCGAAGCGCTCGAGGAGACGCGCCTCGCCGTCGAGCAGATCGTTCTGCCTAAGGGGCAGCCCGTAGAGCTGCTGCCGCGATCGCCGAAGGTGCGTAAAATGCAGCACGAGCTCGTCGAGCACTACCACCTAAAATCCGATAGCTTCGGCGACGAGCCCAACCGCCGCCTGCGGATCTACCCGGCCTAACATCGCTTTAGCGCGTGAATTCGTGGGAGCTAGTCGCTGAATGAGTCGCGATCGGCTCCCAAAAGCTGCGCGCGGCAGCATGTTGCGACCGGGCTCCGTGCGAGCTTTTCACTGTCGCCGCCACCAGCGCGCTCGACAACCAAATTGAAAACTGTCCTCAGCTCGCCACCAAACCGTCTCGGCGATCTATTCGATAGGATTAAATGCTTACCTTCTTGCAACTACTGTCCCTATGCTCCGCGATGCCAAACTTATCTTGATCCTCGCGATCGGGACGCTGACTGTAATGGCGGGCGCTGTTGTCGTGCCCAATCTGCCCGACCTCGTCGCAGACTTCCAGCTCGATCCAGAGATCGCCGGAATCCTCGTCGGAACGCACTTTATTACCGTGGCGCTGTCCGTGCCGGGATTCGGCGTCTTGTCCGATCGCGTCGGTTCGCTGCCCGTTCTCGTGCCGTCGCTGCTCGGTTACGCGTTGTTCGGCTCGCTCGGAGCTGTCGTCCCCGGCTTTCAATCTTTGATGGTCGTGCGGGCGCTGCTCGGTGTCTCCACCGGTGGGCTAACAGCCTCCAGCATGGGCTTGCTCGGCAAGTTCTACCACGGTGAAGAGCGCCAGCAGGTGCTGGCTTACGCCTCGGGCGCACTGGCGATCGGCAATATTCTCTACCCGCTGATTGCCGGACTGCTCGGCCAGATCGGCTGGCGCTGGGCGTTTTGCATGTACTGGCTGGCGATTCCGTTTGCGCTGGGATGCCTGACGCTGCTGAGACGCGAGGCCGCCAAGCTCAATGCGAGCGGCGATCGCGCGGCGAGTGCGGGCGAGGCGAACGCATCCGGCCATATTCCGCTGCACGTCCTCGTCACCGACCCGAAAGTTTTGCCGATGCTGTTATCGATGCTGCTGACGTCCGGCACGATCTACATCGCTTTTGTCTACCTGCCGATTTACATGCGCGAAGAGCTACAGGCCGCGACCGCCTCGATCGGAATGGTGCTGGCCACTACGGCGATCGGCTCCGGGTGTATCGCGGCCTTTGGCGTGCGGCGCTTGGCGCAAACCTTCGGAAACCTGACGACGAGTACGGTGGCCTACGGCTTGCTAGCGGCAATGCTGCTGGCCTTCCCTAATGTTACGAGCCTACCGCTGATGTTTGCCGTGGCGCTGTGCTTCGGACTCGCCTTGGGGACGATTATGCCCAGCCTTTACGGCTACCTGTCGAGCCGGACGCCGACGCGCTTCCAGGCAACGATACTGGCCACCGGCACGGGCCTGGGATTCCTCGGGCAATTTCTCGCGCCGATCGCTCTTGCACCGATCGTTGCCCGTTACGACATCATCAGCGCCTTCTGGACGGCGGCGCTGTTCGCCCTCGGGACGGGTGTACTGATGGCGTGGCAGCTCAGTCAGCGCATCACGCTGCCCAACGTCGATCGCTCGTCTGGCTAACGACCGCTCCGCCAGCAGCCAGAAATAGCCCCATCGAGCAATCTTTCGAGCGCGCCCGACGGGGTTAACTGTTCGATGGGGTTAATTATTCGATCGCGCAAAACGAGCCGATCGCTCTAGCCGTCCTACAGCGACGCCAGCAGCCGCTCGAGATCGAAGTGCTCGCCGATGAGCTGCTTGATAAACTGCACCTTCGCGGGCTCTTGCAGGCGCATTTGGCCGAACATCGCATCGATGCGCTCGATCGTCGTTAGCGTATCCAGCTCGACTGACAGCACCGGAATCTCTACTTCTTCGGCGCGGTTGAGCACCATCGCCGGAGGTGTCAGGCGGTGGCCGGTCAGAATCAGACAGTGGGTCGCGGTTTCCAGCGCCGCGAGTTGAATATCGGCGCGATCGCCCCCGGTGACGATCGCCGAGTTGCGCGCGTTTTGGAAGTACTTAATCGCCGAGTTGACGCTCATGGCCCCGACTTGCAGCGTTTCCACCATCAGATCGAGTCGGTCGTTGCCGCAGAGTACCTGCGCTTCGAGCTTCTGGACGATTTCGGCCACGCTGATGCTGCTGAGCAGCGGACTGAGCGGAATCGTACCGAAGACAGAAATCTGGCGGGACTCGAGGAACGGAATAATGCAGTCGTGCATCTCGTCCATCGCCTCGATCGGCACGTCGTTGATCGCCACGCCGACCAGGCGATCGCCCAGCATGGCCTTAGCCGCCAGCAGCGAATCGACAAACGTACCCATGCGGTAGCGAATCACCAGCATCACCGGCGCGTCGAGCTTCTCGGCCAGTTGCGCCGTCGAGATATCGAACAGCTCGCCCTCTACGAGGCTACCCGCCCCTTCCAACAGCACCAAGCCGCTACCCGCCGTGGCCGCTTCGGCAATGCGCGTGGCGTAGTCGGTGCGATCGTCGCCGCACAGGCGCTTGCGAACGGTGTCGCTATCGAGGGTGATGCTGGTGGGTAACACGCGCTCGCTGCTGAGTCCGAGGTGGTCGATCAGGAACGCAACGTCTTCATCGACACAGTCCTCAGAGGTCTGCGAGCCTGAAGTTTTCGAGGCTTCGTCGAAACAGGTGCCGATCGGCTTGCCGTAGCTAAAGTCGATCTGGCGGGCTTGAAGCTGGCTGGCCAGCCCCAACAGGGTCGCGGTTTTGCCGCTGTACGGCTCGCTCGAACCGATCAAAAGACACTTGTTCGGTGTGGTCACACTTTCCTCCTGATGTGGAACGGTTGCGATATCTGACGGGCTGAGCGGCGGCTGTCGTGGCGGCGAAGCGTCGGCAACAGCGTAGGTAATAGTCTCTAATCATCCATGCTGAGGAGCTTTCTGTAAAAGCTTTTCGAGAAATCGGCGACGCGGTGTTTTTGAAACACGATCAGCACTTCGATCAGATCGTTAATGAACTCGTAATTCGCCATCGTCGTCTCGTAGGTCAGCTCGGCATTGTTGTCGAACTGAAGGCGGCAGCGCATCGGATCGGCAGGCAGGCTCGACACGTTCCAAGTGGCGATAAACGGGACGTTGGTTCCCCCTTCGATTTTGCGTTCGCCTTCTAGGTTGCCGCGATCGTAGAGGCTGATCGCTAGCGGCAGCGCGTTCCGCTGGTTGGCGGTTTTGTAGTAGGGCATGTAGACCATGACCTTTCCTTTTGGGGCCGGTTGCAGGCTCCGGATCGCAGAAGACATCGACTCTCTCGTTTCTGTTGTAGGCGTGGGCATCCCTAACTTATCGGATCTCTCCGCGATCGTCGGGGGCGAAGACGGGAGCATCGATCGCGGTGCGCTGACAATCCCGCCGCAGCGCGCCGATCGGCGCGCTGCGTGGATGCCCGTCGCGCCTTCGTGAGAGACTGAAGCCAAGACCGACGAGGCACCGCGCGCCCGTGCTGCGTCAACCGCAGTCAACCCGCAGTCAACCCGCCGCCAACTGCACTCAGCCGCAGTCATCCGCGTTTCACGTATCGCCGCCCGAGCCGTTGACGGGACGGAAGAACCACTCAACGATGCTTTCAAAAAAACAAGATATTCGCCACCTCGAACCCCTCGTCGAAACTTTGCTCGCCCGCTCGCCAGGGAAGCTCGATCGTCAGGCCGCCCTCGATCGCGATATCTCGTCTGCTGCTGGAGCCCCGCCCGAGCTGGCCCCCGAACAGTTCGCCAAACAGTCGCCCGAACAGTTGCCCGAACACCGGCTCAATGCTTTCTCCGGCTATCGCGGTCGTCGCTTCAAGGCCGCGCTGCTGCTGATGGCGATCTGGAGCGTGACGGGAATTCTGCATTTAGTGGACTGGGGCATCGGTGTCGGGGCGTTCGGGGCGATCGTCTTGGGGATTCACGGCTGGCGGTCGCTCGCCGTTCCCGAGTCGCGATCGGCGAGCGCAAAGGCAGACGGAGCGCGCCCGGTGCTGAGCCCGGAAGATGGCGGCGATCGCGCCTGGCCGAGCGTGGCGCTGCTGGTGGCGGCTAAGGATGAAGAAAGCGTGATCGGCGAGACTATCGAGAAGTTGTGCCAACTCGACTATCCGAGCGATCGCTACGAAGTCTGGGCGATAAACGACAACAGCAGCGACAACACTGGCGCAGTGCTCGATCGCCTCGCCCAGCGGTACACCCGGCTCCGCGCGATCCATCGCGGCGCGGACGCTTCCGGCGGCAAGTCTGGCGCGCTTAACCTCGCGCTCCAGGATATCCAGACCGACCTGGTTGCCGTCTTCGATGCGGACGCGCGGGTCGATGGCGACTTTTTACAGCGGGCGCTGCCGCTGTTCGATCGCCCAGATATCGGCGCGGTTCAGGTACGCAAGGCGATCGTCAACGCCAAGGCGAACGGCTGGACGCGGGGACAGGCGATCGAAATGATGCTCGACGCTTACCTGCAAGAGCAGCGCTACGCCCTCGGCGGCATCGGCGAGCTGCGCGGCAACGGTCAGCTCGTGCGGCGCGACGCCCTCCAGCGCTGCGGCGACTTTAACGAAGTGACGATTACCGACGACCTCGATCTGAGCTTGCGGCTGCACCTCGACGGCTGGGACGTGCGCTGCACCACCTGGCCCTGCGTCTACGAAGAAGGTGTCACCGGCCCGATCGCCCTGTGGCATCAACGATCGCGCTGGGCGGAGGGCGGCTACCAGCGCTACATCGACTACTGGCGACTGCTGACGAGCGCGCGCCTCAGCCCGATGAAGCGCTTTGATATGGCGGTCTTTATCAGCGCCCAGTATTTGCTGCCCACTGCCGCTATTCCCGACGCGATCGGCTCGCTGGCATTTGGCAACCTGCCGGTGTGGCTGCCGATTACGCTGATGTCGGCGGTGCTGACGCTGGTCTGGATTGGCTGCGGTTTGCGCCGCGTCGCCGCGCGCACCGGCCAGCCGCTCTCCTGGGGCCAGGCGATCGCCCAGGCGATTCGCGGCACGATTTATATGCTTCACTGGATTGTCGTGATGGCCGCGACGACCACGCGTATGGCCTTCCGACCGAAGCGCCTCAAGTGGGTCAAAACCGTCCACCGGGGTTAGGCCAAATCTAGGCCAAATTGCCGCGATCGCGGCTTCGCGAGACCGCGCCCGTTCATTTTTCTCGTCGTATGCCAGCCTCCGATCGCCCGTCCAAATCATCAAAGGGTTCTGGGTCTAAAGGCTCTGGGTCTAAAGGCTCTGGGTCTAGAGATTCCGGGAAGCCCAAAAAGTCGGGGGCGCGATCGGGCGCAAAATCGGGCGCAAAACCAGGCGCAAAGTTCGGCAAGCCGGGAAAGTTCTCGAAGTCGAGCGCATCGTCGCCGTTCAAAGCGCGGCGCGGCAAGGCGGGCAAGCAAGATGAGAAGAAAGGCGATCGCAACAGCGGCCAGCAGACTCGTCAGGCCGGCGATCGAAAGAGCGACCTCAGCGAGCGCGAAGCTTTCGAGCGGCGCTTCAAGGCTGGCTCGCGTGCTGCCAACAAGAAAAAGAAAACCAGCCACCGCACCCGAAAGCGCTTCGGCCAGCACTGGCTGAAAGACGATCGCATCCTCAATGAAATCGTCGCCGCCGCCCACCTGACCCCCGACGATCGCGTCTTGGAAATCGGCCCCGGCCAGGGCGTCCTGACCCAGCGGCTACTCGATCTCGCAGCGTCGGTCGTCGCGGTGGAACTCGATCGCGACCTCTGCAAGCCGCTCGTTGCCAAATTCGGCGATCTGGATAACTTCCTGCTGTTTCAGGGTGACTTTCTGGCGATCGATGTGGACGCGCTAACGGCAGAGTTCGCCGATCGCTTCCACCGTCAAACCAAGGTCGTCGCCAATATCCCCTACAACATCACCGGCCCGATCCTCGAGAAGCTGCTAGGCCGAATCGATCGCCCCAACCCCAGGCCGTTCCAGGAAATCGTGCTGCTGGTGCAAAGGGAAGTGGCCGATCGCGTTTGCGCGTCGGCGGACACCAAGGCGTTTGGGGCGCTGTCGGTGCGGGTGCAGTATCTGGCCGACTGCGAGCTGGTCTGTGCCGTTCCGGCTTCGGCGTTCAAACCGCCACCGAAAGTCGAGTCGGCGGTGATTCGCCTCGTGCCGCGCCCGATCGCCGTCCCGGCCACCAATCCGAAACATCTGGCGAGTTTGGTGAAAGTCGGCTTTGCGAACAAGCGCAAGATGCTGCGCAACAATCTGGTGAGCATTGTCGATCGCGAGCTGCTGCTGGCGACGTTCGAGCAGTTGGGGATCGACTCGCAGATCCGCGCGGAGGATCTGAGTACGGAGACGTGGGTGGCGCTGAGCAACGCGCTGGTGGCCGCTGAAGTTGCCGAACCGAGTGAGCCAGAAGCGACCTAATCTCGATCGCAATGCGTCCCGTGCGGCGCGACCGTCACGCGGGGATTGCGATCGCCTCACACTCTTGCTATTGTCTTTAGGCGATTATCCAAAGCAGCCACGGGCGGTTAGCTCAGCGGTAGAGCGCCTGCCTTACAAGCAGGATGTCACTGGTTCGAATCCAGTACTGCCCATTTCTCACACTACAGTCAATCGACTTGATCCGATTGCAGAATCAGCCTGTGCCATTGCCGTTTCTGCCTTGAATGGTGGTTGAGTAAACCTCAGCACCTGGCAGATTCGTTACTGGGAGCGGATGCTGGGTGGTCTGGTGAGCGATGAAGACGTGCGGAAGCACTTGCCGCCGCATCACTGCCGATACACATTGATCAGTCATCAGCCTGCTGTCGGCGTCAGTATCATAGACATCGCGGTGTGGTGTGAGCTTTCAGAGGCGATGATTAGCCGTCGCTATGTTGGTTTCGTAAACCGAGACCTGAAGCCCGTGGAGTACGTGTGAGTCTGATTAACTTGATGGGTTAAGTTAATGAAAAAATCGAAGACACTTTCGACTTGTCACTGCGCGAGAGGGTGCGCTCGGCGACATGCCTCGCCAGAAAACGGGCGTGAGCATCAATCTCTATGTCACTGTCGCCACAACTTCATGGATTATCGCCAGGATGACAACACGAAGCATCCCCCTGCAGTTTAGTTGTGCGAGGCTTGGAAAATATGTCGTACTAGCAAAAAACTCGAGCATTAGTACTAATTTTTAGCCGGTAAGCATGAGTATCCCCCGAGATGGAATCAGTACATTGACGTAAGCGAGAAGTCGTATACTCATGAGTGCATTTTCGGGCTTCGATACTATAGTTTTTTCAACCTAGATGGCAAAAGCTCGTTCGTCCAACAACAGATGTATTGAGGGCTCAAAAAAATTTCAGTAGTGAATTAAAGCTATAGCAACTGTTTAGATAGTAAACATGTGGGATTTTCATGAGTGGCTCAGTTAAAATAAAGGAAAAGTATTTTGAAGGCATTGACTTCACCCAAAGAGTTAATAACTTCACACTGAAACCCAGCCCAGACAATTCTCTGATTCCATTATTTGAGGCAATCAGTAACTCTATTCATTCAATCGAAGAAGCTCAAGAAAGTAGCGGCGAAGTCGTCATATACATCAACCGAACCGAATACGCGCAGCTACTTTTAGAGGAAGGGGGAGCAACCGAAAGAGCGAAGAAGCCAATCATAGATTTTTCAATAAAAGATAACGGGGTCGGTTTTGACAACAATCACTTTAATGCATTTGTTACCTCGGACACGAGCTTTAAGTTAAAGAAAGGAGGAAAGGGTATTGGCCGATTTTCATGGGTGAAAGCATTCTCTAACGCTTCCATAGAAAGTGTTTTTATAGATGGAGATGGAAAGCTTAGTAAAAGAACCTTTGACTTTGTCTACGCAAATGATCCAATAAGAAACTTCAGGACAGGCAAAGCTGAGGCGACTAGCCGAGAAACGATTATCCGATTGCAAGGTTACAAGAAAAACTTTAGAGAAAAAGCTCCAAAGAGTGCAGACACCATAGCAAGAAGAATAATCGAGCATTTCTTATTTTTGTTCTTGAAAGATAAGGCTCCCACCATTACCGTAATCGATACCTGCTACGGCGACTCCATTGTCCTCAATGATTTATTTTCTTCTGGAATAAAAGCTGATTTCGAGACAAAGAAGTTTAGCGTGAAGGGAGAAGCCTTTCGACTTGAGCATCTCAAGCTTTACTCTCCATCAGAACAGCCAGATCATAGAATTCACCTTTGCGGTCAAGATCGAGAGGTAGAGCAAGTCAGCCTTCCGGGTAAATTAAATTTCTTAAAGTCTAAGACTCGCATTCAAGAAAGTGAAGACAAGGCATTCATCTACATGGGCTATGTGAGTAGTCCATACCTGGATGAAAACCTAAATCCTGCCAGAACAGGGTTTGAAATTTACGACAAGCAAGCGCCTTCATTTTTTGACGAGCTGAGCAAGTCAGAAATCCTAGATGCGGTACTTCTACATGTAGAAAATTTCCTGAAAGAATACGTAGAAAAAACGATCACTCAAAATAAAGCCCGAATAAAAAAATACATAGAGAGCCACTATAAATACCGGCCTTTGCTAGAGTTTATGAGCGAAAGGGTCTATCGAATCAAGCCAAACTTAAGCGATGTGGAGCTTGACATAGAGCTTCACAAATTATATTCAGAGCTGGAACTTGACTTCAAACAAAGACAGGAGCAGTACGTAAGCCAAACCTCATTAGGGAATTCTAGCTTTGTAGAAAAGCGGAAGAAAAAATATGACGAGTTCCTTCGCATGGGCAATGAGTTAGGGAAGTATAAGCTGGCTGAGTATGTTGTTCACAGAAAGGCAATACTAGACCTCCTTAGAGCAAAAAGAGGAGCTTCTGACTCCGGAAAGTATAATCTCGAGAAGGATATCCACGAGATATTTTATCCAATGCAGAGAACGACAAATTCTGCCTTTTGGGAGAATAGAAATCTATGGATTATTGACGAAAAGCTTTCATATCATCAATACCTTGCATCAGACAAAGAGATGAGCAGTTATGATGGGATAGACGTAGGTAGCATCGACAGACCTGATATTGCGATATTCGACAATAACCACATATTTTCTGACAGTAAATCAAGCCATTCTTCGGTGGTAATCATTGAGTTTAAGCGCCCTATGAGAGAAGGTTACAAGCGTGGCGAGAACCCAATAGAGAAAGCGTATGATTACTCGGAAAAGATACGAGAAGGAAAGGCGAAAGACACGGATGGAGTTTATATAAACATCAACCCTAATACGCCGGTTTACTCGTATATAATATGTGACCTTACACCCACAATCAGGAGATGGGCTGATACTGCAGATTTAACCGAAGCTCCGAACAATGATGGTTATTTTGGATACAATTCAAAATTCAAAGTATTTGTTGAGATTATGTCATTCAATAAGCTGCTTCAAGATGCGGAGAAGCGAAACAAGGTTCTGTTTGACCAGTTGTCACTAAATAGTCCGAGCCTGCACGATTAGGTTTTTCTCTTTTAGCTAAGGCCGTTTATTCAGTACATTGATTAATGAGTCCATGATTGAGTTGTCCGCTGTCTATTAACTTAATAAGAAAACGAGGGCCTCTGGACATCACGCGATGGCTCCAATCGCTCTGTTTAGCTTGAAATTTTGACTTGATGAAACCCCTATGGCTTCATGTCTTCTAGCTCTGCGTCTGCAAGCTAGATGTCACGAACTTCATCTGCTGCGCACTATGCTGCTAAGTAGCCCAAGCCAGGAAATGAAGTTGTGCGAGTCGAGAGTGGCGGTAGAGCGAGGGTTTGATCGATACCCGCCGCAAAATAACCACGTTTTATTTGCTTGAGCTACTTAATCCACTCTCTACCGCCGCGTCTTTGTACACCATGTGTCGCTGATTTCTCTTGCGACATCACCCATACTCGTCACCAATCGAAAAGACTTTTGCCCTACAAGAGCCTTTTGCTCTATCCCACCCTTGCTTGTCGCCTGTCTTCGTTTGCCTGCAGTAAAGTGCGTGCGCGCACACGCCGAGCCTGCACGGTAGCCCAACTTCCACCTTGAGGTTGCCCAAATAAGCTGTGCATAGGTCAATACGATACGACTGGCCTCTAGCTCTGGGATTAGAGCACCTGCCCTACAGGCAGGGCTTCACTAATTTGAATCCAGTACTGCCCACTTCGTACATTCCCAATCCCGACTGTCGCGGGCACTACGTCTCGTCACTGTCGAGCTGCATTGCCTGCATCACGGCACTATTACGCGCCGTCGCGTACGCCCGATCGAGAAACGCCTCCAGCGCCGCGATATCCGTCGCGCGAATGTTGTGGCGTCCGCCAGCCAGCGGCATCGAGCCGAGCACGTCCAAGGCGGCATTCTCCGAGCTGGGCGCGATCGCGATCAGCGACGGATCGAGCGGGCGATCGTACGACCAAAACCGACTGAGATCGAGCGGAGCCGCAGCCGGTGCGACCTCCTCGTCTTCGTGCGCTGTCGCATCTGCCGAGGCCGCTCCCTGCCGAGCCCGCAGCGCCGCGATCGTTTCGTGCTTGCTGCGCCCCCGCAACTGGAAGAGCAAAAACGGATCGTCGGCAAAGCGCTCGCCGAGGAGGTGGTAGACCGCAATGATGTGCTTGCAGGGGTTGGCCTTGTCCGGGCAGCTACAGCGCGACTCGATCTCCGGCAGGCTGAACGGAAACAGCCGCAGCCCGTTGGCCGCGAAGATATCTTCGATATTGGTGGGCATCACGCCCGACAGCAGCTTGGCGGAAAATAGCGTCCGCTCGCTCAGCGTGTCGAAGACGAAATTCCAATCCTCGTCGGAAAAGGTTTCCAACCCCAGCGAAATCTTGTAAGGCTGCTTCTCCGTCCCCTGGACGCGAGCGACGACCTTTTGGGCGCGGAACTCGATGCTCAAGACGTTGCCCTGTCGAGCGTAGTTACGACCGCGCTCGAGGCGTTTTTTGAAGCGGTATTTGTCGAGCAGATCGAGCCACTGCTGCACCCACCATTCGCGATCGGTGTCGGAGCCTTCGGTTGGATAGTACATGGGCGATCGATCGGGCAATAGCAAAACGCTACTGCAAATTATGTCAGCATCGCGGACGCGCGGGCGAAATTAGAGCGGATCGTCCGAGGTCGGCGGCACGGGGATCGACGTTTCTGGCAGTGGTTTTCTTTCGCGGGCGACCTGCCGGGTCGGTGCTTTCGGGGTGGACTGACACTCGATGCGCAGCAACGGCCCTGCCGAACCGAGCCGGATGACCACCTGATTTTCAATGGTTAGCTGCTCGACGGGCTTGCCATCGACGAAGGTTCCGTTCGCACCGAAGTTAATCAGCTCCCAGTGGCTTTCGTGGTTCCAGAGTTCGAGGTGACGGCGCGAGACGATCGAGCTATGGAGAACGATGTCGCTGCTACTCGCACGACCGACTCGCAGAACGTCGCAGACGTCGAACGTCCAAGTCTTGATTGGTTTCGCTTGGTGGGGATGAAGCAGGGAAAAAACAATCACGAGAACTTTAATAGATGTTGATGCGAGTTCGATGCAGCCCTAGATATCGTGCGAGGGAGTCCCTTGCGATCGTGACGTTAGTGCGGCTCAAAAAGTGCGTCGATACCCTGGGGGCTGTCGTCAACCCAACTTGCAGCCTTGATTCCATAGGAGACCTAGCGCCGTTCCCCTTGGCTGAGTCGGCCATTCAACTACTGACCTCGCAAGGGTCTGGCACTAACCGACGTGATACGCCTTAAGTTAATCCTAGCTCATGCGGCTCGGGACTACCGCTGCCAACTTGCGGCCAGACTGCTCGCGATTCCCGCGCCGATCGCCTCGGTCGAGACGCTAACCAAACGGTAGAGGGCGATCGCGCCGAAGATCGTCCCCGCCGGAAAGGCCCCACCCAGCACCGACAGCGCTGTTGCCTCGAAGACCCCGACCCCGCCCGGCGCGCCGGGAACCACCAGGCCCAGCAGCCACGCTAGTCCGAACCCGCCGAGCAGGCGCGGCAGCTCGCCGATCGCGATCGGGGCCAGCGCCAGCCAGATGCCCAGAAACCCGAGGCCGCGCAGCATCACGAAACCCAGCTCGCCCAGAAACGATCGCCAAGGGTAGCGCCGCAGCCCGAGGACTGTTGCAGCGGCGTCGGGCGAATCGGATGCTGTTGCTGTGGGTGCTGCGATCGTTGGATCTGCCGTTACATCGCCGTCGAGCCGCGCGAATTGTTTGGCTTTGCTCGCACCCAAACGCGCCACGATCGGGTTGAGAACGCGCGGATGCAGCCCAACGGCGATCGCCAGCAGTCCCGCCGCGATTGCGCCGAGGTTGGGCACGACGGCGATCGCCAGCCCCGCCGCCGCTGCCGCCATACACAGCGCCTCGATCGCCACGCTCAGCGCCGCGATCGCCGTCGGGATGCCGTGCTGCTGGGCCGCGCGCACCCGGCTGATGAAGTGCCAAACGTTCCCCGGCAGATATTTGGCGATATTGGTTTGTAGAAACGTGCCGATCGCCCAGGCCGTGGCAACAGGGCGATCGAGATCGCCCAAAATCCAGCCCCACACCCAGCCCGACCAGACGTGCGCCACCAGGGTGATCCCAAAGCCCGCCGCCGCGTAGCCGAGGCCGGATTCCCGCAGCCGCAGCTCGGTCACCTCCGCCCAGTGTTCGCGCAGCGCCGCCAGCAAGAAGGCCGCCGTCAGGCCGACGATCGCCCAGCGGAGTAAAGGTTTGACTCGAAGTTTGGGTTGGGCTTTGAGTTGGGCTTTGAGTTGGGTCTTGAGTTGGGCTTTGAGTCGAGTAAATCTGTGGCCCATCGAGAAGCTTCCGGGATTGTTGTAAGGTGACGAGTCTGCAGCGCCGCGAGGCAACCCGCAACATCGTAAGATGTTCGGACGAAACTCAACCCCATTTGCGCCCATTCATGCAACCCCGACGCATCGCTCGCGAACTCGCACTCTTGAGCCTGAGCCAACTGCCGAAAAAAGCCAGCAAGCTCTCGGACAAGCAGCTCGGTGACGTGGTCGTAGCGGCGGTGCGGACGATGACCGCCGAGGCCACCGAAGCCCTCGAGTCCGCCGTCTCGGAGCTCAAGCAGGGCCACGATCGCCTCGAGTCGAGCCAGCACCGCGCCGACGACCTGAAGACCGCGCGCCTGATGGTCTCCGAGTCGATCGAGCTGACCCAAAAGGCGATCGAGCAAGTGGGCACGGCCCTAGAACTGCCCGAGTTCGTCCAGCTCGCCAACCAAGAAGAAGTTCGCCGCTACGCCTTGCAGTTGCTCTCGACGGTGAACGAGCATCGCGCCGATATCGACGCGACGATTTCCGCCGCCCTGGTGGACTGGCAGCTCGATCGCCTACCCCATATCGACAGCGACGTGCTGCGTCTGGCCGTCGCCGAAATCGAATACCTCGATACGCCCGAGCGCGTCGTCGTCAACGAAGCCGTCGAGCTGGTCAAGCGCTACAGCAGCGAAGACGCCCACCGCTTCGTTAACGGGGTCTTGCGCCGCGCCCTCGATCTGCGCGCTAATGCCGCACCCGCCGAATAGACCTCGCCGCCGACTGTCGAGCCCGACGCTCGGCGCAATATCCGCACTCGACCCGTCGCCGCGATCGAGCGATAACAATCCTACCGCCGCTCGATCGCGCCCCATCCTTTCTCCCCCTTCTCTAGCCTCATGGTCTTTAACTGGTTCCGCCGCAAATTCGACGAGAAGGAGACGCCGCAAGAGGAGGCATCCACCGTCGCCTCGACCGACACAGAGGGCGCACCGGCGGACGCCAGCGGCGAGCCCGAGGGGGAATCTGAAGGTGGCGGGCCTAAAGATAGCGAACCTGAAGATGGCGAACCGGCAAAACCCGCCGCAACGAGCAATGAAGATTACCTAGAGTGGGCAAAGGCTGCGTTCCAGAATATCCAGCAGCGCCAGGCTGAAGCTGAGCCGGAGAGCGCGGACGAGCCCGCCGCTGAGGAGCCCGCCGCCGGGGAGCCCGCCGCCGAAGAGCCCGCCGCCGAAGCGCCCACGACCGAACAGCCTGCCGAGGAAGATCCGATCGCGGAGCCCAACGCGCCCGCCCCCGAAGCTTCCGCAGTTTCTGCAGACGTAGTCGAAGCCAGCACACTTGAGGTCGGCGCAGCTAGTGAAGTCAGTGAGGTCAGTGAGGCCAGCGAGGCCACTGAAACCGAAACGACGGCTACCGACGACGACCCCGCCGAAGCCCCCACCCAGCCCGCCTGGATGCGCGCCGCCGCCGATCGCCAAGCCCGCCTCGAGCGCCTGCAAGCCAGCGCGATCGAAGAATCTGAAGCCTTCGAGCAGTTGCCCGACGGTGGCGGCGTTTCTGGAGGGATGGAACTTAACGACGATTTTGTCTGGTCGGCGGAAGTGCTGGCCGCCCAGGGTCGCAGCGCTGAAGATATCTCGATCGACGAAATCGAGTGGCTGGCAAAACTGCGCGACGGCCTGGGCAAAACCCGCATCGGCCTGGTCAACAATCTCAAGTCGATCGTCGGACAGGGGCCGCTCAACGACGATGCGGTGATGGAGATCGAGTCGCTGCTGCTGCAAGCAGACGTGGGCGTTGATGCCACCGACGCGATCGTCGAGGCGCTCCAGGCCAAGATGCGCGAGGAAACCCTGCCGCCGGACGAAGCGATCGCCTACCTCAAGCAGGTGCTGCGCGACATGCTCGAGCAGCCCTACGCGGTGAAATACGATCGCGACTTTTCGCCAATGTCCGACTGCTTGAATATTTGGATGATGACCGGCGTCAACGGCGCGGGCAAAACCACGACGATCGGCAAGCTGACCCATATGGCCAAGTCTTCGGGGTACGACTGCCTGATCGCCGCTGCCGACACCTTCCGCGCCGCCGCCGTCGAGCAAGTGAAAGTCTGGGGCGAGCGCACCAAAACGGAAGTAATCGCCAACCCCGGCCAAAATACCGACCCGGCCTCGGTGGTGTTCGACGCGATCGAAGCCGCCAAAGCCCGCAACGCCAACCTACTGCTGGTCGACACTGCCGGACGCTTGCAGAACAAAAAAAACCTAATGGACGAGCTGAGCAAAATGCGGCGCATCGTCGATAAAAAAGCACCCACAGCTCGCGTCGAATCGTTGCTCGTCCTCGATGCGACCCTCGGCCAAAACGGCCTGCGTCAAGCGGAAGTCTTCGCCGAAGCGGCCCAGCTCAGCGGCGTCGTCCTGACGAAACTCGATGGCAGCGCGCGCGGTGGCGTGGCACTGGCCGTGGTGCGCCAACTCGGTTTGCCGATTCGCTTTATCGGCGCGGGTGAAGGCATCGAAGACCTGCGCCCGTTCTCGAGCTACGAGTTCGTCGAAGCGCTGCTGGACGGATAAGCGTGCCGCAGGGAACGCTCTGAATCCGTCGAGTCAGACTGCGAGCCGAATTGCGGATTGAGTCGCGAGAGCGTTATGAAACCGCGAGATTACTGCGCGTGGATCGGGATTTTCACGGTTGCACTCTCTCGGTAGTCTGACGTAGTTTGTCATTGCATCGACAGCCAACCCGTCATCTACTTACGTCTCGAGTCGCCAAATCGGCAGCGTGAAAACGAGCCGATCGGGCGTATCACGATCCATGTTCCACCATCTTTTCTCGACCCTTGCCTGCTCGCTTCTGTTGAGCAGTACGGCCGACCTCGCCCAGGTCACCTTCGCCCAATTCGAGCCGCCGCCGCCGACCCAGCCTCTCGATACCGATGCCGGTGGTTCGCGTGCGATCGGCAGCCGACCCGGCCCGCTCGGCCTCCTGCTGTAGCTCACCGCAAGCCGTTCTGCCCCACTTTCCGCCTAGGACGCCTCACCCTACCCCAGTCCGAAGCGAGCGCACACTCTAACGCACAACTCGAAAACCTACACGCCAGGTTTTGGACGCTCTTCTGCAATTCGACTCCGGTTGGATTTTGCGTCCTGAAACTAGCGAGCGTGCCTTGCTCTGCATGCCCGCGTCCACACCGGAATATCCGCCCGGAAGATCGGCAATTTGGTTGTGTTAGAGTGCGTGTAGGTGGGGATTGAGTATTACGAGACGAGCGCGAGATAGCCAGCGCGGATGTCAGCAGGCGCGACATAGGCGACTGGCAGCAAAGATATCGGGGCCGAAAGCGAACGAAGCCCGCTACGGTCGGGTTGCACGCACATCTGCACCCGGCGACTTGCGAAGTTGGCTTTCGGAGTCGCACTCTTCACCAGCATGCACGTTATTCCGCATTTTTTACAGGCTAAAGTTCACACATGGCAAATCGAGGGCTAGTCGTTGGCGCAACCGTCTTTATGCTGAGCGCGGCAACGATCGTTGGTGCTGGCATCCACATGAAAGGGCAAGCGTTCTTCGACGGCCCAAAGGAGCTGGTGGACGAAGTTTGGCAGGTCATCGATAAATCTTACGTCGATGCCACGTTCAATCAGGTGGACTGGCAGGCGACGCGGGATGAGTACCTTGCAAGATCCTACGACAGCGACGACCAGGCGTATGAGGCGATCCGCGAGATGCTCGACCAGCTCGAGGATCCCTACACGCGCTTTATGGATCCCGACGAATTCCGCAGCATGCAGATCGACACGTCGGGCGAGCTGACCGGCGTGGGCATCCAGCTCTCGCAGGATGAAGAGACCAACGAGCTAATCGTCGTCTCGCCGATCGAGGACACTCCAGCTTTCGATGCAGGCATCCAGTCCCAAGACCGCATCACCGCGATCGATAGCACGTCCACCGCAGGCATGGAAATCGACGCGGCAGTTAATCTGATTCGCGGACCGATCGGTACGAGCGTGATGCTGACGGTCGATCGCAATGGCGAGCAGCTCGAGTTCGAGATCGTCCGCGCCCGCATCGAAATCCACCCGGTTCGCTACGAAGTGCGCGAGGACGTTCCCGGTCAGTTGGGTTATGTTCGCCTGACGCAGTTCAGCGCGATTGCCGCCCAGGAAATGCGCGACGCTGTCGAGGCCCTCGAGGAAGAAAATGTCGCCGGATATATCCTCGACTTGCGGGCTAATCCGGGTGGTTTGCTCCACGCCAGCGTCGAGATCGCGCGGATGTTCCTCGATGACGGCACGATCGTCTCGACAGTCAACCGCCAGGGCGTCTCGGATATCGAGCGTGCCAACGGTCGGGCACTGACCGATCGCCCAATCGTCGTACTGGTCGATGGCGGCTCGGCCAGTGCCAGCGAAATTCTCTCTGGCGCGCTCCAGGACAACGATCGCGCGATTTTGGTCGGCACGCAAACCTTCGGAAAGGGGCTAGTGCAGTCGGTGCGCGGCGTCGGTCAGGGTTCCGGCTTGGCCGTGACGATCGCCAAGTACTTCACGCCAGACAACCGCGATATCAACAAAGAGGGCATCCCACCGGATATCGTCGTCGAACTCACCGAAGAGCAGCGCGAGGCGCTGCGCGACGATCGCACCGCAATCGGGACGCTGCAAGATCCACAGTACGCTCGTGCCGTCGAGGCCCTGCAAGAGCAGCTTTAGGCTCCGCTTCGTAAAAAATTCGCGAGTTTTAGAAGTCCGGCCTTTCCAAAGGGTCGGACTTCTCTGTTTTTGCGAGAAGCGCCGGTTTCTCGACGCACTTGTTTATTAAGGCGAATCGCCAACCAGTGCCTCGATCGCTTCGGCCTGCGTCGGCAAACTCGCCGTCAGCACCTCCGCGCCTTCATTCGTCACCAGCACGTCGTCTTCGATACGGATTCCGCGTACATCGGCAAACTGTGCCAGTCGCTCCCAGTCCACACAGTCACCGTAGGCTTCGCGGCGCTGCGGGTCGTTGAGAATTGCGTCCACCTGATAGAACCCCGGTTCGATCGTCACGAGCATATTCGCCTCGAGGGGCCGATGCAGCCGTAGATAGCCCAGGCCGAAGCGCTGGCTGCGGGCGCGACTTTTCGCGTAACCGGCATAGTCGCCCAGATCTTCCATATCGTGCACGTCCAGACCCAGCAGGTGTCCGAGGCCGTGGGGGAAAAACAGCGCGTGGGCGTCGCGCTCGACCAGCGATTGTGGGTCACCGCGCAGAATGCCGAGATCGACGAGTCCGGCGGCGATCGTCTCGCAGGCCATGAGGTGCAGCGTCCGGTATTCCACTCCCGGTGCGACAGCGGCGATCGCGCGATCGTGCGCCGCCAGCACGATTTCATAGATATCGCGCTGCGTGCTGGAGAACGTGCCGCTCACCGGCCAGGTGCGCGTAATGTCCGCCGCCCAACCCCCCGGCGTCTCCGCGCCGACGTCAGCCAGCAGCAGGTCTCCCGCGTTCAGCGCGCCGTCGTAGCGCTCGTTGTGCAGCACGTCGCCGCTGACCGTAACGATGCTGTTGTAAGCGCAAGCCATGTTGTAGCCGATGATGACGCCTTCCATTGCACCGCGTACCTGTGCCTCGCGGTTGGCTGTAGAGGTGGTCGCCATCCCAGCCTTATGAGCTTCGATGCTGACGGCGGCGGCCTGGCGCAGCTCGGCCAGGGCTCCGGCGTCATGCTGCGATCGTAACTTGACGATCGCCCGAACGAGCTGTCGGTCGATGCCGCTCAGATCGTCGAGGGGAGAAAGGGAGCGCTCTAATATGCTGGCCTGCTGCTGGCGGACTTCGTCGTTCTGGACGGCGATCGTCGCTGCGCCGCCCGCCCGCGACGGCAGCTCCGCCAGCGGAAAGGCCGCGTCTGCCCCGATCGTCCGGGCGATCTCCGTACGGCTGGGCGTCTCGCCGTGCCAGAGAATGCTGCTCGGACTCGGGTCGTCGTAGAACAGCTCGAGCTGTCCGTCGTGGAGGCGGATCGCAGCGTTTTCAAGCTGCAAGCCCGCAAGATACAGAAAATGACTGCTTGCACGGAACGGGTAGCGATTTGCGGGGAAATTGCGCGATTTACCGCGCCCCGCCCAAAGCACGACGGAACAATCAATTTCGCGAGCCAGTCGCTGGCGTCGCTCCCGCAGAACCGTTTCAAGCGTGCGATCGCTCAGAGAAGACGAGGGGTAATTACTCCCAAGCAACATAGGCGTGTAGGGCGAACTGAATAAAGAGCGACAAACTCTACTCAATATATCGAATCTTCCCGAAAAAGATCGGCGCGAAGTTCAGATGCTCTACTAACAGTTCATCGCCAGCCCGCTGACCCCCGATTGTCGCATTCGACGCGACTCACCCGAGGCATTCTCCAGTTGTCGAAGCGAGGTGAATTTGCACTTCGATCCTGAAAGCACAACCACGCGCCTGAAGTTTTTAATAAACTCTTAACACCAACCCAAAAACAAAGAACATATCCTCCTTTGTCAGAAGCACGCTCTTGTAATATACGTGCTCGATTTATCTCAGTATTTTTACTAAGCTGCGCAGGCGAAAATTGGCATGCCGTAAATGGGGCTTTGATGCGGAGGATATCATCAAAAAAGCTCTCAAACCGTTCCGGAGAAACCATTTAACGCTTACGATCCCCGTTTGATTCCCGTACGAAATCTGCGCCGTCAGTCCGGGATTTGTGGAGGCTTTCGGAGGCTTGAAAGACGTGTACTTTTGCGATCGGCCGTTATTTTTCTCGTCCTGCAGCGACCCGTCGATTGCGATCGAAAAAACTTAAAAATGACGAGACATTCCTGGATCGAGCATGCTAGATTTAGATCGAAGATTGTAATAGCTCCCCAGTACTGCTCGTCGCCTCGCCAGCGATGGGCGTGAGGGTGTCGTTGAGAGCATCTCTGCTGGCTCTCATTCCGAAATGGATGCTTGCCTGCTGCATTGCGGCCCGTTCGCGATTGTGGCTGTGAAGGCGCGCTGCACGACTGAATTGACACCTTCGGAGATCGATTTTTCAGCCTTGGCGGCCTGCATCGTTGCGATCGCGGGCCGAGGCTCTTAGCCGATGACTGCGGCAAGTGGTTGACGTTCGTTTTCGACTTGCGGCTCGATCGGCATACATAGCCATTGGGCAAATCTGACTTGTCTGAAGCCGCTTCGCCGGTGGTTCCAGAAGTCGATTCAGCGTCGATCGCTGCTGTTTCGCCAACAGCATCGGTCTAATTTGCTGTACGCCCCTGTCGGCCTGAATGCTTCAGGTCGGGAGTTTCGGCAATCTTGGCATTGCTCGTTCGCGTCTCCTCCCACCCCGTGTTGCCATGACCATCAATCCGCTCAGTGTTCCAATCGCGATCGTTCTCCTCGTGACCGGCTACTTGATGCTCGTCCGCGTGCTGCTGTCCCTGATGGGTCGCGTTACGGCACGCAAGACGAGTTCTTGAAATGCTGCGGCCAGCCGCTTGAATCGGTTCCCGGCCACCAGACCCCTCGCGCTCGACCTCGGGCGTGAGGGGTTTTGCTTTATGTCAATGCCTGGTGTGCAGGCGTTTCGTACGGGTGCTGCCGCTAGCGAGTGAAGGATTTATCGAAGCGGCGCGTTACTTCCAATGGCTGACCGTCGGCTAGCTGGTGGAGGATTTCGGTCAGGTCGAAGGCGGGCTCGAGCTGGTGGCGCTGGAAGGTGCGGCTCATGACGACGTAAATCGAAGTGCGATCGCCGCCGATATCCGCCGATCGTACGTTTCTCCAGGTGGGAGCCGAGAGCGTATCTTCCACCGTCCAATAATAGTTGTCCCAGCGGAAGCGGCGTACGAAGGTATAGGGCGTGGTGTCTTTGCCAACGATCAGGATCTTCTGCAAAATCTTGCGAATCAGGTTGGGGAAGAAACGCCCGCCGGTGAGCATCACGGCGCGTAGCAGCATCAGCTTCAGCGGCGTCATCTGGGTTTGCTTCGCCCAGCCGAGGCGACCGCGAATCGTAATTTCTCGATCGCTCACTTCTGTCTCGTAGGTATCGACGAGGTGGCCGACAGCATTCCGCAGCTTGCCGCCGTCTTCCACGAGCAGCGAAATTTGCGTGTCGGACACTAGCAGCTCGCCGTCGCGAAATAACTTGAACGTGCCGCCTTTATTCAGCGCGACGTAGAGTTCGACATTCGCTTTGCCAGGAGCGTGGGGCGAGGCTTCGGCGTTGCCGCCAGCGTCGGGCAGGTCGGGAATGGTGGCGCGGCGATCGACTAGCAGACCCGCGTTTGGTAGATGGACGCGGCCGATCGGGCGGGCGGTGGAGTCTTCTATGGGACGATCGTCGGGACTGTGGCGATCGCCGACGAAATCCTGCCAGGTGAGCAGATAGTTCCAGGTGTGGTGGCCGATGATGTGGTCGTCGCTGTAGCAGGGGCCGAGGCCGTTGGCGAGACCGGTGGCAAAGCGATCGTTAACCTCTAGCGCCGTCGGCATCCAGCGCCCCGCCAGCTCGAAGCCGTGGGGGAAAAAGTTGTAGGTGTTGCGGCTGCCGTACTCGCCGCCGTAGGTTCCGTCGGGGTGGATGAAATTGCGCGCCAGCTCGATCGCGCGAGTCAAGGCCGGACGCAGGCGCTCGTCATCGGTCGCGTCCAGCTCTACCAGCTGCGCCAAGCACCAAATCGTCAGCGAGTGGTAGCCCGGATCGCAGCCTTCGTATTCCGCAAACCAGCCCTCTTCGTTTTGCCATGCGAAGACGCGATCGAGCCGGGTTGCCTGGGCGCGCGCCCACTTAGAGGTTTTCGCCAGTCGTGCGATCAGTTCCAGGCAGAGCACGATTAACGCCTGGTGGTTGGTGAGCTGGCCGCTCTCGTGGTGGTTGGCGAGCCAGTCGGCGCGACGCTCGAAGAAAACCCGCATTTCGGCATCGTCGAGGTCGAGCAGCATGTAGCTTTCCACGCAGGCCAGCAGCGAAAACGCCGCCGCGCCGCCCGCTTTCTCAAAGGGGAAATAGTCATCGCAGGAGGCATCGCCGTGGGCGCTGCGCGCTGCAAATAGGATGCCTGCCGCGACCCAATTGCGAATCGCCGCCTGCTGGTAGTAGGGGTTGTTAGGGATGTCGAGGCTGTAGGCCAATGCCAGCGGCCAGACGAACTCCTGGGACATGCCGCTGGGGAAGTCCACGATTTTGTAGTGCCAGAAGTTGCGATCGAAGCAGCCGTAGGTGGGGCTATGGGGGTTGCGATCGAGCAGCGTCAGAATGCGGGGAATCTCATTGAGCGCCGCGCGGGCGAAGCAATCTTTGGGGGAATCGTTTTGGGCGTCGCGGTTGGGGGAACTCATAGATCGACAGAACGGCAGCATCGCAGGCGTGCTTAGCTTACCCGCTCTCGCCTGCGACTTCGCGCGATTCCGAGCGGCGAACCCGAATAAATGAATCTATAATTTGTTGCGAGCTGCATCACAGCCGAAACGCCTCGCCATTGATGGGCTATCGTGGCGATGAATGACTCAAGGACGTTACTGTCTACCGCCCCTTTTCCTCGAAACACCATGTCCGATCGCAACCAATCGCAAGTCCAAGCCGTCGATGTGCCCCCCGCTCCGCAACCGTGGGCGGTCGATGCCTATGCTGACAAGCTGATGGATGAGGTCTTCGAGGATGTCGATCGCGGGCTCGACCTGGCAGAGCTGCCGATCGACACTCCGGTTAACGCGCCGGAAGCGCCGGTCTCGCTGCAGCCGATCCAGATTCCGCCGATCGTCATGCAGCCGGTCATCTCGACGCCGGGCGCGCCCGCCGACCCGGAGAAGCCGAAGCGCGATCGGGCGTTGATGTGGTTCGATCGCTTCTTGATCGCGCTGTTTGCCGCCTCAGCACTGGCGGCGCTGCTGCTCTGGCAGATTCAGCGGGGCAACCTAGAGATTGGCGGGCAAGCCAGCACGGAAGCCGACGCCAATACCGCCGATACCCCCGACGCGAACGCCCCGACAGCGGCAACCGCAGAAGCCGACGCCGACACTGTCGAACTCGATCCGGAACTGGCGCGCGGTCGCGAATTTTCCGACTACATCACCCGATCGCTCGATCGCATCGAAGGCCGCATCCCCAGCGACGAAGATAATTCGGTGATCGGCGATACGCTGCCCCAGGTGGCCGGGCAGACCGCAACGCTTTCGATTCCTGTCGATCCGGCCTCGTCGGAGACCATGCTGCGATCGCTCAACCGGATCGCCGGAGCCCTAGAGCGCGTTTCGTCACGGCCTCTACCGCTGCCCGACCAGCCCGCCGCCAGCGCCAACAGCGGTAGCAGCGACGACAGCAGCAGCGCCCGCGCCAATCCCACCCCGAGCAGCAGCGGCAGCCTACCCGCCCTGCGCGTTCCGGCTCCGGTCGTCGTCGCGCCGCCCCCGGCTCCGCCCGCCAGCGCTTCGAGCTCGTCCGGTGTCTCCAGCGCGCCCGCACCCGAGCCCGCTCCCGTTGCGGCGGCGTATTCGCTGGTCGGTACGCTCGATCGCGGCGATGGCGGTCGTCCGGCAGCGCTCTTCGAGGTGAACGGTTCGGCAAGCTGGATTAACGTCGGTGAAAGCGTCGGCGACAGCGGCTGGGTCGTGGTGGATGTGGTCGATGACAGCGCCACGATCGAGCGCAACGGCCAGACTCAGAGCCTGTCGGTCGGCGAAGAGTTCTAGAGTCTTCGATCGCTAGACACGCGATCGGAGTTTGCCACACTGAGTCGCTAAGCTGGAGGGGGTAACTCCACCGCATTCCCCCATCCGAGGCGAAACCCATGAGCTTGTTCGGCGACTTCAGCAAATTCCTCGAAGACCGGCTCGACGAGTTTTTGCAAAACAACCCGCACTTGGAGCTGCAGGTTCTCGAGGACGAGCTGCGCGACCAGGAAAATGACACGGCCAAGCTGATCGGCGAATTCGAGCTGAAAGAGAAGCAGCTCGAAGCCAAAATCTTGCAAACCGCCGAGACGATTCAAAGCTGGCACGCCCGCGCCGCCAAAGCTCGCCAAGCCGGTCGCGCCGATCTGGCCAATGCTGCTGCCGAGCGCGAGGCCGCACTCCTCCGCGAAGGGAACCAGCTCTGGGCGCAACGCAAAGCCGCCAGTGACAAGATCGAGCAGACCCAAAAGCTCCGAGACGAAATTCGAGAGCGCAGAAAAGCCCTGAAGGTCAAAGCTGCCGAAATCGCCGAGCAGCAGCGCGCCCAGCCAAAGACCCCTGGCGAACAGGCGTTTGACGAGGTGGCGAGCCGCTTTTCCGATAGCGGCAACAACTGGAACGCGAGCGATACGAGCCGCGACAAAGCCAGCGACCCCCTCGAGCAGGCGTTCCAGTCCTGGGAAACAGACGAAGAACTCGAGCAGCTCAAGCGCAACATGAAGCGCTAGTAGTCCACCTCTCTGATTCTGATAGGCCGTTTTTACTCGTCCTGCTTCTGCGAGCCGTCTGGCAGTCAAGCGGTGAGGCTATCAAAATTGCGGTGGTGGACTACTAGGTGAGATCGCTGAAAGCTTTGTGGATCGAGCAATATCGGAAATTCCGGATGCCGCCCTCCTCCGTCTGTTTCCGGATTTCCGCACCCAAACATCCGCTCCCATTTAGTTCGGTTTCACCCCTAAACGGGTCTGAGGGTTCTCGGTAGATTGTATTTATCGGCTCAGAGGCGGCACGTGCCGCTTCTAGATATCGCCGACAGAATTTACCGCGAGAATATGATGGATAACCGCGCCTCCTTCCCCGATCGCCTGTCGCTGCAAGCCAACGCGCTGATGAAATACGTCAGCCAGCTCGACTCGGACATCACCGAGCGCCTGTCGAAACCTTCGCCCGAAGCCGTGCAGCTGATGGAGAGCAACATCGCCGGAATGCTAGGCGGCCTGCCCTCCGGGCAGTTTGACGTTGCCGTGACCACCAGCCGCGAGAGCCTCGGTCGCCTGTTGGCTTCGGCGATGGTCAGCGGCTACTTCCTCCACAGCGCCGAACAGCGCATGAGCTTTGAGGAGCGTTTTGCGGCCCCGATCGGCTCGTCGGCAGGCAGCACCGAAGGCGAGCCGTAGTCACTCGTCGCCACCCGTCGTCACCGGCACGGCGGCCCTCATCGACCCGCACGCGTGTCGTTTCACAAACTGCTGTTACAGCCAGCGGGCAAAAGCTCGCAAGGCGGAGCAAAACGATCGACAATAGTAGACCCCGACGCGAGCGGCCACCGGAACTGCTCTGCTTCGGCCCGATCGCTATAAAAACCGCAGTTTACGCGTCATGGATTTAGTCTCGCTCCAGAACAGCTTAGACAACATCGCTTTCCTCGTTTTGTTCGTGTCGATGTTGGTGTATTGGGTGGGGGCTGCTTTCCCGCAGCTCGCCGCCCTGCCCAGTCTTGGTACGGCTGGGATGGCCGCCGCGAACCTCTGCATCGCAACACTACTGGGAGCGCGCTGGCTCGACGCGGGCTACTTCCCGATTAGCAACCTCTACGAATCGCTCTTTTTCCTCACCTGGGGGATCACCGCCATTCACCTGATTGCGGAGAATATGAGCCGCAGCCGCCTGGTGGGCGCGTTCACCGCAACGCTCGCGATGGGAACCGCAGCCTTCGCAACGCTGACTCTTCCTGCCGACATGCAAACTGCCGAGCCGTTGGTTCCGGCGCTGCAATCCAACTGGCTGATGATGCACGTCAGCGTCATGATGCTCAGCTACGCGACGCTGATGGTCGGCTCGCTGCTGGCGATCGCTTTCTTGGTCGTCACGCGCGGCCAAAATATCGAACTGCGCGGCAGCTCGGTCGGGACGGGCAGCTTCCGGGCTTACACCCTCAAGCGCGCTGGCGAAACCGTTCGCGACACTGCGACTTCAGCGAGTTCGGCAGCGGTCAACGGCGGCGGTACTGCCGTTCTCGATCGCACCACCACCGAAACGCTGCTCTCGCCCCAACGCCTCAGCCTCGCCGATACCCTCGACAACATCAGCTACCGCATCATCGGCCTCGGGTTTCCGCTACTGACGATCGGCATTATCTCCGGAGCGGTCTGGGCGAACGAAGCCTGGGGCACGTACTGGAGCTGGGATCCGAAGGAAACTTGGGCGCTGATTACCTGGCTGGTATTCGCTGCCTATCTTCACGCTCGCATCACGCGCGGTTGGCAGGGACGCCGCCCTGCGATCCTGGCGACTGCCGGACTGGCCGTCGTTTGGGTTTGTTACCTTGGAGTCAACCTCTTGGGTAAGGGACTGCACTCGTACGGCTGGTTCCTGTAGGTCGCGATCGCGAGCGTGTCGTTCTGCCCCGATCGCCAATACCGCTCGTCCTCCATCGCACTCAACACGAATTCCATGTCTTCTCTCAGCCCGACCGTGAAGGCGCAGCTCGAAGCCGAACTCGGCAACGACAACCGTCTGCGAAACTCCTATCTCCTCTGCGCCCTGGCGTTTTTCGGCTTTTCTGGAATCCACCGCCTCTATAACGGCAAATACTTGACGGGTGTGTTGTGGTTCCTGACCCTGGGGCTGTTTGGATGCGGGCAAATCCTCGACATTTTCTTTATGCGCGGCATCGTCGATCAGTACGAGCTGCGGTTACGCCGCAAGCTTGGCGCTAGCCCAGATGCGACCGGCGCAGCACAGACGAGCACCGTGCTCAACGCGCCCCAAGACACGCGCACGAAGGATGAAAAGATCGTGGCGCTCATCCAGTCGGCCCAGCGCCATGACGGCATGCTATCGGTGACGCAGGCGGTACTCGAAACACAGCTCGGCTTTGACGAAGCGGAGAAGCTACTGCGCGAGCTAGCCCAGTCGGAGTACGTGGAGATGACTAACGATATGCGGACGGGTGCGATCGTCTACCACTTCATCGAGATCTAGCTCCTTACCTCAGAAGTACGACTTCTCCAGAAAGTCGGACTTCTCATTGACCGAGAGGGATTTTTGCATCCCAAACCATCATCAATGCAAAGAGGGAGACGATCGCATGACACAATCGCCTCCCTCTTCAGGGCAAACGCATACTAATTTTCGATGACCTAAAAGCGATATTCGAGCACTGAGCGTAGTCGTTGGCGTAGCCTCTGCGAAGCAGATAGTGCGGCCACTTTTCGCGATTTCACCCAGGCTATCGGCGAGCCGACGCTTCGCGAACGACTCCGCTCAGCCTTCAACTGGCCGCTTCTGACATGAGAAATCGGGAGCCTACACCGAAGCTGTCTCTTTGATGTTCTCATCCCACTTGCGCGGCTCGCTCGCCCGACGGATATTGCGCCAGATTTGCGTTGCGGCTTTGGTTCCGTCAGCGACCGCTACCGACACCTGGTTGAGACCTTGTTTGAGGTCGCCGAGGGCAAAGATACGATCGTGGGTCGTCTTCGCCATATCGTTCGTTACCAGGTTCTCGCCGTTCCACTCCAGACCTTCGATATTTTTGAGGTACTGATTGTGGTAAATCGAGCCCATATTGATGAGGCCAGTGGTGGCTTCGACGACCGTGCCGTCGGCTAGCTCGACGCCGCTCATTTTGTGCTTCTCGCCGTGGAACTTGACGATCGGCGACTCGTAGAGCGGGTAGCCGTGGTCGGCCAGCTTCTGGCGCATTTCGTCGCCCACCTCGCAGAGGCCGTGGGTCAGCACTGTGATGTACGGGGTGAACCAGTTGAGGACGAAAGCCGCGTTGATTTGGCCCTCGGTTCCGGCGATCACGACGGCCTTCTGGTCCCACATATCGAAGCCGTCGCAGATCATGCAGACGTGGAGCGTGTAGCCCGCGTAGTCGTAGACGTTCTGCATATTGTCGGTTTCGGGCAGCTTGTCGATGACACCGGAGGCGGCGATGAGGTACTTGCTGCGGAAGGTCGTGCCTTCCTCGTCTTTCTTGCCGACTTTGACTTTTACGGCGAAGGTGTCGCCCTCGTCGGTCACGTCTTCTACGAAGCCGCGCAGGTGGTCGGCTCCCCAGTCGATCGCGTCCTTCGTACTTTGCTTGAGGATCTCGATGCCGGAAGTCTCGGGGTCGAGACCGACGTAGTTACGCAGATCCTGCATCCACATCGATCGCCCTTTGCCCTTCTCGACGATCAGGCACTTGAGGCCGTAGCGCGCCAGGTAGATAGCTGCCGACAAGCCGCCCATCCCGCCACCGACGACGATCGCGTCGTAGACCGTATCCAGGCGAGCTTCTAGATTCTTGCTCGATAGTTTCATCGTAACCCCACGAAATGAACGTCAAAAGTGACTGAAAACTTGACCGGTTGAATGGTTGCGAACGGCTGCGATCGCGCCCTAGAAAGTGTTCTCGAATACCAGTTCCTCTAGCGGAATCTGGCCGCCCTTCGTTCGTGCGGGCTGGGTGGCTTTGCCGATCGCCACCATCGGGCCGATCGCGTAGTCTTCCGGTAGCTTCACCAGCTCGGCGACCTTCTCGATGTCGAAGCCGATCATCGGGCACGAATCGTAGCCCAGCTCCTGCGCCGCCACCATCATCGTTTGCATGGCGATGCCGATCGAGCGCTGCGCTTCATCGCGCTGGAGCCACTCGCGGCCTGCGTGAAACGGCCACATCCAGCCCACCAGCAGGTCGGAGACTTCTTTGGGGGCATTCGCCCAGTAGCGCTCCGGGCTTTTCTCCCAGGCTTTCACGTCGCCACAGAACAGCACCAGCAGCGAGGCGTCGGTCATCTGCGCCTGATCGTTGCCGAACTCTTTGCGAATCTTGGCGCGCAGTTCCGAGTCGCGCAGCACGAGGAAGCGCCAGTGTTGAATATTGAAGCTCGACGGTGCTTGGATTGTCGTCTCGAACAGCTTGCGCTCGTCTTCAGCGCTCATGGCGTGTTCGGGATCGAAATGCTTGACCGAGCGGCGGCTGTAGATTGCGTCGATTGCGTTCATGATGTGCAGAAGTGTGGGGAACTGTGCGAGCGATACCGGCCCGGGTAGCCCGGAGCGCCTGGAGACGAGAAGAGGCAAAGAAGAGTTACGAGCTTCCCCTTTGCCTCCACTGTATTGCGTTCGGGTGGCGGTTAGAGGCGATCGCCGCAAACCGTCATACCCAACGCAATTACCTAACCTGCGCTGCGTTTAGCCGACGAACTCGCGAACCGGAGCGGAAACACCGGTGGCCTCTTCGCCTTTCAAGTAAGCGAGCATGGTGTCTGCATCGGAGACTTCAAACGGGTCGTCGCCGTAGTTGTCTGCAAAGCCAGGTTCGGCGAACAGCTTCTCGATGTTGCCGTCATCGACCAGCATCGAGTAGCGCCAGGAACGCATGCCGAAGCCGAGGTTGTCTTTGGCGACCAGCATGCCCATCTTGCGGGTGAATTCACCGTTGCCGTCGGGCAGCAGCGACACGTTTTTCGCGCCGATTTGCTTGCCCCACTGGAACATTACGAACGCATCGTTCACCGAGACGCAGATGATTTCGTCAACGCCTTGAGCCTTGAAGGACTCGAACAGTTCTTCGTAGCGCGGCAGGTGGTTCGACGAGCAGGTCGGGGTGAACGCGCCGGGGAGCGAGAACACGACGACTTTCTTACCGCCGAAGATTTCTGCGGTGGTTTTGTCTTGCCAGCGGTAGGGGTTAGGGCCTTCGACGGATTCGTCACGGACGCGGGTCTTGAAGACGACGTCGGGAACCACATGTGTTTGGCAGCTCATAGTTACCTCTATTTAGCTCTTGAATTCAGTCGAAAACTCTATCTAGGTCGCGATCGAGCCGCACCCCAACGGGAACGTGCGGCTCGTATCTCTTCCGTTCTTATGTTAGAATAATTCCAACTTAAGAACAAGTCAAGTTAAAAAATGATGCTTGATTGAGAAATCGTTAAGTTTGGCGATCGCCATCTGCGGTTGCGCTACCTTGTATTGCTGTAGGTAAAAGTCAAGGTGCGTTTTTACGACAGAGTGCAACGGCAGGCTGGTTAGGTCGCGGTAGCAGTTTGCAGCACGTACCGGTCTCGGGGCTGGACATCGCCGTTGTCATGGGGTCGCCGTTCCCTGCCGTGCTGCCCATATATTTCGGAGCCCATCACCCATGCCAAGAGACACTCAGCAAATCGTCCGCGCCCTGAAGGGCAGGAAGCTGCGCGTCACGCCCCAAAGATTTGCCGTTTACGCCAACCTGCTCGATCGCACCGACCACCCGACCGCCGAGCAGATTTTGGACGACCTCAACCGCGACGCGCCCACGTCTTCGCAGGCAACGGTGTACAGTTCGCTGCAAGCGCTCCGCGAGGTAGGGTTGGTGCGCGAAGTGCTGCTTGAAGAAGGTATCCGCCGCTACGATGCCAACGTCGCGCCACATCACCACTTTCGCTGCGAGGCATGCGGCACGATCGAAGATATTGCCTGGGACGAGATTCACGTGAGTGTGGGAAGGTTGCGCCCGGGCTTGCAGGTCGAGCGCTACGAGGTGACGGTACACGGTCGCTGCGAGAGCTGCGGGCAGTAGGCTGTCGGTTCCGGCTCGGGAGGCCCGAGCGCGGTTTGCTCGAGTACGATCGATTCGCGAGCGGCGGCAGGTCGCGATCTCGGGCCGATTCGTTCATACTTCAGTGCATATGCACTCGAGCGAACCGTGTCTATTCCCCTCAATCTCCGCCGTCTCCGACGCTACTTTTCGCCCCACTGGCCGGTCGCGGTCGCGACTGCCACTGCCCACAGTGCTTTTGAGATCGTCGATCTGCTCGTGCCCTATGCAACCGGTCAGCTCCTCAACGTGCTGTCGGGTCAACCGGTCGATCGCCTGACCGGCGCGGCGATCGCGTCCATTAGCCGAACCTTCGATCTCGACTCCAGTCGCGGCTTGTCACTCGGTGTTCTGATGGGCGCGATTTTTTTGATTTCGGTCGTGCGCGCGCCGCTCCAGCCTTGGATTAGCACCTGGTTTTACTGGGCGATTCCGCTCAAGGCGCGGGGCGATCGTCACGGCGACGCGATCGCCAAAATCCTGACGTTGCCCCTAGAGTTCTACGACAGCAACAACCCAGGCCGCATCGCCAGCCGCATCGCGCGTGGTCTCGAGAGCCACCTGTGGACATACCCGGAAATTATCGGACAGCTCGTGCCGAAGCTGCTGCGCGTTGCCGGGATTTTCGCTGTGATGCTGGCGATCGACTGGCGGGTGGCCGTACCGTTTGCGATTTCGTTCGTCGCGGCGATGGCCATGTCGCTGCTAAAGCTCAAAACGATAATTCGGCGCGAGCAGAAAATCGACAGCTACCGCGAGAATACCGACAGCCTCACCTCGGAGCTGATCACCAACATCAAGACCGTCAAAGCCTTCGCCACCGAGCAGCGCGAGTACGAGCGGCAGCGGCGGCGGCTCGCGCGCGAGTCGTTTTCGTTTGTCAACCGCATCCACTTCGACTACACGATGCTGACGACTCAGCTTCGCGCGCTGATCCAAACTTCTTATTTCGGCATTTTGGCGATCGCAGTGTGGGCGGCGGCTACCGGCCAGATTTCCCCCGGCTATTTCGTGACGTTGATGACGATCGCCAATATGGGCTACGCGGAACTCGAACCGATGAGCGTTATTGCTGAAGTCACCGCGCGCCGCTACGCCTCGATCGAACGCTTCCACGAGTTTCTCGAAACCCCCGGCGGCCTCGATCGCGACGCGATCGCCCTCGACGCACCTGCCGTTCCCACTGCTGCTGACGGCCCCCGCTTCGACGGCGAAATTCGCTTCCGCGATGTGGACTTCGGCTACGACCCCGATCGCCTCGTTCTGCAAGACTTCGACCTGCTCGTTAGGCCACGCGAGACCCTGGCGCTAGTCGGCCACTCCGGCTCGGGTAAATCCACGCTGGTCAAACTGCTGTTTCGCTACTTCGACCCGACGGCGGGCGCGATCGAAATCGACGGGCGCGATCTCCGCGATCTCGACATCGCCGCTTACCGTCGTCGCCTCGCGATCGTCCACCAGGAAGTCGATGTATTCAACGGCACGCTGCTCTCGAACCTGCGCTACGGCAACCCCACCGCCACCGAGGCCGAGATCGCCCGCGCCTGCGCGATCGCCTGCGTAGACGAGTTTCTCGATACCCTGCCCGACGGCCTGCAAACCGTCGTTGGCGAGCGGGGTCTGCGGCTCTCCGGCGGGCAGCGACAGCGGCTCGGCATCGCCCGCGCTTTGTTAGTGAACCCCGACGTGCTGATTTTCGATGAAGCCACCTCTAGCCTCGACTCCGAGTCCGAGCTGGCAATCCAGCGAGCGATGCGCGAGATCCTGGGAACGCGGACGACGATCGCGATCGCCCACCGCCTCAGCACCATCCGCGAAGCCGATCGCATCGTCGTCCTCGACCAAGGCCGCATCGTCGAAGTCGGCAACCATCACGACCTGCTCGATCGCGGCGGCACGTACTCGCGGCTCTATCGCCTGCAAGGCAACAGCGAATTCTATTGAGTCCGCAAACTCTAGAAGTCCGTCAACCCCGAGTCCGCAAACTCGAGCCGGTCGTGTATAGACAAACATCAGAGATTCGAGATACGATTGAGCGCTGCAACATAAAGTCGTACTCATGAAAGGTCAAGAGCTGCTCCGCTCGATCGAAGCGGAATATTTAAAGTCGGACCTGCCCGACATTTACGTCGGTGACACGGTTCGCGTCGGCGTCATCATTCAAGAAGGTGGCAAAGAGCGTACCCAGCCCTACGAAGGAACGGTGATCGCCATGCGCAATGGCGGCATCAACGAAACCATCACCGTCCGCCGAATTTTCCAAGGCGTTGGTGTCGAGCGCGTCTTCCTGCTCCACTCGCCCCGCGTCGAGTACATTAAAGTGCTGCGTCGCGGTAAAGCCCGCCGCGCCAAGCTCTTCTACCTGCGCGATCGCGTCGGTAAAGCCACCCGCCTCAAGCAGCGTTTCGATCGTTCGATCTAGCGCGGCTAGCAGCGCCGACCCGGCTTTGTACCCCGCCCGCACCGGCAGCGCTCGCCCGTTTTGCAGCGCTCGGTCGATCCCGACCTTCCACCCGTAGCGTGCTGACGGACTTCGGCGAAATCGTCAGGTAAAGTTACACGAAGCGTGATACACTTCCTGAGGTTTGAGTTCAGCGTCTAGATTGCAGCAAAGCGTTGCAGAGGGCACTATGCGTCCTTAGTTCAGTTGGTAGAACGTCGGTCTCCAAAACCGGATGTCGAGGGTTCGAGTCCTTCAGGGCGCGTTGAACCAAACTTCATAAGTACGGCTGAGACCCGAAAGTGTGCACGACTAGCGCGTTTGCCTTTCGGGTCTTCAGTTGTCTGAAATCGTAGATCGAGTGCTGTCCGTCGCGACACTGTCGGCGAGCTTTGCTGCCCACGCCCGTACTCTATCTCCGCAAACTCTATCTATACGAGCTGCGAGGAAAGCGATCGTGCCGAAAAAGAAAGCAGTAGAGACGCAAGAATCCGAACAAGGCTTTTCGCCCAACGAATTTTTGCAGGATACGAAGGAAGAACTCACCAAAGTCGTTTGGCCTTCCCGACAGCAAGTCATTAGTGAGTCAGCAGCCGTTCTGCTGATGGTCGTGCTACTGGCGACCACCATTTATCTCATCGACAACCTGTTTAGCTGGGCTGCACAGCAGATATTTGGATGATTCATTCTCCTGAACCCGATCGAGAATTGCCCTGGGAAGCGGGCGAAACTGGCGAGGCCGCTGATGCCGCCGACGCCGTTGTGACGCCGAAGATGCGACCGCGCTGGTACGCCGTGCAGGTCGCGTCGGGCTGTGAGAAACGCGTCAAAGTCAATATCGATCAGCGCAAAGATACCCTGGGCGTTGCCGATCGCCTCGTCGAAATCGCCATCCCGACGACCCCCGCCGTCAAAATCCGCAAGGATAATTCTCGGCAGAACGTCGAAGAGAAGGTCTTCCCCGGCTACGTCCTCATCCGCATGGCGCTCGACGACGAAGTGTGGCAGGTGATTAAAAACACGCCAAACGTCATCAACTTCGTCGGTTCGGAGCAAAAGCTGCCTTACGGTCGCGGGCGCGGTCACGTCAAGCCCCTTCCCCTCAGCCGCGCTGAGGTCGATCGCATCTTTAAGCAAGCCGAAGAGCAAGAGCCGACTGTCAAAATCGACATGGAAGTCGGCAACAAAATTCTCGTTCTTTCGGGGCCGTTTAAGGATTTTGAAGGCGAAGTGATCGAAGTTAGCTCCGAACGCAGTAAGCTCAAAGCGCTTCTTTCGATTTTCGGTCGGGACACCCCCGTCGAGCTGGAATTCAACCAGGTCGAAAAGCAAAGTTAGACTCCCAATCGCTCGATTCAATCAATGGCTAAGAAAGTTGTTGCGCTAATTAAATTAGCGATTCCCGCAGGTAAGGCAAACCCGGCTCCGCCGATCGGCCCCGCCCTCGGTCAGCACGGCGTGAATATCATGATGTTCTGCAAAGAATACAACGCCAAAACTGCTGACAAGGCTGGCACGATCGTCCCGGTCGAAATTTCGGTCTTTGAAGATCGCAGTTTCACCTTCATCCTCAAAACGCCGCCCGCCTCGGTCTTGATTAAAAAGGCCGCTGGTGTCGAGAAAGGCTCGGGCGAACCGAACCGCGTCAAAGCCGGTACGATCACTCGCGCCCAACTGGAAGAGATCGCGCAAACCAAAATGCCCGACCTCAACGCCAACGACATCAACGCTGCGATGAACATCATCGAAGGCACGGCGCGCAATATGGGCATCTCGGTTTCCGACTAGAGTCGCCCCCCGCATGCGCTTTCCGCCTCGGGAAGTAAAATCCGAACCGTTTCCAAAATTTAGTGGGCAGAGGCGCGATCGTCTCGTTATTGACCCCAACACAACTCATGGCAAAGAAAATATCCCGCCGCCTCAAAGAGGCAATGGCGAAAGTCGAAGAGCGCGCCTACGAACCGGCTGAAGCCCTCGCGCTGCTGAAAGACACCGCCACCGCAAAGTTCGATGAGTCTGCTGAGGCGCACATCCGCCTCGGAATCGACCCAAAATACAGCGACCAGCAGCTCCGCACCACCGTGTCGCTACCCAAAGGCACGGGTCAAGAAATCCGCGTCGCCGTGATCGCGCGCGGTGAGAAGGTCGCCGAAGCCACTGAAGCGGGCGCGGACATCGCCGGTTCTGAAGAGCTAATCGAAGAAATCCAAGGCGGTATGCTTGACTTCGACTGCCTGATCGCCACGCCGGACGTGATGCCGAAAATCGCCAAGCTCGGCCGCGTTCTCGGCCCGAAAGGCTTGATGCCTTCGCCGAAAGGTGGTACGGTAACGACCGATTTGGCGAGTGCGATTTCGGAATTCAAAGCTGGTAAGCTGGAATTCCGCGCCGATCGCAGCGGTATCGTCCATGTCCTGTTCGGAAAATCGAGTTTCGAGGCAGACGACCTGCTGGCGAACCTCAAGGCGCTGCAAGAGTGTATCGACCGCAACCGCCCCTCGGGTGCGAAAGGTCGCTACTGGCGTACGGTCTACGTTTCCTCGACGATGGGACCTTCGATCGAAGTCGATGTCGCCGCTCTGCGCGATTTGGCGCTCGAAGCCTAGTTCGCTTGGCGAGAATCCGGCTCCGAGGGGCCAAATAGTTTTCAGTCTTGAGAGTCGCGCGATTTCGCCGCTCTCTGCTTTAAGTCGCTCGAAATTTATGAGTCAGTCTCAAATTTAATACTCGACGACCGCTAAAGACAGCAGGTGTTTTACACGTAAAGATCCTGCCGAGGTGAGTTCGATAAATCGATGGTGGGATGCGATATCGCCATCGGTGCTTGAATCGACTCTAATCCCGGCAAGATAGCTCGAAGAGCTAAACTGCCGGGATTTTTTCGTGGGGGGAGGCCGGGATTGCCCGCATGCTGCGATTGCTGCGACGGGCAAGCAAGCTGCCCAGAAATTAAGGAGGTGAATCCGAGTTGGGCAAAACGTTAGAAGACAAGAAGGCGATCGTCGCCGAGCTCAAGGAAGACTTGAGCGGAGCCAAGCTGGCTTTTGTAATCGATTACAAGGGCTTGACGGTTGCTGAAATTACCGATTTGCGTAGCCGACTGCGCGAACAAGACGCGAAGTGCAAAATCGCGAAAAATACCCTGATGCGCATTGCCGTCGAAGGTGATGACAACTGGGAAGCGATGACGGGTCTCCTATCGGGGACTTCTGCCTTTATCTTTGCGGGCGAAGAGAACATCGGCGGTGCGGTGAAAGCCTACAACGCCTTCCAAAAAGACGCGAAGAAAACCGAACTTTGCGGTGGCGTTCTCGACGGCGAAGCGCTGAGCGTGGACAACGTAAAAGCGTTGGCCGATCTGCCGACCAAGGACGAACTTTACGCCCGCATTGCCGGTGCGATTAAAGCCGTTCCGACCAAAGTTGCCAAAGGCATCAACGAAGTTCCGGCTTCGCTGGCTCGTGCCCTCAAGGCCGTGGCCGAAAAAGAAGACGAAGCGGCCTAGAGCCCTTTCGGTTTCTACGTTTCGTTCGATATCTTTCGATATTTATCGTGTGGCGCGAGTTGAATTTTATCTAGCTGCGTCACGTCTCATTCCACCTAAGGAGTCAGCACATGTCTGAGAAAACCGACAAAATCCTAGAAGAACTGAAAACCCTGAGCCTGCTCGAGGCTTCCGAACTCGTCAAGCAAATCGAAGAAGCCTTCGGTGTTGACGCTTCGGCTGCTGGCGGCGGCATGATGATGATGGCTCCGCAAGGCGGCGGTGGCGGCGAAGCGGTTGAAGAAAAAACCGAATTCGACCTCGTTCTCGAAGAAGTCCCCGCAGACAAGAAGATCGCCATCCTTAAGGTCGTTCGCGGCATGACGGGTCTCGGCCTCAAGGAAGCCAAGGCGATCGTCGAGAGCGCCCCCAAAGTCATCAAAGAAGCTGTTGCGAAAGAAGCAGCCGAAGAAGGCAAGAAAGAACTCGAAGACGCGGGTGCAAAAGCATCGGTCAAGTAGTGCCCCAAGTCTGGAGTTTTTTGTAGGTTGACGGCAAGCTTGAGCTAATCAGGAGTGCCATACGCCTTAAACATCTTCTAATAAAGCGAAAAGCGACTTTAGGCCAATTTCCTAAAGTCGCTTTTTCTATGGTTAAAAAAAGCTCAAAATGCAGATGACGCTTGAATGCCTTTAGCTAATAAGTACGTGCCCAGTTCGAACCGAGCTCCACGTGCCGCTTTGAATGGGTGAGCCCGGTAGCGGATCGCTGCTGTAGGGATCGAACTTCCAAAGTCGGTAGCCGCC
>CALCCD010000107.1 GCA_937899645.1 uncultured cyanobacterium | reverse complement strand
TCCGAGGGGAGCGAGCCGACAACCTCGAAGCGGCGATCGCCGCCTACGAAAGGGCGCTGGAGGTCTACACCCGCGACGCCTTTCCTCAAGATTGGGCGAATACCTACAGAAACTTAGAGCTTGTTTATCTCGACCGCGACGAGAAAGGCGATCTCGACCGTGCGGTTGAAATACTTCAAGAGGCAGTACCAGCTTTGACTTACAAAAGTGACTTTTTCATCAACGGTCAGTACAGCCTCGGCTACGCCCTAAACCGCCGCTACGATCGCGACAACAACCCCGAAGACCTCGCCGCCGCCGAACGCGCCTGTTCAACCGGCTGGGGAATACGGTGCTGCTCGAGGCGATCGAGCGAGGAGCTGATGCGATCGATCTCGACCTGCTGCGCCACGGTCTCGAAGCCAGCGAAATGTCGCGCCGCCAGCGACTCGTCCTCGAAAGCAAAGAAGCCCGCCTCAAGCAACTGCTCGACGAGCGCAACGTGCTCTCCGACGAAGACATCCAGCTCGAAGACCTGGAATTCATCGACGTTCGCAGTTTTCGCGATCTGTTTCCGCTGCTGGAAAGACTCGAAGAACAAGATCTCGCCGCCCGAAAAGAGCTGGGCTACGCCACCGAGATCGAGCCGATCGACGTGACCGCGCCGTTTGGTGAGTACCCGACAACCGATCGCGCCTGATTTCGTCGATCGCTACGACTCCGACTTCAGCCGACAGAGCCCGAACACCGACGTGTAGCCGTGCAGGAACGTGCTGCCGCCCACCGGCCCGATCTCGCCATTGCAAAAGCAGCCGCCCACCGGCACGTCTGGGCAATATTCGTGAAATAGTTTCGTGTCGAAATCCGGCTCGCTGTAAAGCCCCTGGCCGCGACCCAAACACGCAAACATCAGCGCCCCGATCGGCGCGTTGCCGCCGCGATCTCGCTCCAGCAGCGCCTCGAGATCCTCCGCCGAAGCGCGGGCGTCGCGCAGGTGGAACTGGATGCGCTGGCCGGGTCGGATGCGATCGGCGATCGCCACTGCCCCCGATCGCGGATCGACCCCCATCAAATTGCGAATCAAAAAGTCGCCGCTGCCCAGGCTGAGCTTGAATTCGTCGCGCACCAGCCCGATAAATAGCTCGTATTTCGCTAGCGCCCGGTCCTCTTCTGGCAGCGTTTCGAGCAGGGCTTGCAGCGCCTCCAGCGGCGAAGTCGTCTCGGACTCTTCGCGGTAGCTGTCATCGCAAGGTTCGACTTGCAAAATCACGTTGCGCTGACCTTCGGCAACGCGGAAGATCGGGCCGATCGGGCGGCATCCTTGGGCGACGATCGTCGTCAGCTCCACCTCGCCGCTCAGTGCCAAACCCACCGCGCCGCCTTTAACCATTTTCGCGCCGTCGGCGTCGCAGAAGAAAAGCCCCGCGTTTTGCTCGCCGGGACGGATGCCACTGGCGATGCCGCCGATCTTTGGCATGCCGGGATAGGCGTAGTCGAAGCCCCGGAGCAAATCGACGATATTCGGCGCGAACGGATCGACCAGCAGCATTATCTGAGGCGAGTCGGCGGGATCGAGGCCGATAAAGTCGATCCAGTTGTTCGGCGGGCCGTCGAGGTCGGGCAGCTTGGAGGCGTCGAGCTGGAACGCTCCAGCGCGGACGCCGGGAAGGTGCGCGACGGTGAGGCTGACGGCAGCACCTTCTTCGAGTTCGTGGGTCGTGCCGTCTGCGTCGCGCCCGACGACGCCGTTACTGCCGCAGCCGATCGCTAGGGGAACATCGATCTTTTCGCGCAGGAGTGGCAGCACGCGGGAAAACTCGCTGGCGAAGGCGGCGGAGACGAAGACGATCGCGAAGTCCGCTGGCTGCCCATCTAGGTCGGCAGTGACGCGCGCGACGACCTCTTCGATCGCGGCTTCGAGCGAGGCGCGGGTCGATTGGGCGTTCGTCCAGACAGCGGCGGCATCGGTCATGAGAGGCATTGCAGGTCTCGCGCCAGCGGCAAATTGCATGACTATCATACCGAGCTGGAGGAGCCCGGCACGCTGCCGGAGTTGGGGTGTTATCCGTCTCCGTTGGACGCCCCGGTGCATTGCGGCCGTCGTGCGGGCGGCGCGACGAGGGCGAGATGAAGGCGCGACGAGGGCGCGACGACGCCAAATTGCCCCGGCTAGAATCGGGGAGACCGGTCGCGACACGGGCCACAGATCGCGACTCCGCCAAAACTTCCAGCCTCGCCATGACTTTCTCTCCGATGAAAATTTCGACGCCCGCTCGACTGCGCCGCTGGTGGAGAGGTCGGTGGAGAGGCTGGCGATCGGTCGCGATCGCGCTGGTGGCCTTCTGGATCGTCATAACGGGCGCGCGGCCAGGTTTGTCCAGCCTGCCGGGCCGATCGCCGCAAGCTATCACCGAGCCGATCGCCCAAACGCTCGTCCCGACCGAGAGCTACGCCGATCGCCCCCTCGAAACCCTCAGCCCCGAAGAACTCGAAGTCGAAATCCGGCGGCTGATCGAGGAGGCGATGCCCGCTTACAACACTGGCAACCGGGCCGAAGCCTTGCGAGGACTCGAGCGGCTGATGGCGATCTACGAGCTGCAAAGCAACCGCGAACGCCTCGGTGTCGATGCGGCCTGGATGTCGTCGCTGTATATCGGTGTCGGGGACTTCGAGCGAGCGCTCGAGTGGCTCGATCGCTACGAGCAGCTCGCCCTGGAAGTCGCCCCGCCCGAAAGTCTGGCCGCGTTCTACGACAATCGGGGGCTGGCGTTCGCGCAGCTCGGCGAATATCAACCGGCGCTCGCGGCCTACGACAAGGCGATAACCTACATCGAGCGCGGCGAAAATCTGGGGATGCCAGCACGGACGGGCTACACCTGGAATAAGATGGCCGCCGTCCACAATCGCCTCGGTGAGAGCGATCGGGCGATCGCGCTATTCGAGAAATCCTTTGCTTTAGCCGAACGCGTGGAGGACGATGCCCTGACGCTGCAAACGGCGGACTACCTGGGCAAATTCGAGCGCGAGCGCGGCAGCTACGCCGTCGCCGAAGACTACCAAGAGCGCGCCCTGGAGCTAGCCGAAGCGTTCAACGTCCAAATGCGCGAGTACGAAGAAAACTACTACAGCACGATCGCCAACCTTCCGCCCGAGCAGCGCGCCCTAATTCCCGACGCGCCCCGCTTCGTCCGCCGACTCTACGAAGCCCAGCGCCTCGCGAACCTCGCCCACACCTACGCCGCCTGGGAGAAGCCCGATCGCGCCCGCGACTTTGCCGAGCGTGCCTACAATCTGGCGAGCGAAGACATTAATGGCGAACCGGACAACACCGACTTTCAGTTTTTCGACCAAACGATGGGCGAGATCGGCGTTACGTTTCGCGTCCTGGGCGACTACCCGCGCGCTGAAGAGATCCTGCGAGAGGCGATCGAAGTCCAGGAGCGCGTTCGCGCCGACCAGTTCCAGGAAGACGATCGGCTCAAAGTCCTGTTCTCCGATGCTTTCGCCGATGTCTTTGAGGAAATGCAGCTCGTGCTGGTCGCCCAGGGCAAGAACCTCGAAGCCCTGGAAATCTCAGAGCGAGGCCGCGCCCGTGCCTTCGTGGAACTCATTTCCGAGCGGCTCGATGCCGGACGTACCGACGCGATCGCGCCGCCGACGCTGGACGGGATGCGCCAGCTCGCCCGCAAGCTCGACACTACGATCGTCGAATACTCCCCGATCGACAGCGCCCAGCAGCTCCTGATTTGGGTCGTGTCGCCCGACGGCGAAATTCGCTTCGAGAACGTGGACTACTCGACGCTGGAGATGTCGCTCGAGCATCTGATCTTCGCCGCTCGCTGCCAAAACCGCGTCTGCCTGCGCCACGTCCTCGGTCGCACGCGCGGCAGCTTTACCGCCGACAGCGAAACCCTGCAAGCCTATGCCACGCCGCCGGAGCCTTACACCGCCAGCCAGCCCAGCCAGCAGCGGGATGTAAACCCTTACCTCAAGCAACTCCACGACCTGACGATCGCCCCGATCGCCGATCGCCTGCCCACCGACCCCAACGCTCGTATCGCCATCTCGCCCCAGGGGTCGCTATTTCTGATTCCGTTCGCCGCGCTCCAGGACGACACCGGCGCTTACTTGATCGAGCGTCATACACTGCTGACGACGCCGTCGATCCAAGTCCTCGATCGCACCAACGCCCTGCGCGACACCGTCACCACCAGCGACGCCTTAGTTGTCGGCAACCCCACCATGCCCGACAATCTCAGCCCGCTGGAGGGCGCAGAATCCGAAGCCCGCGCGATCGCCCAAATCCTCAACACCCAGCCGCTCACCGGCAACGACGCCACCGAAGCCAAAATCCGCAGCAACATCACGAAATCTCGCGTCGTCCACCTGGCGACCCACGGCACGTTCGACGAGCGCGACGGCCTCCGCAGCGCGATCGCCTTCGCTCCCACCGCCGACCTGGACGGCTGGATCACTTCCAAAGAGCTGCTCGAGCTAGATATGAACGCCGAGATGGTGGTGTTGAGCGCGTGCAGTACCGGGCGCGGGCGTATCACGGGGGATGGTGTCGTCGGGCTATCGCGATCGCTGGTGGCCTCGGGTGCGGCGAGTGTGGTGGTGTCGCTGTGGGACGTGGACGACGGCGCGACGGAAGCGCTGATGAGTTCGTTCTACGACGCTTGGGCGCGCACTAACCTCGACAAGGCGCAGGCGCTGCGGGTGGCGATGTTGGAGACGATGGAGGACTACCCGCACCCGTTCTTCTGGTCGGCCTTCACCTTTATCGGCGAACCGCTGTAGGAGTCTGCGAGCACTATTCGCAGAGCGAGGGCGACGCCAAGCTCAGCGCTAATCGATTACGCTAAAGCGCTGCTCTTTTGTGCCCCACCATGCCCGAAGGCCCCGAAATTCGCCGCGCCGCCGATCGTATTGCCGCCGCCCTCGTCGATCGCACCGCCACCGATATCTTCTTTGCATTCGAGCATCTCCAGCCTTTTCGTGAAATCCTCGTCGGCGCGACCGTCACCGCGATCGAGACGCGCGGCAAGGCCCTGCTGACCCGTTTTGACAAGCCCTACAGCATCTACTCCCACAACCAGCTCTACGGCGTCTGGTACGTGCGGGCTCCTGGAACGCTTCCCGATACCAAGCGCCAACTGCGCCTCGCGATCCACAACCGCAACAAATCCGCCTTGCTCTACAGCGCCTCCGACATCGAAGTGCTGCACGACTCCGAGCTGCCGTATCATCCGTTCCTGTCGCGTATCGGCCCCGACGCCCTCGACTCCAAGGTCACACCCGAGGAAATAGCCGAACGCCTGACCGAAAAAGCCTTCATGCGGCGACGCCTAGCGGGGCTCCTGCTCGACCAAGGTTTCGTCAGCGGCCTGGGCAACTACCTCCGCAGCGAGATCCTCTTCGTGTCGCGCCTTCACCCGCAGCAGCGTCCGATCGACCTGTCCGACACCGATCGCGATCGGCTGGCGCGTGCCATCCTTGACGTGACGCGCCAGTCCTACGCCACTGGCGGCATCACCAACGACCCCGCGATCGCCGCGAGTCTCAAAGCCGAGGGCTGGAAGCGGTGGCAATATCGCCACTGGGTCTTCAGTCGTGCAGGCGAGCCCTGTTTTGTCTGCGGCACGCGCATCGAAAAATCGGCGATCGCAGGGCGGCGTGCCTACATCTGCCCGAAGTGCCAACCCTTGCGGTGATACACACCAAGAGGCGATCGCGCCATGATGCAGATTGCCAAGGCCGCGCGATCGCTCTCACGCAGGCAGGGTGCGCGAAATCCCCCCGAGCGAACCGTTTCCATCACTGAGACCCTGAGTGAATTCACATAGATTAGACGTATAGACGCAGCGCCATCTTCCAGGGTCGCGAACTTGAAGGCCACCGCCGCCCGGCCCGCTCGAAAACGAGCCCAAAAAACGAGCCAACCCATCAGCCACCTTTTTCACGATCGAATCGTCAGGCTATTCAGGGCATCGGATATTTAGCGCGACAGCAGGAGCACCGTGATGCAATTCCCAATTACGATTTCGGGCTACACGATCGACAAAGTTCGAGATGAAGTCGATCGCCTCGTGTCTGCGGGAACGCTCAGCTACGACCAGCCGATTTACGCGCTCGGCCAGCATATGCCCGCCCGCCAATGGGCTTCGATCGCGCGCAAGCTCGACGAACACGGCTATCTCTTGTGCCATCGGATTATGGATTTGCTCGGCGCTGATGAATGGCTCGCTGAGTAAGCTCGAGTTCCTCCAGTCTTCCGCCTGAATAGCACAGGCTAAAGATGATGGTTTGCTTGCGCCAGAGGGTCAATGAGCGCTGAGCGTAGTCGAAGTGCGATCTACCGCTAAAGTGCGACTTGATTCCTTTGGTCTACTTAGAGTCTTCACTGGCCGAACGTGTAAAGTCCACCGTCGCGGCTGCACAGGTAGATTTTGCCGTCCCAGACCACCGGTGTTGACTCGAACGATCCGGGAACGCGATCGAGCAACTCCAGCCGGAGCCGATAGCGTGTCCCGCTCGAGCCGGTGGCAACCCTTGCCGCATCGTCCGCCGCCGTCGCCACCTCAAACACCAACCGGAACAGGTGGACGCCACCGTAACCCGCCGCCACGAGCCGATTGCCGTCGGTGAAAATCGGGGTCGAGATCGACGCGCCGATCGGGTAGGTGGCCAGAATCTTCGGCTTCGGGTAGTTGCGATCGCGCAGTGGCCCCGCCGCCGTCCCGCTGGTTTCCAGTTGGCTCCCGATATACAGGTTGCCATCCACCGAGCTGGTGGCAAATAGCGGCGGCGTCTCCGCCGAGCGATACTCATCGTCGATCGCCACCGACGCCGTAATCCCGCCCTGCCAGTCGCCAAAGCCGCGATCGAGCGTCGGCATAAACCACTCGACGCACTCCGGGTCGGGTCGCGACGGGTCGAGCTTAAACGCGCCGCCGAGGCCGGGGATCTTCTCGCGATCGATCGTCGCGAATAGCTTGCCATCGCGGGAAATCGCGATCGAGCCATTCAGGTCGCCGCCCGCCCGAAAGCGCCAGACAATCTGCCGAGTGGCGATATCGAGGCCGTAAATGCGGCCGCCGCCGGACGAGAGATAAAGGCGATCGTCCCACACCGCCGGGGACGACTCCGCCACCAGGTTGCCGCGATAGCGGGCGATATCGGCATTCTCGTAGAGCTTAATTTCCCGCAGAATTTCAGGCTGGGTGATGCCGTTTTTCGGGCGGGCGCGGGCGGTGCTGGCGCTGAGGAAATAGCCGATCGCGTTCTCGCCTACGTTGAAGATTTCGCCGCTACTGCCGTTCGTAAAAGCGATCGCCGAGCTGTCGTTGTCGCGGCTGTAGCTGTCCGTACGGTGGATATTCAGCCGCCACAGCTCGCGCCCCGTCCGAAACGAAATCGCCCGAAAGCTCGGCACGATCGCCGCGCCCAGCGACTTATTCGCGCCGCGCCGACTGCCCTGCAACACCACCAGTCGATCGTCCTCAGCGGCGGTGGTGTCGATATAAATACTGGCCGTGCCTTTGAGGATATCGTCGAACTTGTAGCGCCAGACCACCTGCATCGTCTCCAGGTCGATTTTCCGCAGGCTGTGGTCGTACGCCCCGATCGTCAAAAAAAGCCTGCCGCGATCGCGGACGATCGTCGGCTGTCCCGTCCAGCCCGCGCCGCTCCAGGTATCCGCCGTACCGCCCACCACGCTGATGCCGCTGCCCAGCTCGAAGCGGTGGAGCTGCTGGAGGCTCTGGGGCTGGCCGCGCCCGTAGAAGCGCCGCTGGGCATTGCCGAGGTAGGTCGGGACGAGCAGCTCGGTTTCTGGGATTTCTGGCTGGACTTCCCGCAGCAGCGTATTGACCTGACTGCGGACAGTGTCGGAGATGGCGATCGGCAAGATCGCGCGGCGATCGCCAGCGGCGCGGGCAGCAACGCTCGTGAGAAATCCCCCGATCGCACCGCCGAGATATATGCCAAACCGCCGCCGTCCGAAGATCGCAGCAGCCTGCCGGGATTTACGAAAATTGCGATCGGGCTCGAACTGCTGCACGGAGGTCGCTGCGCGTCAGCCACGGCCCCGCGCGCCTACAAAACGCCTCTCATCCTACCGCTTCAGGCTTCGATAGCTTTAGCGGCCTCCCCAACTTCTTCAGGCGCACCATCCAGGCCGAGCAGCACCGAGTCGCGCAGAGTCTCGTTGGCGCAGGCGACGTAGTCCACCGTTTTACCTTCCGCGATCGACGTGCGATCGAGCGACGCCCCGTCTATCCCGAGCAGCAACCCGCCCGCGCATTTCAAAATTGGATAGGCCAGCAAATTAAAGCTATCGGAGAGCCCGCGCCCATCGACGATAAAGTCGCTCGCGCCACGCGCCAGCTCGCACAGCTCGATCGCGGAGTTGTCGATCGAGCGCAAATCTTGGCACTGTGCCAGCAGCGGTCGGCAGGTTTCGAGCTGCTTCACCGCGCCGCCGTAGCCGATTTTGATATAGCCCATCGCGCGATCGAGCTGCGTCACCGCCGACGCGCGAATCGGACGCTCCAGCTTTGTCAGCCCCGATCGAAAGTAGGCATAGCCATCGCGAGTTTCATAGGAATCGCCCGATCGCAGCCCCAGCACATGCGCGTAGCTCAAATCGCCCAGACAAACATCCTCGACCTTCTCGGAAATCGCCAGCGCCACGCAAGGGTCGCCGATGCCGCGATCCCAATTGATCGAGCCGTCGATCGGGTCGATAAACAGCGAAAACTTTGCCTCCGGATGATGGCGAACCGACCACGACTCGATGTAGACGTTGCAGGCCACGCGATCGAGCAGCGACAAAATCGTCTCGATCGCCGCGTCGTGGCACTGGTCGCTTAAGGAGGTAAGTCATGCAAGCCCCTCAGTGAGAGCATTTC
>CALCCD010000106.1 GCA_937899645.1 uncultured cyanobacterium | reverse complement strand
GCTCGAATTCAAACCCGACAAACACGAAGCTTGGTACAACCGAGGCGTCGCGCTCCGCAGTTTGGGACGCAGTGAGGAAGCGATCGCCAGCTACGACAAGGCGCTCGAATTCAAACCCGACGACCACGAAGCTTGGTACAACAGAGCTTGCGCGTATAGCCTGCAAGGAAACACCGAACTCGCACTAGAAAACTTGCGACGTGCGATCGATTGTCATCCAGAGCGGCGCTACGAGCTTGCCAAAACTGACACCGACTTCGACCCCATCCGCCACGATCCCCGCTTCCAAACCCTCATCAACCCCGAAACCCCATGACCCAAACCACCCTCACCACCGCTCAACAAACCGCTGAACTCATCACCCAACTCCCCCCCGAAGACCAAAAATCTGTCCTCAAATTCACCGAATTCCTCCTCGCCCAACACCAACAACCACTAGCAAAAGACGAATCCGTCCCCACGATCGGCGAAATGCTCCAAGAACTCGCCGAAATCAACGAAAAAGAACCCTTCGAGTTTGAAGAAACCGTCCGCATCAGCCGCCCCAACCCACTACTCGACGAAGAATAATGCCGTTCATCGTTGACACCAACATCCTGAGCGAAGCCTTCAAACGCAATCCGAATCAGGCCGTAACAGATTGGCTGACCGCCCAAGACCAACTGGCTGTCAGCACCATCACCCTCGAAGAACTCACCTACGGCCTCGACCATCGGAAATCGCCCACCAAAATGGCGTGGCTCCAAAGCCTCCTCACGCGCCGCTGCGAACTGCTGCCTGTCACATCCGAAATCGCAACCCGCAGCGCCCTGATGCGATCGCAATTTCGCAAACAGGGCATCACCCGCAGCCAGCCCGACATGCTTATCGCCGCCACCGCCGCTCAGTACAACCTCACCGTCGCCACCCGCAACACAAAAGACTTCCAAGCCTGCAACCTGCAACTCTTCGATCCATTTCGCGGCGAATATCTTTAGGCTGAGAATTGAAATCAACAGCGCGCCGGATGGCGATCGGCCATGCTCCCTCAAACGATTCAAACAACCCGACTCCAGCTTCGCAAGCCCGTTCCAGCCGATGCAGGCGCGATCTTCGCGACCTACGGACAAGATCCGGCGGTGTCGAAATATATGGTGTGGCGTCCCTTGGTTCGGGTAGCGGAAGCCGAGCAGTTTATTGGCGAGGCGATCGCGGACTGGGAAAGCCAGCGGCGCTTTGCTTACGTCCTCGATCGCCGCGATCGCAGCAGACAGACGATCGGCATGCTCGACGCTCGTCTTGAAGGACATATCATCGATGTAGGTTACGTCCTGGCTCGCGACTTCTGGGGTCGAGGATTAATGCCAGAAGCGTTGTCCGCCTTCGTCGCGATCGCCCTCGAGCGGGAGTCACTATTTCGCGTTCAGGCGACCTGCGATGTCGATAATCTACCCTCGATTCGCACGCTGGAAAAGTGTGGATTTTCAAAGGAAGGGAGACTCGATCGATACACGCTCCATCCCAATATTTCAGGCGAGCCACGACCCTGTTTCATGTTTGCTCGCTGTCGGTAGACAGCGAGTGTAATGGGTCTTTCACCCAGAAATTGCCATCTTTCAAGTAGTGCTTCTCGAGCTTGATTTCAACCGCGTAAAAGCATGGATATCCCAAAGCACCTGTGGAGATTTCCCACAAGAGAAGCGATCGACTCGCTGGCACAGCGATTCGGCCTGCCAAACGAGCCGAACATGCAGGATTGGGAGTATGAAGTAGCAGACCCCGATCGCGTTGAGGAGTTTCTCGAGGCATACGAGAGCGGGGAACTTAACGATGACGAATGCTTTACGCTTATGGAGACAATTATTGAGTCTTTCGAGGAGCTGAAAACCGATCTAGATTTAGACGCTCGCTGGCGTCGAATTTTGTCGGCTCTCGAGCGACGCATCACGCGACACATTTACTCGGTCTACTACTGGTCGTGTATAGAGAACGAATCTGAAGAAGATTGCTGGAGAGTGACACCGTATATGCGGCAGATTCTCGCAAAGTATAGACAAGACGAGCGATTTATTGAAAAGCCAGAACGCACGGGAGCGGAGCAGTCGTGAACCCCCCAATTCTCAATCCAGCCACAAGCTACAGCTTTAGCCAATACGGCAACATCCCTTTCGATACCGCCGATATCCTCTCCGAATTCGGTATTACTCTCCAAACCGCGACACTTCACCTCATAGAAAAAATCCCCATCGACCCCGCCCCACTCGCCCGCGAACTCGAGGAGAATATCGCCCTCGTCGATCCCAGCTCCGAAATCGCCCGCCGCGAAGCCCTAATCTTTCCCGTCTTGCGCGCCGTTTGCAAACACATCCAGTCGCCGCTCAAAATCGAATACGCCATCCAGGTCGATAACCAAAAGGCAACCTCGACTACTTCATTCCCGCGCCCAGAAACCTCGTCGTTATCGAAGCGAAAAACGCCGACCTCGGCAAAGGTTTCACGCAGCTCGCCGTCGAACTCATCGCCCTCGATCGCTGGATCGACTCACCCAGCGATCGCCTCTACGGCGCAGTCACCACCGGCGACACCTGGAAATTCGGCCTGCTCGATCGCGCCGAAAAGCGCATCCAAAAAGACATCAACACCTACGGCGTCCCCAACGACCTGCCGAAAGTTCTGGGGATTCTGTTTGGCATCACGCTCGATCGCCCTGACTAAACGCCCTGAGTAGCCGTTCCCAACCCAAAAGCCCCAGCGTTACAATAAGTCGCCCGATATCGAAACCTCACGCCGACCGATCGCGCCACGATGACCGAAGCCACCACCAGCCCAAACGCAGTCGAATCTCAAGAGGCTCCATTTCAAGAGGCCCCATTTCAAGAGCCCTCATTTCAAGAAGAATTTGAAGTCATCGTCGTCGGTGCGGGACACGCCGGATGCGACGCCGCCCTCGCCGCCGCGCGCCTCGGTTGCCAAACGCTGCTGCTGACGCTGAATCTGGACAAAATCGGCTGGCAACCCTGCAACCCCGCCGTCGGCGCACCGGCAAAATCGCAGCTCGTTCATGAGGTCGATGCTCTCGGCGGCGAAATCGGCAAGATGGCCGATCGCACTTACTTGCAAAAGCGCGTGCTGAACTCCTCGCGCGGGCCTGCGGTCTGGGCGCTGCGGGCGCAAACCGACAAGCGCGAATATGCCGCCGACATGAAGCGCGTCGTCGAGAACGAGCCAAACCTCTCCGTGCGCGAGGGCATGGTGACGGATTTGGTGATGGGCAAAAACGACGAGGTGATTGGCGTCGAGACCTACTTCGGCGTGGCGTTCGGCTGCAAATCCGCGATCTTGACCACCGGCACGTTCCTCGGTGGCGTCATTTGGGTGGGTAATAAATCGATGCAGGCGGGTCGCGCGGGTGAATTTGCGGCGATCGGCCTGACGGAGACGCTCCAGAAAATGGGCTTCGAGACCGATCGCCTCAAGACTGGGACGCCCGCGCGGGTCGATAAGCGATCGGTGGACTACTCGAAAATGGAGATCCAGCCGCCGGACGACGACGTGCGCTGGTTTAGCTTCGACCCGGAAGCCTGGATCGAGCGCGAGCAGATGAACTGCTACCTAACGCGCACCACCGCCACAACCCACAAGCTGATCCGCGACAACCTGCACCTGTCGCCCGTCTACGGCGGCTGGGTGGACGCGAAGGGGCCGCGCTACTGCCCGAGCATCGAGGACAAAATCGTTCGCTTTGCCGACAAAGAGAGCCACCAGATTTTTATCGAGCCGGAAGGCCGCGACATTCCCGAGCTGTATATCCAGGGCTTTTCGACGGGGCTACCGGAAGCGCTTCAGCGGCAAATGCTGCGATCGCTCCCCGGCCTGGAGGAGTGCGTGATGCTGCGCCCCGCCTACGCGGTCGAGTACGACTATCTGCCCGCGACGCAGTGCTTCCCGACGCTGATGACGAAGAAGGTGGAGGGGCTGTTCTGCGCGGGACAAATCAACGGCACGACGGGCTATGAGGAGGCGGCGGCGCAGGGGTTTGTGGCGGGTGTGAATGCAGCGCGGTTTGCGCGCGGGCAAGAGATGGTGGTGTTCCCCCGCGAGGAGAGCTACGTCGGCACGCTGATCGACGACCTGTGCACGAAGGAGCTGCGCGAGCCGTATCGGATGCTGACCTCGCGATCGGAGTATCGCCTGGTGCTGCGATCGGACAATGCCGATCGCCGCTTGACGCCGCTTGGTCGCGAACTGGGCACGATCGACGATCGCCGCTGGGCGCTGTTCGAGGCGAAGCAGGCGAAGATCGCGGCGGAGAAAAAGCGCCTGGAAACCGAGCGCGTCAAGGAGCGCGATCCGCTGGGTCAGCAGATCGTCGCCGACACCAACCAGCGCATCAAAGGCTCGGCCACACTGGCGGAGCTGTTGCGCCGTCCGAAGTTCCACTACACCGATCTGGCGGGCTACGGCCTGGGCGACGGGTCGCTGGCGCGCGCGGAGCAGGAGGGCGCGGAAATCGATATCAAGTATTCGGGCTATCTCCAGCGGCAGGAGAATCAAATTGCGGCGATCGTTAAGGAGGCGAATCGCAAGCTGCCGGTGGATCTTAACTACGACGCGATCGAGACGCTGTCGAAAGAGTCGCGCGAGAAGCTAATGAAGGTGAAGCCAGTAACGATCGGGCAGGCGTCGCGGATTGGTGGGGTGAACCCGGCGGACGTAAATGCGCTGCTGATTTATTTGGAAATGCAGCGGCGATCGGAGCCGGTGGCGACGACCTAACGAAGCAGCAGAAACGCCGCGATCGCGCTCGCCCCAACGATCGCGGCAAGAATCCAGTAGCCGAGTTTTCCAGCGTTCGATCGCTCGCCCCGGCGATGTTTCTTGCGCTCGGCGTTTTTCCCGGTCGAGCCCGTCAGCAGCGCCGCGATCGCCACCGCCGCTAGAATCAGCGCCAAGACCGTCATAGCATTCCCCCAAACTCTGCTTCCCAATCCTGTAAAAACTTGCGCTCGCGATCGAGATACTCCTCGCCTAGCCAACCGAAGCCCCAATCGTCGCCGTTATCGACGTGCAGCCCCAACATCCAGAGGTGGCGCACCGGCACGAATAGCTCGATCGCCCGTCGATCGCGCTCACCCAACGCGCGTACCTCACCGTACCCACGCAAAAACGCCTCCCAAATTTCCAGCGGATGCCCACTCGCCCGCAAGTCCCGTTTGAAGACCGCCAGATCGTACGCCCGCCAGCCCAAACCGCAACAGTCAAAATCGAACGGTGTCACGATTTCGCCGTCGATATGGGCGTTGCCGCCGTGGAGGTCGCCGTGGCAGAAGCCCCAATCGAGATCGGGTAGCGCCGCGATCGCGTCGCGCAGTTTTCGCGCGAGTCCGGAAAAATACGGCCATTCGGACGAACGACCTAGCCGATCGCAGAGCTTTGTTTGGATCGATCGCAGCGGCTGCGCGAGGAGCGTTTCGAGGTCAAGGCTGGCACGTTGGCGATCGCTGGCAAAATCTACCGTCGCGGCATGGAGGCTCGCGGCCATCCGTCCGTAGCGATAGACCGGCTCGGTCGGCTTGCCCTTGCCGTATTCCAGCTCTCGACCCGGCGCGAACTCGAACATCGCCGCCCAGCGCTGGCCTTCCGGTGCGTCGATCGCGGTTAGGAATCGATCGCCTCTGCCATCCTTCCGGGCGATCGGCGCGGCGACAGCAACCCCGGCGGCTTTCAGATGTTGCAAAACTTCAAGCTCGTAGTGGATCTCGTCGAGCGTCCGCAGGTTGTGACGGTAGACGCGCAGTACTGACTGCGATCGCGCGGATCGCACCAGAAACGTATCGTTAACGCCAATATTGAGGAAACAGCCGCCGGTCGGCGGGGCGATCGCGTATTGCGGCGCGACCTCGGACAGGAGCGACGCGATCGACGGAATTGAGTGCGTGACGGGAAACGTCATTCCTGCTTGCAGGGAGCGTCGCGATCGAGCCGGGCAGTTTTAGTGCGGATGGGCTCGCTGGCAGCGAAGGCGGCGGCTTTTACGTCCATTGCGGTAGAGGCTCGGCTCGATCGAGCGGCAGAGTTGGCGTCTGCTCCATTAAACCGCGAGCGGCAGGGCGGATTTCGGCGGGCGATCGGCAAATATCATAAAGAGCGCTGCCGTTGATTTTCCGCTGGCTTCCGCCGCGATCGCACCCATGACCCTAAAGCTACATATTGGCGGCTGTCAGCCCCACCCCGACTGGAAGATCTTCGATGCGGAGGAGCGGCCCGAGGTGGATTTTGTCGGCAATGCCAAAGACTTAGGCCAGTTTGCAGACGGATCGATCGAGGCAATTTACGCCAGCCACGTCCTCGAGCATTTCTTCCACACCCTAGACAACGAGCTGGTTCAGACGCTCTCGGAGTGGTATCGCGTCCTCGCGCCCGGTGGACATCTCTACATCAGCGTGCCCGACCTGCGGACGCTCTGCTGGCTCTACATCAACCCAAACCTACTGCCGATCGAGCGCTTTCAGCTTTTGGGCATGATGTACGGCGGCCAGACGAACGAGTGGGACGTACATAAGGCAGGTTTCGACGCCGATATTTTGGCGCTCTACCTCGAGGAGGTGGGCTTTCTGGACTACGAGCAGGTCAGTGAATTCGGCCTGTTTCAAGACTGCAGCAGTGTGCGAATACTCGATACGCTCATCAGCCTCAACATGATGGCAACGAAGCCCGACGCGACGATCGCGACCGGAGAATGACGTACGGCAGTGCCACCGCCAGAAATCCTGCATTCTCGAGGTCTAGCGTTGCGCCAGAGCGAGTCCGATCGAAGGCAGCGAACGGGCGGCGTTGCGATCGCGGCGAAGATCCAGGCAAAAAATCCAGGCAAAACTGTTCGCCTTGCGCTTGCACTTTCTCAATCAATCGTTAACCTTTTAGATTAAAGTTCACGCCGCGCGAGGAAAGCACCCCATGAACGCTGCCGAACAAGCGCGCAATATCAATACCGCGACCAAAATTGCCGCGATCGTCAATCTGTTTAAAGCGGAATTCCCCGACCTGCGCTCCGACCTCAAGCCCTGGAAAAACGACCCAGACACGCGCGATCTCGTCGATCCCGACTCGATCGATATTGGCTTCCACTTTCCTGGCGTGAGCCGATCGAGCCAGTGTCGCAGTCTGCTGGTTCAGATCCGCTTCCACGAAGACCCGGTCGAGCGCCAGCGCCGCGCGATCGGCATCGAGCTGGCAGGCTACGACCATCGCGGCCAGCAGTGGCGACTTTCGACCGTCGAGCGCTGGGAATTTCACGGGAACGCAGCGCCGGTATTGGAAATGCAGGATAAGTTCAAGCGCTGCTGCCGCGAGTCGCTCGAGTTGTTCCATGTCGAGTCGTCGTAACGCCCTGGGGTCGCTGAGACGGTTGTGTCGCGCGCGACCACAATTAAAAACTCTGGTGGCGGCGCACTACAGTGCGCCGTTTTTTTTCGTGTCGGTCTTATGTTGGTCAGGACTCACGCACGCCAAAGTAATTTTGTTGTTTCAGCCCCGAATCTGTCACGAAGTTTCAAGGGCTGTCGCGATTTTTGCGTAAGTCCCGTTGGTCTCATGTCGGTGGCACGTCGCGATCGTCATAAAGTCGGGATGCCCGCTCCTGGGGCACGGGTTGACGCTGCGTCAGGCAAGATCGAAATTTTCACTTCCGTCTGTGCCGATCGCCCATTGGCAGGCTCGCGACAGAATATCTCGCGAGTAGGGAGCTGGAGCGGATAAAGCGCGGAAAAAGTCAATAGAAGTCGAGCGCTAGTTTGCGATTTCTCCGGATGCGATCGCCGAGGAGACGTACCTAGAAAACGAACGCATTACACGACTAAACATCATGCGCATCTCTAAAGCTCTTTGGATTTCCGGTATCGTCGCGATCGGTTTCGCCTTCAACTCAAACCTCCTTCCAGCACAGGCATCTACCAACGGCGTCGACGTCTACCTCACGCAAGCAACCGAAGCGGAAAACAACAGCGACTCGATCGTGCCTTACCGTGGCAGCGGACGCTAAATCTCGGACGCAGACTGTTTTCGCGCGGTTTCTGCCACTAGCCACAGGCGCGACGCTTCGAGGCCCAACATCGGCCCAAATCCGCCCCACCCCCGGCTCAGCTTCGCTCCGAAAATCAGCCCGACAGTCAGTTCGATAGTCGGCTCGATCGCGGGCTCGGCAAAAGTTTTCTTCTAAAGGTCGAAGCGCTCGTCTATCGGCCTAGAAATCTCGCTCTACCTCAGTCTTTTCGCATTTGCCCGCTTCAGGATTTGTCCGCTTCGGGATTTGCCCGCTTCGGGGCGATCGTCATTTCGTTTTCCTTTCCCTAACCAGGCTTAGTTCCCTCGGCTTTCGATCGGGCCGGACGCTGGGCTCGCGAGCGGGAAGCGGCGCTTAACGACGAGCCCTCGACGACCGGCATTTTCGATACTTCAATACCGTGAGACGATCGCGCACTCGGTTCTCGAGTGGGCGATTGTCGCGATCGCGCATAGACAGGCCGCAAACCTTTTCGTTACGATCGAGCGACAACTGACGCAGAGCGCCGTAGAGAGCCGCAGAGATTCAATGACTTTCACCTCGCCGGACATACCCGATGACGTTCGCAAAATCGAACTCGGGCAATTTCTCAAGTGGATGAACATCGCCGAGACGGGCGGTCAGGCGAAATACTTGATTCAGTCGGGAATGGTGGAAGTCAATGGCGAATTGGAAACGCGCCGCCGCCGCAAGCTGGTGGCGGGCGATATCGTCGGGCTCGACGATCGCGAGTTCGTCGTGAGCTTCGACTGAACTGTGCCGGAAAGAATTTAAAGAATCGACTGCAACGCCGTCTTACCTCAGTTTTCGACCTGCAAACGACAAATGAAGTAAGACAGAGCGCCCGAAAACGGACGATGGAATTCTTACTCCTGACCCCTTAGCTTCGGCTCGAAGTTTCCGAAACGAGTCGGCATACTGAGCCAGTTAAGTCCAGCGAGGGCGTTTAGCAGGAAAGGTATAGATCAAAAAACAATATTGGCAGTCACCAACGTCAAAGCCGATCTATATGTCGTTTTAACAGATCGATCGGTGATTTTCAATTCGGGCTGTGGACGGTTGCTGACCTGGCGGAAGCGACGACCTAGTGACACAGCTTGCAGCAGCAGCGGGAACGCGGTTGGCGATCGCCATCCCCAATCGTCGGTTAACCAAAATTTTCGTCCGCCGCTCCTGCCCGCCGCTCCTGCAAGCCCAGCAAACTCAGCGCAATTTCGGCGCGATCTCGAGGCAACCTCGGCCCAGCTCCGGCTCGGCTCCGGCCAAACTCCTGTCCGATCCCGGCTTAACTCCGACTCGAGCTCGATGCCATCTCCGCCCGATCGCAGGTACGATCGAACCCCTGCCGTAGTGGAGCCGCCTCGAGCCTATGACCGCGCCACAAGAAAATGAAGCTGCCTGGAACGATTTGCCTTTCGAGCCCGACAATTTTTCTGCTCCCGGGCCTGCTTCTGGGCCTGCTTCCGGGACGGTCTCGGGGGCTCCGGGATCGCGCGAGTCGGATGCTTCTACGAGCGCTTCTGCGGGCCCCTCTGTGGAAGCCTCGGAGCCGACGGTTGCGGGTGCGTCTCGCGATGGTAAGGCCCGATCGACAGACCCTGCCGAGATTGCGGCGAGCTTTGAGGAAGCGAGCGATCTGAATCTGACCGTGCCCGACCCGCAGGACGAGAGTCTAGCGGACTTCGAGTTTCACGATCGCATCGATCGCGCTTGGTACGTGTGCGATCGCTTCGATTTACAGACCGATATCTGGCGCGGGCGGATTTTGCGGGCGGTGCGCGATCGCGAGAAGGTCAGCGGCGAGGGGCGCGGACGCGGCTTCCTCAAGTGGTTGGGCGATCGCGAGATCGCGAAAACCCAGGCGTACTCGCTGATGGCCCTGGCCGACAGTGCCGATACGCTACTGGCCGAAAAGACCCTCGAGCCCGAGGCGATTAGTAACTTCAGCAAGCGCGCCTTTATCGAAACCGCCGAGTCGCCGGTGGAGGTGCAGCAGCTCGTGGCCACCAGCGCCCAGGACGGCAACCGCATCACCCGCCGCGAGGTCAAACAGCTCTCGGATGAGTGGCTGTCGATGACCTCAGAACTGCTGCCGGACGAGCTAAAAGCCAAGGCCGCCGATCGCTCGATTCCGCCACAGCAAGTCGCGCCGCTGGTGCGCGAGCTAGAGAAGCTGCCGGAAACTCACCAGGCGGAGATCCACCGCGCCGTGGCCGAGACGCCCGATCTGGAGACAGTCAAGCAGGTGACGGCCGATGCCAAAAACCTGACGCGCTACCTCGACTCGGCGGCCCAGTCTCAGACGCTGCGCGAAGGGGGCGTGGAGGTGCTCGAAGCCCTCGAGGAGTCGCTGCGTATCGGCTGCCTGGACGCGGCGAGCGATCTGGTGCGCCAGACGGCCCAACTCGAGCAGGCGGTCGCGAAGCTCTACATCACCTGGAAGCGTCTGGGGCAGGTAGCCGATCGACTCTATGTCGATACTGGCGCGAGTACGCCCAACTTACGATCGCTGATTGCCTGCGTCGAGCGGGTGACGGGAAAATCGATCGAGGTTTCGCTCGACGAGACGGGCGAGAACAGCGTTCGCTTGCAGATTGTCGATGATGAGCTCTAGGGCAGCTTCGGTGGCGGCTTCGGTGGCGGGGATCGCTTAGCCTAAGGCCGTTACGCTCCGTGTCGATCGGCGGGCGAAGCCCAAAATCCGCGTACAATGTCCTGTGGTAGATATTGCGGAGAGCGAAACCAAAATGACGGCCAAAGGAACGCAAACCAATCCGATTTTGTCCGATCGCGAATTGCAAGTGATCGAGCTAGTCGCGCTGGGTTTGACGAACCAAGATATCGCCGTTCGGCTCGAAATCAGCAAGCGTACGGTCGACAACCACATCAGCAACATCTTGCACAAAACCAAAACGGACAATCGGGTCTCACTGGTTCGCTGGGCGTTGCAGTGGGGTAAGGTCTGCCTCGATCGCGTCAACTGCTGCGTTTTGCCCGTGCCCGAACAGAACGCCTAGCGCCTGTTTTTTGGTTTTTGCCAGCTCCAGTCGATCTTCACGACGCACCCCGCCGCACGTGACTGCGCGTCTGACTGCGAGTCCGACTGCGCCCGCCCAAAACCGTCCGCTTATCCTACAGATCGCGCGTTCGTATCGCGCCCAACCACGCCCCCGCAACCACCGTGACTGAATCGCCGCCGACCCTCCGATCGTCCCGCTCGACCAGCGACTACCTGCGCTACGAGTCCATGCCGCTGGCGATCTACCGCGAGCTGGTCGCCCACCTGCGCCAGGTCGACTGCGTTGAGACAGGGCTGCTGCCGCCCGAGCCCGGAGCTTTTGCTTACGAGACCAGTCAGATCGGTGGAATTTGGCTGCGCTACGGCGAAAACGCGACCCAGACCGAACGCGATCGCGTTCGGGAGATCCTCGACCACTACGCCCAGCGCTTCGGCAACTGCGCGCGCTACGAGCCGTCGGCGACGGCGCTGGCGTCGATCGCGACGGGCTCGTAAATCTCTGCCTAGCTCCTAACAATGATCAATGGCCGCGATCGCACCCCAACACCGCCCATCGGCCGACCTTCAACCCGCTGCAATCCATGAGTAAGATCGTCCAAGCCGTTCGCGGAACCCGAGATATTTTGCCGGAAGAGGGCTCCTACTGGCAGTTCCTGGAAAGGACGACCCACGAAATTCTCAGCCGCGCCCGCTACCAGCAGATCCGCACGCCGATTTTCGAGCAGACGCCGCTGTTCGAGCGGGGCATCGGCGAAGCAACGGACGTGGTCGGCAAGGAAATGTATACGTTCACCGATCGCGGCGATCGCTCGATTACGCTGCGACCCGAAGGCACGGCGGGCGTGGTGCGTTCTTATATCGAGAACAAGCTCTACGCCACCGGTGGCGTGCAGCGTCTGTGGTACACCGGGCCGATGTTCCGCTACGAGCGTCCCCAGGCTGGACGCCAGCGACAGTTCCACCAAATCGGCGTCGAGGTTATCGGCTCGCCCGACCCGCGCGCGGACGTGGAAACGATCTCGATCGCCACGACGCTGCTCAAATCTCTGGGACTGCAAAACCTGCACCTGGCGATCAACTCGGTCGGCGATGGAGCCGATCGCCAGCGCTATCGCGATGCGCTAGTAGACTACCTAGCGCCCTTTAAAGACGAACTTGACGCCGACTCCCAGGATCGGCTCGATCGCAACCCACTGCGTATCCTCGATAGCAAAGACGAGCGCACCCAGGAGATCGCCCAGTCCGCCCCAAGCATCCTCGACTACCTGGGCGACAACTCGAAGCGCCACTTCGATCGCGCTTGCGAACTGCTGACCCAGCTAGGCATCACCTATGCGATCGACCCCCGTCTCGTACGCGGCCTCGACTACTACACCCACACGGCCTTCGAGATCCAGTCCGACGACCTCGGCGCGCAGGCGACGGTGTGCGGCGGCGGGCGCTACGACGGCCTGGTCGAGCAGCTCGGCGGCAAGGCGACCCCGGCAGTCGGCTGGGCGATCGGCATGGAGCGGCTGATCATCCTGCTGCAAAAGCTCGATCGCGATATCGAACCGTCCGTAGACTTCTTTATCGTCTCGAAGGGCGATCGGGCCGAAGCCCAGGCGCTCGAGCTCTCCCACGGTTTACGCCGCGCGGGCTTCACCGTCGAACTCGACCTGAGCGCCAGTGCCTTTGGCAAGCAGTTTCGCCGCGCCGATCGCAGCGGGGCGGTGGCCTGCTTGGTGCTGGGCGATGCCGAGGCCGAGTCGAACAACGTCAACGTCAAATGGCTGGCGACGGGCGAGCAAGAGACGATCGCCCGCAGCGACTTGCTCGAACGACCGGATGAGTGGCGCGTCCGCCTGAAAGGAGAAGCCGAAGTCGGGTCGCCTTAAGTCCACGCCCGCGCGATCGCCGCGCGGGGGATAAACTTGCCATAATCTCTGGGATTGGGGTTAGTCTAGACAAAGGAAAGGGCTGTCTGGAGACCACACGAGTCGGCGATTTCGATACGTGCTCGACATCCGCCCGACACTCGCTCGACCGACCGCGCGCCGCAACGCGAGCCCGCCCGGTGCAGCCCAGTGTTTTTGCTAGGATTGTCGTGCGATTGAGAGCCGCCCGCGCCACGAGCGATTCGCCATCCGCGCGCCGCGATTTCCCGACGGCCTGCTGCCCCCGCGATCGATCGTTACCCGTACCCCGAATCGATCCCTAAATCGGCTACCATCGCCAAGCCCGAACCAACACTCATGTCTAGCACTCAAAACCAATTTGCGGTTCGTTTCTGGGGCGTCAGAGGGAGTATCGCGTGTCCGGGGCCGGAGACCGTCCGCTACGGCGGTAACACTCCCTGCCTGGAAATGCTGGTGGCAGGCGAGCGCTTGATTTTCGATGGCGGCACGGGGCTGCGCGTTCTCGGTCAGAACCTGCTCTCTCAGCTTCCGGCGTCGGGTCATCTCTTCTTCACCCACTCCCACTGGGATCACATTCAGGGCTTTCCCTTCTTCGTTCCGGCTTTTATCAAAGGCAACAAGTTTCATATCTACGGTGCGATCGCGCCCAACGGCGCAACGATCGAGCAGCGGCTCAACGACCAAATGCTGCACCCGAACTTTCCCGTACCACTGCAAATCATGGGTGCGCAGCTCGAGTTCAACGACATCAAAGTCGGCCAGACGGTAGAGGTCGGCGAGGTGAAGATCGACAACGCCTTGTTGCAGCACCCCGGCGAGGCGATCGGCTACCGCATCAGTTGGAACGGAATGGCTGTGGCCTACATCTCCGACACCGAACACTTTGAGGATCGCCTCGACGAAAACGTCCAGAAGCTGGCGCGCAATGCGGACGTGATGATTTACGACGCGACCTATACAAACGAAGAGTACTATTCTGAAACCTCCAGTAAAAAAGGCTGGGGACACTCGACCTGGCAGGAGGCCGTCAAGGCAGCCAAGGCAGCGGGCGTGAAGAAGCTGGCGATTTTTCACCACGATCCGCTGCACAACGACGACTTCCTCGATGGCGTCGGTAAGGCGGTCAAGGCGGAATTTCCCGATAGCGTGATGGCACGCGAGGGGATGACAATCCACTTAGGGGGAGATGAGGCGATCGTCACCCTCGAGTCGTCGTCGGACGAGTGAGCGCTGTCGCGCCGTTAGTCTGGCTTTAGCTCGATCTAGGTCTTGAAGGAAGGTCTCTTCCGAGTCGCAGGCACGACCAGCTATCCGAGCTTTCTGTCCGAGCCTTACAACCACGTGGGAGCAGTAGATCGAATTTCGTGTGGGTGACTTCATCCTTGGCGGCAACGCTGACGCCGACACGCGTCGCCTTGGGGAACTTCGACGGCGTGCATCTCGGGCACCAGCGGGTGATCGGTCGAATCCTCGAGGATTCGGCGATGGGCGGGTGCGCGGAACCGGCGGTGGTGGCTCCCTATCTTTCATCAGGGATGACCCACCGCTACGTACCGACGGGGTGCGATCGCAGCAGGCCGGATTCCGTACCGCTTCGGCCGATCGAAGCGGGGCGTGTTTACACCACGGTACTAACCTTTAACCCGCACCCGCAGGCGTTCTTTTCGGGCAAATCGCGACCGCTGCTGTCGCCGATCGCCGAGAAAGTCGATGCGCTGCGGGCGCTGGGCGTCGATCAGCTCGTGTTGCTGCCCTTCGATCGCCAGTTGGCGGCCCTCTCTCCCGAAGAATTTTTCCGACAGATCTTGCTCGACGGCCTACAGGCGCGGGCGGTCAGCGTCGGCGGAAACTTTCGCTTCGGTCATCGGCGATCGGGCACGGCGTCCGACTTAGGCAAGCTCGGTCAATCTCACGGAATTGAGGCACATATCGTGGATCTTCACCATATCGACGCCGATCGCGTTAGCAGCTCGGCAGTGCGCGCGGCCCTCGAGGCGGGCGAGCTGGAGCGGGCGAATCGTTTGCTCGGCAGGCCCTACCGCATTGCGGGAACCGTCGAACGCGGCCGGGAACTGGGGCGGACGATCGGCTTTCCGACGGCGAATATCCACGTGCCGCCGGATAAGTTTCTGCCGCGCTGGGGCGTTTACGCCGGTCGCGTCTGGCTGGGCGAGAACGAGCCGCCCGTGGTGGGCGCGATCAATATCGGCGCTCGCCCGACCGTGAACGGCCAGTACCCCACGGTGGAAGCACACCTCATCGACTGGAGCGGCGATCTTTACGATCGCTGTTTGTCGGTCGAGCTGCTGCACTTCCTGCGCCCGGAGCAGAAGTTCGGCTCCCTCGACGAGCTGAAAGCGCAGATCGGGCGCGATCGCGATCGGGCGATCGAGCTGTTGGCGACCGCCGAACCGCCCCAGTCGCAATCGTAGTCATCGTCCGGTCAACGTCCCGACAGCTGCCCCGCACCGATCTCGTCTGCCCTCTGCCACTTCGACCATGAACGCCACCTCTCCCGCCCCGTCCATCCCGGAAATCCAGCGCTTGCGCGGCAACCTCAACCGGGCGATCGTCGGGAAAGATGAGGCGATAACCCTCGTGCTGGTGGCGCTGCTCTGCGATGGCCACGCGCTGCTCGAGGACGTTCCCGGCGTCGGCAAGACGCTGCTGGCGAAGTCGCTGGCCACCTCGATCGGCGGCAAATTCCAGCGGGTGCAGTGTACGCCCGACCTGCTGCCCAGCGACATCACCGGTACGAATATCTGGAACCCGCAGAGCGGCGAGTTTCAGTTTCTGCCGGGGCCGGTGTTCGCCAACGTCCTGCTGGCCGACGAAATCAACCGCGCCACGCCGCGCACCCAGTCGGCGCTGCTGGAGGTAATGGAAGAGCAGCAGGTGACGGTGGACGGCGTGACGCGCCTGGTGGAGTCGCCGTTTTTTACGATCGCCACCCAAAATCCGGTCGAGTACCAGGGCACGTTCCCGCTGCCAGAAGCGCAGATGGATCGCTTTGCGCTGTCGTTTTCGCTGGGCTACCCCACCGAGGCCGAAGAGCTGCAAATGCTCCAGCGCATCGGCGGAGCGCGATCGCAGCCGCTCGAAGCTTGCCTGAGCCTGGAGCAGCTCGGAGATTTGCGATCGCGCTGCCTCGGGGTCAAAGTCGAGACGGTGGTTCAGGAGTATCTGCTGGCATTGGTTCGGCAAACGCGCGAACATCCCGAAGTGGCGCTGGGCGTCAGTCCGCGCGGTACGGTGGCACTCCAGCGCACGAGTCAGGCGCTGGCATTTCTGCTGGGTCGCGACTTCGTGCTGCCTGACGATATCAAGGCGATCGCGCCCCACGTCCTGACCCATCGCATCGTGCCTAGCGGCGGTCGATCGTCAAAAGACATCGTCCGCGAACTACTCGAGACGATCGCCGTTCCCTAGGCGTTTGACTTCTGCCGCTCGCGACGCAGAGCGTCGGGGGCTGCATTCTCACGCAGAGCGTAGGAACGATCGAATTGCTGCAACCGACTGAACCAGTCCGCAAAACCGTCAGGAATCGCGATGAGCCCCCGCACGCAGACTATCTGGATCGCCCGCCACGGCAACCGGCTCGACTTCGTCAACCCCGAGTGGTTTAACACTGCTCCGCGCCGCTACGACCCGCCCCTATCCGACGACGGCGCAGTGCAGGCTCGCGAACTCGCCGATCGCCTGCGAACCGAGCCGATCCGCCATATTTTCGCCTCGCCGTTTCGTCGTTGCGTCCAGACCGCGCACCCCGTCGCAGAAGCGCTCGACTTGCCGATCGCGCTGGAGTGGGGCATCTGCGAGTGGCTGAATGGAGATTGGATGACCGAGATGCCGGTGACGGCTCCAGTCGAGGAGCTGCGCGCAACTTTCCCCCGCGTCGATTCGGGCTACGTGGCGATCGGCACGCCGCACTACCCGGAGACGGAGGCGGAGTGTCTGGCGCGATCGGGACGGGCGGCGCGGGAGATTTCCGATCGACTGGCAAAGCTGGCCGATCGACCAGCGGGCGACATCCTGTTCGTCGGTCACGGCGCAACGGTACAGGGAATGATTCAAGCCTTTGTCGATGACGAAACGCCGCCGCGCGCGCCGTTGTGCTGTTTGAGCCAGGTACGACGGAATTTAGACGCGGGCGAAGCGACGCTAGAGCTGAATTGCGACGAGTCGCACCTGAGTCAGCCCAGCGCCAGTCGCCGCTTGAATTAAGACGTGAGTTCGACGGTGGCTAGAAACCCGATCCCTTCGTAGCCCGAACCCGAAATCCCTCGTCAGCAAGCCTCAAAAAGCCGTTTTCGTCGAGTTCACGCATTGAGAGGCCTCCCCACCGAATCCCAACGACCTCGCGAAAGGTCGCAGGTGTATGCTGTTGTCGCTCCGGCAATCGCCCAAGCCCGCGCGGCCATCTACCGTCGGCTTCCCTCGATCGCGCCTATTGCCCGTACCCCCAACCACCATGCTCACGATCGCCCTACCCAAAGGCTCCCTACTTAAAGACAGCATCAAACTGCTGCAAACCGTCGGCCTCGACTTCAGCGCCTTTCTCGAATCGGGCAACCGCCAACTGCAAATCACCGAACCCACCGGACGCGCCAAAGCCCTGCTGGTACGCGCCTGGGACGTACCGGTATACGTCGAATTCGGCCAAGCGCAGCTCGGGGTCGTCGGCTACGACGTGTTGCGCGAGAAGAAGTCCAAAGTCGCTCAGCTTGTCGACCTCGGCTTCGGCAGCTGCCGCCTATCGGTTGCCGTGAAGGGCTCGAGCAGCTACCAGGAGCCGATCGAGCTGCCCGCCCACGGTCGCGTCGCCTCGAAGTTCGTCAACTGCGCCCGCGACTACTTCAGCAACCTCGATCTGCCCGTGGAAATCGTGCCGCTTTACGGCTCGGTGGAGCTAGGGCCGATTACCGGCATGTCCGAGGCGATCGTCGATCTCGTCTCGACGGGGCGCACCCTAAAGGAGAACGGCCTCGAGGAGATTGCCGTCCTGTTCGAGAGCACCGCGCGCCTGGTGGCCCACCCGCTCAGCTACCGCCTCAACAGCAGCGGTATCGCCGAAATCGTCGAAGGCCTCCGAGAAGCGACCCTGACTTCAGCGGGGTGAGCGGATAAATCATTTCAAAGTGTAAACAGGGATGACGGGTCTCACCCTCAAGGGGTATATTGAGCTCAGTAGATGCACCCTGATGGCAACGCCGCGAGCTTCGCGCTCGGGCGTTTTTTTTTGCGCGCTTTTGGATGTCGGCGCTAATGTCGATCGCGCTCTACAGCCCGACGGACTCGAACAGTCTGCGGTAGGCATCGGCCACCTGGCGCGCGGCTTTGGTGTTGATATCGAAGGCCGTCGCGCCCAGCTCCATCGCGTCGGCGATCGCCTGGCGTTGGGGAATGTCCGCCTCCAGAAACCGGGCGTCTTCGCGCTCGCGGAGGAGCGATCGGGCCTTGTCCGCCAGCCGCGTGTTGGAGACGGTGCGTACGAGAAACGTAAACGCCTGAAAGTCCGGCGCGCCGATCGCGGGCAGGTTCGGGCGCGGCTCGAAGTGCTGGCGCGCTCGCCGTGCTGCCCGGATCGCTTCGAGGAGTTTGGCGGTGGCGCGCAGGTCGGGAATACCGGGCTGCACGGGAACCATGACGATATCGGCAAACAGCAGCGCGATACGCTGAACCCGGCCGAGACCGGGCGGACTGTCGATAACGGTTGCGTCGTAGCGGTTGAGGCAGTCGCAAATCTGAGTGTGGAGCGCCTTGGGCTGAGTGGCTCGGCGGCACTCCGGCTGGGGGATTTCAGCCCTAAAGCCGCGCACCCAGTCGATCGAGGTTTGCTGGGAATCGGCATCAATTAGCGCGACTTGCTTTTTGCGCTTGAGGAGGTAGCGACACAGATGAACGGTGCTGGTGCTCTTGCCGCAGCCCCCTTTCGTGTTCAAAAAAACAACAATCACGTGCGATTTAGGAAGATAGCGGCGGCCTTGGGGTTTAGCCTATCAAAATGGCTGGCCGTCTAGGCTGACTGTAAAAGCTGGCCGCCAGAATGGCAGGCCGGGAGTCATGACTGACCCCGCGCTTAGAAGCGCTTCGGTGCGCTCCGGAACGTGCGGATCGCTTCGCGACGCTATCGTAAAGAAAGACTCCTGCCAAGTCGCCCGATGTCGCACCATTCAAACGCCTCACGCGCCTCAAGCGCCCCAAACGCCCCAAGCGCCCCAAACGCCAAGCTGTCCCGCTGGAAGTCTCGCCTCAAGACCGCGATCGCCCGACGCGGCTACCCCCTCGCGATCGCCGTGGCCGAACGGCTCGACCCAACCGGCGATCGGGGCCTGCGCAACAACATCTATCGGGCGGCGCTGCCTCGCGTCCCCCACTCCGAGCCCCTCTGGGAGCTGGCCGCACTCCACCGCAACCGACAGGCGTGGCCCCAGTTAGCCGATCTTTACCGGGAGCTGCTCGTGCGCTTCCCCCAGGAAGACGAAACCGAGCTGCATGGGACGCTGGCCGAGGCGCAACAGTGGCCGCAGATCGTTCGGGCACTGGCGGCGGCGGGTGCAGCGGGGTGCGGCACGGCGCTGACCTACCAGCGGCTCGGTCACGCTCACTGCCAGCAGCAGCAGTGGCTGGAAGCGGCGATCGCCTACCGAGAGTCGATCCGCCGCGAGCCCGAGAGCTACTGGGCGCAACACGGTCTGGGGCTGGCGTCGCTGCGGCAGGAGCAGTGGACAGAGGCGTCGGCAGCATTTGCGCGGGCGCTGGCGATCGAGCCAGGGGCGCTGCGATCGCGGGTGCAGCTCTGCCGAACGCTGGCGCACCAGCGGCAGTGGCGCGAGTGCTGCCAGACGCTGGCGGTGCTGTTGGCGGAGCACCGAGACGCGCTGACGCCGGTTGGGCCGTGGCTAAAGCGGTTTGAAGGGCTGGATTTAGCCGCGCCCTGGCCGGACGAGTTCGAGAGCTTCTCGATCGCGATCGAGACCTTTATCGATGCGGGGGCGTATTTCAAACTGGAGGATAGGCCCGACGCCAAGCCCATCGATCTCGCGCCGGTGGCCGATCTCTGTTTCCGCCACGCGATCGAGCGCTTCCCAACCGCTGCGTGGCATCACTTTTTCTATTTCAACCGCCTGCTGATTCGCTTCCGCAACCAAGATCGGCTCGACGAGCTGGGCGCGCTATTTCGCGCGGCGATCGCGGCTGCCCCCGACGCCCGCGACGCCTATCTCAACCTGGCGGCGGTGGCGAACTTCGGCGGCGACAACCGCACGGCGGCGATCGCCTACGCCACGCTGCTCGATCGCGAGGCCGGTCTCGGCGCCTGCTTGCAGACCCGCGAAGCCAGCAAAACTCTGCCCGCAACCGAGACGCGCCTGTCGCCCAGCTTCTTCATTATCGGCGTCCAAAAAGGCGGCACGACCTCGCTACACAGCTACCTCTGCGCCCACCCACAGATCGTCTCCGGCGCGCACAAGGAAATCGACTTTTGGTCGGTGGAATACGATCGCGGCCTCGCCTGGTACATGTCGCAGTTTCCGCCGCGCCGCGCCGATCGCGCCTGGATAACCGGCGAGGCGAGCAACACCTCGATCGACCATCCCGACGCCCCTGCCCGCCTGCACGCCGCCCTGCCGGACGCCAAGCTCGTCGCGGTCTTGCGCGACCCGACCGAGCGGGCGATCTCGCACTACTACCAGCGCTACCGCGAGCGCAACCTGATCGGGCCGATCGAGCAGTTCCTGCGATCGGAGCTAGAGTTCGCGCGCGCCCACCCACCCGAGACCGTAACCGCCGAGCTGTTTACGACCCACCTGCGCGGTCGGGCGATCTCGCGCGGGCTCTACAGCACCTTTCTCAAGCGCTGGCTACAGTATTTTCCAAAGTCGAGCCTGCTGGCGATCGACAGTCAAGAGTTCTTCAGCGATACCGGAGCCGTCGTCGAGCGCGTTCAGCGCTTTATCGGCCTGGAGCCCCAGGGTCTAGAGACTTATCCCATCTTCAATCCGGGGTCGTATCGCCACATCTCGCCGGAACTCGAAGCCGAGCTTCGCGACTTCTTTCGTCCGTACAACCGGGAACTCGCGGCACTGCTAGACTTCGAGCATCACTGGAAGTAAGTCAGTGCCGACTGACTCTCGCTGACAGTGTTGCCCCGGATAGACGCGTAGATTTCTAGCCAGAGCGCCGTCAGGAGGCAAGTGTTACTCGCGGCCACTCAAAAGTACGGTTTTTCGCAGGAACGGTTTTTCGCAGGAGCCGAATTTTCGATGCAAACCCCGCGCCACAGCGGGCAACAATAATGCCAAGCCTTGTATCTCTGGGCGCAGCTACGCGCCGTCACCGTCGGACGAGAGCACATCTGAGAACTGGTTTTCCAGCTCCATACGCTGCTCCATCTGCCGCAAAAAGTAGCCCGTCATCATCGCCGACGCCAGCATCCCGGCCATATTCTCGCGATCGGTAGCGATTTGTACGTTAAACCCTTCGCTCGGCAGAACGCCGACGAGACCCTGTACGTTGCGCGAAATGATGTCCTTAATATCCGGCGTCGCCGATTTTGCAATGTGGGCGAGCATCTCCGGAGACTGGTGCTGCAAATACATCAGCAGCTGGTTGTTAAGGTCGTTATCTGTTTGCGAAGCGAAAAAATCGGGATCGAAAACCATAAATTCTAAAACGCTCAGGGACTTTCGTGTGTGCGTTGTTTTCTTTCCTTCCCTAGTTTAGTACATCTCGGGAATGCCGCAGAATCGGGCTTCAGGCCGAATCAGGGCGAGCGAATACAAAATTTGAGGCAGGCGAGGACGCCTGCGCCACGGGCATTTTCTCCGTTGCTTTCGTCGCGCAGGCGTCCTCGCTTGCGACGATATCTCGTTAGTTTTTGGATGCGTGCGTTTGCCCTGCGGTCCGAATTGACGGGCTAGGTCTTGGGGACTCGGGCAAGGGGGCGCGCTCGATCTCGTTCGGCGCGTGAGGCTTGGGTGCGGGCGAGCGGCGTGCGGGTTCGGTGGTGGTGGTGGTTTGGCGGTGTTATACCAAATCTCTAAAGACCGGCTACAGATAGAGCCTCCAGGATAGAGGCTCG